>CABYVD010000007.1:0-67449 GCA_902522335.1 Halieaceae bacterium | reverse complement strand
AGGCGACCACGGCTGACAAACTCGATACAGGCAGACCGGCCACCCCGATGGGGATGAGTTGATAGGACTCCACCACCGCGGCAATCAGAAGCAAATGGCCATCTAGAGCCAAGAAAAGAAGTGTTGCCAAGATCACGTACAGCTGCGATATCACGGGTACTTGAACACCGTTCTGCGGATCCACCGCCATTGCAAACCCGAGGCCCATCGTCATGGAAATCGCCTGACCCGCAAATACTGCGGCACCGAAGGCCATCTGCACAATAAAGCCCAATACCAGCCCGACACCGATCTCGCGAATGCCCATTAGAACGCCAGCGCCTGACAAAAGGTTGTCAACGGGAGGTGCGGGTAAAGACGGCGCTACGAGCGCAGCGATCAATACGGCGAACAGCGCACGTGTTCTGACATTGAAGCCTGCCGCACTAAATACCGGCGCGACGGCCATCATGGCTGAAAGCCGTAAAAAAGGCGCAGAGAACAATGTCATTGAGGCAAGAATCGTGTCGAAACTGAGCATGGCCTACCCCACTAAACCCGGGATATCCGTGAACAGACGCTCAGAAAATGTGACAATAATTCTCAGCATCCATGGACCCACAACGAACAGCACGACAACCAGCGCAAGGAGCTTTGGAATAAAACTCAAGGTCATTTCCTGAATCTGTGTTGCGGCTTGAATCACACCAATAAACAAACCCACCGCAAGGGCGGCACCCAGCATGGGACCCGCGAGCAGCACCGCCAGCCATAAGGCCTGTCGGCCAATATCCAAAACGGTTTCAGGTCCCATTTCCGCTACACCGCAAAACTACTGACAAGCGTTGCACTGATGAGCGACCAGCCGTCGATCAGTACAAACAGCATCAGCTTGAAGGGAAGCGAAATAATGATGGGCGACAGCATCATCATACCCATCGACATAAGGACAGCCGCCACAACCAAGTCAATGACAAGGAAAGGCACGAACAACAAAAAGCCAATCTGAAACGCGGTCTTCAACTCGCTGGTCAAAAATGACGGTAGCAGCACAAATAGAGGCACGTCCTCACGAGAGGCAAAAGCACCGTAGCCACCCAGCTCAGCAAACATCGCCAAGTCGGACTCGCGTGTTTGAGCAAACATGAATTCCCTCAACGGCACCTGAGCCATGTTAAGCGCCTCATCAAATGGCACATCACCGTCGAGAAATGGACCTAGCGATTGAGACCACACCACGTCAATGACTGGCGACATGATGAACAGAGTAAGGAAGAGCGATAAGCCCAAAATAATTTGATTGGATGGCGTTTGAGCCGTGCCAAGCGCTTGTCGAAGGATAGCCAGCACAATAAGAATTCGGGTGAACGCGGTCATGGTAATGAGCATTGCGGGAAGCAACGTCAACACAGTCATTACCATCAAAATCTGTATGCCAAGGGCATACTCGGTATTGCCATTCGCCATCGGCGACGAGGTCACTAGCGGAATGGTCTGCGCCATTGCGTCCATTGGCAGCAGGATTCCAGCAACCGTTAACAGCGCTACGAGGCTTCTCATGACGAGGCCTCAGTCTTACCCATCGCGACTTTCCACACATCGGAAAAACTAGGGGTAGTCGATGCCGAGGGCTCGACAACGGGCTCATCAAAGGCGTGGATCTTTCGAACATTCCCGGGTCCGACGCCAACTAAAATTTGTTCTTCACCCACTTGCAGCAGTACGACGCGCTCGCGTTGACCCACGCCAACGCTTGATACAACCCGCATATTGCCGCTCATTTGGCTACTTACACCATTGAATCGGCGCAGCAATACAAGCACGCCAACTAGCAGCAATATGACGACGACAAACGAGCCAATCACCTGAAGCAAGTAATCTCCAGTGAAGAGGCTGCTCGGCGACACAGCAGGCACGGCTTCTTGCGCCACAGCTGGGACTGTCATCAAAGCAAACAATGCAAGTAGGAAACGCATGGTTAGCCCAGCTGCTCTAAACGCTCTTTCGGACTAACGACATCAACTAGTCGTAAGCCGAACTTCCCGTCAGCCGAGACAACCTCACCTCGCGCTACCAAGGTGCCATTGATCATTATGTCCATTGGCTCGGTGACGCTTCGATCGAAAGAAACGACGCTTCCGGGCGTCAGAGACAAGAGCTCTTTAATGGTCAAACTCTTGCGTCCCACTTCCACCGTCATCGTAACAGGGACATCCATCAACATATCGAGATCAATGTCGCCTACTGCACCGGTCGGCGCATCCTCGAGCTCCGGGGGTACTGCGGTTGTTTCTTCTTCACTCATAACTCGCGCTCCTTAAAATTTGTAAATTGCATCGCCTTCAGTCCGTCATGCGCACCGTATCTGCCCTGTGCGACTGATCGACCGTTTAGCAGTAGCGACATCCCGTCAGGCTCTTCAATGGGAATAGTCATGCCGACTTTCATTGCGAGCAGGCTCTTTATCGTTGTCTCGATCGCATCAATAGAGCCGCGGACTTCGACTGCCACATCGGGCAACGTCGCCCTCAACTGTGGCTCCCAAGTCGCCGCATCCGGGCTTTGGGGGATTTCCTTTTTTCGTGGAAGCAAGGCCTCACTCTGGGCCTCGAGTTCCTCGAAAGGCACTAATAACTGAAGCGTGCTCCTGTGCTCATCGTCCACTGCCAGCTCAAAGTGGAATACAGCAAAACCTGTATCACTGGGAATCAGCGTAAATCGGTCAGGGGTTACGTCTATATAGAGATCCCCCATTTGCAAGGGAAAGCGATCAACCCAAACTTCGGCCATGGTTCGCAGAAACTCCTTCGCGACCCGTTCACCAATGCGTTGCTCGGAGGGAGTGACCTTTGAGGTGAGCTTTGGCGGCGTCACTGAGGCACCACCAAAATACTGGTTCACTAAAAAAGTCAGTGTTTCGCCGGGTACGAGCAGATGACACTCCTCATCAAAGGGGCCCATCTTAGTGCTGACAAGACACAACCGATGAGGAAAAGCCGTCAACAGATCTTGTGCAACCGCGTATGTTGAGGGCCGCGCTTCTACCATAAGCTCAAGATCAAACGATGAGGTAAACGCCTTCTGAAGCGCCTCTGCGTGGTTACTGTGGAGTCCATCCAGTTCAATCCACTTAGACAGGGTAAGAGTTTCGCCAGCGCTGAAGTCATGAATCCGAAACTCGCCGTCATCAAAACCGACGTCCTCAGCGTGCTCGACGAGCGCTTCGATTTCGTCATCGGTGAGAATCGGTTCCTTGTCAGATTCTTCAGTCACTACATGCCCTATTGCGTTATGTACGCAGTGAAGTAAACATCCGCGACGCGCTCTTCTGCCGTCGCACCAATAATTTCGTTAATACGCTGGAGCGTCTCGCGCCGCAGCGCCTCTCTCCCTTCGTAAGTACTGACCTTCGAAAACTCCTGCTGGTTAAAAAATACCAATAGTCCGTTCCGGATGGCGGGAACATCGTTCTCTACCGTTTTCATATACTCCTCATCGTGGCCAACAAGTTGTATCGTGAGTTGTAAATGTCGAGTAGCACCTTGATGCGACATTGCGATCAGCAGTTCACCCACCTCGGCGTAGAATCGCTTTTTAGACGGATCAAAGACGCCCTCCATGGGCTGAAAAAGGTCCGATGCCTTAGGTCCTGAATCTACTTCCAAATCGTCAGCGACGAGCTCTTCCTCCTCCGGCTCCTCAACAAGACCTAACGCGGCCAAAATCGGCTGGCCAGTAAATGCACCAGCCCCATAGCCAAGGACCAGGCTCAGTATCGCAGCCGCTATAAGCACGACTACTGAAAACCCAGATTTCACTTTTGTAGATTCTACGTCTTCACTCACAACACTTTCCTTCCACGGGTGTCGCATTGGATACTCTTCACGATACCGAGTGCAAAGCGCAGACCAATGCAAAAAAATTGTTTAAAAACAGTAATTTAGGGTTAAAAATAACGGAAGTCAAAAGCTTGACGCCGTTGAAGCAAGATTTAACGATAGCCCAAAGCGAGAGGAGCGCGAAATCAAGTTTTTATGACATCGATACACTGAGACCTGAGTCTCAGTCCACGGAACTTCCGAGGTAATGAGCGTCAGAAGTAAAAAAATAAGGATTAATGAGGATCAAATGGAGGTCAGATATAAGTATCGACCAAACGATCTGGGTCTACCTTTACTGATAGTACGGTAGTCGCAGAGATATCGTCGCTGTCAGGCGTTGCGGTTTCCCCGCGTGAACCGCCAGAACCCCACTCGTTCGCACCGGCCTGAGAGTCACGCTGCTCAGAGACATCACTATCAGACAGCGACAAACCCGCATTTTCCAGCATGTCGCGTAGCCGCGGTAATGCAGTTTCCACAGCCTGCCGCGCTTGAGACGTCTCAACCACGAAGGCCACGCGTGTCTCGTTACCCTCCGTAGAGACCGAAATACTCATTCGCCCTAGCTCAGCGGGATGCAAGTTGAGCTTTATCTCACCACCAGACTGACTCTTCAGTACGCGGATATGGGTCGCCATCTCACCTGCAAATTGTTGCGGCTCGGTGTTGGATAATTTGATACCCGTATCAAAGGAAGCTGTTTGCCTCGCGGTCAGATCAACCTTAGCAACAGTCGCGCTCGAGGCCACAGACGCTCGGTCGGTTGCCGCCTCAAGGCGCGGATCCACCGAGGGTCTCTCGGTCGATTGGCTCAATGGCAATCGCTCGGCCACACCGAGTAACTGCGCACTACGGACAACGCCTTCAGTGCGAGTGAGGCTATTGTCTGCGCCGACCACCTCCGGCGTTGCTACCGCCCCTGGATTTGCAGACGAAGTTGAAGGTGTCGTCGAGGTAACGGTGACAGCGTTATTAGGTGTTTCAGATAAGTGCCTCGCAAATTTGCGCCCAGCCTCGACCATGTTGAGTGTTATCTCAGTCGGTACTGCGTCACCATCCAAACGGAATACAGTGCTTGCTGGCATTCCCTGTGGGTCAGCCAAGTCGTTGGTTACAACTACTTGCGAAGATATCGTTGAGCCGGTTAGGTCATTGATAGCCTCCTGAAAATTAGATGGGCTACCGCTCTCTTCACTTAATCCGCTGAGCGCTTCAACGATCCCCGCAGAATCCATTGAGCTAACGGCTGTGTCTTGCGTGCCATTGGGTGCGTCTTGTCCCGGCTTCGTAATATCCATGGTGAAATCACCCATCATTAGCTCCGAATCTGCTGAAACAGTTATCTCATCAAGCCCCGAGTCAGTTAGCTCGTTCATAGAGGTCAGCTTTTTAGACCCGCCAGTGGTTGAGGCCAAGAGTGCCTCCATGGTCTCAGCAAACTGCTGCGTACCGCCGTCGCCCCCTTGCGGAATCGCCTTTGGCTGTTCCGTCTTAAGACCGGCCGATAGAAGTTCGGTGAGTGCTTTCATCATAAGTTAGGCCTCTACTTCTAGGACAGAGGCGCGCTTTTCGAAGAGCTGCTGCACGACAAAAAGATCGTCCAGCGCGCGTTGCTCGCGCTTTTCATCTATGACCTGCTGCTCTTTCTTTCGCTGCATGCGGAGTTTATCGATGGCTGTGAGGCGACGTTTGGCATCGACCCAGGACATCCGCTGTTGCTCTAGTGCAAGTTCCGCCTGCTGGATAGTAGATCGCTGTTTTCCAGCAATTTTGTCGAGTTCCGACAGAAAGTGTCGTGCCGCCTGAAGCTGATGGGTATCGGTCACGTTGCCACTATCACCCGTGGCCAAGCGGTGGTAATCCTGCCGGTAGTCGACGATTTGCTTTAACTGACTCTCAGCAGAGGCCAACGCGCCTTGTGCGGTGGAAAGACGAATCCCCGCCTCTTTTTCATGCCTTTCAGCCAGTCGTTGCACCACAGCTAATTGGTCTCTCGCCATCGGTTAGCCTCACGTAGCCTGCGGTAACGGCATGCCACCAGATTGACCAGTTCGAAGCCCCGCGGGCTCAATGGTCTGGGTGACCTGCATGTCATTAGCGAGTCGCGATAGCTCAGAAACACCTTCTGGCATGCCTACTCGCTCTGATAATGGTTGCTGAATGAAGTCTCTGATCATATCCTGGCTTTGAATGGCCCGGTCAATGTTTGCGTCGGTACCCGAGCGATATGCGCCGACGGAAATCAGATCGTGATTGGCGCGGTACGTGGCAAATGACTCCTTGAGCAGTCGTGCATGCTTTTGATGCTCCTCTGGCGTAATCAGGAGCATCGAGCGACTGATTGACGCCTCGATGTCTATCGCCGGGTAAACACCGGACTCAGCCATTGTTCGTGACAGGACAATGTGCCCGTCAAGAATGGCGCGCGCGGCATCTGCAATCGGATCCTGCAAGTCATCACCCTCGACTAAAACGGTGTAAACAGCGGTTATGGAACCGCGACCCACGTTGCCAGCACGTTCAATTAGATTCGGCAGTGTCGAAAATACTGAAGGCGTGTATCCGCGAGACACTGGCGGCTCACCTGCAGCCAAGCCAATCTCGCGCTGCGCTTGCGCAAAGCGCGTCAACGAATCCATCAACAGGAGAACGTTTTTTCCCTCGCTGCGGAAATGTTCAGCGATGGCGGTCGCCCGCCAACAACCTGCCACGCGCATCAGTGGCGACGTATCGGCGGGGGTCGCGACTACTACGGAGCGCTTAAGCCCCTCAGGACCCAAACTCTCTTCAACAAACTCGCGTACTTCTCGGCCACGTTCTCCGACAAGGCCCACAACAACCACATCGGCCTCGGTAAAGCGCGTCATCATGCCGAGCAAGGTACTCTTACCGACACCCGAGCCTGCAAAGAGACCCATGCGTTGCCCCTTGCCGATGGTTAACAAGGTATTGATGGCTCTTACACCGACATCCAGTGGCTGCGTGATACTGCTGCGCTCCATGGGACTGATAACATCTCCCCGCAAAGGGACCGCATCTCCAGTGCTCATCGGCAGCCCATCTAGTGGTCGACCGGCTCCATCAATAATCCGACCCAGCAAGTGGTCACCAACCGATACCAATTCGCTGTCACCCAAGACAGCTACCGCCGCACCGGGTGTCAATCCAGTACCCGCGCCCTCACACATCAGCACAAGTCGTTCGCCTTCAAAGCCGACGACCTCTGCCACAATGCCCTGTCGAGGACCGGTCTCGATCCAGCACCGAGACCCAATACTCGCTCGCAGGCCACTGACCTCTAAACGCATACCTGATAGGCGCGTTAACCTGCCAGTCGTCACGGGATCGGGACTGGTGAGTCCACTGTTCATGGCAGTGATCCGCGTGTTAATTCGCGAGAACTGTGATGCCTGATAGGACGCCGTATTACTCATTGTCACCATCACTGACGAATCGTTTGGCGATTTCTCGGATGCGATTGGGGTCTAACGCCTCTTTCTGCTCCTGGCTCGATGACGGACCAGGTGTTACCCCAGCCAATTTTTCAATCAGCGTTTGCATGCGCCCCTCAATCGTGGCGTCAACCAACGCGTGACCTCGCTCGATACGGCAGCCACCACGTAGCATTGAGGGGTCGACTACCAGCTCCGCTGTGAGCCGCTGCGCTGCCAAAAGATCCTCCACCAGCGCTTTATCTGCTGGACTCAAAATGATTGTAATAGGTGCCTGACACTCGGCCAGAGTCGAAAGTCCAGCGTCTAGGGTGTTTTGAATCAAAGCTTCGTCGAGCGGCAACTCTCTCGCCAAGATTGTCCTGACCATAGCGGTAACAAGAGATAATAAGTGCTCACTTACTAGATTATCTTGGTCAGATATCGGTGTTTGCATTGAGGCCCAAAGCGCCGCAAGCTCGCTTGCTGTTTGCTCAGCTTGCTTTCGTGCCTCAGCCTGACCCTGTGCAAAACCTTCGTCGTAGCCCTTACGTCGCGCTTGCTCAGCAATCGCCTCAAGGCCTTTCGCATCTGACCGAATCGAGGTGAGGACGCGAGGCTGCCATCGTTCCGGCGCTGCTTCAGACATAGTCCTTTGCCGCCTTGCCGATCATAAGCGTACCCTCCTCTGCAAGCCTCAATGCAGTTTTAACAATGTCCTTTTGTGCGGACTCCACCTCAGCCAACTTAACCGGACCTGAGGCTTCCATATCCTCGCGCAGGATGTCTGCTGCACGCTCAGACATATTATTAAAGAAGCGCTCAGTGAGCTCCTCGTCGACACCTTTTAGTGCGACGAGGAGCTTTTCTTGATCTATATCTCGCACCAGCGTCTGAAATCCACGATCGTCAAGCTTCATGAGGCTATCGAAGACAAACATCTTCTCCTTGACATCGTCGCTTAACTCCTCGTCGGCCTCCGTAAGCGCCTCGAGCATCTCTTTCTCCAATTCACTGTCTGTCGCATTCAGAATAGACGCTAGATTGTCGGGGCCCATGACCTTACGAGGGGGTATGCGCTGTAACTTTCCAAGCTGACTCTCAAGCACTCGATCGAGCTCTTCCATAGCACGTGAATCAAGCTCTTCCATGCGCGCAATGCGGAGAATCACATCCTTCTTCAAGTCGTCGGGGAGCATCTCCAGCACCTTCGCCGCCTGCTCATCATAGAGCTGGGTCAGAACGGTCGCGGCGATCTGCGGATGCTCCTCCTCGAGGACCTCGGCAATTGCCTTTGGCGCCATCCACTGGAGCGCTTCAACACCATTGTGCTCATCCGGTTTCTCAAGCACCTGAGATAAAATATTTTGCGCTTTATCCTGCCCAAGTGCAGACGTCATCACGCGACGGGTAAAGTCAGGTGCTTCGAGTCCAAGGGGATTAATTTCCGCAGATTCAATATGGAAATCAGCGAGGACATCTTCCACCTGACTGTTGGTCAGCTTCGAAATAGTGGCCATAGCTTCGCCCACTTGCTGAACCTCTTTAGCGCTCATATGGCGCATGACTTCGGTGGCGGCCTCCTCACCGACGCCCAACAAGAAAATGGCGGCGCGCTGTGCGCCGCTTAAGTTCGATTCATTAGCCATCTGCTGCTATCCAATTTTTGACCACGTAAGCGGCGCGTACCGGCTGCTCTACGGCGGTATTGCGGGCCATCGCCACGCTCTGCTGATAATTACGCCTTGGTGGCGGTGGCACGTCTCCCGGACCACTCAATGCTGCTGGTTGGCTTGCCGCCGTCGCCTCCGCCATTGCGTTCTCGAGGCGCAAGTCAGTCTGCGGCACGGGTGGCGTATAGCTCGTAGAGTAGCGAATCATGGGACGGAGTACGGTGAAGATGAGTGCAAGGACCGCGAGTGCCGCTAGCAAGCCTCGTCCCAACTCCCACACCCACGCTTGCTCAAAGAAACCAGGCTCAGGGATGGGCTCAATGGGATCAGGAGCAATGAACGGTGAATTAATAATCTGCACTGTGTCACCACGCTCTGCAGAGAAGCCGATGGCCTCTCGCACCAGCGCCGTAATCTGATCGATTCGCGCCTGATCAAGCGCTATCCGATCACCGTTATCATCGAGAACATAGTCAACCACGACGGCGACCGAGAGCTTTTGGATCGTGCCCGGCACGCGGCGCGTGTGAGAGATCGTCTTGTTGACCTCGTAGTTGCGTGTTTCTTTGGTACTCTCTCGGTCCGGAATGTTATCGACCGGTGCTGCAGGATCCTGATTGACTGCCAATGCACCCTGTTGCGGTGGCTGAGCCACCAATGCGCCCGGTGCCTGACCCGCACCACGATTGGTGATGTCCTGAGTTGTCTGCTCTGAACGCAGGACTGTTGTTGGGTCGTAGATTTCGTTGGTGCTCTCGATTCGCGTAAAGTCCATGTCCGCCGTAACCTGCGCGCGAACTGCACCGACACCTAAAATAGGCTCCAAAATGGCCATAATGCGGTCATTCAGAGAGTTCTCGAATTGCTGCGCTAAACGAAACTGCTCAGCCGTGTAACCAAAATCAGAATCTTCGCCTTGGCTAGACAGAAGCTTACCGGCCTGGTCCACAACGGACACACGGTCCGAATCCAAGTTGGGAATACTCGACGCGACTAAATGAATGATGCCCGACAGTTGGCGTTCGCTGAGACGCACGCCGGGTAGGAGGCTGACCATTACGGACGCTGATGGCTCATTGCCGCGGCGCATGAAGGCCGACTGCTTCGCAATGGCCAAGTGAACGCGAGCGCCCGACACAGTATCCATCGCTGAAATGGTTCTCGCCAACTCGGCTTCGACCGCCCGGTGATACCGCGCCTGCTCCATGAAACTTGAAAGCCCCATCTGCTGCTCTTCGTACAGCGACTCAAAACCAATACCGCCACCGTTTCGCGGAAAGCCTTCACTGGCCAGCGCCATGCGTGCTTGCAGTACGTCGTCATACGGCACTTCCAACAGCCCCGTGCCCGGCTCCATGCGGTATTTGATACCACTGGTTTGCAACACGCTAATGGCCGTCGCGCTGTCAGCCGGTGACATGGCACCGTAAACCGGCTCGTAAGAAGGGGTGCTTGCCCAATTAACCACGCCAATGGCCAGCGCGATACTTGCGGCAAAACCGACCAGTAGCGAAACCTGGCGGGTAACGGGCTGAGCAGCAAAGCCACTCACTCGATCTAAAACGGGATTATCAGCCATATGAATTTATTCCTCAGACCGGCATGTTCATGACTTCTTGATACGCATTTAACAGTTTATTGCGCACCTCTGTCATTCCTGTGAATTGAAGGCTCGCCTTTTGCGCGGTAATCATCACCTCTGCCAACGATACCGAAGGATCGCCTCTCTCAAATGCAGCCGTCAGTGCTTTTGACTCTTGCATCGAGCTGTTTACGTCCGCTACTGATTGCGTCAGCAGATTTTGAAACTGAGCACCCGAAACTGCTTCGGTTCCTTGAGCTAAGCCAGTGCCCTGACCTTGCGCCAGCGCTTGCACGCTCCGCATTTGGGCTAAGACTTGATTGATTGCTACATCGCTCATCGCAATTTAATACCTCATTTCTTGCGCACCAAACGCGGCACGCACTTTCCTCATCGAACGTAATGCTAACGATGTGCCAACAGAAATTTAACTCATAAATTCAGTAAGTTACGATTTACTTGCTGGCAGAGTGTCGGAATTCTGACGAATCAGCTTCCTGCGAAATGCCGTATTTACGCATTTTCTCGACGAGCGTGGTGCGCTGTAGAGTAAGGAGCTTAGCGGCATGGGCATTCACCCAGCCCGTTTGTTCAAGCGCAGAGATAATCAGCGCGCGCTCGGTATCCGCGATGTGCTGCTTGAGGTCAATTGGCTCATCAATGTGCGACGGCGTCGGTGGTGCGACGGGTGAGGTGGGCGCGGATGCGAATAAAGCAGACAGGTCCTCGGGCTCATCCTCAGGCAACTGATCAACCAGCGGTTCGACGTTATCAGGGCGATCGGCAATGACAAGGTCCGTGCTCTGGTATTTTGCTGGGAGATCTGAAGCGAAGACAGCTTGGTCTGTGTGAAGAATGATCAAGCGCTCGATCAAATTACCTAGCTCGCGAACGTTGCCCGGCCAGCTATAAAGCCGCAGGTGCTGCATGGTGTCCGATTCCAACCGAATAATGCCGCGGCCCTGCTCAGAAAAGCTATCAATGAAGCGCTGCGCCAACCCTGCAATATCTGCAGTGCGATCACGAAGTGGGGGTACATCGAGTGGAAACACATTGAGACGGTAGTACAAGTCCATGCGAAACTTACCGTCCTCAACATGCTGCTCAAGGTGTTGGTGTGTCGCCGCAATGACCCGGACGTTGCACTTGATGGCTTTACCACCTCCAACACGCTCAAAGGTTCGCTCCTGCAGAACGCGAAGTAGCTTGACCTGCATCTCGTAAGGCATGTCACCTATCTCATCGAGGAACAGTGTGCCACCCTCGGCAAGCTCAAACCGGCCCTTGCGAGCGGAGACAGCACCCGTGAAGGCGCCCTTCTCGTGCCCAAAGAGTTCGCTCTCTAGCAGTTCACCAGGAATAGCACCACAGTTAACAGGCACAAACGGCCCATTGGCTCGCTCTGAGCAGTCATGAACTAAGCGGGCGATGACTTCCTTACCCGTACCGGACTCACCCTGGAGTAAGACCGTGGCTTCGGTTGGAGCAACTTTTGTAACAAGAGCGCGTACTTCTTGGATAGCGTCGCTAACACCCACCAAGCGTCTATCGAGGTGTTTAAGGTGGCGCTGAGCTGTGGTGTTCTTGGCCTTCACGGTTGCGTGTCGCTTTTCCTAGATTAATCCACATCCAGCATCCCCGGTCGAGTAACCCTATCAAGCTAACAAAGCAGATGGAAGGGCGCGCCAAGCATTTGACACAAGTACAATTCAGTTAAGATTTTTTGAGTGTTTAGCGCCAACGTAAGAGTCTGTGTTTCGACTCAGTCGACGTCGAGATAATGAGCGACGGCTCGGTGATTTTTACGATCCAATTCAAACTGCCACGCCGCATTAGCTTTCGCTTCATTCAAAAGGGCTACTAACTCCTCGTTGAGGTGCAGCATGGTCGCCAGCGCCTCCGAGAAAATCTCACTATTGTCTGGGCTAATGGCCTCTGAAAAACATTGCTTTAATAGCTGCCTTCGCTTGTTTTCCATAGCCGCCACTACTACCCAGTCACCCAGCCGCGCGGCCTCAAGCATGCGCGATGTTCGCGTGAGCACATTCGCCATCAACGCACACTGGCCCCGTCGTGCGAGTAACGTTTCTAAACAGCGTTCGGAAACCACAGATCCCATGACCGCTTACTCCTGGTTTTTGGTTGCCTCGACCCAGCCAATGCGTACCTCACTCAACAACGAAGCGACTTCGTCAAGAATTGAAACATCGCTTTTTTGGTTCGCACGGTATAATCGCCTGACGAGATAATCATAGAGCGTATCTAGCGTCTGAGCGACCTCACCTCCGCTATCGTGGTCAAGATATGAATCAAGACTCGCAACAATATCAATGGCCTTCCCTATGCACTCACCTTGACCAGCTAGATCGCTCTGCTGCATATGCCAGCGTGCCTCACGCACTCGCTGGAGCGCCCCATCAAGAAGCAAAGTGATTAACTCAGAGGGAGACGCTCCATCTACCGCCGAATGTATTTTCGTTTGCGTATACGCGCTCATCGCACTGTTCATACTCATTTTATAATCTCCTTTATCACCTATCTCTTGGCTTCATCGCCTCAAACTGCTGTGTTAAAAAGTCCCCTGTAACTTCTATCTCTGCAAGCAATGAATCCATGGCATTCATTTGCGCAAATAATCGGTCCTCTAGTGCCTGCATTCGTGAGGCCAGATCTACTCGATCGTCGCTGATTTCTGATAGACGGGAATTTAAAGTGTCTGTTCTTGTGTCCAAGATACCGCCAGTTTGGAGATACGTTTCCAACGCAGTCTCTAGAGTATCCGCAACACCACTTACGGTGGTGCTATTTTGCGTCGTTGAAGCAAAGACTTGGATCACCGCGGAGGCATCCGCGGCAAAAGCAGTTTCAAAAGTCGTTTGCGTAAAGGACATAACGCCGGCTTGATCAAAACTGAGCCCTAAATCACCGATTGACATATAGGCACCGGTAGCACCAGAGACATTTGCTCCAAGGGCGTCTCTAACTTGCGACATTACTGCGCGCATTGTTGCGTCGCCTTGCAACGAACCCGCTATACCGTTTAGCGCATCATAACCTGTCGCACTGCTGTAGAGCGCTTGATAGGCGTTGTACTTATCGACGAGCGACTGCACATTAGCAACAACCGCAGTTGTGTCAGTTTTAACGTCCAGCGTGATAGCTGAAGACGTAGTTCCAAGTAAGTTAAGCGTAACGCCGTCGATGACCTCGGCCACCGTGTTAGTAGAACTCGAAACAGAGATGCCGTTAAGTGTAAAGGCGGCGTCGGAACCAGCGACTGACTGCACTAGCTGGTTGGCCGATGCGTTATAAACGAGCTGCGAGAGACCACTCGAATCTGTATCGGTACCTGCGCTGTCATTAGAGACCGAGATTGCCATGCTATTTGAGAGACCTGTGGTCTCCGAGACAAGTATCAGCTGGTATGTGCTCCCGTTATTGAGTATCGACGCATTCACACCGGCACCGGACGCGTTTATAGCATCGCGGATACCGGCCAATGTGTTATTGGAGGAATCAATGGTAATGTCTACAGAGCTTGTTTGTGTGAATGAGGAGTAGGTATCGGGAGTGGAGCCTGTGTAAGACGGTGTCCCCAAGGCTATCGTTAATGTGCCAGTGCCGAGCGTTGATGTCGTGAGCGAAAACGTGCCAGACGTCAAAGTTTGGGCGGTCGCCAAACTCGATACGGCGAGCTGGTATGACCCCAATAGAGCCGAGCTAGAGGCTGTGATAGTCGCTTTCGTTGTGTCACTAGAGGTTGCGGCAAATTCCGAAAAGCCAGAGGAACTGGCTAATTTATTGGCAGCGAGCTCAAGATCAGCCAGCGCAGTGGTGATCGAACCCAAATCAGATATGAGTGCCTTCGTCTCTGTTTCTCTGGTGTTTAGCCGAGCCTCAGCCGGTGCCCGCTCAGCTCCGACAAGACCCAAAACTAACCCATCAATATCCAGTCCCGATCCTGTTCCTGTAACAGCGACCATCTCTCTCTAGTCCAAATCATGCGTCAAATTAATGACCTTTGTAAATCTTGATGCAAGCTCTATGCCAGATTTCCGAATGCTTAGCTCTCAGCCGAGATTAAAATACCTGCTAGTGCTTTAGAGCCCACAGGATTCACGTCGTGTGTCTCTAAAAATCTCGCGATAGCAACTAAATCTTCACTTGGAATCTGCCTTATTACCTCGGACGTTTGAGCGTCAACGACTGTAAAAATAGGTGTGTCGATATGCTGATCGTAAGCAACTCGGACAGAGCGAGTTACTTGCTCTATGAAACTCCCTACCGTTTCCGCCGCTCTCTCGACTACCTCAAGGTCAAACTCGAGTTCGAGCTCAGCAGGCTTACTTATCTCGGCAGACTTCTGGTCACTAAATCTGACATCAGGTCGCTTGGGAACCGCGTCATTGGCTTGGACAGCTGACTGAAGATGTGAAGCTATGGATGCGCCACCAATCTCAGTAACCATTTAAATATCCTCCCCCAACCTACAGTAAATAGGGTTGGGCCTTCGTTAAGCGGAAAAAGCCGGGCGAAAAAATTTCCGCCCGGCTAGCCGTACCACCACTCAAAATCATCTTGCTATTACTGAAGCAGAGCCAAGATGTTCTGAGGCTGCGCGTTTGCCTGAGCCAAAACCGAAATACCCGCTTGTTGCAGTATTTGTGTCTTAGCGAGCTGCGCAGTCTCTGCAGCAAAATCCGCGTCCATAATTCGCGAACGAGCGGCAGACGTATTTTCCGAGACATTCGAGAGGTTAGAAATAACCGAATCGAACCGATTCTGAACCGCACCTAAGGTCGCACGATTCGCATCTAGCGTTGTCAACGCAGCATCAATTGACGTCAGTGCCGATGTCGCTCCGGCCACTGTCGAGATGTCAATTGCACTAACAGATGACGAGGTAGTGGTTGTCGACGAAATAGTCGACGTGCCTGCAATAGACGTTGTAGCCGTAGATACGTTCCCTCCAGTTGCGCTAGAGAACATCTGATACGACTTAGTAGTATCGTCTACGGTGAAAACGACGTCACCGGTTACCCGAGTACCTTGACCTTTCGTAACGGAGACAGCAGCATCACCGGAGAGGGCACCTGTAGCATCCAGGGCTCTCACTGAGAGTGTTGCACTGGTAGCTGACTCAGTGAAGTCGTCGATAACAATATCGGCGCCGGTCGCATCAATGATGTCAAAGCTACCGTCACCATTGTCCACCGCCGTAAGTGTCTTTCCTATAGAGTCTGCCTTCGTCGTGTTGATGGCAGTAACCAACAGTCCGGCTACCTTCGCCGCTGTATTACCGGTGGTTGCGTCGGTATCAACAGAAGCCAACGCTACACCATTGACTGTAAGCGTGTAAGTACCAGTCGAAGAGTCAAGTGTGCCGCCAACCGTTAGTCGCGCGCCCGATGTAGCAGTGGCACTGATTCCGCTTAGATTATTATTGACCGATGTAGCGATGTCTTGTGCAGTAGCACCAGCCGCGATAGCGATGCTGTCTGAAGAACCATCAGTCACTAAGGTCAGCGTTTGAGCAGTTACAGCCGAGCTTGGAGTAGCGGCGTCAATGCTGTTGTTGTTTGCCGTCGTGAAGCCGGTAAACGTGATGTTTTCCGCAGCGCCAGTTCCCTTACTCGATGATGTTGCTGTAGTTAGGTTGCCGGAGCCATCAGACGAGAACAAAGAATACGACTTAGTCGCATCCGCGGCTGTGAACGACAGATGACCTGTCATCACCACGCCACTGCCGCTAGTTACCGCTGTTGTAGTGCCAATTGTGGTACCCGCTGCAGTCAACGACTGAACTGTGGCGTCTAGGTCACCACCTGCATTATCGGCCAAAGTCAGATCATCTATCGTGATATCCGCTCCGGTTGAATCGATAATATCGACGGTTCCATCACCGTTATCGGTCACGGTTAGTGAAGCAGCCAGAGTGGAATTACCTTGAATGGCCGCCGTGATGGCTGCCGACGAGTTTGCGTCGCTCGTAATCGCTATCGCAGACAGCGTTGTCCCATTTATCGTTAACGACATGGTATCACTGGCAGCACTATCGTTGATGTCGATACGTACACCCGTTAATGCAGAAGCGACCACGTCTGATTGGGCTGCGTTGAAAGATGTCGCAACTGTGGCCGCAGAAGCACCAGCAGCAACTGATACGTTTGTGCTCACCCCATTAGTCTCTAACGTCAGCGTTTGTGCCGTCACGTCAGAAGTTGGGCTAGCTGCAACCGTACCGGCATTAGCAGATCTAAAGTTGGCGAAGTTTACAGTTGATGCCGTTGACGATGTGCTACCCAAGGCGGTTGACTTCGCAGATGAGATTGACAGTGACATAGTTTCACTAGCATTTGCACCTACTTGGAAAGCCTTACTAGTATATGTCCCGTCAAGTAATGCAGTAGTTCCAAACTTTGTGTTGGTTGCAATCCGATCCATCTCAGCAACTAACTGAGTAACCTCGGTCTGGAGTGCAGTTCGATCTGCCGACGAGTTCGACGCGTTCGCAGATTGCACAGCAAGCTCTCGCATTCGTTGCAACAAAGTTGCAGTTTCCGCCAAGGCGCCTTCTGCAACTTGCGAAACAGAAAGTCCGTCGTTCGCATTACGAACAGCCTGATTGATGCCGTTTATTTGTGCTGTCAGCCGGTTAGATATTGCGAGACCGGCAGCGTCATCTTTTGCACTGTTAATACGAAGACCAGAAGACAGCCGCTCCATTGCTTGGTTAGCGTCTCTCTGACTGGCGGCTAGATTGCGTTGCGCTGTAAGCGACGCGATGTTGGTGTTGATTGTCTGTGCCATTTTGTCACTCCTAGTGGCCCGCAACGCGCGCCCTCAGTTGGAAAGGTTAGAAGATGGCACTGAAACACTAGACCCAGCGCCGCTTCACCTCGATTAGCGACTGGCTCTATAATTACTTTAGAAAAAGTTTTACTGGAAGCGATTCGGCAGTTATCTCGACTTTCCTAGCAAGAAGGCTTGTCAGCAAAATGTTATTCAGAGATAGTTGAACAAAGAGAGACTTTGGGTCTTTGTGTAGGCTTTCTGTGCTGCTTCAAGGGCGACCATCTGCAAGTTCATCTCAGTAATGGCTTTGGTGTAGTCAAGGTCTTCAAGACCTGACAGTGTTTCTTGAAGCCGGACATTAAAATTCTCGTTAAGCGACTGTTGTTCGTCTACACGATTCATGCGAACCCCAAGATCTGTTCTGACCGATCGGACATTTTCTAAATTGCTATCCAAGGCGCTCATGGCAATGTTAATCGCCTTATCCTCAGTCACAGCGGTACCGTCATTGCTTAGCGAGGTAATTGCTACTGTTGCATTCCGTCGAAGGCCCGCGCTAAGCACAGCAAGGGCTTCAAAAGCGCTGAGCATTCCAGTTGCTGCGCTGCCTTGTCCAAAAACTTCTGAACCTACCACACGGGTTTGAACAGTAAGGCCGGGCGCAATATTGACTGACTTGGTTCCGTTATCGCCGTTATAGGCCGCATTGACGCCGACATCAGCGTAGGGCGCCGAGGCCACCGCAAAGCCCCCATAAATGTAATCGCCATTAGTGCTTTGTGTATTTGCAGCCGCAATTAGTTGCTCTCGAAGGCTGTCGATTTCCGTTGCGATAATCTCCCGGTCTTGTGCGGAAAGAGAGTCGTTCGCTCCTCTCACGGCGAGCTCTCGGGCTCGCATCAAAATGTTTTCAATGCTTGCAACGGAGTCTTCCACCATCGCCAGCTCGCTGGATGCAAAGTTTATATTCTTTTGCAGTGTTTCGATCCGTTTTAGCTCGCTGTTTATGTTCTGAATTTGCGCTGAAGCAACCGGGTCATCCGATGGGTTCAGGATGCTCTTACCCGAGGCAAGCTCTTCCTGAGTCCGTGCAAGCCTGGCTTGCGCGTCCAGAATCACATCAAGACCACTTTGATGAATTTGTTGCGAAGACATTCTCCCAATCATCGTGAAGTCACCCGCAATAGGGTATCGAAGACATCATTAGCCGTCGTTATAATCTGTGCCGCTGCCTGATAGGCTTGCTGATAACGTATCAAGTTGGTCGCCTCTTCCTCGAGGTTGACGCCGGTAATCGCATCGCGTCGGTCGGTCACTGATTGCAGCAATGATATTTCTGTGTCTGCATTCGCTCGCGCGCTGCGCGTAATAACGGCCACCTCAGACACCGCATTGTTGTATATGTCATAAATACTCTTGGTCCCGTCTCTAAGATTTTTTGCCTCACGAAGCGCAATGAGGCTAAGCATATTTCGGTTGTCACCCACATTGCCGCCCGAGCTCGCGGCGGCTACGTCATGGGTGTCAGTGATGGCAACCGCCATTGACGATGCAGCCCGTCCCGTGGGCTCTACTAAGAATCGATCGCCATCAGTTAGGTTAGAAAACGAACTGACCGTAAAGGTTAAGCCGTCAATCGATAGCGTAGTGCCATTGATTTCCTGCTTCGCGTTGGTCGACAGATTGGTGATAGTCACCACGCTGTCGGTGTAATCAATCTGATAAGAAGCACCTGTCATCTGTGTCGCATCGTCAATAACCGCGGAGACAGTCGTCGTTCCGGAGTTCAAGGGAGAGGCCGTGGCAACGGGAGTAATGGAGGCGAAGAACTCGGAGCCCGCTTCCTGACTAAGTGTGTCACCGGCTTTGTGCTGCGCGTTAAAAGTTTCAGTGAGGCCCACGGCGAGTAAACCTATATCCCGTCGCGCCCGATCAATGACGTTTTTCGATACGTCCATTGCAGCGCCGAACTCACCACCGAGTGATACGTTAGTAATTTCTGTATCAGCACCGCCCGGTGCTGATATGTAAAGCCGCGCGGGGCCGTCGGGATTTGGTGCTAAACCCAAGCGCAGGGTTTCGGCACCTGACTGACTGACCAGTCGGTGGCCCGACGATATGAAGACATTAACAGAACCATCTTCTTGCAGACGGGTATCGACACGAACCAGTTTGGATAACGACTCGATAGCGCGATCACGCTGATCGAGTAAATCATTAGGCGAGCCTCCAGGAGTTCGCTCAAGGCGCGCAATTTGCTGGTTGAGCTGAGCAATGTCCTTTGTGTGCTGGTTGATGTCCATCACAAAGACCGACATCTGCTCGTTTGTGTTCTCGGCGAGCTCGCTCAAGCGCGCATCGACGTAATTGAAGCGGTTGGCGAGTGTGCCCGCCTCTGAGAGCAGTACCTGGCGCTCCGGTTGGGAGGTTGGGCTGTTAGCGACTGCTTCCATGGCGGCAAAGAACTGATCCATAGCCGATGAAATGCTGGTGGCGGGGTCCGCCATCAGATTGTCAATCTGTTCAGCTGTGGTGGAATAAAAACTGTAATAACCCGACGAACTGGTACGAGCCTGAACGTCTTGCGTCAGAAACTGATCGTACGCGCGACGAATGGAGCTAATCTCCACGCCTGTGCCGAGCGTTACTCCACCAATACGATCGGGTGCGCGTGAGGTAAACTCGACTTGCTGGCGGCTATAGCCATCAGTATTCGCATTTGCAATGTTATTGCCGGTCGTCGAAATGGCCCGCTGCAGCGAGTTCAGCGCCGAAGATCCGACATCGAAGATGTTAGACATTAATTGTCGCTCCTCACGTCGTAAGCATTAGCGACAAAAGGACCAAAAACCTGAGTCACGTCGTGCTGCGCCTCCGGCTTTGAAGCTGCCGTTACGCCGTTTGTGTCACCGTCCGACTCAGGCACCAAGCCGCGCGTCTGCATTTGTTCGACCATCATTCGAGCCAAGCCAATGCCGCCCTGCTCTGAGAGCTGAACTGCCAGCTGCTGGTCCGCCATGCCCTGGTAGGTCTCCATTTGCGATGACTCAAATAAGCCGCTCTTTACCGTGGCATCACGCATGGACTTGAGCATTTGTTGCAGAAAGATCGACTCGAACTGCGCGGCCACGTCCTCGAGCGCCGCGTTCGGATTCGTCGTTGCCTCTGCACGAAGCGTCGTGAACTGACTGAAGTCGTTGTAAATGGCGCCGCTCATCAGTAATTCCTCAGGAAATCCTTTTAAATGACCACTATCTGGGCACTCAGCGCACCGGCTTGCTGCAGGGCCTCGAGTACTGAAATGAGATCACCGGGTGAAGCACCCACTTTATTAATGGCTGTGACGATATCCTGAAGATTGACGCCACCTTCCATCACGAAGAAGTTCACTTCCTCCTCTTCAATCGCCACGTTCGTGTCAGGAACGGCTGCGGTCTCACCACCCGCCGCAAAAGGTCCAGGCTGAGACACGGCAATCGCCTCATCAATAGTCACAGTTAGTGCACCGGTAGCAACTGCCGCGGGTTTCACGATGACTTCAGAGCCAATGACAATCGTGCCGCTTCGCGCGTTCACGATGATTTTGGCTGCGCTCGCCGCTTTACTGACCTCGATGTTCTCTAGCTCCGCAAGATACGAGACTTTCTGTGCTGTTTCTGTCGGTGCACGAACTGAAATAGACACAGCGTCCAGTGCTTCTGCTGTGTCGGGTCCCATTATGCTGTTGATCGCGAAGGCCACGTTACGCGCGGTAGAAAAATCAGCCGTGTGCAAGTGAAAGGTAATTCGGTCGCTACCATCGTCCAGTGCATTACCCACCTCGCGCTCGATGAGCGCACCGTTAGGAATACGACCCGATGCCTTGGTATTCACACTGACTTTCGAACCATCTAAACCTTCGGCACCGAAGCCTGAAACCACTAGTCCACCCTGTGCTACAGCGTAGACCTCGCCGTTACCGCCTTTGAGTTGAGTCAATAAAAGCTCTCCGCCACGTAGGCTTTTAGCATTACCGACCGAAGATACCGTCACGTCCATTTTTTGGCCGGGCTTGGTAAAGGGTGGCAACTCTGCCGTAACCATGACCGAGGCCATGTTCTTGGTCTGCGGGTTCACACCCGGAGGCAGATTGACCCCAAACTGCTGCAACATGCTGCGCGCAGCCTGAATGGTGAAGGGTGTCTGCGTTACCTGGTCACCGGTACCGTCGAGGCCCACAACCAAACCAAAGCCAATCAGCTGGTTACTTCGTGCACCCTCGATCATGGCAATGTCTTTAATGCGCTCAGCCTGAGCTTCCTTGGGGAAGGCCACCGCGAAAACAGCCAGCACCACCAAATAACTGGCAAAAGCAAAGATGACGGATTTGGAAATATCCAATACGTTTCGCTTGATCATCATCATCTCCCTAAAAAGGATTTAGCGGGCTGTTGAAGAATTTAGAAAACCACCCTGGCGAGTTCGCGCGATCAATCATTCCCGTACCACCGTACGAAATGCGCGCATCCGCGACCAAGGTGGAAGGAATCGTGTTGGTCGAGCTGATGTCCTGAGGTCGAATAATGCCGCGCAGCTGGATGAACTCCTCGCCCTTGTTGAGCGCGAGCCACTTTTCGCCTTGCACCATGAGATTGCCATTTGGCAAGACACGTGCGACTTGAACGGCGATAGCGCCCGACAGTGAGTTGGACTGGTTGGTAGAGCCATTTCCTGAAAACTCCGACTCAGACTCGATGCTCTGTTCCAACGTCAGGCCGCGGAAGCGATCGACGCCAAAACTAGTGCCAGTTTGACCGAATATGGTTGGTGGGCTCACGTCAACGCCGGAGTCCCTAGCAATGGCTGTACCCGCATTCTTCGAGGCCTGTGTGGACTCGGTCAGCACAATGCTAATGATGTCGCCTACGGAGCGAGCGCGGGTGTCCGCGAATAAACTCAAACCGCGCTGCTCCTTGTAGAGACTGCCTGCGGTTTCGCCCTCGCTAGGGTTCGTATAAACAATCGGCTCCATCGGCGCGTAAGCAGGATGTGTCCTGCTCTCGATGCCAGCGCAGCCACCGAGGCCAAACACTACGCACACTAGAAGTCCGATCTGTTGGTGAATTTTCATGGGTGGTCCCTCACTATTCACGCATTAAAGGTTCTGTGAGACGTACTGCAGCATTTGGTCAGCCGTCGAAATGGCTTTTGAGTTCATCTCATAAGCACGCTGCGTCTCAATCATGTTGACCATCTCCTCGACCACATTGACGTTAGAGCCCTCAACGAACCCTTGCTGCAAGGTGCCAAGACCATTTAGGCCAGGGTTACCAGGCAGGGGTGAACCGCTGGCACCAGTCTCGAGATAGAGGTTTTCGCCGCGCGCCTGAAGGCCCGCCGCATTCACAAAGTCTGTTAGCTGAATCAGGCCAACCTGTGTGGCCTGCGGTGATCCGGGTTGCTGAACTGACACCGTGCCATCAGGGGCGACCGTAATGCTGAGCGCATCCTGAGGAATTGTGACAGGCGGCTGGAGCTGATAACCGGCTGAGGTCACCAGAATGCCCTGATCGTTGAGGTGCAAAGACCCATCGCGGGTAAACGCCTGAGAACCGTCGGGCATGAGCACTTCAAGGAAACCACGGCCTTGTACTGCTAGGTCAAGCGCGTTACCAGTCTGCACCAAGTTCCCTTGCGTGAACAAACGCTCCGTCGCAACGACACGAGTACCCGTACCGACCTGAAGTCCCGAGGGCAACATGGTGTCCTGCGAGGACTGCGCGCCTGGCTGTCGGACATTTTGATACAGCAAGTCCTCGAAAATGGCGCGGCCACGCTTAAAGCCGTTGGTACTGACATTCGCAAGGTTGTTCGAAATAGTGGCCATCTTGGTCTGCTGTGCATCCAATCCGGTTTTTGCAATCCACAATGATTGGCTCATGTTACTGACTCCTCAGTTCAAGTCTTATTCAAGCCGCATGAGACTGGCGCTCGAGGCATCCAGCTCATCGGCAGATTTCATGGTTTGGATATGGCCCTCAAACGAGCGCGAAAGCTCGATCATCTGGACCATGCTGGCAATGGGGTTCACATTTGACGTCTCCAGCGCACCAACAGCTAGCTGCACATCAGCAGCCGGCTCAAGGTTTGCCTGTCCTTCGGCCCGGATGTTGCCATCCAAGCCTTTGGTTAAGGTCTCTGGCGCGGGATTAACCAGCAAAATACGACCTATCACCACCGTGCCCAGCGCGGTCTCGCCACGAGGAATGAACGAGACCGTTCCGTCGGCACCGATGGTGACCTGGCTATCGGCGGGCACGTTTATAGGACCGCCGTCACCCAATATTTGGTTTTGACCTGCGTCGATGAGGTTACCGTTTGGATCGATGCGTAAATCACCGCGCCGGCTGAGAATTTCCTCACCAGCGGGTGTGATCACCTGCATCCATCCATCGCCTGCAATCGCAATATCCAAATCGCGGCCGGTATACGCGATATTTCCCGCTCTAAAGTCGACCGCAGACGCGCCCACTTCGCCCTTGTTGGCATAGCCCTGCTCGGCATAGAACAGGTCAGCTTTAAACGCGGTGGTCCCCGCGTTTGCCAAATTGTGCGTCACCGCCGCTTGCGCGGTAGCAATTTGGCGGCTAGCGGCAGCGGTAACTTGAAAAACGGTACTCATAACGAATTACCTACCTAATACCCAATTAACGAAGCTGAAGGATGGCCTGAGAGGCATCATTCGCGTTCTGGATTGCCTGGGCGTTTGACTGGAAGTTGCGCTGCGCCTCAATCAAAGCGAGCAGCTCTACCGTCAAGTCGACGTTTGCAGACTCAAGGGCAGAGGGCCTTATAATGCCGCGTGCACCCGAGTCAGGCGTTCCAATGGCAGCAACACCCGAGGTTGAGCTTTCAGCAAAATTAGTTTTACCCACAGACTCCAAACCACTTGGGTTAGTAAAGGTGGCGAGTGCTACCTGACCGACAGCACGTGTCTCGCCGTTGGTGTAAGTCGCGTAGGCAATTCCGGTTCGATCAAACTCGAAGCCCGCCAACTGGCCAGCAGCATAGCCATCTTGCGTGACACCGGACGTTGCTGAAGTAGCACCGTAGCCGGTAACGGTCGAGAAATCGATGTTAATGGGCTGAGCGTTTGCGTTTGCAGGAGTATAGCTCGCCAAGTTTAATGCCGTGACAGAGGTTGCATCAAGCACACCTGTATTATCAAAAACAAGCGCAGCAGTTTCAGGCTGCACAACATCGTCAATGCTAGCTGTCACGTTGTACTGGTTAGCTGCCGTTGCGTCCTTCGCAAAATAGAGCGTTACCTGATGGGCAGTACCCGCAGAGTCATAAATGGTGGTCGTCGATGTAAAGTTGTAGGTCGCGGGGTTCGTCGCATCAAACGGCGCAGTTGTCGGTGCCGTAGCGCGCGAATCCAAGTTGCCGTTAAACGTAATTTCTTCCGTTGGCTTCTGAGCAAGCAGCGCATTGGTAATCTGAAGGTTACCCAGCGCCGTGTTGATCTGACCGTTATCGTCGGCGCCATACCCCTGAAGGTTGGCACCACCCTCAGTTACAACGAAACCGTCATTGTCCAGACGGAAAGCACCGGCGCGTGTGTAGAGCGTTTCTGAACCGTTCTGAAGAACGAACAGCCCGTTACCGTCAATGGCCAAATCAAGCTGACTTGAGGTGAATTCGAAGCTGCCTTGACCGAAGTCACTTCGAATACGCTCCAAGGTCACACCTGAGCCTGGCTGGGTGCCGGCACCACCAAGTGATGCTGTATATAGCTCGGCAAACAGCGAATCGCTTCGCTTAAAACCGGTGGTCCCGACGTTTGCAATGTTGTTACTGATCACGCCCATATCTGTCTGGGCGGCCTGCAGTCCTGAGATTGATGTGTTAAATGCCATGGTTTAGTTCCTCGTTGTAAATCAGAAAAATTCTTTTACGTCGCTTACATCCACCGAGCGACCGCTCGCTAAGTTCAATGTCACTTGATTGCCAGAGCCGATGGCCACGGAAATCACCGTATCGTGCCCATAGACGCGTGCATCGCGGAGGTCACCGCCACGCTCTACACGTGCTGAAATACTGTAGTCCCCGGGCGGGAGGTAGCTGCCATCAGCCGCTTGACCGTCCCAAACAACCGGGACTTGGCCCGATCCGGCGGGTAGTTGACCCGAGAAGACCAGATTGCCGGCGTTGTCTCTTACCTCAAAGACGCCTCCTTCACTGCCATCTCCCATATCCACGGTGGCAGACAGCAAATTGACCGTATCACCATTTTCGTTACGGCCCACAGGTGCCAGTGCTGCAACCTGGGTGTCCATCGCCACGCTACGACCTACAAGCGAGGACGCCTGTACTGCTTGTGCTCCCGTCAAGTTGGTAGAGAGCTCACCAAAGGCACCGTTAAGTTCTTGGATACCGGACAGAGAGCTGAACTCGGCGAGCTGGCTCATGAAGGCCATCTGGTCCATGGGCTTGGTCGGATCCTGATTTTTCATCTGCGCAATCATGAGCGCCATAAAATCGTCTGAGCCCATATCGGATATGTTGCGAGAGCGTGAAGCTCCCGCCGCCTGACCAGGATTTAAAGAGGTAAAGATGTCTGTCGGGGTACCGTTAATCATTGGATTACTTACCTAAGGTCAATGTTCGAAGGGCCAGCTGCTTTGCCGTGTTGATGGCTTCAACAGAGTTCTGGAACGAGCGCGAAGCCTGCATCATCTCCGCCATTTCAGTGACTGCGTCGATATCGGGCTTGTAGATGTATCCGTTCTCATCTGCCAGAGGGTGCGCGGGGTTGAATTCCTGCAGCGCGGGACCACCCACCGTAACGATGTCCTCAACGACCACACCCATCTGAGAGGGATCATTAGGGTCAATCTGACCTTCGAGAACGGCGCGAAACAGCGGCGCTTGCGCGGTATAGGTAGCCTCAGGAGTCGAGGCGACCGTATCCGCATTAGCCATGTTTTTAGCAATGGTGTTCAACTTCGCGGTCTGAGCCGTAAGCGAAGTACTGGCAATACTCATCGCGTCAAATAAGCTCATTATGAGTCTCCTTTAATGGCGTTTTTGATGCCCTTAATGCGACTGTCGAGGAGTTGCAGGCTTGCCTGATACCTCAGTGCGTTCTCCATGAACACCTGGTGCTCCATAGTCGGGTCGACACTGTTTCCATCGGGTGACACTTCGGCAGGCACTCGGTACATCACGTCCGGCTGCCCAACGGACCCACTTAAAGCAATGTGCGCAGAATGAGTTCGCTCAAACCGACCTTGCGATTGCTCCGCCTGACTTAGCGCTGCCGCAAAATCAATGTCACGCGCCTTGTATCCGGCGGTATCAGAATTGGCGATATTCGAACTCAACAAGTTCATTCGTTGAGCACGAAGCGCCAATACCTGAGGCGAGATTCCCAATGCTTTGTCTATTGCTGTCATGGCCTGTTCCCATGTCACCTGTTGCTTAGTGACATACAAAAGCCATGCCAACTTAATAAAGCGAGTAGAAACAGTTAGTTACCGTCGGAAATATTAGGCGGCAAAGTTTTGACACCAATGCAACAACACGAGCCCAAGCCAAAAGGTCCAATAAAACTAACGACGCTCCAACGCAGCTACATCGTTAGGTTAATTTGCTCGTAATGGCGCTGCGTCACACCGCTCTTTAGTAGCGTGCGCGGCTCTTGCTCGGGTGACACGTCAGGTAGGAGACGACGCACAAGAGGCAACGTGCCTGCCACGAGTAGCGCACTTTTAAGGGACAGCGCGCTGACCGGTGACAATATGCTGGCCTAACTGAGTTGCCCGAAACATGTCTTTTCTAGAAAGGCCACCCTAAAAAAGCTCATTGACAAAACGCTTTTTTAAAGAACTTATATAGAAAGATTTTTTAGCGCTCTCCGAAAAGCTTGCGAGTCGAGGATGAGCGTTAATCTGAGTCATACCCCCTATTCGACCGCCCGCTGAAGACGATTTGAGGACGGCCGACATAGCTGCAGCACATCTGAAAGGCGTTCTTTCGCATCTTGGCAGCCTACGGGTAGTGCACATGGCGAGCATTGGCCTTCCACCTTGGCCTGAACAGAGGAATGACTCAGTTTGCCACTGCCGAGCGACGGACGTTTAGACAAGCGTCAAAAAAGTTGGCATTGGTTTTGCTTATACCTTTGTGAAGACCGTTACAACGTCAAAAAAACGTTAGAGGAGTGCTGCCGCATGGTAAGCAAAAATGGGCTCATAGTGGCCACCTTCATTCTACTGACACCGCAGTGGGTGTTTGCCGCTCAATCGGTTTCCACCATTGCCGACACGGCCGCGCTGTTTGCGGAGAAGCGCGCGCTTCAGCAAGGACACAACGATGTAAATGTGACCGTTCGCCCGGTCGATTCGCGCATTAACTTGATGGCTTGTGATGTGCCGCTGAGTACTTCGTCATCCGGAGAGCGCGTCCTCGGACCGGTCAGTGTTGCAGTAAAATGCGTGAGTCCTGCGACCTGGACTGTTCATGTCCGAGCGACAGTGACGACAACGATGGAACTACCTGTCCTAAGTTATTCAGTAAATCGTGGCGATATTATTAGTCGAGGTGACATCGAATGGCGCAAGCAAGAGATTTCACGACCTCTGATTGGCTACGTTACCGACGAAAATAAAATCATTGGAAAAGAAGCGCGCAAGCACTTGCGATCGGGCAATCCACTTCGCTCATCTGACCTTGTGTCACCCCAAATCATAGAGCGCGGACAAACGGTCGATTTGGTCGCTCGAAGCTCCGGGCTTTTGGTCAATATGCAAGGTAAAGCGCTAGCAAACGGTGCTGCAGGAGATCGCTTGTTAGTTCAAAACACCAGTTCGGGGAAAAAAGTAGAGGGCTTGATCATGGCAAGTGGTAAGGTGCTGATGCAATGAGGAAAAAAATGTGTAAACTTTCTAATGTTTTGAGTTCAATTGCCGCTATTCAATACGCAAGGGCATTATTGGTCGATAATATGTCGCGGAGAGTAGAATGAGTCCTATCGATACATCAGGAATTAAGCCGGGTCCTCGCCTCGACACTGAGCGGTTGGACACTCGCGTTCGTGGTGGTAGTGGCGAACAAGCGAGCGCTACTGACGTAATGCGCACGGACTCGGTTCAGTTAACAAACACCGCATCTAGGCTGGCTGAACTTCAAGCCGAAGTATCTTCAGCGGAGGGAGTGGATTTTGATCGAGTTGAAGCGATTCGCCAGCAAATTGCTGACGGTAGCTATGAAGTTGATGCAGATCGTATAGCGGATGCGTTAATGACCATTGAAAAAGAGTTGCTGTAAGTATGGTGAACGCTGACAGTCACGCCGCCAGCGCTGAATCTATAGCGCATGCGCTCGAGTACGAGCTCGAAACGCTAACGCAGGTTGTTGAAACCCTTGATATTGAGCACGAGGCGCTTATGGGTTCCAACGCCGAGCGGCTCGAGCAGGCAGTTGCGGCGAAGCAGCGGGCTATTGCTGCGCATGCCCAAGCAAGGCATGAGCGAGAAAATCTGGGATTGAAAGAGGGCCTCCGGGCGCAAATCGAATTACATCCTGGTTTATTCAAAGGGTTACGTGACCGGGCGCTTTGCTGTGTAGATGAGCTGCGCGAGAAGGGGGAGGCGAGCAAGAACGCAAATCAGAGAAACGGTATGCTCATTGCGGGATTGCGTGAACGCACACGATCAGCTCTCACACTGTTACGGCCGGACGCGGCAAATGTCACGCTTTACGGCAATCGCGGGTCAGCTGAAGACACTATGGGTTCGCGCCTGTTAGGCAGCGCCTAACGCCGAACGCTATAGGGGTGCAAATCGCCTCACTGGCTGTCCGTCTTTTTCAACGATTTCCATAAACATGGCCAGTGGCCTAACCCATAGGCCGTAATCACCATACTCAGGGCGGTACAGCACCATCCACTCTTCGGTTTCTGAGTGCCTCACCACATCGATGACCGTATAACACCTACCATTTTTGTAATGCACATAGGTGCCAGGCTCAGGTCGGTCGTTCATTCAGAAATGCCGCCACAGGTTTTCGCAATGACTGTTAGTCGCGTGCTCAAAGTTTCTTCTGATGAAAGACAATCAGCATCTCGATGCTCTAATCCACCCTCGTGAGACTTCTTATTGATACCTTTTAGTTCATGATTAAAGCGAATGCGGCGCAGGCTCAGATCCTTATCGACCGCAAAGTCGACTTGGTCTTGCCGCGATGATGCCAGCCTGAACCTCTGCTTGCCGGCCTCGATGTGTCGTATGATTACATAAGATTTGAGATGCATACCTGGTGCTCGAGCAGCACCACCATCCCCCTTGGGATCCTCTAAATCAAAATTTTCCCCAAGACTCATGCCCTTTACGAGCCACAATTGAATAGCCATTTACTCGTCAGGACGACAGGTGATTTTTGTATGAAGGTAATCACCACCGGCAAGTCACTTGGGCTTTTATGCAAAAGTGGAAGCAGGTATTTGGCTCGCGCTGTATAGTAGCGGCAATTGCCCATAACGAGTCCTCGCAACCATTGACGGGAACCTCGAGGTGTTGTGATTTAATAAACACGGGTAGCGGAAAGTCCTGTTCGATCTCATCTACAATAAACCAACGCTTTGCAGCCACGGGACCCGGCACTCCTGACCCGCTTGAATTTCTTGCATTGGTAACTTCAAACTTATAGTCCTCTCACGAAAAATATTCGCTCTAATGTCAATAATCAAATCGAGCACTTCTGACCGAACCCGCCACCAAAGCCGTCGCCTCAGCTGGCAAAGCAGCACCAGTCAAAAAAGACAGGTTGGTATAGCCAGAATAATCCAAATAACTGCCTTAAAATCGCTATTCGCATAAACTATCTTGTGCAGCGATCAAGCCAATGAGTTCGGGGGCACGCATTTGTTAAGACGAAAAAAAATCTGTGGCGTTCATATGATGGGAGCTTTAGTTATGATTCGTAGGCAAGGTGAGTCTACGAGTGCGATTACACTCGTGAGGATCGTAACCGGCAACAAAGGCCTAGAGGTGTCATGAAGGCCTCTCGATACACAGTTGCGCGGTAAAAAAAGGAACTTAATGTTTCGAAATACTCGATGTAATATTGCGACGACGTGTCAAGGGTACTCGTGTTTAACTAGACTCGAAAGATAGCGACGCCTGAGTTCGCGAGTGAGGTTAGCAGCTCTTAACAAGTGATGCAGCGAACACTGAATTAAGAAGCTAGTGCTCGGGCGCGCAGTGCCGCGACAACGGGGGCTTTATTATGGAATTGACAGTTGACCAAGCTCTGCGGCGTGCGATAGCTGCGCATAAAGAGGGCAAGGTCCAAGAAGCTGAACGTATTTACCGGGCTGTATTGCAGAATCAGCCCAAGCATCCAGTAGCTAACCATAATTTAGGAGTAATCGCAGTATCGGTAAATCAGATAGATGCCGCTCTACCGCTTTTCGAAGCCGCTTTGGAAATAAATCCAAATGTAGAGCAACATTGGCTCAGTTATGTTGACGCGCTAGTAAAAACGTCTCAACTGAAGGCCGCTAAATCAGCGATTAAAAGGGCCAAGAAGAAAGGATTTGACGGGAAGAAATTAGGCAAATTACTTTCTTCTCCCACACCTGCAAGCGGCACTAAAAGTCCACCACCGCAACAAATCGCCGAGCTGGTAAAGTGCTTCCAAAATGGTCAATATGCTGATGTCGAGCGTATTGCGGCGTCCATAATTGAGAAGTTTCCTGACTACCAATTTGCTTGGAAGGCCTTTGGAGCGGCTCTTGGAGCAACAGGTCGGCAGGCTGAGGCTGTAGAGGCTTACAAAAAGGCTATCGCTTTAAGCCCTGAAGACGCAGAAGCGCACTTCAACGCCGGCAACGCGCTGACACGGTTGGGCAGATTAGACGACGCCGAGGTAAGTTACAAGAAAGCGATATCGCTGAAGCCTGACTACGCTGACGCCCACAACAATTTGGGTAACACTTATCAAGCCTTGGAGAGGTTAAGCGAAGCAGAGGCTTGTTATCGGAATTTGATAAGCCTGAACCCGGACTTCATTGAAGCGCACAACAACCTCGGCAACACCTTACGTTCGCTTGGAAGATTGGAAGAAGCAGAAACCAATTACGAGCAGGCCATTTCGCTACAGCCCGACTATGTTGACGCCTACAATAACTTGGGGGTCACGTTGCAAGATTTAGGCAGATTAAACGAGGCGAGAGAGAGGTATCAGCAGGCGATAGCGTTGAACTCCACCTTTGTTGAGGCACACAATAATTTAGGCAATACACTGCTATTAATGGGCGAGATAGATCAAGCGGAAGCCAGCTATCAGCAAGCGATAAGTTTAAAATCTGATTTTGTCGAGGCTCACAACAACTTAGGTAATGCGCGACAGCGACTCGGCAAATTGGACGATGCAGCCAGCAGCTATAAACACGCGACAACTCTGAGGCCTAGCTTCACCGAAGCACACTATAATTTGGGTGTTATTCAACAATTACTTGGAAACCTGAATGAGGCAGAGGCCAGCTACGAGCGAGCTGCAGCCCTCAGGCCCGACTATGCTGAAGCGCATAATAATCTGGGTATAGTCCTGCAAGGCATAGGTAGATTTGACGACGCGAGAGCAAGGTTTCAGCGAGCCATTGACTCAAAACCAGACTACGCTGAAGCGCATAGGCATCTGGTAACAACGAAAAAATTCGATCACGAAGATGATCAATACTCTAAAATGATGGAGTTGCATCTCGATGACAGAATCTCAGATGAGCGACGTTGCCATATCAACTTTGGCTTGGCCAAAGCCTGTGAAGATTTAGAGAATTTTGAAAAAGCCTTTACTCACTACACTGAGGGTAATGGGTTACGCAAAAAGCTATTGAACTACGATATCAATCAGGATGTCGAAACTTTCAGAAAAATTAAATTTAATTACGACGAGATCGAGAAGGCTTCATTAAACCCTGAGGTTTTTTTGAAGACATCCGTACCCATTTTTATCATTGGTATGCCGCGCTCTGGCACGACGCTAGTTGAACAAATACTCACGTCCCATTCACACATTGCAGGCGGTGGCGAGTTGCCTTTCGTAAGGGAATTTGGCGCCGCGATTGCGACCGACGCTTATGGTGCAACCGCCGAGGCATTAGTTACGTTTCGTGACAAATATCTTGAAAAACTTGAAAGTCTCTCCGATGGCAAACCGATGATTACAGATAAAATGCCACAAAACTTCCGCTATCTAGGACTGCTCGCTGCGACTTTTCCTGAGGCAAAGTTCGTACATGTGAAACGAAAACCCGCTGCAGTTTGCTGGGCAAATTTTACGACTTATTTTGATGCAAATGGCCTTGGATACTCTTGTTCGCTAGAAGATGTAGTTAGGTATCACGGTCTTTACGAAAATCTAATGGATTTCTGGTCAGAAAGACTGAGTAAACAAATTTATACCCTTGACTATGACGCTCTGACGGTTGGTCAGGAAAAAGAGACTCGACAACTAATTGACTATCTTAATTTGGATTGGGATGAAAACTGCCTATCACCAGAAAAAAACACAAGGTCTGTAAGCACAGCGTCTTTACAGCAAGTTAGGCAAAAAGTATATCGTGGTAGCTCGGAAAAATGGAGAAAATATGAACCATATCTCAATGGAGTCTTTGACACTTTAATGTAGTACAGGTGACCACTCATAGATTATTTCGAAAAAAAAGTAAGGAAGTGCACTTCGGCGTGCAACTTTTGACAATGCCAATCACTGTAATGCACAGCCTTTAACCTGAGGGAACTAACAAAAAACACAACATCGCTTTAACTTCGGCAAGTTTTTCGATCTTAGCGTGGTTTAATGGTTCAGATGGATTTATCACCCCGACGCCACCAAGTTGTCTTGAGACCCCTTAATGCCAAACCGATAAAGTCGTCTCAAGCGACGTTTTTAAAAGTGTAAACCCAGCCAAAGCACCTTTAGTGGTGATTGCCGCGAGAGATGGATAAGTTAAGATGGAGAAGTTAAATAGTTTGCGAAGTCACCGACGTATGGAGCCGTGACAGCAAAGAGGCAGAAACATGCGTTATTTACACACCATGGTTAGGGCAACCAATCTCGAGCAAACGCTTGACTTTTTTGTTACTCATTTAGGTCTTATTGAATTGCGACGCTACGATAGTGATCAAGGGCGATTCACCTTGGTGTTCCTCGCGGCACCCCGCGATATTGATCAGGTGGAAATCGCGCGAAGTCCCGTAATAGAAATTACTTACAATTGGGACCCTGTGGACTATGACCGTGGCACAAACTTTGGCCACCTTGCCTATGGTGTGGACAATATTTACGAGACTTGTCAGAAGCTGTACGACGCGGGCGTGGTGATTAATCGTCCACCGCGGGACGGCCGAATGGCCTTTGTAAAATCACCTGACGGTATTTCAATTGAGCTATTACAGGAGGGCGATGCATTGCCAGCGCAGGAGCCATGGGCGTCCATGGAAAGTATTGGGACGTGGTAATTCTCGAGGCCTTTTAAAGTCACCTAGTTCTAATCTTCTACAACGCAAATTGTATCTAGAAAGTCCCTGCTCAAAACGTCCTAATGTGCGGCGTCTGTGAAACCTCTCTCCAATCTCGCTAAATCCGGTATGTTGCTTCCCTAAGTTACTAAGCTAGCTCGTAAGGAAATTCAGCATCCAACTAGCAACTCGGCCGCCTTCGTGATTGTGCTGCTGCAGCGATGCGCGACCTTGAGCGACGCGGTCAGCGCCAATCATGTCGTAACGAAATGACATAATCGCCTCAGAGTACTCGTCGATGAACTCGGGGTGTCCCTGAAGAGTGAATATGTGATCGCCCATGACAAATCCCGCGTTCTCACAGTGCGCATTGGATACAACATTGCGCGCACCCGGTGGTAGCTCGTGTACCTGGTCTTGATGCGACACCACCAACTTCAGCTGACCAGACTGCGCTCCATCAAAGGGCGCTTTATCGAGCTCATAGGTGTGAATACCGACACCCCAGCCTTTGTCGGACTTTGAGACAACGCCTCCTAAAGCCTTAGCGACGATTTGATGGCCAAAGCAGATCCCAACCATCTTTTTGCGCCTCGCATGGAGCTTCTGGATTAAAGCCTCGAGATCTCGAATCCACTGTTTGTCGTCGTAGGCCGAGCTCTTGCTGCCGGTGATAATAAAACCATCCACCGCATCAATGTCGAGATCAGTGGGATGAACACCCTGCTCAACATCCCAGATCGCAAAACTCACCGAAGAATCCGCCTCCAATAGGAGACGCTTAAACATGTCGGGGTATTCGCCAAAGTCTGGCACCCATTCCGGTCTTACGGCGTCTGTTTTGAGAATCCCTATATGCATATTGGCTGTCATCTAATCATTGTTTTGCGGTCACATTTTTGTGATATTTCGAACACACACTACATGGTATTGTGACCCGAGACGCCGTTAAAAGGCGACCTGGGGGAGGAGTAATCTTACTATGGCGATCATGGCAGCACTCCAACAAATCGACGTCGCACTTTTCGACAAGGTGTTCCATCTCGGTCGAGAATACAAGGCAATGACAAAGGGCGCTATTGCCTTTTCGCGTAGTGGCGATGGTTATCTGCAAGTCTTAACACCGGCATTAGTTTGGCTATCTGGCTCGCTACTGGCACCCACCTATACGGTGGCGCTCGCGGTTGCCATGCTCGCGGAGCGAATCATCTACTACATCATGAAAAACACGCTAAAGCGGCTGCGGCCATGCGACTTTAAGAAAAATCTCGAATCTCTTATCGCCGCATCCGACAAATTCAGCTTCCCATCGGGCCACACGTCAGCGGCCTTTTGCTTTTCAACTATTACCATCATCAGCTTTGGTGGCGCGTACACCGCCATGTTCATCTGGGCATCTTTGGTGGGTGCATCGCGAGTAATCATCGGTGTCCATTACCCAGGAGATATCGTTGCAGGTGCGGTCATGGGGTCTGGGATCGCCGTTGGCACTGCCTCACTGCTCAACATCTGGTAAAACGCAGTAATGACAAGAAAAATTCTTTACGGTGTCCAAGGTACCGGGCAGGGACATATTAGTCGCGCACGCGGTGTGTCCGAGGCACTCAGGGACTACGATGTTGACGTAACCTGGCTATTTTCAGGCAGGCCCAAAGAGAAGCTGTTTGATATGGAGCCGTTCGGTGACTTCAAGCACCGAGAAGGGCTTACCATGGTTACTGAAGCTGGCAAAATGAGATACCGAAAGACAGCTATTGCTCTTTCTCCTGCCACCTTCATCAGGGACACGAGAAACCTCGATCTTGATCCGTACGATCTGATTGTTTGCGATTATGAGCCAGTGACCGCTTGGGCCTGCAAAGCGCGTGGCAGAGAGGTTATCGGTATTGGGCATCAGTACGCCTTTGGTAAAGATACACCCATGACGGGCGATACCGCCCTGAGCCGTTTGGTGATGCAACAGTTTGCGCCGGTCGACCTACCAGCAGGCCTACACTGGGCACCCTTTGACGACACAATTCTACCGCCCATTCTTGACCTACCAAAAATCGACCCTGAGTCAGTTGCTAACCATATCCTCGTTTATCTCCCTTTTGAGGATCAGAATATAACGACCGCCTGGCTTAAAGGTTTCTCCGACCAGTCATTTATTCAATATTCGCCCGAGGTCAGTGATGAGGTGCAGGGTAATGTTGTGCGACGAAAAGCCAATATCCATGGCTTCAAACGCGACCTTGCAGCCGCACAAGGTGTTATCTGCAATACTGGCTTTGAACTCATCTCGGAGTGTTTGCAGTGGAAGAAGCCCGTTCTCACACGCCCATTAGCAAAGCAGATGGAGCAGCTATCTAACGCGGCAGCGCTCGAGCAATTGGGGTATGCAACCACGATGCAATCGTTAGAAACACAGACGGCGCGTAGATGGTTTGATGCCATGCCTGAGGCACCCGATGTTCACTTTAAAGATGTCGCAGGCGCACTTGCCGAATGGCTTGCACGAGGCGCAAGCAGACCGGTCGCTGAACTGAGCGGACAGCTCTGGTCGTGAAAAACGTGCGTTCAATCGTTATTCGCATGGGCACTATTTCGCTGTCTTTCTTGCTGCCTGTTTTGCTGTCTATCTTGATGTCTCAGCTCGCTCTAGCAGACAGCGCGCAACACAGCTTTGTCGGTAATGACGCCTGCGCATCCTGCCATGAAGCTCAGGTTCAGGACTGGACCAACTCACACCACGATCTGGCCATGCAAGAAGCCAACGACAAAACCGTACTTGGCGACTTTGATAATGCCACCTTCATCTACGAGGGCGTCACTACCACCTTTTCTCGCAGAGGTGATGAATACTGGGTGAAAACTGACAATAAAAGCGGGGAATTACAGGACTATCGCGTCGCGTACGTCTTCGGCATTTATCCTCTCCAGCAGCTACTTTTGCCTATAAAGAATGACCGGCTCAATGCCTTAAGCATTGCTTGGGATGCTCGTAGTTCATCTGAAGGAGGACAGCGATGGTATCATATTTACGAAGATCAAGAGCCTGTCACCTCAGAAAGCCCACTGCACTGGACTGGCATCTACCACAACTGGAATAGCCGGTGTGCTGAGTGCCACAGCACCAACGTCGTAAAGGGCTACGACGGAGAGCGCCGGCAATACACGACGACCTATGATCAAATTGATGTTGGCTGCGAGGCGTGCCACGGACCAGGTTCGCGCCACGTTGAACTTGCCACAGCGGGAAAAGTTAATCGCAGCCAGAGTCCTGCAGAGATGGGACTAGCGCTCTCACTCGCTGCTCGAGGCCAATGGAGTAGAGCGCCCGAGGACGATATCGCGCATCGCGTCGCCCCACTGACTGACCAGACACAAGTGGACAATTGCGGACGGTGTCACTCGCGCCGAGCCACACTCGGTGACTACCACTACGGGCAGTCGTTACTTGATACTCACCGCCTTTCGACGCTCGAATCTCCTCTGTATTGGCACGACGGGCAGATTCTTGATGAGGTTTATGTTTACGGATCCTTCATGCAGAGCAAGATGTCGCAGGCAGGCGTGGTATGCAGCAACTGCCACGACCCCCACAGCAATGAGTTGGTTGCCGAAGGAAACGCCATCTGCACCCAGTGCCACAAAAGCGAGACTTACGACGCACCTGTGCATCACCGCCATGCAGTGACCAGTACTGGAAGCGCCTGCGTTGCTTGCCACATGCCATCGCAAGTCTACATGGCCGTCGATGCGCGGCGCGATCACAGCATGCGTATACCGCGACCCGATATTTCGCTCAGCATTGGCAGCCCCAATGCCTGCACGCAGTGCCATGAGGACAAGAGTAACGCCTGGGCCTACGATGCACTTCAAACCTGGGGGGTTAATAGTCGCTTTCAAGATCTTAATCTCGCAAAGGCACGGTACAGTGCTGATCGGGGTGATTTGAGAGCACTGCCCACGCTCGAATCTCTGGTAGCGGACGACAGTCAATCCAACCTCATGCGTGCGTCGATAATTGAGCAACTTGGCAACCTAGGGTCGCGCCAGCTGCCTAGCGCTGCGGCGATGTTACTGCGATCGAACAGCCCAGTATTGCGAGCTTCTGCAGTAAGGGCACTTCGAAGCGTCGAGCCTGTCCAGCGCTACCTCATGATTCGGCCGTTCATAAAGGACACTAACCTTAGTGTTCGCATGGAGGTCGCTCAGCTCCTGGCAGGCATCCCAGCGTCAGAGCTGCGGCCGCAGGATATAGCCGATCTAGAATCGCTGTTTGAGGAGTATCTCGCTGTACAAAGCGATCATCTCGACATGCCTTCGGTACAGCTTCAGGTCGCCAACTTCTGGATCGATCGGGGCGAAAGTACAAAAGCGACGGCCACACTCGAAGAGGCGCTTCGACTCAACCCGCAGCTAGAACCCGCGATCGTAAACTTGGTCGATATTCTCAGACGAGAGGGCAAAAATGATGAGGCGTCGGCGCTTTTATCAAGTGCCCTTGCGCGTATCCCCGACTCAGGAAGCCTATGGTTCTCACAAGGTCTTCATCTCATCCGCCTTGGCCAAACCGATAAGGCACTTGTCTCACTAAAAAAGGCAGCAGAACTGGAAGATCAGGGATCGCGGCACCGATACGTTTATGCGATTGCGCTCAATGACACTGGCTCAGGACCTGAGGCCATGTCAGTGCTAGAACGGCTTAATGCAAACCTTCCTGGCCAGCCTGACGTGCTCAACGCACTCCTTGCATTTGCACGGGACAGCGGCGATCGACAGCGATACAAACGCTATCGATCACAACTGGTTGCCTTAATGCAGGCAACGGGACAGCGTTAATCGGCAGTCAGACGAAGGTCCACAGTGACGGGGATCGATCGGCTGATCGCATTGAGCCCAGCGATTTGCTGCAGCGCCGCAACACCTGCCTCAAGCCCAAACTCCTGCGCCGTGATCACGATCGGCTGGGTCGTCATAACGCGGATCTCACCACCAGAGGCACTCACTGAAAGATTAGCCGCCTTGTTGACGGTCTTGCCGTGGAGGCTAATGCTCACGCCCACGCTCTCAGTTTGAGCACCACCGGCGTCTAACGCCGCAATCTGCTTATCAGTTAACGCCGCATTAATCGTTGCCGATGGAAAGCTGGCGACTTCAAACAACATTTTCTGGAGGCGTTCGTTGCGGATGCCAACCCCCGTTTCCACGGAGGACAGATCGACGCTGACCGAAACCTGGCCATTCGCGGAGATACTGCCGGAAACACGCTCGAAGGCGTTGTTTTCACCAATACTGTTGTTCTTAATCGAAACAAAGCCGATGCGTGAGCTTTCGCTCAATGTCCAGTCTGCCTGCGCCGGGGCCACAACACCCAGGGCGCTCAGAAGAATCACGAGCTTCGGAAACATTGATTTGGCCATCGATACCTTCTCCCTTCGACAGTTCTGATGGGTTATAGCGCTCAACGGAGGCCATGACCAACCTACAGACAAAAATTCAAAACCAACTTGGGTTATACGTCGGCGAGGTCGCCCTTAGATTCCAGCCATTCGCGCCGGTCACCCGCGCGCTTTTTAGCGAGCAGCATGTCAAAGACGCTATTGGTGTCATCGTCTGCGTCCAGCACAAGCTGCACAAGGCGGCGCGTATCGGGGTCCATGGTTGTTTCGCGTAACTGGGACGGGTTCATTTCTCCCAGTCCTTTGAAACGCTGAACATTGGGTTTAGCTCTCGAGTTCTCCGCAGCAACACGCTCCAGAATTCCGTTCTTTTCGGACTCATCGAGAGCGTAATAAACGTCTTTGCCCACATCTACCCGATACAAAGGCGGCATAGCCACAAAGACGTGACCCGCCCGAACCAAGGGCCGAAAGTGGCGGAGAAAGAGGGCGCAGATGAGCGTTGCGATGTGAAGCCCATCTGAGTCGGCGTCGGCCAAAATACAGACCTTTTGATAACGCAACCCCTCGAGATCATCACTCGCAGGATCGATACCCAAGGCGACTGAAATATTGTGAACCTCTTGCGACGAAAGAATCTCCCCGGCGTCCACCTCCCAGGTATTGAGGATCTTACCTCTGAGCGGAAGAATGGCCTGGAACTCGCGATCTCGCGCCTGCTTTGCCGAGCCCCCAGCAGAGTCCCCCTCCACCAGAAAAAGCTCGCTTCGCGCTGGGTCTTCAATAGAACAATCGGCGAGCTTCCCGGGTAATTGAGGACCTGAAGCCACCTTCTTCCGGACGACTTTCTTCGCTGATCGCATCCGCGCTTGAGCGCGATTGATGCAAAGTTCGGCCAGTAATTCAGCATCCGATGTGTGCTGATTCAACCAAAGCGCAAATGCATCTTTTGCCACGCCAGACACAAAGCCTGCAGCCTCTCGAGACGACAGCCGCTCCTTGGTCTGGCCCGAGAACTGGGGATCACCCAGCTTCGATGACAGCACGTAACAGCAGCGATCCCAGACATCCTCGGCGGTCAATTTCACGCCTCGCGGTAACAGGTTTCTAATCTCACAGAACTCGCGCATCGCGTCTAATAGCCCAGAGCGAAGGCCATTGACGTGTGTCCCACCCTGAGCGGTAGGGATCAAATTTACATACGACTCAGCAGTGACGTCACCACCCTCAGGAAGCCACTGTATGGCCCAATCGACGGCCTCGGTTTCACCTGCAAAGCTCGCAGTAAAGGGCTCTTCGGGGATGACGGGATAATCGATGGTGGCGTCGGCGAGATAGTCCGAAATGCCATCCTCGTAAAACCATTCCTGCTTCTCGCCCTTCTTCTCATCATTCAGCGTGATGCGGAGCCCAGGGCACAAAACCGCCTTGGCTCGAAGCGCATGGACCAAGCGAGACATCGCAAAATTGGCACTGTCGAAGAACGTTTCATCAGGCAGGAATCGAATACCGGTCCCGGTATTGCGCTTACCGCATTGTCCGGTAATGGCAAGATCTTCGACCTTATCACCGTTCTCGAAGGCCATGCTGTACACATTGCCATCGCGGCGGATTGTGATGTCGAGCCGCTTGGACAGCGCGTTTACCACAGACACACCTACGCCGTGCAGACCGCCGCTGAACTGATAGTTCTTATCCGAGAACTTACCACCAGCGTGCAGCGTCGAGAGAATGACCTCTACGCCGGGCTTCTTTTGCTCTCGGTGTAAATCAACCGGCATACCCCGCCCGTTATCGGTAATGGTAATCGCACCATCGGCATGAACAACAACATCAATTTGATTCGCATGGCCCGCGAGGGCCTCGTCAACCGAGTTATCGATAACCTCTTGGGCAAGGTGGTTGGGACGAGCAGTGTCGGTATACATAGCGGGGCGCTTGCGCACCGGCTCTAGCCCCGTCAATACCTCGATGGCGTCTGCGTTGTACTGCGTCATTACGTGGGTTTGCCTTAGTTAAATGCGTCTTACGACGTGCGTGTCGCCGTGCCGCCTAATGATAACCCGAGGAAGTCAATAGAGGTCGGTTCTCTTCATCAGAAATGCGAACAACCTGTGTCTCAATACGAGCATTTGGGTGTAGCACAAGACGTCGATAGCCCGGATCTTTACTGTCGAGCGCAAAGTCTTGAGAGCCCGGTGCAAATTGCACGCAGGTCGATGGTGTCGTCATCATGCGAACCCCGTTAATGAGCTCGTCACTTTCTTGATGTACGTGCCCACTGATCACCGCTGTTTGATCGGCAATGGGCTTGAGAATATCGAGCGCCTCCGATGCGTTCTTTACCGATTGCTCGTCTAGCCACGCAGATTCAAGACGGCGAAGCGGATGGTGGGTTGCAACCAGCAGGGCCTTATTTGCCAGCCGCGCATCATCGACAGCAGACCTCAATGCCGCAAGCTCAGTGGTTGAGAGGACGCCACCCACCTCACCCTCGACTTGCGTCTCGAGCATCACCACATCCCAGTTCTTTGCGCGCAAGCGACGCTTCATATTCGGCGCATAGCGATCTTTATGGTAAGACACATCGTCATGGTTGCCCGGCAACCAAAGGCTGGGTACCGAAGTGCCGAGCAAGACTTCAAGCTGTCCGTAAGCTTCGGGCTGACCATCGGCGGCAATGTCACCCGTCACTAAAATACAATCAGCGCTCTCAGCAGCGAGTGCTGCATCGATGACACCCCTAGCAGAACGGGCGGTATTCATGCCTAGGAGGCATCCTGCTTCGGTGCCTGTTAAGTGGGTATCGGTGACCTGCACCAACGACAGTGTGTCTACTCCGTCAGCGACGACCAAATCACCACAGAGCAGCGACTCAGTCGACATTGCCCACCTCAAAAATGACACCATCGGCATGGGCCTCGGACAAACAGAGGCTTAAGAGCTCCGAAACAAACTGGTTTTGCTGTTGCTTCTCGTCGGGCTGATGCATCTCGGAATTGGGATAATCATAGCGCGACTCCAAGCGTCGGCTTGACCGGTGCTTCACTACCTCGGCCATAGCGACGTCGTGATACATGCGTAAATACAAATTGGAGTCCATCAACTTTGGGAGTTGGGGAGCGTGATACTGCACGTTAAGCGAGGTTGTGTGTCGGTCACGATCAATAACGGTGAGCACCACCAAGCGCTGACCTAATCGGAAGCGTCGTTCATTTGCCTGTTGGTAGTCTGGGAAGAGCTGCAACAGGCGCGCATAGTTGGCCTCACAGAGCGCGTGCAGCTCCGCTAGATCCATCTGAAAACGCTTTTTGTTTCTGCTTTTCTGCACTCAACTCCCTCGAAACACCCGTAGCCATCAGCGCACCCTTCCACCAAAGTGTAGCAATCAATAGTCAAAATTGTGCCACTACAGAAGATGAACGTATTTTATCCGCCCATCCGTATACGATGTTAAACTCCGCCGCACCGTAGGTCTAAGGACACTAGCAAGGAATATTGCATGATTTCTCATGTCACTCGACGCGCAGTTTCGGCCGTCATCGTCGGCACATTGCTGACGGCAGCACCGTTCGCTGCAAGCGAAAGCCTTTTAGATATTTATGAGATTGCGCTCGATAACGATACGCAGTTGAAATCTGAAACCGCTCAATACAGGGCCGATCTCGAATTGAAGACTCTAGCTCTCGCGCCCTTGCTGCCCCAAGTGCGTACCGGTGTCTCGCGGTCAATCCGTGATTCGGAAAACACGCGCCTGAGCATTACTGACTTCGAAAACGGTCAAGTGGTCATTCAGAATCAGACTAGTGGCTCCCGAACAGAAACCACTAGCTATGACATCAATCTGTCGCAGACATTATTTGACCTGTCGGCTTGGTTCGATTGGAAAGCGGGGAGTGAGCGAAGCAAGCAGGCTGAAGCAACATTAGCTGCTGCACAGCAAAATCTGATTGTTCGTGTGTCCGAGGCCTATTTTGGAGTGCTGCGCGCGCAAGATAACCTCCTCGCGGCGAAGGCTCAGGAACGCGCGCTCGCCCGCCAACTTGAGCAGACTCGTCAACGTTTTAACGTCGGTCTAATCGCCATCACCGACGTCTATGAAGCTGAAGCCCGCTACGACCTCGCCGGCGTCACACGTATTATCGAAGAAAACAACGTGGCTGTAGCCCGTGAGCGTCTGTCAGTACTCACAGGTCAAAACCACGGACAACTGCTGCTCTTGAGCGATGAGTTCATACCTGAGGCGCCAACACCATCAGACCGAGCTGCCTGGGTCGACTTCGCGCTTGCCAACAATTTTGAGCTCGCGGCTGTGCGTTTTGCTGAGGAGGCCGCCCGTCAAACTGCAAAATCTCGCCAAATGGGTCATGCGCCAACTGTCAGTGCGCAAATCGGTTATTCCGAAAGCGAAACAACCGGCCGTGTCACACCACCTAATGCGTTCAACCTACCGCCACGATCTAAGGGTGATAACGAGTCATTCCAAATTCGTCTCGATATGCCCTTGTACGCCGGTGGCGCAGTCAGTGCGAATCGCCGACGGGCGGCAGAGCAATTTAATGCCGCGCGAGAAAATCGAATCAACTTGACGCGTAACACGGTGACTGCCTCACGCTCACTTCACATGACGGTAACCTCGGACGTGGCGCGCGTTAAGGCACGCAAGCAGGCCATCAAGTCGACACAGAGTGCGCTCGACGCGACCGTTGCAGGCTACGAAGTGGGTACGCGTAACATTGTCGACGTGCTGAATGCTCAGAATGCTGTGTTTGCTGCGCAACGTGACTATGCCAATAGTCGCTACGACTACGTCCTCAACAGCATGCGACTCAAAGAGAATGCAGGCACCTTGTCACCCGAAGACATTGCTTCGCTTGAATCGTTCCTGATCGAGCCCGCGGCACCAACGGCCTCTGAGGAAAACTAAGCCACCAAGCCCGTTAGTAGCTCGAGCTGACGGCGGGTCGCTCCCCGCCGCGTCTCTATAAAGCGTCGCGCCACCTGCGCGTCATCGCCATCCACTGGCTCGGTCCATACACTCGCCAGTCTGCTCGCGAGCTCACCTTCATCCTTAACCACACGGATGGCGCCACCGCGCTCCATGTCCCGAACAATAGTGGCAAAGTTAATGACGTGAGGACCGGTAATGACAGCGCACCCCCAGGCCGCCGCCTCAATGGGGTTATGCCCACCACGCGGCACCAAACTACCACCAATAAATGCTGCATCGGCCAGGCCCAGGAACGCACTAAGCTCCCCCAGCGTATCAATGAGCAGGACATCCGTGCTGTCAGGCAGCGGCTGATGCTCGCTGCGCTTCTGATACTGCAAACCATAACTCTCAAGCAACTTGGTTATCTCAGGAGTGCGGTTGGGATGTCGCGGGGCTAGCATCAATCGCGTGCTCAGGCCTCGCTCGCGCAGTGCGAGGTAGGCCTTGATCACCAACTGCTCCTCGCCCGGGTGCGTGCTCGCCGCCGCCCACAGTGGACGAGCGCGTATGACCTCACCCAGCTGGCCGCGAATTTCCTCTAGCTGAACACGGCGCGCAGCGAGGTCAATGTCAAATTTGATGCTCCCCACCACCTGCATCTTTGCGGGGTCGGCGCCAATCTTCCGAAATCGCCTGAAATCTGACTTTGATTGACAGGCAATCAAATCAAATTCATTGAGTGCACGAGTGGTGAGGCTACCAAGGCGGGCATAGCCCCTTGCAGAGCGCGCTGAAAGCCGGGCATTGACCAGCGCGACGGGCACCGATTGGTCCTTTGCGGACGTCAGTAGATTCGGCCAGATCTCGGTCTCCACCATGACGATGAGTTGTGGATCCCAGTGGCGTATGAACGCACCGGTGACCAGTGGTGCATCAAAGGGAAACCATGTGTGTTCAACTCGGCCCCCAAACAACTTTTGCGTCTGCGCTGAACCGGTGGGCGTTGTGTTAGTCACCAAAACAGCCTTATCGGGCCACTCGCTTAGCAGACGTTCTATAAGCGGTGCGACGGCGAGCAGTTCACCCACTGAAACCGCATGCACCCAGATGAGCCCATCGCCCGGATGTGTTCGCGCTGGCAGACCTAAGGCAAAACGTCGCCACCACTGTCGTCGGTACTGCGGCTCACGCAGGCTTTTATAGAATAGGCGCAGCACGAGTAACGGCGTCAAAACCGTGATAAGCAAGTTGTAGAGTGGACGCGCCATAGGGTCGATGCTACGAGGATTGGTGAGATACGTCATATACTGACGCTTTTGGGTGGAGCCTACCATGGCAGCGACCGAGTTTAAGGATGTGAAGGGCTTCCTTCCAATGGAGGAAGCCGAAAAACTACGCCAATGGGCGATACTCGGTGCTCGAGTGGGCCCGCTCTTGGAAATCGGTAGTTATTGTGGTCTGTCTACGCTGCACCTGGCCGACGTCGCGCGGAAAGCCAACACGGTCGTTTTTGCTATAGACCATCATCGGGGGAGTGAGGAGCATCAAGTAGGGGAGTTTTTTTACGATGACACCCTGACGGATAATGAAGGAAATTTTGATTCACTTCCCGAATTCAGACGCAACCTCAACCGCTACCAGGCCGAGGATGTCGTCATCCCGCTCGTTGCACCGTCGACAATGGTCGCTCGCCACTGGACAACACCACTAGGCTTTCTGTTTATCGACGGGGGACACAGTTTAGATGCGGCGCTTGCCGACTACCGGGGCTGGTCATCGCACCTGCTGCGCGATGGGCTGCTAGTCATCCATGATGTCTTTGGCAATGTGGCAGAGGGAGGTCAGGCGCCGCATGCCGTTTGGCAACTCGCAAAACAATCAGGGCTGTTTGAAGAAGTGGGCTCCTTTCAGAGTCTACGTGCTTTAAAACGACTGTAACTGCTATTTAATCGGCACTAAGCCTGGCGGTGACGTCGTTCGAGCCTGGGCCGCTCCCTGCTATCAACCTCGATAAATAGGCGGCTGGCTGTCGTGTACTGGCTCAAGGCATCTGCAGCCAACAATACGGCCCCGGAGGTCCAGGTCGGCTTCTCTAACGGCCACAAGACGTTTTCCTCAAACTGGTAGCCGGTCCAGAAAACACCCGCCTCGTCGCGCCATTGCCATAGGCCGTCAAAGAGCGTCTGAGCTCTGACGACATCGCCCACACTGAGAAGCGCCATGGTTAATTCACAGGACTCGGCCACCGTGACCCAGGGTTGATGATTTTCACACCGACAACCCAAGCCGGGCTCCACAAATTCATGCCAGCGCGCATTGATGCGTTCGAGCCCCTGCTCACCCTGAAAAACACCCGCAAGGACGGGATAAAACCAGTCCATCGCATAGCGCGCCTTACTCTCCCAGTTTCGGTCAAACCGCTCAGGCCGGTGTCGTAGCGCCGTGCCGAGCCTGCGTCTTGCTTCACGCCACTGGGGCTTTAAAACACCGAGCGTTCTTGCGATATGCAGCGCACACTCTAGCGACTTGTAGACCGAGCTACTCCCGGTAACTAGCGCATCGTCCATCGCTTCACCCGAGGTATCGCAAGCCCACGCTACTTCACCATGCTCCGACTGCATCGATACGACAAAATCGATCGCGCGCTCAACGGTTGGAAACAGTCGCTCAAGAAATGGTCGTTCCTCGCTTATCAAAAAGTGATGCCATACACCGGTAGCAATGTAGGCGACATAATTGGTCTCGCGCCGAGTGACATTGGCTGGCATGCCATTAACGTAAGAGGCCCACCAACTGCCATCGTCTAACTGCTCTCTGGCAAGCCAGTCATAGGCACGCTCGGCGGCCATGAACTCTCCGGCAATACTGAGACCCATTGCAGCCTCTGTGTGATTCCAGGGGTCGGTGTGTCCACCGTCAAACCAGGGGATCTCGCCGTTCTCTCGCTGTGATGCCAGTAGGTAATCCACCGTCGGACGCAGCGCTTCAGCAGGGTAAGAAAAAGGGGCAGAGGTACTGTGGCTCATGTCCTAATCCTAATGCTTTTCTGATCGATCAAAATACAGCACGACGCTTTTACCCATCCAGGGATTGGTCACCGCCTCAATCGCGCGGGTGAGCCATGGTCGCTTCATAAGATCCCAGACGAGGAGCCGGTGATACCACTCAAGAATAAAGGGCTCGGTTTTCGCATGCCAAAAGAGACATTTCAGCCACCAATAGGGGACATGAAGCGCGTGTGCGCCATGGCGACGCGTCTCAGCTAGTGTGTAACGCTCGACTTCACGACTGAGGTGCGAGGCATTAAAAATTCGAATATGGCCACCAGGCGTTCGACGATAGGAGTCAGAAAGCGACCAACACACCCGCTCCGGCCAGCTTCGCGGCACACTGATACACAGTCGGCCGTCCGGCTTTAACACGCGGTCAATCTCTTCCAGAAAGCCAATGTAGTTAGGGATGTGCTCGAGAACCTCCGAGCAAATAAGCCGATCGACCGAGTGATCTGCAAGCGGGAGCGACAAGCCATTCGCCTGCACAAAATCAACCGAGCCCTTAGGGTTATAACTCGCCATATCGGCAATGCGTGACTGCGCTGTCTTTAAGTCCTGATGCGATAAGTCGAGGCCAATCACCGTAACATCTTCCTGAAGATAGGCCGTCAATGAATGACGTCCCTCACCACATCCCAAATCGACGCAGACATGGCCCGGCCGCAGGTCGAAGTAATCGAAATCCACCGTCAGCATGCGGCGATACGCTCTCGATAGTAGGCTTCCATTCGTTCAGCACAGCGATTCCAACAAAAGTGTTGCTCCGCTCGCGATAAGCCACGCGATGCATAGTCGTCTCGAAGCTGATCATCCTCAAACAGTAAGCGAATGGCCGCCGCGAGCGCTTCGCTGTCCCCCGCGGGAACGACCAGACCGGAATCCTCAACCACTTCAGCGAGAGCACCTCCATTCGTGGATACTAGCGGCACTCCGCATGCCATTGCCTCAACGGCTGGCAAACCAAATCCCTCGTAAATAGAGGGCACCACGGCAACCGAGGCAATCGCGTATTTTTGGACCATTTCCTCGTGACTGATGCCTTTGAAACTCTCCACAACATTCCCGAGCCCCAGTGATGCGATTAGCTTTTCCGTATCGCCCCCGGGCTTTGGACGACCCACCAGCGTTAGCCGAATATCAGGATAACTCGATCGCAAGGATGCAATGGCTCGCAGTAATACCGCTAAGCCTTTAAGTGGCGCGTCAGCAGATGCTGTGGTCATCAAACGATGCGGCTCACGTTCCGTTTCAGGGAGCGGCCTAAATAGTTCAGTATCGACGCCAAGGTGCATCACTGAAATTGCCGACCGATCAACATTAAAGTCGTCGCTGATATCTGTAGCCGAGGCGCCGGAAACCGTAACGACCGATTGCAACTTAGGTGCCACACGTTTTTGCATGCGCAAAAAACTGTGCCATCGATGAATCAAAAGCCGCATGTACCAACGTGGCTCAGCGGCAAGGGCTACTCGATAATCTTTAGTGATGGGATGGTGAATCGTTGTCACCAGGGGCAGCCCACGATGCTGCAAGCTAAGAATTCCGTCAGCAATCGTCTGGTTGTCGTGAATGATATCGAACTCAGATTCCCGTCCTACGAACCAGCGCTTCACACGCTCACCAAAGGTGTAAGGCTCGGCGAAACCGCCGGTCAACTTACTAAACCATTCAATGCGCTCTAGCCGCGATAGTAGTTGTATAGGGCGTATGGATCTTAAGCCGTGCTCATACAAATCGAGGCTGGGTAAACGAATCAGTGTGACTTCCGGATCGAGCTGAGGGTAGGGAGGGCCCGATATCACGGTCACCTTGTGACCCCTTAGAGCCAACGAGCGGGAGAGATATTTTAGGTAGATGCCCTGTCCGCCCGAATGTGGGGCAGACCGATAGCCCAAAAGTGCAATGTTGAGCGGCGCGTCAGGCGCCGCAGACGTCTGCGGCATCAATGTGGGGGAAGCTTGCGAATTCACTGTGGGCACCCAGAAGTTGGCAGGGAGTATGCCAATAGGGTATGACGCGGACAACCGCGAATTGGCGTCAGCACAACCATTGAGTGAGCGAACCCACTTACAAGCGGGCGGCTATCCAATCCAGACAAGTGCGAATAATGTCCTCTTTCTCGGGCTCGTTGAACAACTCGTGATACATGCCTGGATAAACCGCGATGTGCTTTTCAGTCGCACTCAAGTCAGCCATAAACTGGCGCGACGCCGGTACGGATGTCAGTACATCTTCCTCACCGTGCAACAACAACGTCGGCAGAGAAATCTCGCTTGCTCGTCCGAGAACAGCACTCGCCTCGTCGAATAGAGACACCAGGGTTCGGGCAGGGATGTTTTCATGATGAACCAGTGGATCAGCGACATAATCATCAACCACTGTCTGATCACGAGAGACGGCGCTTGCATCAATCTCCAGAGCTTTGGCGGCAGGGAATAGGGCGCTCAACGCCCTCAGTAACCAGGTCTGCCACGCCGGTGGTGGCGTTGGCACGCCGAGCAGTGGCCCTGTAAGGATGAGGGTCTGATAATCGGTCGCTGCATCGAGTACGGTTCGTGCGGCTATAAGCCCGCCCATACTGTGACCAATCAACACCACCGGTAAGTCGGGGTGCTCCGACGCAATATGGGATCTAAGCTCTGCCACCCCAGCGGTAAGTTGATTAAATGACTCAACAAACGCGCGCTTCCCAGGAGACTGTCCATGGCCGATATGATCGAGTGCATAAACGTGAAGGTGGTTTGCCGTAAACGCTTGCGCCACGTGGTTGTAACGTCCCGAGTGCTCGCCCAGCCCGTGGCTGATAAGAACAACGCATTTTGCTGTGTCTTCACAAGACCAAGACCGAAAGAACCGCTCGCTCGCCAGTTTGCCCGTAGATGCCCCCATCATGACCCCCTTTTTATTCTGGTGTTAACTAACCGGTGTTAGCCACGCTCCATATTGCGACTCGCGACCGCGAACCGTATCGAAATAAATCGATTGCAGTTGCTCTGTCAGAGGGCCACGGCTACCGGGACCAATTGCCCGGCCATCGAGCTCGCGGATGGGCACTACCTCGGCCGCAGTGCCCGTAAAGAACGCCTCATCAGCCACGTACACCTCATCACGGGTGATTCTTCGTTCCCTAATCTGATAGCCAAGATCAGCCGCAATTCTGAAGATGCTGTCGCGCGTAATTCCCTCTAAACAGGATGTGAGTTCAGGCGTATAAATCGTCCCGTCTCGCACTATAAAGACATTCTCGCCACTACCTTCTGCCACGTAGCCCTCATTATCCAGAAGTAGCGCTTCTTCACAGCCTGCGTCAAGCGCTTCGCGCAGGGCCAAAATAGAGTTTATGTAGTTACCGTTTGCCTTTGCTTTGCACATGGTAATGTTCACGTGATGTCGGGTGTAGCTCGAGGTACGCACCCGAATACCGCGATCCCGCGCCTCCGGGTCCATGTATGAAGGCCATGACCAGGCGGCCACCATAACGTGGGTTTTTAGGTTATCTGCACGAAGTCCCATGCCCTCTGAACCGAGGAAACACATGGGCCTGATATATGCCTCGTCTAGACCATTGACACGAACCACCTCGCGCTGCGCTTCGTTCAAAGTATCCTTGTCGTAAGGCATGTCCATCTGCAAAATTTTTGCGGATCGGAAGAGTCTGTCAGTGTGTTCACTCAACCGAAAGATACAGGTGCCATCGCTCTCGGTAGCGTAGGCCCTCACGCCCTCAAAGACACCGAGACCATAGTGGAAGGTGTGCGTTAACACATGCACTTTGGCCTCTTCCCAAGGGACGAGCTCGCCGTCTAGCCAGATAGATCCGGTCAGCTTAGACAGGTCCATAATTATTCCTTATTCACCTCTCGCGGATGGCTCGCGAGTCATTACAAATTCGGCAGCAAACGCGCGCACGCTGCACTGGCCTGCTTCATTAATTCATCGGTTTCAACCGAGTCACCGTCAGATGCGTTCGATACCGCGGCTCGATGCACTGACGACCGCAAGCCTAGATACGCTTCCTTAAAGCTACTTGCGTCACTTGAACTTAAAATTCTGCGGGCTTCGAGGGCCTCGAGTATCCGGACCACGTCTGACCAACGCCCAACGTCGGGATAATGCGCCGCATGTTTAAGCACAAGGTATTGGACCACAAATTCGATATCGACAATACCGCCGGGCCCGTATTTCAGTGCTACTCGATGCGACACATCGTCACGACGTCTCGACAATACCTCCGCCCGCAGCGCCTCCACGTGTGTGAAGAGTTCCGGCGCGCCAGCAACAACGCGCGCCCTCACCAACGCCTGATGCTCCCAAGTCCATGCATCGTGCTTTAAATAACGCTCAAGCGCTTGAGAAGTAACCACAAGACCTGAGTCACCATTAGGTCGTAACCTTAAATCGACCTCATACAGGCGGCCGCCCATCATGTTGGTCGATAAAATATGAATCTCTCGTTGTGCCAGACGCGTGAAGAAGCGTTGAAGGAGCGCGCTTAGGCTAGGAACGACTTTAAACACCTAATATACTCCCAATCCGTTGTGGCGCGGTGGTTTTACCGCGTCACCACCCACGCAATGAATCTCAGGCAATTGCCTTGTCACGGAATTTTTTAATGGAAATGCTTGCAGCTAGCACGCGAATCAATCTGCTCTTGCAACAGGAATTTAGCATCCTTCCAGGCCTGCGGTGCTAAGGGCGGCGATCGTGACAGATTCGACAGACACCATTGATTGGTTCCGGCACACCGCGCCGTACATTAATTCGCATCGAGGAACGACTGTGGTCGTGGGGCTTCGCTTCGGCGCCGCCAGCGACGAGAATTTCATCAATGTGGTGCACGACCTCGCCCTCATGCATTCACTGGGTGTGCGGCTGGTGGTGGTTCACGAGCAAAACACCTTTAACTCACAGTCCTTGACGCCCATCGCCGTGAATCAGGCGGTGGCTAATACGTTGGCAGAACGCACCCATATTGAGCAAATGTTTTCGATGGGGCTGCCCAACTCCCCCCTACACAATGCGCGACTCAGAGTAATCTCTGGTAACTTCATTACTGCCCGGCCCTTAGGTGTCATCGACGGGGTCGATCGGTCAGGTCGTGGTTTGGTTCGCCATGTTGACGTTGCTGGCATGACACACGCGCTAGATGGCTCCGCTATCTGTCTGGTCTCTACGCTGGGTCATTCCCCTGCTGGAGAAGTATTCACCCTAGACGCATTGGACGTGATGGCTGCGGTTAGCCGGAGCCTAGGCGCGGATAAGCTAATCATCATGTCGGACTTCGATGGCATCGAAAGCACGGACGGGAAACTGCAGCGGCAACTTACCGTTGATGCGGCTCGCCAAGTACTCGAAATCGTTGGCCGGGGGCAAAGAGAGGCGCTCATGCTCGCGTGTGATGCCTGTGACTCGGGCGTACCTCGATCCCACCTCATTAGCTACGCACTCGATGGCGGCCTGCTTAAAGAACTGTATACACACGATGGTATTGGCACCTTGATATCGCCAGACGAATACGAGCAAATCAAAGGTGCCGAGGCACACGACTTGGCAGGCATACTCGAGCTCATCCGACCGTTACAGCAAGCAGGCGTCCTTGCAGATAGGTCCAATGAGGAGATCGAACGCAGCCTCGATAAATTCACCGTCATCACAAAAGACAGCCGGGTTATCGCCTGCGCCGCCTTGTTGGACAACCGTGCGGACAACATCGCGGAAATCGCAAGTGTTGCCACCCATCCGGATTACAGGGACTCGGGACACGGTGAACGGCTCGTGGCAGCGCTCATTGACGGTGCGAAACAAGCCAAGCTTGAGCGCGTTTATGTGCGTACAACACAAACCGGTCATTGGTTTCAGGAGCTTGGCTTCGCTATGTCATCACCCGAAGCGCTGCCCGATTCCGAGAAACAGAAGGCAAAAATAGATCGAAATTCAAAAATTCTTGTTCGCGCGTTGTAGTCTATGGTGCGTGATCTACTGGAGATAGCTGATGCCTAAGTATCGCTCGAGAACATCCACCGCCGGCCGCAATATGGCAGGAGCACGTGCCTTATGGCGTGCAACCGGTATGAAAGACGGTGACTTTGAGAAACCCATCATTGCCGTCGTTAACTCGTTCACGCAGTTCGTGCCGGGGCACGTCCATCTTAAAGATCTGGGACAGCTGGTCGCGCGCGAAATTGAAAACGCGGGCGGTGTAGCCAAAGAATTCAACACCATTGCGGTCGATGATGGCATCGCCATGGGTCACGATGGCATGCTCTATAGCTTGCCCTCCAGGGACATCATTGCAGACTCTGTTGAGTACATGGTGAACGCGCACTGTGCCGACGCCATGGTTTGTATCTCTAACTGCGACAAAATCACACCCGGAATGCTCAATGCGGCCATGCGCCTCAACATCCCAGTGGTTTTTGTCTCGGGTGGCCCAATGGAAGCAGGAAAAACGGCCCTGTCCGAGCACAAGCTGGACTTGGTTGACGCCATGGTCATTGCCGCAGACAGCAGTGCCGACGACGCCAAAGTCGAGGCTTACGAGCGATCCGCCTGCCCGACCTGTGGTTCATGCTCTGGCATGTTCACTGCCAACTCGATGAATTGCCTCACAGAAGCGCTTGGACTGAGCCTGCCAGGTAATGGCTCCCTGTTAGCAACGCACGCCGATCGTAAAGCGCTGTTCCTTGAAGCAGGACGACTCGTGGTTGAACTCACCCGGCGCTACTACGTTGAGGACGATGACCGTGTTCTTCCTAGGAACATTGCCAATCGCGCCGCGTTTGAGAATGCCATGAGTCTCGACATTGCCATGGGCGGTTCAACCAACACCATTCTGCACTTGCTTGCCGCGGCACAAGAAGCCGAGCTTGATTTCACAATGGCTGACATCGACGCGCTTTCCCGCAATGTACCTCAGTTGTGTAAAGTTGCTCCCAGCACTCCGCTGTATCACATGGAAGATGTTCACCGAGCGGGTGGTGTACTGGCCATTTTGGGTGAGCTCGCGAGATCGGGCCAACTGCATACTGACTGCCACACCGTGCACAGCCCTAGCATTGGCGACGCAATAGCTCATTGGGATATTGCTACCACTGACAATGCGTTGGCGCTCGAGCGTTTCAAAGCAGGCCCCGCGGGCATCCCGACACAGGAAGCATTCAGTCAGGCAACACGTTGGCCGGCACTCGACCTAGACCGAGAGGGCGGCTGCATTCGCTCAGCTGATAACGCCTACTCTGAAGAAGGTGGCCTAGCGGTGCTTTTTGGCAACATTGCCGAGGATGGTTGTGTTGTGAAAACCGCCGGTGTGGAAGATGAGCTCTTGGTATTCGAAGGAAGAGCCCACGTATGTGAGAGCCAGGAAGACGCCGTCGCCGATATCCTCGAGGATCGTGTACAAGCAGGTGATGTGGTCATTGTGCGCTATGAGGGACCTCGGGGCGGTCCGGGTATGCAGGAAATGCTTTACCCAACGAGCTACATCAAATCCAAAGGCCTAGGTAAAGCCTGTGCACTGATCACCGATGGTCGCTTCTCTGGCGGTACATCCGGCTTGTCTATTGGCCACGTTTCTCCGGAAGCGGCAGCAGGTGGCGCAATTGCGCTTGTAGAGGATGGCGACAGAATCCTCATCGACATTCCAAAACGTACCATTAACGTGTTGGTTGATGAGGCGCTGCTGAACGAGCGACGAACCACTCAAGCTGCCCTTGGCTTTAAGCCTGCAAAGAACCGACCAAGGAAAGTGAGTCCCGCGCTCAAGTTCTACGCCAAAACAGTAACAAGCGCAGATCGCGGTGCCGTACGGGATCTATTGCTACTGGACGACTAGGGCTTCGGCCACATTGACTGCGGTTAACGCGTCGATATCTGCAATGAGGTCATCGAGAAAACGACGCATGCGCCTGTCCTGACGCTCCGTTCGGCCGTTGATTACCTCAACCAAGAGCCCAAGAATGACGTCGCCGTTGTGCTCTATACCAGCGACATAAGCCGGCGTTCTTGACTCGGAGCGTGTATCACCCAGTACACGAATCTCGGTCTGCCACCCGGGTAAGCGGCTCTCAAGTGTGGTTCGGAGTTTCGCCCCCCACACAGAACGATCCTCGTGCCATAGGCGGTCAATGCGCATCAGTTCTGTGGTACGCGACTGGATGAGTGCCTTTTGTTCATCATTTAATCTGCCGAGCAAACGCTTCGCCAATCGCTGCAACGAGTCAGCCGCATCATCAGCGTATGTGATGTCGTCTCGAACCAAGCGATCCTGCGAATATTCCGCTTGCTGACGATCAAGCTCATCCAGAAAGCCCTGTATCTGCCCATCTGTCAGGCCCTCTGCACTCTCAAGCAACAAATCAACTAGCTTTACCTGAAGCCGATTGGCCGCTTCGTCAATAGCATCTGAGATCAAAACCGCCTCTTCGATGGTCACTCCGCCCTCGAGCGCGTCCAACGAGGAGACGATAAACTCTCTGTAAAGCGGTAATTCGTCACGCCTGTGCCAATCAAGCAGCCCATCAAGATCTGCATCAAACTGCCTTTGCTGATCGCTTGTCAGATCAACATAATCATCGATTGCCCAGCGTACTAATGTGTCAGCGCGGTTATATAAAAATCGATTCGCCGAGCAGCCAGCTAGGACAAAGGCAAAGACGAGCAGGGCCGACAGGAAACGGGAAAATGAAGCTCGACGCTCCCGCATTCAGAAAGCCACCCTCGTGAATGAGCTCCGCCTTCGTTTGAACATATAACTTAGCGACTCCTTATAAAACTGCACGCTGCATCTCAGTCAGAAATTATCCACTTTATGCAGCGTTCAAGTAGCCGCTCGAGTGCCGGCCCAGACCGGATAATATAGCGCTCATTGTTGCATGGACAATGTCCGTGCTGCGGCCCACACCACATACACGAGTGCCATCAATGGCCAATTGGACATAGCAAATGGCTTCGGCGTCCGCGTCGGACCCCAAGGTGTGCTCGCTATATTCCACCACGATAATCTTGTGACCGGTATGGCTGGATACGGCATCCGTAAACGCACCAACAACGCCCGCGCCTTTCCCAGACAAGGTTGGAGAGCCCTCGAGCCCTTCAATCATGACGTTGAGGTGATCAACGGCATCGTCTCTTGCCAATTGGTAATTGCCAACTGACAGCTGCGGACGATCTAACAGATACGTCTCGAGGAACAGTTGATGGATATCGTCCGACTGGACTTCTGTCTCCGAGCGTTCGGCGAGTGCTTGAACCGAAGCGCTAAAGTCGACCTGCAACCATCGAGGAAGATCGAGCCCGTAGTCGCGGTTAAGCACATAAGCAACACCACCTTTCCCTGACTGGCTATTGATACGAATCACTTCCTGGTAACTGCGTCCAATATCCGCAGGATCAATAGGCAGGTAAGCAACTTCCCACAGGCTCTCACCCTTTCGCCGCGCCAAACACTTGTTAATAGCGTCCTGGTGGCTGCCTGAAAACGCCGTGAATACCAGTTCACCGGCGTAGGGGTGCCGAGGATGTAATGGCAATTGCGTGCACTCTTTACACACGGCAATCATTTCATCCATTTGCGAAAAATCGAGTTGAGGATCGATGCCTTGGCTGTACAGATTCATCGCCATGGTCACGATGTCCATATTGCCGGTCCGCTCACCGTTCCCTAGCAAAGTGCCTTCAATCCGATCGGCGCCGGCCAAAAGACCCAGCTCACTCGCCGCGACAGCACCACCACGATCGTTGTGTGTATGAAGTGAAATTAATAGCGACTCTCGATGATTCACATTGTCACAGAACCACTCAATCTGATCGGCATAAACGTTGGGCGTGCTCACTTCAACGGTCGCCGGCAAGTTAATGATCATCTTGTTATCAGGTGTTGGCGAGATGACATCAATGACAGCGTTACAAACGTCGACGGCAAAATCCATTTCTGTGCCGGTAAAGCTCTCCGGGCTGTACTCAAACACCCACTCGGTTTCAGGGTACTTGGCCGCTGCAGATTTCACGAGCTCTGCGCCTTTTACCGCAATTTCAGTGATGCCTTCCCGGTCTAAACCAAATACGAAATCACGCTGAACGGTAGAAGTGCTGTTATAGAAATGAAGTACCGCGCGCTTGCACCCCTTTAGCGCTTCAAAGGTCTTTACGATAAGCTCCTCGCGCGCCTGAGTAAGTACCTGAACAGTTACATCATCAGGGATACGGTTCTCGTCAATAAGCTTTCTCAGAAAATCAAAATCGTGTGATGAAGCGGAGGGAAATCCGACTTCAATCTGTTTAAAGCCAAGATCGAGCAACAACTCCCACATCCGTAATTTCTTGTCGGACGTCATAGGCTCTATTAAGGCCTGATTTCCGTCACGCAAGTCGACACTGCACCACTCAGGCGCCTTGGTTAACACAGCATCAGGCCACCGGCGGTCAGCCTTCTTTAGTGGTTGATACTTGGGGTACTTCCGATAATCAAACGCCCCAAACTCTGAATGATTCATAGCTAACTCAATTAAGTGAACTTTAAGATTGGAATTGTACGCCGTAGCGCTTAGGGAATGTGATCAAAATCACTGATATCAGCACCAAATAATGGTGAATAACTACGAATTTGCTTTTTTTTAAGCGAAATAGGCTAATATTAGCAATATGCTTGATGTTAATGATCTAGATCGAACCGACGTGCGGTTGCTGGCTGAGCTGCAGAAAGACGCCAGCCTGAGCAACCTCGAGCTAGCCGATAAAGTGGGATTATCACCCACGCCCTGTGCGCGTCGGGTTAAGCGGCTCGTAACCGAGGGCTTCATCGAGCGCCAGGTTGCCATCCTGAACCCGGAAAAGTTGGGCTACGACCTTACGGCGCACGTCAGCATCTCTATGGATCGCCATACGCCCGATCGCTTCGAGAACTTTGAGGCAGAAATAGCGACTTACGACGAAGTCATTGATTGCTCTGTCGTTACCGGGCAGAGCGCGGACTATCTGTTACGTGTCGTCGTGAAGGACATGAAGCACTTTGAAGCAGTACTTTTGGGCAAGCTAACCCGCATACCCGGTGTCACGGGTGTGCACTCGAGCTTTGTCTTGAGAAAGGTGATAAACCGAACAGAAATTCCGCTCGGTTAGCACAAGCTACTCGCTGGGAGTGACTCAATCAGCCGCGTTGGGCGCGCGCTCTAATCGTGCGAGCTCTTTATCGGCGAGAAAAGCCGCTATTTTCAACATGTTCGCCTGACTACCCGCCTGCCGCGTATCGATGCGGTACTTTCCATTGACCATGAGTGAGGGCGTACCTTGCACACGAGCGCCCTCAGTACGAGCCGCTGCCTGACGCACCATGCTGTCGATACCGAACGAACCAAAGGCGCGGTCAAAATCTTTAGCATCAACACCATTTTCAACAAACACGGCACGCACGGCTTCAGGACTGGATAAACGCTTACGCTGACGGTGAATGGTATTGAATACAGCGCCGTGAACGGGCTCGAACACATCGAGCACCTCAACCGCGTAGTAGGTTTTTGCGAGCAGCTTCATACCCGGGTTGTTCTTCCAGATGACAGGGGTTCTCTGCACGACAACACCCTCAGGCAGTCGCGACTCAAACGAATCGAGTAAGGGCTCGAAGTTATAACAGTGGCCACAACCGTAGGAAAAGAATTCGGTCACCACAACACGGTCGCTAATGCCGGTGTGGATGGCAGGTTCAATAAGGTCGTAATGAACGCCTTCCTGATATTGCTCCTGCGCAGCCACACCTGTCGAAAGTGCAGCCACCGCTGCGAACGTTACTACGCGAAGCCAACCCAACATGATTATCCCCCGGCCTGTTACTGGTCTACTAATGTCTCTTACTGTAGACCCGCAACATAACTTGCGACCGCCTTGATCTCAAGGTCGCTCAAGCTGAAGGCAATGGTACGCATAATCTTGCTGTCGCCACCATTGGTTCGTCCACTTTGGTCTTCGTAGCCAAGACGGAACATTTCAAGCTGCTGTGCAACGTAGTCTGCGTGCTGACCCGCCAGTGCAGGGTAGCCACCGGGGCCATTGCCTTTGCCAGAGGGGCTGTGACAGCCCGAGCAAGCCGCTACCTTTCTTTCAGCAATACCTGCGAGATACACCTTGCGACCTAACTTTACCAAGTCAGGATCCGTTGTACCCGAGGTGCGCTCTTGTCCGTCATAGAAGGCAGCGATGTCCGCCAGCTGTTGGTCCGTCATGTTGTCGACTTGACCTGCCATCAATGCGACAGGTCTGCGTCCATCACGGATGTCTTTCATCTGCTTCAACAAATAGCGTTCGCCTAGACCTGCGAGCTTGGGGAATGTTGGGGCAAGACTATTTCCGTCAGCACCATGACACGCCGCACACGAGCCCACCAATACTTCTCCTGCAGCCGCGTCACCTTTCATAAAGCCACCGGCCAATGCAACATTGGCTGCCATTAGCAGCGCCAAAGTCGCAATTGCACGATTAAAGATCATCCTAAACTCCTTGTTACCCGATTATTGGGGTGTCGACATGTATGTGATGAGTGCCTTGTAGTCATCATCGCTGCATGTTGTGCACATACCACCTGCAGGCATTACCCCCAGGCCGTTCTTTACCGACGACACAAGTGCTTCCATTCCCTTCGCAAGCCTTGGCTCCCACTGGGCTGCATCACCCGTCTTTGGTGCGCCCGCTACAGCGTAGGCGTGACACGCACCACACGATGCTGCGTATTGAGGTGGCTGCTCAGCTGCTTGGACTGCCACTGTCACGAATGACGATGTACCCATGATGAGTGCGAATTTTAAGATGTTTGCTTTCATGATTTGACCCTCTAACACGGCGTGCGCTCCGCTAAGTGCTGTGATTTTATTGCTATACCCACGCAATCTGGAGCGGCATTATAGTCACCTTGCCGAAAACACCAAACTTTACGTGGATCACTGTCATTAATACGCCCAATAAGACTCAAAAGCTTAATTTTACAAGCACTGAATTTTTACAATCCGCAAGCGCGCTTAATAACGCCCCTGTGGACTTTGGCTACGAAGTGGCTTTTGCCGGGCGAAGTAATGCAGGTAAGTCGAGCGCAATCAATGCCCTCACTGGCAACACCAAGTTGGCAAGAACCTCTCGGACACCGGGCAGAACACAACTCATCAACTTTTTTACTGTCGCAGACCAGATTCGGCTTGTTGATCTCCCGGGTTATGGCTTTGCCAAGGTGCCGCTGAAAGTCAAAGAAGAGTGGAATAAACAGCTTGAGCGCTACTTGCAATATCGGCGCAGTCTGAAAGGGCTGATTCTTTTGATGGACATCCGACATCCACTTAAGGATTACGATCGACAGATGATCGAATGGGCTGCGGTGAGCGAAATGCCCGTGCATATTTTGCTGACCAAGTGCGACAAGCTCAAAAGAGGGCCTGCAAAAACTGTGCTTCTCGGGGTTAAAAAAGAACTCAAAGCACACGAAAGATGGATCTCCGTGCAGCTGTTCTCTTCACACAACCATGAGGGCATGGACGAACTACAACGAACTCTCAACTGGTGGCTGACACTCCCCGAGGGTGAGGTTGCTCCGGTCGAGGATAATCTCGGCGAGTGACGGTTAAGGCCTAGTGCGCCTCATCCCAGTTAGCTCCCACACCCACCTCGGTGAGCAGAGGAACCTGGAGCTCAATAACATTGGCCATACGCTCGGTAACGTCGTTACAGAGTGTTTCACACGCCTCGTCAGCAACTTCAAATACCAGTTCGTCGTGAACCTGCATGATCATCTTTGCGTCAAGTGCTGTCTCGGTCAGCCAGGCGTCAACATCGATCATGGCTAATTTAATGATGTCTGCTGCCGTGCCCTGCATCGGCGCGTTAATCGCAGTTCGCTCAGCAGCCAGTTGTCTCTGCTTATTTCTCGCATTGATTTCCGGTAGATAAAGTCGTCTACCCAGTAGCGTTTCAACGTACCCCTGCTCGTGGGCAATGGCACGCGTCGCATCCATATAGTCAGCGACCCCTGGATAGCGAGTAAAATATCGATCGATGTATTCTTGGGCTTCACCCCGAGCAACGCCAATCTGTTTCGCCAGTCCAAAGGCCGACATGCCGTAAATTAAACCAAAGTTGATGGCTTTGGCTTTGCGACGTTGGTCTGTGGTGACCTCATCTAAGGAAACATCAAAAACCTCTGCCGCTGTTGCACTGTGAACATCCAGTTCGTTCGCAAACGCACGTAGCAGACCGGCGTCACTCGAGAGGTGAGCCATAATCCGAAGCTCAATTTGCGAATAGTCGGCGGCGACGATCTTCCGTCCCGCAGGTGCAATAAAGGCTTGCCGAATACGGCGACCTTCCTGCGTCCGGATGGGGATGTTCTGCAGGTTGGGGTCACTTGAGGACAAACGGCCTGTCGCCGTCACCGCCTGATGGTAGGAGGTGTGGACGCGCCCGGTTCGCGTATCGACCATCTCCGGTAGTTTATCGGTATAGGTCGACTTCAATTTAGCGAGACCTCTGTGTTCAATGAGCACAGCCGGTAACTCGTAGTCATTCGCCAGTTCGACCAACACCTCTTCCGCGGTCGAGGGCGCGCCCTTAGGCGTCTTTTTGATGACCGGAAGCTCAAGCTTCTCGAACAAAATCTCTCCCAGCTGCTTGGGCGACGACAAATTAAACGGCTGTCCCGCCAGCTCACACGCCTGTGACTCAAGCTCGGCTAGACGGATAGCAATTTCACGGCTGTGCGCCCGAAGCGTATCAGTGCTGACGTAGGCACCGTTGCGTTCAATTTTTGATAGAACGGGTACGAGTGGCAGTTCCAGCCGCTGGTAAACCTCATTGAGCGAGGTCTCAGCCTCAAGTTTGGGCATGAGTGTCTCGTGCAAACGCAACGTGACATCGGCATCTTCAGCTGCGTAGGCTGCCGCTTGCTCAATATCAACATGGTCAAAAGACACCTGCTTAGCACCCTTGCCCGCCACCTCTTCAAAGGAAATGACCCGCTGGCCCAAGTACTTTAAAGCCAAGCTGCCCATATCGTGTCGACTACCCACCGCGTCAATGATGTAAGACTGGAGCATCGTATCGTGCGCTATTCCCCGCAGTGTAATGCCGTGATTGGCCAATACGTTCGCATCGTACTTCAGGTGCTGACCTACTTTTTTAACGGCATCAGATTCAAGTAATGGTTTCATCTGGTCGAGAATCTCGTAGCGATCGAGCTGACCTTCAAGTCCAGGATTTAGATGGGCCAGAGGCACATAAGCCGCCTCGCCAGGTTTGATCGCAAATGAAAGACCCACGATCTCCGCCTGCATGTAATTCAAACTAGTGGTCTCTGTATCAAAGGCAATCAGCGGTGCCGCCTCAAGACGAGATAACCAGCTATCAAACACCGATTGGTCGGTGATAGTAACGACTGAAAGATTGGAAGCCTGGCTCGGTGCCGGCTCTGCGGGGCTATCTGCAAAAAGACCCGGGCTCAGCAGCTCATCCAGCCAGGACTTAAACTCCAAATCACGATATAGCTCAATCAACCGATCGGTGTCGGGTGATGCTGAGCGAAGATCAGACTCTGACAAGACTAGCTCACAGTCTGTCTTAATGGTGGCGAGCACATAGGACAGCTCGGCCATTTCCTTGCTGGCAGATAACTTCTCACCTAGAGACTTAGCGCCGCGAATAGGGAGTTCTGCCACGCGATCTAGCTGTGCATAGATGTCCGAGATGCCGCCTAGGTTCTGGAGTAGGGCAAGAGCCGTTTTTTCGCCCACGCCAGCGACGCCGGGAATGTTATCGACCGAGTCACCCATCAAGGCCAGCAGATCGATGATGAGCTCGGGCGGCACGCCAAACTTTTCGACGACGCCATCGCGGTCTAGGACAACCTGGGTCATGGTATTGACCAAGGTCACGTAGTCATTCACCAGCTGTGCCATGTCCTTGTCACCCGTGGAAATCAGCACAAGGCGCTTTTCTGCCGTGGCCATCTTGGACAAGGTGCCGATTACATCGTCAGCTTCAACGCCCGAGATCGATATTAGTGGCAGGCCCATAGCTCGAATAACATTGTGAATCGGTTCAATCTGTTCTCGAAGCTCTTCGGGCATCGGCGGCCGATTGGCTTTGTACTCTGTATAGATTTCGTTTCGGAAGGTCGGGCCTTTAGCGTCGAAGACAACCACCAACTGATCATTCGGATTATCCGCTTGCAGACGCTTCAACATGCCAATCACACCCTTGGCCGCTCCCGTGTTCAACCCCTTACTGTTGGTGAGTGGTGGGAGCGCATGAAAAGCGCGAAACAGATAGGACGAGCCATCAACCAAGATAAGGCGCGAGGCATCAGTCATATCGTTGGCTCCAGTAGTACTGGGCAGAGCGAAGCGTCACTTTCATTTTGGCCAGGTCCAGCGGGGCGCGAAAGAAACCATGAAAGTCGCCTTTGGGATTGATCAAAACAACGTTCGCGCTGTGGTCCATTTGATAACTGCCATCTTCCATGGTGACCTTACGGAAGGGCGCGTTAAACCGACGTGCAAAACTGAGAATGTCCGGGAAATCACCCGTGACACCCAAGAACTCTGGGTGAAAGTAGGGCACGTAGGCCGACAGCTGCTCTACGGTGTCTCGAGCGGGATCGACCGAGACCATGACAACATCGGTCGACGCCGCCTCAGTGCTCTCGAGGCTGCCTTTCAGTTCGGCCAGAAACGACAGCGTTGTCGGACAAACGTCAGGGCAGTAAGTGAAACCAAAAAACAGCAGCGTCCAATCGCCTTCGAGACTCTGATCTGTGAATTCGCCTCCTTTGTGGTTAGTAAGTACAAACTTGCCTGGGTCTCGAGGCGTGTCAAAAATAAACAGTCCGTTGGCCCTCATCTCCGAGACCGTCATGATGCGCGGCTGCTGAATGCGATGTACAAAGCCTGCCACAATGATGGCAATACCCAGAAGGATCGCAATAACCGTCAGAGCAACACGATGCTGTTGAGTAAGGGTCATACCGGCGTTCCTAATATCCAGTGATCAGCAAGCATGGCAATAAAGAGGACCATTAGATAGGTAATCGAAAATTTGAATGTCGCCATAGGTGCGTCGGGATTTTTCTCACGCAAAATCTCGATCGACCAGTACAAAAACCGTAGGCCCAGGAGCGTAGCGGCAACAGCATAAATCCAACCGCTCAATAAGGTGATGTAAGGCAGCAAGGTAATTAAAAACATCAGTATGGTGTAAAGAAGAATATGCAGGGCCGTAAAGCGATTACCGTGAGTAACCGGCAGCATGGGAATACCGACGGCTGCATACTCCTGTTTGCGGTGAATGGCCAGAGCCCAGAAGTGCGGCGGCGTCCACGCAAAAATGATGAGGACCAAGAGCAGCCCGTGCGCATGAATTTCACCAGTCACTGCGGTCCAGCCAAGCAGGGGCGGTGCCGCGCCAGCAAGGCCGCCAATAACGATGTTTTGTGGCGTCGCACGTTTCAAAAACATGGTGTAAATGAAGGCGTAGCCGACCAAGCTCGCCACCGTCAAAACAGCGGTCAGTACATTCACCGTGACAGCAAGCAGCGCGGTACCAAGAATCGCTAGCAGTGTTGCAAAGAGAATCGCTTCCGACTGACTCACCCTCCCTTGTGCCACAGGGCGATTCGTGGTGCGGGACATCTTTTGATCAATACGCTCGTCGACCACATGGTTGATTGCCGCCGCTGCACCTGCACAAAAGGCAATGCCAATATTGCCCAAAACCAGCGGCCGCCACGGCACAAAGCCGGGGACCGCCATACACATGCCAATGACAGCGGTTATGAGCATCAAAGCAACGACGCGAGGCTTTGTCAGCTCTAGAAAATCAGGCCAGCGCGCTAACATCGATTCACTCATACTCAACCCCCAGAGTTCTTGAGCAAGAACTTGAGGTCGCCAATGACGTCCTTGTAATTGACCTCGCTGGCGTAACGCATCATGACCCAACCTGAAGGATCAACGAGGTACCACGCACTGTCAGCAACATGCCGCTCGGGAACCACGGGCTGGGCACCCGCTTGCCAGACGCTGACATCCGGGTGCTCGCTTTCGATCACCTCAAGAAGCGGCGTCTCACCGACAGCAGCGATAGTTGAAGCATTGTCTATTGCCTCAGTAACAGCACCCCCTTCAATAGGCTCTTGTGTACCCTCGGTACCGGTGCTCGCCCGGATGCGAATTGTATCCGCGGGAACATCAACCATCATGACTCGCTGGATGCGATGGAAATCCCTACCAATCGCGATTCGGATTTGCCGCGTCAGGTAAAGCAACTCGCTACACGTGGCATCACATGTCTCGCCAGAATTGACGACCATGAAGGTCCACTTTGGCTCCAGCGCGTCGAGACTGGTCTCACTCCCGTCACTGTCGGTAAATAGCCGGCTTCCAATATTCGCCGGATTGCTGAGAATCGCGCCACTGTTGGCCGTTCCAAGCGCACCCACGATATCGATATCGCCGCGCTCGACAAAATACCAAAGCCAGGTCGCCGCCAAGATCATAGTGACGGGCAGGCCAGCAATGAGCAGCAAAACGGCGCGACCGCCCCGCTGATCTGTATGTTGAGTCACTCAGTTATCCCCCAGTGAAACGCAATGATTACGGTCTGCCGATGCGATGCCGCAGCCAACGCCATAGATTGGTACTACGAAAAATAAACGCCAAACCCAAAGCAGCCGCCATAGTAAACCATTGGACGGCATAACCCTGATGTTTTGCCGGTGTTTGATTAACAATTACCCAAGTCGCATCGAACGCGACCGATTCAAACTCATCAACACGGATCTCAAGCGGAAAGATCGGTTGATCGAGCCGGCTTTGAAGCTCATCTTGCCAAGCGGACAACGTCAGCTGTTGCACCACGCTCGGAAACTGCGCCGGCAGCCGGTTTTCACCCAACATAAAGGCGTCACCACTGGGCTGGTAGAGCCGCCCACTCACTGTCTGCACGCCGCTAGGTAAAACGATACTCGGCAGTGTCTGTCTCGAGGGATCGCCACGAACCCAACCCAAGTTCAGTGCCACCGCGAGCTGGTCTACCTCGGCGAAGGCGACAACCTCATAACCAAATTTGCCATCACGCAGTCTGTTGTCCAGGAGGACAAAGCGGTTGGGTGTAAAACGGGCGTCCATGACCACCTGCCGATCTGCACGCTCATCGCCCGGCAGCCGTAGTGCTGACTGAGGGGTAATCGCGGGTAGCGCTCGTCTCGCCTCCAAGCGGTCGATCAGCGCGGCTTTTTCATCTGCTCGATCGAGTTGCCAAAAACCTAGACTGAGTAGGGTTGGCAGCAATAAAGCTGTGGCCAATGTCGTTCGCCAATCAAGTTCAACGCGCAACTTCATTTAGGTTTCGCTACACTCCGTGCTCTGTTCACCCACACGCTTCGCAGACTCGAAGCCCGAGTTATCTGCAGTGTAAGGATTTTGCATGCTCAAAGGTCTCATTGTCTTACTCATGATCGCGTTACTGATCACCCTTGGCGCGGGACTCTATTTCCTTATGATCGACCAGGGAGATGTAAAGAAGACCCGACTCGTTAACTCACTCCGTGTGCGTGTCGGTATCGCTGGTACACTTATGGCACTCATTGTCTACGGTGTAGCGACTGGGCAGCTAGGCCACCCAAGCCCCTGGGACGCGCGTCCAACCGCAGAAGCTACTGAATAAAAAAAGGCGGGATTAACCCGCCCTTAAGCATTCTTACGCCGTCTTCAGATGATGTAGACGAAGATAAAGAGAAAGACCCAAACCACATCGACGAAGTGCCAATACCAGCTTGAAGCCGAGAATCCAAAGTGGTCGGTCGGCGTCATATGCTTGTTGCGAACTGACCGAATCAGCTGGATCAGCAACATGGTCATACCCATGGCCACGTGGAAACCGTGGAAGCCGGTCAACATAAAGAAGGTCGAGCCGTAGATACCCGAGTTCAGCGTCAAACCAAACAGCTCATACGCCTCGTAATATTCGGCAGCCTGCAGGAACAAGAAGATGACGGCCAAGCCAACGGTAACAGCAAGCCACGCTTCGAATTTCTTAATGTTGCCTTGCGACAGTCCTCGGTGCGCGAACTCACAGGTCACGCTGGAAGTAAGAAGAATGATCGTGTTCCACAGCGGGAGCCATGCATACCACGCCTGCGCATCCGCAAATGACATCGATGTGTGCTGTGAAACAAAGGCGCCATTGTTGGCGATCGGCTGGCTCA
>CABYVD010000006.1:0-68125 GCA_902522335.1 Halieaceae bacterium | reverse complement strand
ACACGAGGACGGCTCTGTAGGAACGGTCAACGAAGCGCCTGTTTTGGAGTTTCGTGCCGTTACGAATTCCGGAGGCCAGAGTGAGTCACGGCCCGTGATTCAGACCCCGCTCAAACTGGGCACAGTTTACAAGCTCGTTGAACCCACCTTTACGCAACGAGACAACATGGCCTACTGCATGTTATTGGGCCGCACTACCTTATCTTCTGACTTCGTCGTCGCACCCTCCGATAGTTTTGTGCAGGGCGGTGATGAAATACAACCTGGTATCTTTGAATGAAAATAGCGATTCTCTCGCGCAACCCCGACCTCTACAGCATAAGCCGCCTGCGCGAGGAAGCCGAAAAAAAAGAGCACGAGTGCCGCGTCATCGATACGCTGAAATGCTCGATTGACATCACGACAGCTAATCCAGCGATTTGGTACAAGGGCGAAAAGCTCGAGCGTCAGGACGCAAATATCCCGCGCATCGGAGCGTCGATTACCGACTACGGCACCGCCGTCATTCGTCAGTTCGAAATGATGGATACCTATTGTCTGGTGGGGTCGATTCCTCTGGGTCGCTCGCGTTCAAAATTACGAGCGCTACAGCTGCTAGCTCGCAAGGGGCTGGGCATGCCCGCAACCGGGTTTGCGCACGACGTTCATATCACCCGTCAGCTAATTAAGCTGGTGGGGGGTGCACCTGTTGTTGTCAAACTACTCGAGGGCACCCAGGGGCGCGGCGTGGTCTTGGCTGAGACCGTAAAAGCCGCTCAGTCCGTGATCGACGCGTTTACTGAACTTAAGGCAGACTTTTTGGTTCAGGAATTTATCAAGGAAGCCGGTGGCAGCGATCTCAGGTGCTTTGTCATTGGCAAGCGTGTGGTTGCGGACATGGAGCGAATCTCACTACCCGGCGAGTTCCCATCTAATCCTCACCGAGGTGGCAGTGCACAAGTCACGAAACTGACCCCGACCGAACGTCGGACCGCCGTCAAAGCGGCGCAAACCATGGGTCTGGAAGTTGCAGGTGTTGACCTCATTCGATCCAGTCGAGGCCCTCTGGTACTGGAAGTGAACTCATCGCCAGGGTTGCGAGGCATTGAGGAGGCGACCGGCGTAAACGTAGCCGGGAAGATCATTAAGTACATCGAAGAGAATCTGGGCTCGGCCAAGTCCCGACGCAAAGACAAAGGTTAGTGCCATTGCCTCGCTCTATGTTCCTGTAGCTTAGTGCTACCTGTCACGCGCACCAGCAATCAACCTGCGAGTTAACAAACCACTGCCCCGAACGCGCAAATCCCCTCAGCGAGATAAATGACTCACCTTCTACGGAGAGTCGCGATCTATCCAAATAAGTTGAAATGTTCTACTGAGAACCCAAGAGCCATGCCCAACAAGACAAATGGAAAGACTTGCTTCCAACCAAGGGCTTTAATGGGGTAGTCCGCAGACGCGACAAGCGTATCGCCATCTAATACCTCGAATATAAAACCGCGTTTCGCCCAGCCAAAGCGGGTAGCGAGCGTCTCCGATCCTGCTTGAATGTCCTGCTCGCAGATGAACTTCCAGCTGCTGTTACTGAAAACGACCTCACCATCTATCCAGATCGTCATTCGGGAAGTCCAACTCGAGTTGTGGGCGACGATGCTGTGTCCTTTGTAGTCGACTGGCAAGAAAACGCCTGACCAAAAGGAAAACGTGGGTTCGGTAGGTAGATCATCGTGTGCCATTTATACCCCCTATTTATCTGTTTGCTGGTCCGCTTATCTAACGCTTTACCTCGCTGATTGCGGTCTATCTATTCATGGGCTGCACCAGAAATGAAGCACCGATCACTGGTCTCTCAAATGGTTAATTTCTTCAAACAATGAGAATGTTATCGCAACGACGGCGATGACTTGCAACGACATTCACTCGACACTGCAGGGTTACACATAAATATGACGCTCGATTGAACTGCAGAAACACTGCGAGCGCCCGCTCGATAGTCTCCCTAAGGCTTTAGTGAAGAGGTAAACTAACCGGCAAATTCGAAAGTGGCTCGGTTTGCAGCCGAGACGATTAGCATCCCCCGAGGTCTTTTACACAATGAGCGATAACAAACACGGGAAATCAGGCCAATACGTCTACTCCATGAACCGCGTCAGCAAAGTGGTTCCTCCCAAGCGCGAAATCTTGAAAGACATCTCGCTCTCCTTCTTCCCGGGCGCTAAAATTGGTGTGCTCGGCTTGAACGGTGCAGGCAAATCGACACTGCTGAAAATCATGGCCGGTATCGATAACGATATTCAGGGCGAAGCCCGCCCCCAATCGGGCATTAAGATTGGCTACCTCGCTCAGGAACCGCAACTTAATTCGGAAAAGGATGTGCGAGGAAACGTCGAGGAAGGCTTATCCGACGCGATTGATGCGCTTGCCGGGCTAGACAAGATTTATGCGGCTTACGCCGAGCCCGATGCAGACTTCGATGCACTCGCAAAGGAGCAAGCGAGGCTCGAGGACATCATTCAGGCAACTGATGCACACAACATTGAAACACGCCTCAACGTTGCTGCAGATGCCTTGAGACTCCCACCCTGGGACGCCGACGTCACCAATCTCTCGGGCGGCGAACAGCGACGCGTTGCACTCGCTCGCCTGCTATTGAGTGAGCCTGACATGCTCCTCCTCGATGAGCCAACTAACCATCTAGACGCGGAGTCTGTTGGCTGGCTGGAACGTTTTCTAGAGAGCTTTACCGGCACCGTCGTCGCGATCACCCACGATCGTTACTTCCTCGACAACGCCGCAGGCTGGATTCTGGAACTGGATCGCGGACGTGGCATACCTTACGAGGGCAACTACTCCACCTGGCTTGAGGCCAAAGACCAGCGACTTGCACAGGAGCAACGCCAGGAGGCATCGCGACAAAAAGCGATCAAGGCAGAACTTGATTGGGTTCGCTCGAATCCAAAAGGTCGACAAGCCAAAAATAAAGCCCGGCTGGCGCGCTTCGATGAACTCAATTCTCAGGATTTTCAGACACGAAACGAAACCAACGAAATCTACATTCCACCCGGTCCACGACTCGGCGATAAGGTCATTGAAGTCGAAGGCCTGAGAAAGGTATTTGGCGATCGCCTGTTATTCGATAACGTGTCGTTCACTGTTCCAAAAGGTGCCATCGTTGGCATCGTTGGCGCGAACGGCATGGGTAAGTCCACCCTGTTCCGTCTACTTATGGGTCACGAGCAGCCCGATGGCGGGAGCGTGACCGTTGGGGAAACAGTACAACTGGGTTACGTCGATCAGTCACGTGACGATTTGGATGGCTCTAAGACTATCTGGGAAGAGGTCTCTGATGGTCTCGATATCATCCGCATCGGCACCTACGAGGTGCCTTCTCGCTCGTATATTGGCCGATTCAATTTTAAGGGCTCGGACCAGCAGAAGTTCGTGAAGGACCTCTCGGGCGGGGAACGTAACCGATTGCACCTCGCCAAACTCCTAAAGCAAGGCGCAAATGTTTTACTGCTAGACGAACCCACTAACGATCTCGACGTAGAGACGCTTAGAGCCCTCGAGGATGCTGTGCAGGCATTCCCCGGCTCTGCCATGGTGATCTCGCACGATCGCTGGTTCCTCGATCGCATAGCCACGCACATCCTTGCCTACGAAGACGATGGAACAGTCGTGTTTCACGAAGGTAACTACAGCGAGTACGAGGAAGACCGTCGTGCGCGCCTAGGTCGCGACGCCGACGTACCGAGCAGAGTTAAACACCGTAAATTAATGTAGTAACTTTCGGTACGCGCAGGCATTCTGTGCTCAGTCGAAGAGTGCAATGGCCTCATCAAGTCGAGACACAGGCTGGACCGTAATACCGGGGATGTTTGTCCTCGGCGCATTGCCTTTGGGAACGATGGCACGTTGGAATCCGTGTTTGGCGGCTTCGGCAATTCGCTCCTGTCCACTGGCTACAGGCCGAATTTCGCCCGTCAATCCGACCTCGCCAAAGACCACGAGGTCCTTTGGCAAAACCTTGTTGCGCAAACTGGATACAACCGCCAGTAATAGCGACAAGTCACCGCTCGTCTCAGCAATTCGGACACCACCGACAACGTTAGCGAAGACATCTTGATCGCCCACGTGTAAACCCACATGACGATGCAGCACCGCCAGCAACATCGCCAGCCGGTTCTGCTCAAAGCCAACGGCAACACGCCGCGGGTTACCCAAATTACTTGCGTCCACAAGCGCCTGAATTTCCACCAAAAGAGGACGGGTACCTTCCCAGACCACAACGACTACAGTGCCTGGCGCTGGCGTATCCGCACGCTCCAAGAAGATGGCGGATGGATTGAGTACCTCTTTTAGGCCGCCGTCCGTCATGGCGAATACACCGAGTTCGTTGACCGCGCCAAACCGGTTCTTCTGACCACGAAGGGTCCGGTACCGCGAGTCCTGCTCTCCCTCCAAGAGGACGGAGCAATCAATCATGTGCTCTAGGACTTTTGGTCCCGCCAGACTTCCGTCCTTCGTCACGTGACCCACGAGAATCAATACAGTCCCTGTTTGTTTCCCATAGCGGGTCAATAGAGCGGCACAGTCTCGTACCTGCGCGACGCTACCTGGCGCCGATGTTAAGACGTCGCTGTGCACCACCTGAATGGAGTCCACTACCATAATTTTTGGTTTATGTTCATTGGCAGCGGCAAGAATGGCGTCAACATCCGTCTCGGCCATCAGTTGCAGCGAATCAGTTTCAAGCCCCAGGCGCTTCGCGCGCATCGCGACTTGCTGTAGCGACTCCTCCCCCGTCACATAGAGGGCAGGCGCCCTAGCAGCAAGGGCACAAAGTGTCTGGAGCAGCAGTGTGCTCTTCCCCGCCCCCGGGTGACCGCCGATGAGTATTGCCGATCCCGGGACGAAGCCACCACCCAATACACGATCGAGCTCGGCAAAGCCCGAGCTGAAGCGTGGTAAGTCAACCAGGTCGATGTCAGATAGTTTTTGGACGCGCGCCGTTGTGCCAGCAAAGCCGCCGCGCGCTTTTTGCACTGACCCGTGGTTGCCGGCGGGGATTCTGACTTCCGACAAGGTGTTCCATGCATTACAAGCCGAACACTGCCCTTGCCACTTTCTATAATCCGCACCGCAGTCGTTGCATACGAACGCTGACTTTGTTTTTGCCATAGATTTCTCCGACAGGGGTGCCTCGCTACCTCGAAACCGCTATGCTATCAGACCAACAGTCACCGCTTGTATTCATGTCCAATCCGCGATTCATTCCAGAGCGCTATTGCACCTTCTCGCCGCAGCTCGCCGCGACCGTGGGTTTAGAAGAAGCGGTTCTTTTACAAGGCTTGAGCCATCAGCTAGTTGCAGACGCCAATACCATTTCCGTCGAAGCACTGGTAAGGGACTTTCCGTTCTGGGATCACGTGAGAATCGGCCAATTGCTCCAACGGATTGTCGATCTTGGAATACTGAACGCTCGACCCAGCCATGATCCACTGATTTGGCGCATCACAGACAAACCGGCCGAGGCTGTGCCCAAGGCGGAACCTTTGCGAGCGTGGACGCCTAGCGAGCATCTCATTGATTTACTCAACCTGAATCACGGCCTGACCCGGGACTACATTTTGGAGCAACTGAAAACCTTTGAAGCATCAGGCGACCGAAAAACTTTAGATACACGCTTTCGTCATCACGTACTGTCTCATTGGCGACAGCAACAAAAGCATCCGGCTTTTGCCATCAAAGAACCGGCACGATTTGATAACGCATGGCAACCCAGTCTCGATGCCAAAGAGATTTTAGCCCGCACGGAAATGCCTTCGGAGTTCATTGAATCTATCCGACCCGAGTTCATCCTCTATTGGAAGGAACGAGGCGGCGCACCAAAAGACGTTAACAGTAAATTTATTCAGTTCGCGAGACAGCGCTGGACCAGACACGAGAACAGCCTGCAGCACAGCACCCTACCGGAACGTCTTCAACCCAATTGGACACCCAATGCGGCGGTCTACGAGACGCTGCAATTGTCGGGCATATCCCAAGACTTCGCCGACACGGTACTGCGAGAATTTGTTGTCTATTGGGTAGACAGCAACGAAGTCCACACATCGTGGAACGCGAAATTTTTGCAGCATGTAAAATACCAATGGCAACGCCATCAGGAGCAGATCAGTGGCAGATCACAAACAGGCGGCGGAACTAGCCCAGCAGATCGCACAAAAGACCGAAGTATCTCAGACGATCTCAGTGACACCAGCTGGGCAGGATGAGCGGGTCGATCGCGATGACTCAAGCCTGATCGAGGCCATCAATCAGGTCTTCGCCCTGTTCCGGCTGAACTATCATAATCAGTATTACGCAGCGTGGTCAGACGCGCAGCAACTAGGTCAGGTCAAGAGACTTTGGCTGGAAGCACTCAGCGAATTCTCGGGTGAGCTCATACTGATGGGTGCGCGCCGAGCAATAGAGGGCAGTGACTATCTGCCAACGCTAAATCGCATGCTGGCGAGCTGCTCAGAGGCGCTGAGCGAGCTGGGTCTTCCTTCAGCAGCCACTGCCTACGAGGAGGCTTGCTTGGCACCCAGCCCAAAGGCTGAGGCCAGCTGGTCGCATCCGATCGTCTACCTCGCGGGCAGGGACGCGAGTTGGTACCTGCTAGCCAATCATGCACGAGGCGAAGCCTGGCCGGTGTTTCAAGGCCACTACAACCGCTGGCTAAAGCGCGCCCTGCGCGGTGAAACACTGGTAATCCCCGAGCGCAAGCAACTAGAGGCTCCGAGTGATGCAGCCAGTATGGATCTCAACGATCGAAAAACGGCGCTGTCCGCGCTTAGGAAAAAAATGGGGCTCTAACTAATGGGGCTTTAACTAAAGTCCCTTGTCAGCCAGATATTGCTCGAGAGACTCCTGCTCCAATTGAAGCGCATTAATCAAACCTGGTGCTTGCGACATATCGCCAGCAGCCATTGCGGTCTGGAGCAACTTAGCAACATTCGATATCGGCATTGCTTGAGCATTACTATAGGTACCCTTCAAGCGGTGAGCTAGTGCTCGAATAAGCTCGGGATCGCCGCTCGCCGCAAGTTAACCTAAAGCCGCAATATCATCCGCTATCTCCGCTCGGAACTTGCCTAGGATCATCTGAACCAATGCAGGGTCGTCTCCCAACATTTTACCCAGCGCCACCAGGTCGATAGGAGGCATGTCGCTAGACTCTGTAATTTTCATAGTCGCTCTTGGCTAGGTTTTCGAATCGAGTGAACTGCCCTTGGAAAGACAGCCTGCAGGTACCAATGGGGCCATTACGCTGCTTACCAATGATGATTTCCGCAACACCCTGGTCCGGGGAATCCTCGTTGTATACCTCGTCTCGATAGATAAACATGATGACATCGGCATCCTGCTCGATCGCACCTGACTCCCGCAAGTCCGAGTTGACGGGGCGCTTGTTCGGGCGTTGCTCAAGTGCACGGTTGAGCTGTGACAGCGCCACCACAGGCACCTTAAACTCCTTAGCGAGCGCCTTCAGGTTCCGCGAGATCTCTGAGATCTCAGCGGTTCTTCCTTCGCTGGAGCCAGCAACGCGCATTAGCTGCAGATAGTCGACCATGATCATGCCGAGATCGCCCTGCTCGCGCACCAGCCGGCGCACGCGTGAACGAAGTTCCGTCGGCGTGAGGGCCGGTGTGTCATCGATAAAGATCTGCGTATCTTTTAGCTTCTCTGTGGCGCTGGATAGCTTTGGCCAATCGTCTTGCTCGAGCTTACCTGTTCGAACCCTAGACTGATCGATTCTGCCAAGTGATGACAGCATCCGGATCACCAGTTGCTCGGCCGGCATCTCCATCGAGAAAACCATGATCGGTCGATCGCTCGCGAGCGCCGCATTCTCTACCAGATTCATAGCAAATGATGTTTTACCCATAGACGGTCGACCAGCAACGATGACCAAGTCTGACGATTGCAGACCCGAAGTCATGCGATCCAAATCAATAAAACCAGTCGTGAGACCGGTGATATCGCCGCCCGTGTTGTAAAGCTCTTCGATGCGCTCAAGCGCCCCACTTAAGAGCGGAGCCATCGCCTGTGGGCCGCCAGCTTTCTGACCGCCTTCGGAGATTTGCATGATGAGCCGCTCCGCCTCATCGACCAGCTCCTCTGAGCTTCTGCCCTCAGGATTGAAGCCGGCAGACGCAATATCTTGCGCAGCGTTAATGAGTTGCCTCAGTACTGAACGCTCACGAACAGCCTTCGCGTACGCTCTAACATTGGAGGCAGTTGGTGTTTGCTCCGCAAGTTCAGCCAGGTAGGTGTGGCCACCCGCGGCATCCAACTCGCCGGTTGCTAACAGGCGATCGGCAACCGTAATGACGTCCACCGGCTCACCCCGGTCGACCAGTAGCGCAATCTGGCGAAAGATAGCTCGGTGTTCGGGACGATAGAAATCTCCAGCAGCCACCACCTCGGCGACGCCATCCCAACTATCAGAGGAAATTAGAAGTGCACCTAGGACTGAGCGCTCTGCCTCAATCGACTGCGGTTGCAGCTTAATTTTTGCGACGTCCCAATCGGGATTTGTTGCTGTCTCCATCTCAACTCTTTATTGATCTTGGTTTTCGCTGTTCGGGCCGAGGCGACCCGAGCAGCAAAGCATGCCACAGTTAGGATCTGTGGCGTAAGACATGTCGCAGAGATGAATTACTCGGCAACTACCGACAAGTTGATAGTGGTCATTACCTCAGCGTGAAGCTGAATCATGATCTCGTAGTCACCAAGCTCACGAATAACGCCGTCGGGCAAACGCACTTCAGCTTTATCTGTGTCACACCCTGCCGCTGTTAGCGCTTCGGCGATATCGCGTGTGCCCACAGAACCGAAGAGCTTTCCTTCCTCGCCTGCCGTTGCAGTAATCTGGACGCCCTCTAGCGCCTGAATCGCATCACCACGCTTCTGAGCAGCATCGAGTGTCGCCGCAGCCGCTGCCTCGAGCTCTGCACGCCGCGCCTCAAACTTCTCAATATTTTCTTGTGTCGCAGGAACTGCTTTGCCCTGCGGAATGAGGAAGTTACGGCCGTAGCCGGGCTTCACATCAACACGGTCACCCAGCACGCCTAGGCTACCTACGTTATCGAGCAGAATTACTTCCATCCTTATTTCCCTCTCGCATTGGCGCATTGCGCCACACTTATCAATATCAATCTTCTCAATCGGCCACCGACTCAGACAGACCGTGACACCCGGCGGTAAGGGACTTACAGCCAATACCGTTAACTAACTCTCTTCTCGACTATCAGCTCGCCTTCGCCCTACGACCGAAGTCAAAAAAAGCATCCAGCAACACAGCGACGAGCACACCCACTTTCAGCAGATCAACAAATGCCCATAACATGTAACTGACAGCCAGAAATCCGAATCCAAGCTGCCGGTCTCGCGCAACATGATGCAAGAGCGCAAAACCACAAATCGTGACAGGTATCCCTGCCAAGGCAGTCCATGCTGCCAATTCTCTACCGCCTAGGGCGCCCGCAACGGTCACCAAAACCAAGGCGGCCGCCCAGAGTGAGGGCAATCGCAGCGCCCTGAACTCATCGCCAAATGCACCGGGCTTGTACAGCGCCGCTTGCCAATACCGCCCGAGTAACAAGCTGAGGCAAGCAAGCAGCGAATTACCAACCGCCATGAGCCCTGCTACTTGCGGCACCGATGGTCTTAACAACCCAATCACCGCAGTCTCATCAGCTCCCGACTCCAGTGCCTCTATCCACGTATCGAACACTGTCAACAACGCATCCAGAAACGCGGAGTTGAATGCCAACTGGGCCACCCCACCTAGAGCTGACACCGGCACCACAGCAAGAAGCGCTAACGACAAACTGTAGGTCTGCGCTAGCACTGCGGCGCCCGCGAACACCGAGAGCAACAAGAGTCCTGTTCCGTAATCTCCGCTTACCCAGCCGAGTAATAGAGCGGGGAGCATTGACCACAGTACAACCCAAGCACCATCGCGCACACTGCGACCCAATGTCACAAGTGCAATGGCTGCCGCACTGACAGGTGCGGCAATGACAAGCACGGAACCAATAACAGCTACCGCCAGCGCTTGCCAACGACCGCGCATGATGAATTCAGCGAGGTCGCGCATCATTTCTTACTGGTGCGAATCCGTGTAAGGCAGCAGTGCCAAGTAACGGGCGCGCTTGATGGCTGTCGCCAACTGACGCTGATACTTCGCCTTAGTGCCTGTGATACGGCTAGGTACGATCTTTCCAGTTTCAGTGATGTACTGCTTTAAAACTTCTAAATCTTTGTAGTCGATTTCCTGCACACCTTCAGCAGTAAAACGACAGAACTTTCTACGTCGGAAAAAACGTGACATGGATTAAGCCTCCTCTGCGTCTTCGTCTGCAGCTGGCGCATCTTCTGCCTCTGCTGCCTCAGCGGTTTCCTCAACAGCCTCCTCGGCTACTTCATCAGCAGCATCTGCGTCGCCCGAATCATCTGTCTCGGCTGCTGCAGCATCCTCTTCGGCCTTCGCTTCAGCGGCTTGGCGCTCTTGATAGCGTGACTTACGCTCACGATCCTCTTTCTCGGACTTCATGATCAGAGACTCTTCAGTCACTGCTTGATCACGTCGAATAACGAGGTTGCGGATAACCGCGTCGTTGTAGCGGAAAGTAGTTGTCAGCTCTTCCATGGCCTCATTGCTGGCCTCAACGTTCATCAAAACGTAGTGAGCCTTGTGAATCTTGTTGATGTGATAAGCAAGCTGACGACGACCCCAATCTTCTAGGCGATACACTTGGCCGCCATCTTTGGTGATCACGTTGGTATACCGTTCAATCATGCCCGGTACTTGTTCCGACTGGTCCGGGTGGACCATAAAGACGATTTCGTAGTGTCGCACTAACGATCTCTCCCTTCGGTTGTAGCTGCCTGACAATCAGTGCAGCAAGGAGTTAAGGCTCAAACAGCCCGGCTAATTGTGAGGCGCGGAGTCTACAGAGACCCGTTGTGGAATGCAATCACCCGACGGTGCGCTGTCTTACGGCCTCAAAGAGACACACACCGGTTGCCACCGAGACGTTAAGACTCGAAACGTCACCGGCCATCGGGAGCTTCACCAAGAAGTCACAAGCATCAGTCGTCAGTCGTCGCATACCGGGACCTTCAGCACCCATGACAATGACGACGGGAAGCGTTAGATCTTGATCATAAAGTACCGTATCCGCCTCGCCCGTTGTCCCGACAACCCAGAGTCCTACTTCTTTCAGCGCCTTCAAAGTTCGCGCAAGATTGGTCACACGAACAAGCGGGACCGCCTCTGCGGCACCGCTGGCCACCTTTCTCGCTGTGGCGTTTAACTCGGCACTGTTGTCCTTTGGAATGACTACAGCGTGAACGCCCGCAGCATCGGCACTTCGGAGGCAGGCTCCCAAGTTATGGGGGTCGGTGACGCCATCGAGAACAAGCACCAGTGGTCGCTCAACACCCGACACGTAAGAAGCGAGATCCCGCTCGCTCAAGTTAGCCTCTACTGATGCGGGCTCTATGACAGCGACAACGCCCTGATGACGCTCAGCAACCTGGGTGTCCAAATCCGACTTAGGGACCCGGGTAACGGATACGCCTTGGTTCTTAGCTAGCGCGAGAAGCGACTGTATACGTTTATCATTACGATCGGCCTGAACAAAAAGTGCCATAATCCGTTGTGGGGTCCGACGCAGCAAACTGTCGACGGCATGGATGCCAAAAGCGGTATCGCTCATGAGCCTCCACCTCTGCGCTTTGGTGCGCCCTTGTTTTTAGACACCTTGCGCCTCGTTAATTTTTTCTTGGATGCGCTCGCTGATTTACGCGGCTTTTTTTCTGACTTTTTATCTGACGCGTCAGATCGTCGCTCTGAGCGAGAAGCCGCCTTTCCTCGTTTAGTATCGCCTGAGTCATGCCGCGCTTTTCTCGGCCTCATCGATGACTTATTACGCCGCCGCCCAACGCCGGGCGTCACAACACCGACCAGCTCTAGATCAATTTTGCGATCATCAAGATCCACACGAGCCACCAGAACTCGCACCGCATCGCCCAACTGATACATTTGCCGAGTGTGTTCACCGACGAGGCGTTGCGATACCTGATCGAAGTGGTAATAGTCCGATGGAAGGGCGCTAATGTGTACGAGACCTTCCATATAAATGTCGGTGAGTTCGACAAACATGCCAAACCGAGTCACCGATGCAACGACACCGGCAAATTCGTCTCCAATGTGGTGGCGCAAGTACTCACACTTCAGCCACAGCTGAACATCGCGGGTTGCATCATCGGCACGTCGCTCAGTCATCGAGCAATGCTCTCCCGCCGTGACTAGATCTGTCATCGTGTAGGGATAGAGTGCTCGGGCTTCATCTTTTGAGCGCTTTCGGGGCGTGGAACCCGAGGCAGTTGCGAGTCGCTTAATTGCGCGGTGAACTAACAAGTCTGGATAGCGTCGGATGGGCGAAGTGAAATGCGCATAGGCCTCATAGTTAAGGCCAAAATGGCCACCATTGTCTGGCTTATAGACCGCCTGACTGAGCGAACGAAGCAGCATCGTTTGAATTACTTGAGCATCGTCGCGCTCTCCCAACCACGAAAGCACAGTTTGATAATCCAAAGGCGTGGGGTCCATGCCTCCTGGTAGATCGAGCGCGAGCTCGCCCAGAAAGGTGCGAAGCGCTTCCAACCGTTCAGCAGAGGGGCCTTCATGCACGCGAAACAGGGCAGCCAACTCGGAGGCTTCCAAGTATGCCGCGGTCGCAACATTGGCCGCTAACATGCACTCTTCAATTAGCTTGTGCGCGTCGTTGCGATTTACCGGCACAATCGCGTCAATCTTGCGATTGTCGTCAAACAGAATCCGGGTCTCTACGGTCTCGAAGTCGATGGCACCCCGCGTTGATCGCGCCTCTCTGAGCACTTTATAAAGCGCGTGCAAACGGAACAGACCCTCCAGCCAATCCATGTGAACTTTCTCGTGCCATCCGTTTTCGAGCACCTCACCCACCTGCGTGTAGGTTAATCTCGCATGCGAGTGAATCACTGCCTCGTAGAATGTCGAATCCGTCACCTGACCTTGCGCATTAATGGCCATCTCACAAACCATAGCGAGGCGATCAACCTCAGGCTTAAGCGAACAAAGTCCATTGGAGAGAACCTCGGGGAACATGGGCACTACCCGTTCGGGGAAGTAGACGGAGTTACCTCGATTAAACGCTTCCTCATCAAGCCCACTGCCAATTTGAACGTAGTGACTGACATCAGCGATGGCCACCCACAGACGAAACCCTGACCCTTCGGTTTCACAATAGACCGCATCATCAAAGTCTCGGGCATCCTCACCGTCAATAGTGACAAGGCCAAGGTGCCTTAAATCAACACGATTTTGCTTATCCGACTCGGATGGCTCATCGCGCAGGGCGCCCGCTTCGGACAGCACAGCATCTGGCCATTCATGAGGAATATCGTGCGCCCGAATCGCGACATCAATCTCGAGCCCAGGATCGAGGTGATCACCCAAAATCTCCTCAACTTCACCTTTGGCGCCGAGCACTTCGGTTGGGTAATCGGTGAGTTTGACCGAGACAAGCTGACCGGATTTCGCGCCGCGCTTTGATTTAGGGGGAATCAGTACGTGATTACTGATGCGCCGGTTATGTGGCAGGAGGTAACCAATTCCACCCTCCTCCATGTAGCGTCCGACAATATGGGTGTGTGCGCGTGTCAGTACTTCAACGATCTGACCCTCTGGTCGCCCCTTATCGTCATGACCAGATTGAGCTACCAGCACCTCATCACCATCGAACACGCTGAACATCTGCCGACTCGAGAGGAAAAAGTCGTCACCACCTTCTGTCGGAGAGGCAAAGCCGTAGCCATCTCGATGGCCAATGATTTTGCATTTCACCAGGTCCATCTTTTTGGGTAGACCGAGGGCTCCGCGTCGGCCCGAAATCAGCTGGCCATCGCGCTGCATCGCCTTGACGCGCTTTTGAAGCGAAAACAGATCGCTGTCGTTGTGAATACCCAATGCATCGGCAAGCTCAGTGAAGCGCATCGGTACATCACGCTCCGCCATGACAGCGAGAATCAATTCTCGACTTGCAATGGGTTGATCATATTTTTGGGCCTCGCGCTCAGCTTGAGGATCAGTCGGCGCAGTGGCCTTAGAGGATTTTTTCAAAATTCCGCCAGTGGAGGTAGTGGATAGCTGATTGCTATGACATATACGCGAAGTGTACGGCGATGCGATTGACAAATAAATGTCCAGCCCGTAGCCTCGCGATCCTTCGTTTTGCCTTACCTGCCCAGGTGGTGAAATTGGTAGACACGCTAGCTTCAGGTGCTAGTGCTCGAAAGGGCGTGGAGGTTCAAGTCCTCTCCTGGGCACCAAAGAATCTCATAAAATCCCTTATCTAAGCCATTCTTAGGCCAAACTCGTCCAATTTTGGACAACTTTTTGGCCAACAGCTAGTCTGACCACGCTACCAAGGCGTCCTAAGGGGACTGAAGTATGGCGAAGATAAGTAACTCTAAGGGAAAGCGATGGCCTCCTAACGTTGGGGAAAACATGGGCCGTGTCCGTTTCCGAAAAAAGATACCGGTAGATGTCGAGTTAACCTTCGGCAAGAAGCACTTCCAAGAATACCTCCCGATCGATGCGACAGCGACTTTTGATGAAGCCTTCGAGGCCGCTAAACCTGCGAAATTAAGATATGACGCGCTGGTAAAGTCTCTGAGGAACACCAGCATCGACGCATTCACAGAAAACGAGCTCGAAGCGTTAGCGGCTGAGTACCTGAGAAAAGCCAACCTAGATCGTGGTGAGCTGGCACCTCACAACATTGGCCCCGAATTCATCAAACGACATGGATTAGAGGGCATCGAAAAAAGGGTTGGTTGGAAGCTAACTAGCTATGACCTAATGCTCATATTCTTTCCCGGCCTTTCTGGCCCGAGCGATCGGGTCAATGAGCTGAAAGCAAAGCTAGGCATTTCAAAAGGCGGTCTCTTTTCTGAGGTGATAAAAGCAGAACCAACAATCCAGGAAATTGCGCAACTAAGAGCCGCCGAAGCGGCAACGAGTGTTCGGAGTCGCCAGCCGAAAACGCTCACATCGCACTGGCAAGATTATCTCGAATTCAATGGCTTTGAAGATCCTGACGATATAGTCGTCAAACGCATGCAAAAGAGATGGGACAGATTTCTGGCGCGAGTTGGTGACCACATAGTCACGCCAAATACACAGCAACTAATCGATGACGCCTTGGAAGATCAAGTCGCTGAGCGAATAAAACAAGTGGCTCCAACCACAGCAACAAGGGAACTCAAAGAGGTTGTCTCTGCGCTGAACATGATGGCTCTAAAGCAACGGCCTAAGTGGCCCACCTTCCGAATTCCCAAAGTACCTAGCCATCAAGAAAAGGAGCGCCCACCTTTATCAATCGAGGATCAAATTACACTCGTAAACCACTGTCTTTCCAACGGACATGATTGGGTATCGGCAGTACATCTCCTTGAACTTCAGGGCGGAATGATGGCCCAGGAAATACGAACTCTCAAAACCGATGATCTGCATCTTGAGGGGAATTACCCACACATCATCGTTCGTAAAGGTAAGACGACCGCGAGAACACGAGTCATTCCAATTGTGCTTGGCCTCTCAGTTATCAAGACAAACATTAATGAAGCCATCCGTCGCCTTGATGTGAAAGACCCCTCGGCCACCCCACGAAATAGAATCAAGAAGCTTTTCGAGGGAAGGTACACCTGCCATTGCTTGAGGCACACCATTCGGCTGAACGGAACCTCCAATAATGCAAACCCCCTCCATATTGAAGCGATTTGTGGATGGTCGAGCACGATCATGAACAAGCAAATGCTTCACTACGGCAACGCGGGACTCGCTGATTCCTCGGAGGCAATGAGGCAACTTTTTCAGGCTTCGATTCAAATCCACCAACATCTGCTTGAGCTTGATGAACAAGCAGTTGCGGCGCCCAACGTTGCACAAATTAGGTAACCACCATGGCCATATCAGATTTACCTGGCATAACTGGCATAAGCGGCAGGAGTGTATGTAACCTACTGATTTACATAACAAAAATTTCTATCCTGCTTGGCAGAAGTGCAGGCAGAAGTCGCAACCAAAGTGGCATTAGATGGGAGTTAATTAGATGAGAGAACAGAAACGAGACTGCTTAAAAATCACCGTCCCTCGGGAACTTGCCCTTGATTGCCAGCGGGTGCTGGAAACACAGGGCGTCCCTCTCAACGTTACTCAGGCGGTAAAGGCGATGCTGACCTTCGCTGTGCAATCCAAAACCCAATGCGCTGATCATGAAGCCAAGCGAGGTCGTTATGGGAAACATCAAATCAATCACCGTTAACGTTTGTGGTCACAATGAGCACCTGGCCTCACAGCGCGAGGCTGAGCGGGAGGTGGTTGAACGGCTAAAGAAGCGAATCTTTTTATCGCGCCTGCAAGGGAACCAACGTTTTTACTACGACGTTGAAACGGGAACCCCGAATCTCATGTTGATGCACGTTATCCATATTGTCATCTCGGAGATGCCCAAAGATTACGATCCCGGCGATGTCCAATCTTCTAAAAATGAACTGCGTCAGTTAATCAAGAACACTAACTTTCTTCCCATCGCTAAAGAGTCAATCTATTGCCCTGGCATTGATGCCCCAGTGATCAATAAGGGTGGTCTGTACTTCCTCAACAGTTGGCGAAAGCCCGCCTGTATCCCAAGATCGTCTAGCTCACTTGAGGAAGCGAGATCGCATGATGGGGCCGCGCCTTTCATTGAACATCTTCAGCTCATGCTGGCAGACAAATTTATGGATCTTGACCATCCCGAGAGCAAAGCAGGCTACCTCATAAGAATGCTGGCCTACCGCTATCAGATTCATGATTTTAGAGGCGGGCAAAAGCCGCACATAGCTTGTTACTTTTGGGGAAAGCAAGGTTATGGCAAGGGGATTTTCTCGGATGTGCTTACAGCAGTATTTGGGGAATCAGCGATCCGAAAAGTGGCCAATGAGGGTGCACTAAACAGTGGCTCTCAGGTCGATATCTTTACCGGAACCTGGGCCATCGTTGATGAGACCAATATCAATAAGGGGTCGGTTGATTACAACACTATCAAGAGCATGACAGGCCAGACATTTGTTACGTCATCTCGGAAGCACGAACACTTCAAACGTTTTTACATTCCTGCTCAGCTCATCATGTTTAGTCAGCGACCGCCCACCTTTATAGAGCCTGACGATAGACGGTTCTTCATTAACCGATTTGATACAGAGTTTGAAAGCCAAGAAGTTAAAGACGACTACTTCAGGACATACAACAAGTGGCTCCGAAAAGAGGATGGATTCGCCGCCATTGCTGGACTCCTTGAAATCACAGACATATCTGATTTTCGGATCGAATCGCCACCCCTAATGACTGACGACAAACGAATGGTGATCAATATGGTCACCGATTATTCGGTGTCAGACATCAAAGACATTATTGACGAGCACCCCGATCAAATTTGCTTTCTCGCAGATGAGTTCCAAGAGGTGTGGGACAAGTATCAAATTAAGCGTGAGCAGTTTAAATACAAGCTAGAGGAAGCTGGATTGAGTGACACTGGCAAGCATCGGTACAAAGGCCAGCATAGGCGATTCTTTATCCGCAATTCCTACCGCCTACCTCGTGCTCAAGGATCGCAACTGATACTTGAACATAGAGTTGATCCAACAAAGACGATCTATTTGGCTGACGATTCAGGGTATAGAGCGGCAATACCGATGTCGCGCTCGCCTTCACATGATGGTGATTTCAGTGAGACAGCGATCAAATCGTTACGTAAATAGGGTCGGATTGAACCTGTTAATAGTCACAGATCCAAACCGAACGGCACCCGTAGCAGATAGATGCAAGTGTCTAGTCACTCGGACAGACTTCTTCCCAATAAAGATTTTCCGCGTGATGACAGTCTGCCTTTGAGTTGAACGTCGAGGGGTAGCTCCAGAGAATATTGTAGGTCGTGTAAGAGCCCAGCCCATTGCTTATCATGCAGGAGCCGACAGGTTTTCTATTGAAAAAACCCCCGCACTTCTTTCTCTTGTTGTCGTCATTTACGAGATGCCAAATCTCTGGAACTGTATCCGCGTCATACTTTCGAGCCGTAAACTTTTCGCCATTGGAAAAAGAGTCTGACATCTCATCAGGTGACTTAAGTTGTCCAGTCATCAACACGATACCCGTTCGCGTCATAATCTGAAGTTTGCCGTCTCTCCCTCGAACTTTGAGAGTAGCCGGCTTTTGTACATCAGTAAGCTGGCGGGTTCCTAAAGTCCAAACTTTCTCTTCCATGTATCCCCCGCGATAGGTCAGAACAAACTTCTCATTTCTTTTGTGGTCGTCAAATACCCACGTTGCTAAGTATCCGGGGGCTATTTTGAATCGGTCAATTGACCCTGCCGCCGCCTCAATGCTGAACACCCACATAACCAAACCTATGCCCAGCAAGACTTCGATACGCATGACCTTAAGAAGTGTTTTGGTTACTCGATTCATGGCATTTCTAACTCTTGTTACTACTCGCCCATATTGAAGCCTAAGGGCCAGACCGGAGCAAATCAGCTGGTCACTTTTGCCTCCAAAAGGCGGCCTTTATTTTCCGCCCTCGTGACTTAGTCGATCAACCTTCCTACACTGAGGCTAAATGGGGTGATGTGGACTGAGGATGGACTGGACTTGGGTGCAGACAGGAATATTTGTTAGCTTGATGGGCTTTATGGGTTGCGCCTTCTTTATCTACCTCATGATACAAGATGCTTTTAATCATTCTTGGAGCGCAGAGGATTCGGCTAACTTGATACGGATAGTGCAACTTGCTTTCTTTCTTTTCCTAGCAGCTTGTTATTTCGGTGATGTGGGTAATGTAGTTCCATTTAAAGGGCCAGGTTAAATGCGTTATTTAGTATTAGCAGTTTTATTTTGCTCAATGTCTGCATTTGGCCACGGTTTTAATAGTTGGCCGACCGAGGGTTACGAGAAAGTGCGCTTTGGCGTTGGCATCAATAATGAGTGTCCACTGGATCAAGAGGTATTTACTAATTTATTCAAAGACGAGTTATTGGCGAATGGACTTCAACATATCAAGTGGGACTTTGTTGAAGCGGGGTTATATGTCCGCATCGAATGCTACGAGAGGGATCCCGAGAGCTTTCCGTTTTACATGAGTGTCAGCTGGGTTTGGGAGCAGGGCGTTGATTTTCCTGCCATTGAACTCGTCGACTATTATGGAGTTGATGAAGATCCGGGTGGTGTTGGTCAGTATGCTCATCAAATGATGAAGGTGGCTATCGAGCGTTACATAGAAAAATCCAAAGAGGCGGCGCTCTCAGGACATAGTTGATGAAAGAGCGACTATCAAATGTGTTGGCATGGTTCGCCTTTATAAACGGCGGTATCTGCCTACTGGCCATACTTGTCGTGATTCTCGATGCCAGCGTTTTGTTTGATCCATTAGAGCTTTACTTTGAGGTGGCAGGGTTTGGCGTATTTGAATTGGGCGTGTGGCTTTATTCGCCGCTCATTTGGACGTTGTTGTATGTGCTGGATGGAAAGCCACGTTTTCTTCCGTGGGCAAAATGAGAAATCTTTTGCTCCTTAGCCTTCTGATTTCGACGCCTGCTTTTGGAAAAGAGCAATACGCGTGCTTTGAGGCTGGGAATGAAGATCCGTTACCTAAAAAATTAGTGATCGATGGAGATCTAGTTTCCTGGTGGCCCCTCCCTAAACAATGGGAAGTTCACGGGGATACTAATTTTTGTAATCTGAGTTTTACGCAAGGTGGCGATGGAGAGGGTAAAGCGAGTGCCTATTGTTTCAACCGAGCTGAACTAAAGCTCTTTGAAACCTACACATTGTTTGGGGGTTTAAAGAATGATGACGACGACACCTCGTTTACCCTAAATAAGACTTTCCGTTGTATCTCCACTGATTCAGGAACTGTAATGTGAAGATTGAGCTCCCTAGGCAAAAGTGTGTGGCAATACAGGTGCCTACGCCACCAGTCATAAGCTATTGAATTAACTGCTTTTTTATCGTCTCTTCTTCGCTGAAACGTAGGTTTTATGCGGGTCTTGGGGATGTTGGCGCGTTAGTTTTTACTACTTATTAGTCGCACACCCCTAAATTGATGACTTTCAAACTTATGCCCGAAGTTTTGATAATGACATGCGAATAGACGAGTATTTAACATGAGACCTCGTACTTTGTGGCCGTGAAGAACTTGCTTGGGGTAAGTCGATGAATAAGTCTCTGATATATCTACTTTTGGGCGGTGCGATAACAATTTTTATGCTTTGGGATATGGCAGACCACTTCTTTGGTGGTCTAGGTTTCCCTCGAGGCGATTGGGAGACCACTACGTGGGGGTTACCCTTTTTGCTCTTAGTATTAATTATTCTGCTCCAACGGGAAAAAGACAATGAAAAGCCCTTGGATCAGGAGGATAACTAATTGACTTATGGAGGCGATATGGCGGCGTTAGTGGTTAAAAACTTTAAAGCGGCGGACGGGAAGTTTGAGGCGCTGGGGAACTTTTTCAAAGACGTATTAGGCGACACCCGTGCTTTCGATGGGTGCTTGAAGGTTGATGTTTACGTGGACGAATCCGCGTCGACCTATACGTTAATAGAGGAGTGGGAAACGTTTTCCGCTCACGACAACTATGTAAGTTGGAGAACTGAACGGGGCGATCTCGATGAGACAGGCGACCTCCTAGAGGACGGTTTCGAGGGCGGTCTGCAAACCTACGAATGGGGAACTAAAACCGACCTCTAATGTACCTGGCAGGAAACTACTGCTATAGGATGAATTTGCGTTAAAAACAAGAAACGCAAATATTGTGGTCGCCAAAGAATGCCCAGAACCGGAGCATACGTGGGATTCGTGAAGTTAGTCGTTTGCCGTCCGCTTCGTTTGGGTAACAAACTCTTCAATTAATTGGTTAACCTCGTCGGGACGTTCTTGTTGAACCCAATGAGAAGCGCCCTTGATAAATCTTATCTGTAGATCTGTCACATAACTATTTGTGTTGGTGGCTATTGCTTTGTCTAAAAATTTATCTCCATCGCCCCAGATTAAAAGCGTGCTTGTAGTTATCGGCCCGTGTAGGTTATCTCGCCATTGTCGTTCACGCTCCCACCACCCGAGGCGATAAGCTCGATAGTAGTTAATCATCGCTTTTAATGCCCCGGATTGTGACGCGTTGCGCCTGTAAACTTCGATAACCTTCGGAGGAAACGCGGCTCCATTTTTATTAGTTTTTTTGATCATATCCCCAATTGCGCGTGCGCCTTGCAACCCGGCCAAGTACTCCGGTAGCCACGGTATTTGAAAATAAAATACGTACCAACTTTTAAGAAGTTGAGACCATCCAAAAGTATCGGCGTAAGCGCGCATGTGCGGGCCGTTACAAATGATTAGCCGCTCCAAAGGTAAGCGATCAGTGATTGCGAATTCCCAAGCAATTATACCTCCCCAATCATGACCGATAAGGGTCACCTTTTTTTTCTCACTCGCAATAATCAGTTGCGCAACATCCTCGACAAGCTTATCGAGCGCATAATCTTTTAATTTGGCGGGGCGTGTAGTGTTTCCGTAGCCTCTCAGATTTGGCGCCCAAGCCGTGAACCCTTGCTCAGCTAACACTGGTAATTGATGACGCCAAGAGAAACTGTGCTCCGGAAAACCGTGCAAACAGAGCGCCAACTCATCACCATCTCCACAATGATCAACCTCAAATGTCATACCTGAGCCGACAACAACCATAGATGTCCCTATTTCAGGATTCTTCAGCTCATCTGGCACGACCTTCAGCATGCGCAACCTCCTTAATCTGTTTTAGTAGACCGTATAATTGCTCGTTGACCAAAGATCTAATATCGGGATCGCTTCCTACAAGCTCGTCCTCTTGAAGTTGCATGAAACCCTTTAGTGCAGTGGCAATTCTGGGTCTCTCCATAAGGGATAAAGAGGAAAAGTATTGTATCTGCCCGACGGTCACGGAGTTATATAAACTACTGTCGGAGAAGTCTCTCCTGAACTGCTCTAAGTCGAAATGGCGCCCAGTTAATACCACCTTTTCATCTTCCCCTTGGCCATAGAAGTTACCGATGAGGGCGGTAGCCGCGTTCGCAGAGAATTTCGGATATTGATAGCCCGAGTTCTCTAAAAAATAGAGCCAGTGTGATTCTGCATCTTCGATAAACCCTTGTTTTGCCAAACCCAAACCAGCGTAATACCGATATAAAAGATGCTGGTCTGCACTTTTAAGAGCTAAGTCTGCTAGCCGACTCCAATTCTCTGCTTTAATGGCATCATTGAGAGATCGTATTTGTCTTCTCGGTAAATCGGTGTAGGTGCCATCGTCAGATGACCAGTTCTCCCAACACCTCGTTTGCGACCAACATTCCCTGGTGACTCTGTTTCGAATATAACGTTTCCAATCAGTGACCCGAGGGATTTTTGAATAGGAGTCTATGACTGGCACCATCTTCCAATTATCGAACCACCGCTCATATGATCTGGCCAGCGTTTGACAAGCACGCCCGCTAACATTATTGGCGTCCAAAAGATCGGTGGAATTACCCACTGAACAAAATTTCATCTCTATTTCCGAAATGCGCCCATCAACTCCATAAAATAATTCCATTTGGATAAATGCGGCTTTTGGAAGTTCCACATCGCTGTTTCTTCCTATGCTTCTAGGCCAATGCCATCTAGGTCTACTGTCAGGGTTTACAGGCTCAATTTCGAGGTAGCCGAGCAACCAAAGATATGAGTTTACTTCCTCGTAATTACCTGAAATATCATGGTTGTTTTCATCGAACTCATAATGTTCCAACTCGCGTTGAAATAAGACATGCAGGCCACGCTGTACCTCGGCCGTAATGAGTTCAGAAGGTGGTTCATAGGGGTACGCAGTTTCGTGATCAAGCGACTTGGCTTCAATTGGAACCTCGATCTCTTTGCTCGTCACTGCTTGAGATAGGAGCATCACCGATATGAAAAGAGGCGTTGTGAATCCAAAACCCGTCATTAAGAAAGCCCCAGCGCTTTACTTAATAAATTACCCCGCAACTATTTCTTTTATTTTACACCGTCGGTCTAATGTATCTGGCAGGTAACCACTGTTATCGGATAAATGCGGTAGGCCACCCGGTGAGGGTGCTAAATCTCAATTATTCGTGATGGTCGAGTGCCAGCTAAGGCGCCTATTTTTCCTTCGCGGAATTACAGATATGCTCAAGCACATCAATTCTTGGTCTAAAGGAAAGCCATGAAGAGTGCAGTAGCCTGGGAGCTCCGGGGATTAAAAATTTTCTGCATATTAAGTGCTATCACCGCTGGGCAAGTATTTGTCTTGCGGCTTCTCGAAACTAACTCCTTGACAACAATCAATGTAACCCAGCTTGGAGCATCTGTTGTATGGCTTCTGACCGCACTGTATGCATATTCAAACGTAAATGTTGCCCGATATTCGACCCTGCTGACAGTAGCAATTACTGCAACCTTTATTGGCGTGTATGTTGTGACAGCCACTGACATCATGGAAGAAGTGCAGCGATCGGGGGGTGAATCTCTGATAGCGGGAAGATTAGCCGAACACACATTTCTTACATTTTATGCGTTGATCGTTTTGGGCGCGTTTCTAGTGCGATTACGCGCCGTCTTAGCTTGGTTTGCTCTTTGCTTGGTCTTTCCAGTGCAAAGCGCACTTGCCATAGCGATAAATCCGCAGGTTTATTTCACTAACGATCCCATAATCCTTGCGGCTGACGGGAATGCTATCAATTCTGGGATGTTTCAGCAGGCCCTTATTATAGCGATTCTCCTGACTGCATGTCTTTACGGCCTAACGCTATTTTACCGCTGGGCTCTTAAATCCTCGGTTGAACTTGAACAATCAAAAGAAAATTATCGTCGGTATTTCTCCCCAGAGATTGGAGATGAAATCGAGAATGGCGATCTCGTTATCGGGCAAGATGGCTCTCGCGTAACCGACGTGGCGGTGCTGTTTACAGACATCGTCAGCTTCACAAAGCTCTCAGAAAAGATGGATCCACAAGATGTGCTAGATTTGCTGAGCCAGTATCAATCGCTAATGGTAGACGCGATCTTTCAGTACAAGGGCACCGTTGATAAGTTCATTGGGGATGCTGTCATGGCTAACTTTGGCACCCCTAGATCACATGGAAACGATGCCCAGAATGCATTTGATTGCGGAGTGCTCATGAATCAAAAATTAGCCGAGTGGAACAAAGAGCGGGTACAGAACGGGCTGCCTGAGATACAACATCGAATCGGCATCCATTATGGCAAATGCGTCGTGGGCAACATGGGCAGTGAGCAGAGGTTAGAATTTGCCGTCATTGGTGATGCTGTGAATGTAGCGAATCGCATCTGTGACGCATGCAAAAACTTCGATACGAACTTCTTAATCAGCGCAGACGTTGCCAATCGCATTACACATGACGTGCCTTCAAAGGACGCAACAAACGTTGGTATCCGTGGACGTGAGGGCAACATAGACTTGGTCAAAATTTACACTGAGCGGCTCCGCACCTAGGCCCATGAAGGCTCGGAAAGCTGTTTGTAAAATCACCCTCTAATGTATCTGGCAGGTAACTACTGCTATCGGGTAAATGCAATAGCGCCTACCAATGTGTTGATTGTTCTTTAAAAGCGTTACTGTCAGAGGGTTAGGAGATCTTATTCTGGGGAAGAAGTAGGCTCAAAGACCTACAGCAGGAGGAAGAAACTAAGACGGGGAGACTCGTCTTTTTTTTCGTCACCCTCTAATGTACCTGGCAGGTAACGACTGCCATTGGATCAATGCGTTAGCCCCCCCCGGGGGTGGAACTTCGAGGCTCGATTGGAATAAATAGCCCACGAAATATTTAAAAAACACTTTGTGAAGCGGATCCCTTACTTTTTGATCTCATCAAATTGATCACTTAAAGATCACACTTCACGGTCTTATTTCCTCATTAACACCCCGACTCATTTCTTCTTTTCATCCTCGTACAGAAAAGAGATGAGGTCTTCCCGTCTTTTTTTTTCCTCCTCAGGGTTCTCTTCCATCCTTTTTTCATAGTCCTGTTCTTCGAAAGAGAAGAAACCCCAGAAGAAGACAAGGACAGGGGAGAAAAACACACCGATCTTTATCCAGATCAGAACCCTGTCATTCGGTCTCGCTTCAGGGAGAAGAGGAAGAACGTAAGTCGCTAAAACGACTGATGCGACCGTGAAAAACCCCCAGCGACTCAGAAGAACTCTTCTAAACTTTTGTCCCTTAGTCATCTCCAGCCTCTCACTGCACTCGCCGCACTAAGAGCTCAGGGTGTTAGATCTCTCACGTATCCAAATTTGCTCTGAAAATGTGATGTGGGCGTTCCTGTTGATCTCAGCATATTGACAGCCTCAGCAGAAACTTCGCCATACAGCTCAACCGTGAAGTTATCTAACAGTGGACTTACATCGGCTAAATACTTTTGTAGCGGAGGGTTTTCTAGGTGAAATATAAGGGCAGCACTATTCGCATAAACCTCAGTCCAGACAAATCCTAGTGGGTCGCTAGGGTCTTGATCAAAAGTATGAAGGAGCATACCCGGTTCAGATGCTTTGACAGCCTCGTCAGCAGCCTTAGAGAGCCTAAGCACCTCTCCCGACGCATTTGGCAATGCATGAAGTCTAGCAATCAGAACAAAGGGTTTCTCACCAACTGCCGTCGCACTTTCGGCGGCATCTGCCCAAACAGTTAACGATGGACAAAGTGTGATTAAAAAAATGATCAGGGTTGCTACGAATTTCATATGAAGTCTCTCTTTATGCGCGACTATACAGTCTAATCGTTAAACTCAAAGTTTCGATTGTGTTCGCTAAGATTACATGCGCGCCAGATAGTTCTCCAATGTATCTACCCAGAACCCATACCAGCAGTGACACCTATCACGGCCCTGTTGCTAGGGACTTAGCTAACAAAAAAGCGCCCATATAGGCGCCTTTAATGACTATGGCTGGTATCTATTTAAGCGGGGCAACTTTAAATTTCATAGTTCGGTTAACTAGATCCATTTTTCCAGTTGCAACATTGATCAGTCCGTTGGACACAGCGTCGAAGGTATACATATCAAACACAGCACCATTTTTCTTCCAAACTCCTTGCAGAGTCGCCGTAACAATATCCTCTCCGCTTTGCGTCCAAGCATACCCTGTAAACTCCCCCATCTCGTTCAAAGACAGCTTGTTGGTAAAGGTATAAGACAGATAGACACGACCATATTCTCCCGCCTCTCCCGATGCCGCGACCTGATAATTTACGCCGTCCATCGTATGCATCGCATCAATTGAGAAGTTTCCCTCAAAGGAGCTGCCTGTTTCTAAATCTTGAGCAAGAGACATTGAGGACACGAGCATGGTCATGACAAATAAGACAATTGAACTGCTAATTTTCATAATTTTCTCCAGATGAAGTTGGTGATTTTCAAGGTGCTATGTCAGCGTAGACCATCTCATTAAAGCCGCCATTTTTTCGACGTAAGCTGCAACGGCTACAAGCGGGGAAACAGTCGTCACCACCCGATCGCCCTCTAATGTATCCACCATAGGCCCAAAACAGTTAGATGACAGCTCTCACCGCCCTGTCTTCTCACGACCTGCTTTTTTCAAATTGGCTTCTAATGTATCTGGCAGGTAACTACTGCTATCGGATCAATGCGATAGCCCCCCCGCCCTCTATTTTTTGTCCACACTCCGACAACTGGACAATTTCTTGGACAAGATTTCGCTCACCATAGATATTTTGTGATATAAATTACTGTATTGATTGGCTTTTCTAAGCGGATTAAAAGTGTTTTGGTGCCTCTCCTGGGCACCAAACTCAAGACCTATCGAAAACCCTCGTTGCGATCGTTAGCGTCGTGCCATAAACGGCAAGAGGACTATTCCAGCTACGCGCTAGAAGCGCTTTCGTTCGTTGGCTCGCAGCGGTGGAGTCAAAAAAATGAGCGGTCGTCACGCATGGCGTCAAGTGACTTCAGTAGTGCCAGTTGATCTAAAGCGGTCATACCTCTTTTGAAATCATCTCTATCACCGTAAACGCGCCAGCGCGACAATGACCAAATGATTTGCTTTTCGAGGCTGACCTGTTCGGCCCTGAGCAATCTGTACCCAAGCTCTGAGTGCATCATTGTTTTACCGCACCGCCTGGTTAAGACTAGGAGCTTAAGATAGCACTTCTCGTCAGCGAAAACATAATTAATGTCGTGACTGTCGCATTTGCCTCGGATTTGATCCAAGCACAGACCATAGCATCCACTACGTCGACTACCTCTGACTTTACGCTAGAGCACAGTACCGAGCAGGATCGTCGATCGACCGATAACACCCAAAGGCAAGACCTCGGGGAAAGCACTAAATAAAAGCAATAAGATGCCACCTGTAGCAACGACTGATATTTCCTCCTTTCCCAGTCCTCGAGTCTTCGGGGAAGAAACCCCACTATCATCAGTATATGATGCCTCCGATCGCCGCGACCGATCTGTCGACCCAGGCAGAGTCTGTTCCTCCACCTCGTATTCATCGACGCCGTTCACAAAAGACTTTGCCTTAAGAGGTTTTGTCGCAGCGGACTTGGCAACAGCGGGCTTGGTGGTAAACCGAGAGTTAAAATCCATCACTAAACCCAATTACACTGGATAACGATCCGTCGGTCATCGTTTTGCTCTGCGACCAAAACAAGGCCCCAGCTCCGCGACTCCGCTTCATTAGCCTGCCAACCCAAAAGCTCCAATTGATTTTGGTGGTGCTGAAGCACCGCGTGACAATCGCCGATACCGGCCACATGGGTTCCTAAGAATTCCTCGCCTTGGTAAACAGCCCCGCTATAAGGACCCGCAATAGCATTTTCGACAAAAGATAAACTGGCAATCATAAACAGGCTGGCGACCAGCGTGTCTTTGATGTTGGAAATCATGTGTTGCACTCCTTTTCAAACAACGTGTTAAAGCGCAGCTAGCCCATGGCTTCTGCACCCGAATAGCGACAGTCATTTTCTTTTTCAGGAGTGAACAAAGTTCACTAGGGGCGGCTTCTTTTTAAAGCTCTATAATTAGTCTGCGTTAAAACATTGCAAGCACGCAACACCCTTGAAGGGTTAGCTGCGAATTGGAGCATCAGATCAGCCCAAACTGTATGGGGGAATGCCGATCACCAGGTCTCCTTGTAGGGCCTTAAATCGAGTTCATGCGTCCATGCGGAGGCCGGCTGAGCATGCAGTGCCCAAAATGCGTCGGCGATCGCATCGGGATCTAACGCGCCATCATCACCGAGCGACTCCAAATAGTCTGCAAAACGCCCGCGGACAATATCGCCGTTGACCACACCGTCGATGATTACGTGGGCAACATGGACACCCTGAGGTCCGTATTCACGCGCAAGCGCTTGAGCGAGATTTCGAAGACCTGCCTTGGCCACAGCAAAGTGCGCGAAGTTCGGACGGCCCCGAAGTGACGCAGATGCGCCAGTAAAAAAGAGTGAACCTTTGCCTTGCTCGGACAACAGTGGCAGTGCAAGGCGAGAGGTCAAAAACGCACCGAAACATCCGATGCGCCAAAAGTCTTCAAACTGCTCAGGAGACAGGTCACTAAACTTGATCGGAAGATTGCTACCCGCATTGTAGATCACAGCCGACAGCGGCTCGTTGCGCGCCCGAATGAGCTCAAAAACGCGCTGCTGGTCCTCCTGCGAAGTGACATCAGCGACAATGGATTCGATAGAGCCTCCGGCGGCACTAATATCCTCAGCGGTAGCATTGAGCTTCTCAAGTGTCCGGCCAGCGATCATCACATAATAACCGGCACCGGCAAATTTGCGCGCGACTGCTGCGCCAACCCCCGCAGCTGCTCCAACTCCCAAAATCAAAACCGTTCCTGACACGGCGACCTCCTCACTAATATTGTGACAAGCATCGATCCTTACGATCGGCTCGGCGTCAATGATCAGGTGTCAGTATGCAGTGAATGAGGAGTGATGCCCAAATCAGCGCTGCGCCTCATAGGCTAACTGGAACCGTACCAAGTTACTGCATCGAGTCAGCGCTCATGATCGACGACAAATCAATCGCGTGATCAAGAATACGTGTGACTTGTAGTTCGACATCGGGTGTGAATGTAAAACCAAGGAAGGCGCAGCGACCAAGCTCGATACATCCCATCATGACCGCGCCCTCATCAGAGGCATCGCCAATCATCTCAGATACCCCATTGAAGAAAAGGTATTGATCTAGCTCACCGGCTTTCATCAGATCAGCACACAATGCATCTAATGGATTTTTAATATGGTCTATCACCACATCTGAAAAGTCCATGTTGTCTCCTGATCGCGCTCTACATACACGGTACTGTGTTACGGCAGTGCCGCCAATCAAAACCCAACGTTTGATCCGAAACTGACTAGGAGCGGCCGTGACACGCAACCGACAGTTTTATGAAAACAGCGGCTTTTGTGTAACGCTACAGCCCCCTCAAACCATGGGACCGATGAATGGCCATCAGGCAGTCTATATTTTCAATTGACCTTGAGTACGATGAGGCGCGCGTTTTCTACACCGGTGCGAAAAATCGCGTGCAAGTCACCGCCAACGACGGCAAGAAGATCAATTTGCCCTGGTCGATGCTTCAACCATTCTTCACGCCGTCAGGCGTTCAAGGCCAGTTCGTCATTCAGTACACCGACGAGGGAAAAATGCTCGAGCTCAACAGGCTCTAGCAATATCAAAGCGTCACGACGCCGCTATGCAAGCCGCTGAATAGCGCGCTCAGCACCATTCAAGGCTTTTAAAATCCCCTCACGCAGGCCGTCCATGTCGACGCCCTCAGTGCTCTTTTGACCCGCGCGATAACGCGCATACACGCCATGTAAAATAGCGGCTGTCTTCCAGTTATTAAATCCAACGTAATAATCGAGCAGATCGACAGAAAACCCCGTTCGCTCTGCATAGCGTTGGGCCAACTCGGCACGAAAAGGGAATCCGGGTACTGCGGTAGGTGCCGCGGGTTCGAGATGAGGGTCCTCGGCGCTCTCAGGCCAAGCACGAAGGGTGTAACCCAAATCCGCTAAGGGGTCGCCCAGTGTCGCGAGCTCCCAATCAAGTACCGCTGAAACTTTTGAGTCCCGGCCAAATAAGCAATTGTGCAAGTAGTAATCACCGTGAACCACGCTTGCTCCGACTTGCTCCGGCTGATGGGCGAGGAAATAGTCTTTGAAGTCATGGGCGCGCGGGTCATCCAGTTCCGCATAGTCGATGGAAGATTCCCATGAACGGTACCAGGCCTTAATTTGGCGCCCGACGTAGTCCTCTTTCTTGCCCAATGCTGAGAGCCCAATCGCATCGGGAGCAAGTACATGCATGTCCGCCAAGGTATCAATAAACGAATACGCCAAGGTGGCTCGCTGCGCCTCGGGTACCCACGACAGCGTATCTTCATTGCTAAAAAGTGGTCGGCCCTCAGAGAAGCCCATCACATAAAACAGGGCGCCTGTCACCGAGAGGTCCTCACAAAAACCGATCGGTTCCGGTACCGGAAATCCTTGTGGAGCGAAAGCGGCGATTAACGACCACTCTCGGTTCATATCATGCGCTTTCGGCAAGAGCTCGCCCATAGGTGGACGTCGGATGACAGCGCGCTTGCCTGATTCATCCTCGAGCCTGTAGGTCAAATTGGAGTGACCGCCCTCCAATCGGATCCATGAAAATGGCGGTTCGAAGTAATCGGTATTAGCGGCAATCCAGGCCTCCACTGCCGGAATGTCGTAACCCTCTGCTGATCTGGATGTTTCATTCTGATTATTGTTCATCTGCGACTCAGTTTATTGCACAACAGGTTCACTCCTCGATCGTACTCAGGCTTTTAACAACTTCCAACGGCATTTTGCTGATACCCCTTATCAAAGCGGAAGAATTTCCGCGGCGAGGAAGCTATAGTGAACCGTCGTTCAGTAACACTTTTTCCTACTTGGCTAAGCGAGGAGAACCTGTGCTTTATCACATTCTATGTCATGACAAACCGGGTAGCTTACAGACTCGCCTCGACAATCGAGAGGCTCATTTAGCTGTCGTGAAGGCCCTAGGCGACCGTCTCTTCACAGCCGGCCCTCTGCTCAACGCCGATGACGAAATGATCGGCTCAGTGCTCATCATCGACTTCGATAGCGATGCGGCAGCCGAGACCTTTTGTGAGCAAGACCCATACGCACAAGCTGGATTGTTCGAGCAGGTAACCGTGACGCGCTGGCGTCAGACCTTACCCGCCTAAGCACCCTCCTCGACTAAGGCTCGAGACAGTACACAGAATCGCTTCGTAGCGAAAAAGTAGTATTTAATTGAAGACATCAAAGGTGTGAGAAAACTTCAAAATCCATTCACGACGCTTTTCAGTGAATAAACCCACGTCGTCATCTCGCGTCTCGTTGTAAACGAGGTAGAACCCTGCATCCGCCGAGGTCAGCCAAGCAAACCGAATATTCGAGGCAACAACATCGGTCGCGTCGTTGTACTGCAACAAAGCCTGGAGCGATACCTTAGGGTTGAACGAGTAGGTCATGCGAAGTGAACCTACGTTGATCTCAAGTTTTTCAGGGTTATTTGGCCGCTGAATCTCGTTATACGTCCAACCCAAACGTGCGTTGAACGTCTCGCCAATGCGGTATCTGAGACTCGGGGTCAGTTGAGTACGATCACCGCCAAAGAAGCCACCAATCTTTGCCGTCATATCGAAAGACAGCTGCTGACTGTCGTCAGTCATAAGCACCAACTGAAGTTCCTCGTCGTCGTAATCCCCAGCCTCAACCACTTGTCCGAGCGCGAGCTCAAAGTCCTCTCGCACGCCTTCGTGCAATAAGTTCACACCCGTGTGAATCTCAAAGCCTGATTTCCACTCCCAGTGGTTATCGATATGCAAAAAACCAGTCTCGTGAAGGCCATCGCCGCCCCACCACCCTCGATATGCAATATGAGGACGCAGCTCGAGTAAGTTTTGCCACGACGGATCTCGCCAGCGCTTTAGAGCAAAAAGCCCGACCCGAGTGAAGTCGGTTCGGCGCAGGAAACCCACCTCGGGATTAAAGTTTTTGCCCACTTCCATCACGCTGGCAGAGTAGGACCATTCCTGCGTATCCGCAGCGGCAGAGAGCTGAAACGCGGTGTCGTCACCATTCAACCCGGGTGTATCGGTCTTCGCGAAAAAGCCCGAGAGCAAACCATCATTTCCCAAGCCCAGTTGTCCATCGACCGCATAGGTGCGGTTGTAATGATCCGGCCCGCCATTAAGAGATCCATTTTCCTCCTTATTCACCAGAAGGAATCCAAGACTAGAGCGGTTGTCGAACTCCTGACTGACTCTCGCCACACTAAAATCAGTCTGCGGCACAATGCCGGGCACTTCATCTGCCCGCATGTAAAGGAGACCCAAACTGGTGGCCTCTCCGACCTTACCCGACAAGCGTGCCCCCGCCTTTATCGGTATCTGGCTACCGTCACTTGCAATACCAATCCGCCGACTAAAGAAGAGTTCTGCCTCTCGCGAAACACCGACTGAAAACTGCCCCGCATTTTCGAGGAAAAACGGACGCTGCTCAGGGAGAAATAGACTAAATCGATCAAGGTTAATCTGAAACTCATCAACCTCTACCTGAGCAAAGTCAGTGTTATAGGTCATGTCCAAGGTCAAGCTCGGCGTCACGGAGTATTTGATATCAAAGCCCAACTCCTGATCGCTCAAGCTTTCAATACGATTGCCATTACGCTCCTTCGCCAGGCCATAGGGCGTTATTTTTAGATTACGCTGCCGTGGCGCCGATATGTTTCCTACCCGACCCGCGTCTGCTAGTCGCGAGAGGCTGTATTGACGAGATAGCGGTGCCCAGTAGGCGACTTCGTTATTGCGCCGGATAGTGCGCTTGAAATTAAAGCCCCAGCTTTGCACATCTGCGTTACCAAACCGCAGTGACTTAAAGGGTATTTCGAACTCGGCAGACCAACCGTAATCGCCTATCTTTGTCGCAACACGCCAATTGGTGTCCCAGTTCAGATTAAAGCCAGCCCCCCGGCTCATCGAACCACTCGCTTCTTTACTCACCTGCGCATCATATTCGATACCAGCGGGGTTAGTGCCGAAGACAAAGCCGTTTTGCTGGTCCCGAAAGGCGTCAATGATGAAGCTGAAACTGTCACCATTATCTAACGACGCATCACGCCGACTATCCGCAACGATAATGCCCGCAGGATTATCGTCATAAGCAACGACGCCGATATACAAAATGGTGTCGGTGTAGCCGATGTAGACATCGGTTTGCTGTGTTGACGGCGCACCCTCAACAGGGCGTTGTTGCCAGAAGCCACGCAGTGATCTCTCGCCCCACGCGGTATCACCTAGCACATCGCCATCGATTACAGGGGTGTCCGACAACCTCACCGCATCAGCGGACGGTTCAGCGAAACTTGACAACGATAAAACGGAGAGGATGATGACTAAAACGAAGTAGCGATGAGCGCGAGAGGTCACAGGGTTTACCGTTAAAAGAAGCATAGATCACAGGGGCATAAAGATATCACCTCCCGCGAATGGTGCCGCCAGCACTACCCCTTGCACGTTAGGCCGATTGGAGGATACCGCCACAATTAGGCGCAATGTGACCGGGGCAATCGCTGTTTTAGCGCCAACGAGTGATCAAGGTCTTGCTCTCTGCCGACTCAACTGCCATCGCCGAAGCCTCCTCACCAAACCGATCTGAAATTTGGTCTCGCTTTATCTTTAGTGTCGGCGTGAGCACCCCGTTTTCAATGCTCCAAGGTTCATAGGTAAGAATCACTCCGCCCATCCGCGCATGCTTTTCAACTACTCCGTTCAACTGCTCCACGGTGTTAAGCACAGACGCCTCAATGACATCACGGGGAGCGTCGCGCATAGTCTCCGATACGACGGCCACCATGATGGTTTTGTTCATTCCCAATCCAACCAAACACTGCTGTTCCACATAGGGGTTGTCGGCAAACTGCGCCTCAATAGGGGTGGGCGCAACGAATTTTCCTTGAATCGTTTTGAAGTAATCTTTGATCCGGCCCGTGATATACAGGAAGCCGTCTTCATCCTGACGAAAGCGATCGCCGGTGTGTAGCCAGCCGTCTTGGATTAACTCGGCCGTCTTGTCGGGTTGCTTATAGTAGCCAGGTGTACATCCGTCCGCCCTGATCGCTAATTCGCCTTCCTCGGTGATCTTAATATCAACACCGGGAGCAGCCTTACCCAGCGAGCCAAGACGTCGCGCACCTTCTCGACTGATGATAAGACTCATCGCCTCTGTCTGGCCGAACCCCTCCATCAACGAGATACCGACGCTATCCCACCACTCCATCAGTGGGGCCGGTAGCGGGGCAGATCCCGTGAGATGAAATTCGCAGCGATCAAGACCCAATGCCGTTTGAACCGTATGGGCAATCCCGTCCGGGTTAGCGGCCAAGGCGGCATCGAACGCCTCACGCCCACCGAATTTAGCGAGAATTGCCTGCTGCAATTGCTCCCAGACCCTGGGTGCTCCGAAGAAGAACGTTGGGCGGGTCCGCTGCATGTCGCGGCCTAGAAATTCCAATCCTTCATTGAAGCTGACCGGCGCACCGTGACACAACGAGGTAAATTCAATGACCTGCCGCTCAGCAAGGTGCGAAAGAGGTAGATAGGAGAAGTAAATGGGGTCCGCCTCAATGGCGAGGAACTCACTGCCGCGCCGAATAGGGATAACGTTGCTATCGTTGGTCTGAATCACGCCTTTAGGTCGACCTGTCGTCCCGGAAGTAAAAATAAGCGCGATCATGTCATCGTGCTTGGGCACGTGACTCGGACTCTTCCCCTCACCCTCGCTCAGCAGCTGATCCCATGTCAGGGTTGCCTCAGGTATATCGACACCCGGTAAGCTAATGACGGTGACATCATCGGCAAGCACCTCTTTGACGCGATCCCAGTTTTCCGCCTCGCCGACAAAGATGGCTTTAGACTCGGTAAATTCAGCGATGTACTGAGCAACATCAGCATTCAAGGTAGTGAAGAGGCCCACGCTGACATTGCCGGCGGCCATGATGGCTAGATCCGCGAAGAACCAATGCGCTCTGTTGCGCGACAAGAGCAGAATTTTGGTGTCTTTGTCGAACCGCTGCTCTAGCGCTGATGCAACCGCGTGAATCTGGCGCCGACTTTCTCTCCAAGAATAATCGTCACTGTCCTCCCCTTTAAAGTCACGCAGCCAGATCTCATGAGATTTCTCTTCTGCCCACTGATCGAGGTAAGCCAACAAAGTATCGTGTTCCATGAAATCGCCTCTGTTAAACCTTTTTTATTTTTTTGGCGAGCAGATAGTCGCTCCGCCATCAACTCTGAGCATGCCAGACTTCGAAACTATGGCAAGCGGTTATGGCAAGGGGTTATGGCAAGCGGCGTGATTGTCCCGAAAGAAGCGCAGCTCTAGAGCGCATCAGGAAGCGGCGCAGGACCGAATCGCATTGAAGCTTGATAGCTGAGCGTCATCACCGACCAAGCCCTCGTTCTTACCGGCTTCGCTGAAATGCATTAATAATAGCGTTTGTGCATCAGGCTCAAACTCTTGGGTGGGTGGCTGGAATGAGTCACGATAGCGAGTCTCGTTGCTGATACGAACCTCATCCACTAAGCCATTGAGCACCTCGTAGTAGCCGCGGCAGCAGTTATTACCGCCAATCGCAATATTCTGGTACCCCAACTGGGCAGGGCGAGCGTTGTATTCTTTTTCTGCCACTAGCTGGCCGTCGATAAACAAACGCATGAGGCCTTCTTCGTTGGTTGAGGCGACATGTACCCATCGATTTTTGGGCACTGGGTAATCGGAATTCAGACGCCTCGAGTTTGTCAGTGTTCCATCGACAGAAAACCAACCTCGTAACAGACCGTCCTTACCCACCGAGAGTCGGTATTCCCGTCCTCGACCGGAGCCAGAATACTTGTCGACAATGATCCCCCCTCGGACATAATCGCGCAAAAAGACCCGTGCCTCGATGGTGTAATAGTCGTCTAGGTGGAGCTCTTGGGTATTGCTCACCGTAATTGCTTGGGAGCCCTGATAAGGGTCAAAGTCTGCGGACATTCCGCAAAAGTCACTACTGTCGGCGTCAACCTCAGACACGCAGCCGGCCTCATCTTCCTCGCAGGCTCTCACGGTCAGTATCGCGTCCGCGGTCCCTTTAGTTTTATCGTCAATGTCAATTCTGGAATCGTCGACCACCAACACCACATCGACAGAGGGCTCAGTCTCTGTCTTCCCAATTTTCAATTTGTAACGACCCGAAATAGGCTGAAAGGGCAGCATTAGTTGAATGCGAGAATCATTAGCATCGAGTAGCCGAGGCTCAAAGAGGTAGTCGGCATCGTCAGCCCCGAAAAAGACGCGATCATCCGGAGTGCTGAGCAGTTGCTCACCGTAAACATTTAATCTCGAGCCCTTCATCTCGACCTGCAGTACAGGACCGCGGTCGAAATCAGTCGAATCAGATGCCCACAGCAATCCAGGTATTGTCACAGACAACACTGTCATCAGAACAGCATGTTTAATCGCTGTTAAATGCTTCAAGTGGGCGTTCCCCGGAAAGTTACCGCCTGTAAATAAATAAGTATTAGTGCAATACCAAGGCTAAAACGAGTTTTTTGGCTGCCTAAGCGACAATTTGGTCAAAAAGTCTACCGAGCAGCGATCGTGTGTTGCAGGCATCGCTACCGTCACCGGGCTGAGTCTGACGGTCGATCGCATTGAGCTGAGCAGAAAGCCGCTCTGAAATCATATCCCGATTACAATGATGGGTGAAAATGTAGAAGTCGCCCGCCTCCACGCCTGAAATAGCATGCTCAGCAACCTGTTCCGGCGAAAAGCCAAGAGCAGGGCCACCGCCTGAGAAGATCTCGGGGCCGCCAAATTCGTCAGGAATTCGCGCAACGGACGCTGCGATATTAGTCGCTACAAGCGCAGGACACAGTAAGCTCACACCGAGAAAATCAGGCGTCTCTCGGTCAAATGTTTCTGTGAGTCCCAGAACAGCGTGCTTACTAGCGTTGTAAGCACCCAGTAGCGGCGCAGGGACTGCAATACTATTTTCAGAACCCGTGACAACAACATGGCACTGAGATCCCTGCTCAATAAGGCGAGGCCCAAACGTCTGTAGGGTATGCCATACCCCGAAGTAATTTACCTCCATCACCCATCGAGCATGTGCCTCGGTCTGATCCAACAGTGGGCGCAGAGGCAGTCCAACGCCCGCGTTAGCAAAGACTAAATCGACGCCACCTAGAGTTGCCCAGCTAAAGTCAGCCAGTGCCTCCAGCGCATCCTGCTGGGTCACGTCGCAGACAAACGTATGAAATGAGCCACGCTCGTCAGCACAGATAGTCAGTGCTGCCGCATCAACATCGGCAAGTACGATCTGACAACCACAATCAGCCAGCTGCCTAGCAATGGCGAGGCCAATGCCACTTGCACCACCCGTGATAACGACTCGGCACCCATCAACCGTCATCGACTGCTATTCCTCTTCTTTAACCACTTTTATCCAAAAACTTGATGGCTGAGTGCTAACTAGGCAACAACGCCCTCGGAACTGAGCTTCTGTATATCGGTTTCGCTCATGCCAAAACTCTCCAATACCTTCGCAGTGTGCTGCCCATGCGTAGGCGCACCGCTTCCCGGCTCTAATCTCTCTCCGCCAAATAGCGGGGGCGCGAGAATTCGCCGAGACGAGCCTGCAATTGGATGGTCATAAATATCCACCGTGCCATTCGCCGATAACTGCTCTTGTGCGAGTACCTCGTCTCGCGTCATGACCTTGGCACAGGGCACATCGACTTCGCGTAGCCGCCCAACCATGTCATCGCAACTCAGCTCGGCGCATCGCTCAGAAACAAGGCCTTTGAGATCGTGGATATTGCGCATCTGGTTCTCGAACGTGGCAAATCGCTCGTCTTCCAAGAGATGCTGCATATCGATCGATGTCAGGAAACGTTTCTGCATCTCGTAACTACCTGCCGAGATGATGACACCACCATCACTACACACCCACGGATCGTAGAGGATATCGATGAGCATACCTCCTCGTTCATGATCGTCACTGAGCAGCGTGTGATTTTGAAAACCGTCAAGAAAAATAAAGAACAAGCCAGAATCAATCATTGAGAGATCTATGTGCTGACCTTCCCCGGTTCGCTCTCTTAACAAGAGCGCACTCGTGACGGCTTGGCAGGCTGTGTAGCCCGTGATCTTGTCGCACAAAAGCGTGCGCATGAATGCGGGTTCGTCACCCTTACCTTGGGTAGCAGCGACGCCAGCGTGTGCTTGGATAATGGGATCGTAGGCAGGCGCACTACTCATAGGACCTTCAGTACCGAACCCTGATATCGCGGTATAGATCAGCTTGGAATTGATACCGCGGAGTGTCTCAGACCCTAAACCCAACTTGTCCATGACACCGGGTCGGAAGTTATGAATAACCACGTCGACCGACGGAATCATCTCTTTAATAACGCGCACGCCCGCTTCTAACTTTAGGTCGATCCGGAGTGATTCCTTGCCGCGATTACAGTTAGCAAACAGGGCCGATATGTCGGCTTTTCGCGCACCGATGTAACGCATAGGGTCCCCCATCGCCATGGGCTCGACCTTGATAACCCGAGCACCCTGCTCAGCCATCATCATCGAGGCGAGTGACGCTGTGATCATGGTGGAAAATTCGAGAATCGTGATTGACTCAAGTGGCTTCATATCGACTCCGTCGCTTCTTATTCATGTGCCTCATGACACGCTAGTGGCAGACCGATCCACAATCAAGTGATGACGCAAGAATCACATCCAGTTGATAGCCCCATAACCGGTGTTCTATGCGAGGAAGGTAAAGAGCATTACATTTCGTCGATTCTGCCGAAAGTGTGCACCCAATAGGGCAATGGAATAACCCAGGCACCACAAAGTAAACGACCCAGCAGGATCTAGCCATTTGGTAGTCATACCTACACCCGAGACCACGGTGATGACTAGAGTGATGTTTTTCAGAACCGGAGCGTAATTGGCTGACGTTGGCGCTTGATGCGCGGAAGATTAAGTCATAGGAAGTGCTCGTAAGAAATGTGCGGTAGTAATAGAAGTGGGCACAGTGTTGTCTGTTAAGCGCTTTTTTCCGCCAGCAGGGCCCGAGAAATGGCGAGCAATTGTTCATAGTCAGACTGGTATAGCTCGTCCAACTGCTCTCGCATTCCGCCTCTGCTCATCAAATCCCAGTCGCGGTAAATCACTCGGTCGAACCCGTGCTTAATAAAATTTGCGCGTAGCTTTCTGAGAGGCTTTAGCCAAAACGTCCAATATAGATTGCTCGGGCCATCATCGGAGAAGGATACCGGCTTATGTGATGCCTGCCCGCCCGAGCAAAAGCGCTCGATGGCCTGTGCTGAGTAACTTCTATTTTTCATTCGATCTGGCTCGAGGTGCGGCAAGCGCGGTAGCCCTATCAGTTTACGTAAGCACTCCAGTACTTCTGCTTTGTGACTGCGAACATGTTCAAAGCAGATAAGCGCCACTCGATCACGGCCAAATAAATCAACGCAGTGATCGTAAATTGAGCGGACCGGAAATCCCCTAGCGTCCATGTTTCGCATGCCATCGGCAAAGATGGCGCGCTTCTCATTAAATGCGCCATCCCTGTAGTTGAGGAATGTCTCGATAGGGCCGCCGCGACCTTTGACCAGCGATTGCCGATAAGCTGAGTGAAGCCAGTCCGCCGGGTGCCGCGCGACGTAGAGGATGCGAGCCTCTGGCACCAACTCTCTTAACATCGCGAGATACTTCGGGTGCTCGGGATAGCCATCGTACATTTCGCCTGGGATATCAGGCTTCGAGATCAACAGGCACTTCCCCTGCCCGTCCGCTCGCAATGTCGCCAGAGCTGTCACGACTCTCGCTGTAGCCTCCTTGGCTGAGGGATCCCGATAGAGCGCATGAAGTGGTGCCATCAGCGCCGGCGGATTGAAGAGCACACCAACACTGGTCAGTTGAGAAAACACAAAGTTTTGAAAGAAACGCGTTGCTGTTTTATGCAATCCGATATGCACAACAATGCGAAGCGGCGATGTCTCAGGCACCTTTCTTCCCTACTAAAGCAAACCCGGCTTGCATGATGGATAGCCTGGGAACCAAGTTCAAGGTGGCGGTCAAAAATCATCAAATACCGTCATTCACTGGCATTTAACATAATCTGAGCTATCGTTAGAGGAGCCCATGGATGGGCCTCAATCTTTACAAGGAAGTGACCATGAACTTACAACTGATAAATCAAAATCACGGCTTCGAAGAAAATAACTCTTCTGTCACCAATGCACAGCGCCCGCTAGCAAGGGGTCGCGACTGCGATATTTTTGGACGTCGTCTGCGGGAGCGTCCCCCCGAGCCACCCGAGCGACTGCTCGAATTCTTTGACCCAAGTCCTAAAAGGCCGCTATCCCACACAACACTCAAAGTCATCGATGTCTTGCTGACGGGCGATCTGAGTCGAATTCGCTCAGAGACAGTGGCCGACAGCTTGCGCGTCAGCCCTACAACGCTCCGGCGTAGGCTAAGCAGGGACAACATGAGCTATCAAACCATTTTGGATGCGGTTCGACGCCATCGATGTGAGGAGAGCTTGGCTGACGATTGGGTTCCTGGAAAATGCGTCGCCTGGGATCTGAGTTATGCGGAGGTTAACAGCTTTTATCGCGCATTCCGCCGATGGACCGGAAGGAACTACAGCGACGTAAAGTTATTGCTGATCTGAGGAACCTTCGTTGGCGTCAACGGGGTCAAAACGCCCCAATCGGTCGTAGACCCAATAACCGACCCACTCGTGGATGGCAGCTGTGCTGGTCGAAAGGTGCTCAATAGTGGGCATCCAACTGGGGATGGCATGTGGGTATCGATGAACTCGGTGATCAGTGGGCGCTGCAGTGACTTTAAACCCCTGCGCACTGAATAGGGCAACCGCACGCCGCATGTGCAAAGAGGATGTGACCAACAACACATGTTGGTTACGGCCCCCTTCCAGCTTGGCGACATCCTCGGCATTACCTTGGGTAGTCAGGCTGTCTTCTTCGAGTGTGATCACTGACGGCGAGACGCCAAGCCGGACCAGTAGATCACGCATCCTAGACGCTTCGGTAATGGGGCCTTGTGTATTGCCACCGCTGACAATCAAACGCGGTGCTTTTTTTGCCTGCCATAGCTCCGCGCCCATCAGAACCCGATCACCGGCCTCGTTAAGATCGCCCCAGCGCCCAAACTTCCCTTCGGCCGCCACACCACCACCCAATACAACGATAACGTCACCATTCGGGAGCTCTTCGGGCGCAAAGGCGGGGTAGCGTGCTTCAAGCGGTGTTGCAAACGCATCGACACCGAACTGAGTCGATGGGACGTAGATAATGCCTAGCGCCAGAAAAGTGTAGAGGCCCGCTGCGGCTCGATTTCCGCGCAACTGACCCCACAGCGATAAGCCGACAAAAAACAACCCTAGAGAAAGTGGGTAGACGAAAAGCGAGAGTATTTTCGTCAACGTGAACATCAGGCGTAGGGATTCCTCAATACGATCGTTTCTGCACGATCAGGCCCGGTCGAGATAATGTCAATGGGCGCACCCACCAATTGCTCGAGCTTTGTAATGTAGTTTCGAGCAGCGGTTGGCAGATCCTCAACGTGTTGAGCGCCAACCGTCGACTCAGTCCAACCGGGGACCGACTCGTAAACGGGATGCAAATCATCGTAGTTCTCCGCACCACCCATCATGGGATTTCCATCAGCGTCGGTATAACCCACACAAATGGAGATTTCCTCGAGCCCGTCGAGCACATCAAGCTTGGTGAGGCAGAGGCCGGAAATAGAGTTGATTTGAACTGCCGCTTTCAGCGCGACGGCATCAAACCAACCACAGCGTCGTGGGCGGCCTGTTGTCGCGCCAAGTTCGTGTCCGCGTTCTGCTAACCGTTGCCCAATCTCATCGAAGAGTTCCGTAGGAAAAGGGCCGGAGCCGACACGGGTTGTATAGGCCTTGGTGATACCTAAGACGTAGTCTAGGTACAGTGGGCCAAAACCAGAACCGGTGGCCGTACCACCAGCCGTGGTATTCGAGCTGGTCACAAATGGGTAAGTGCCGTGATCGATATCGAGTAACGAACCTTGAGCACCCTCGAACATGATGTTAGCGCCATCCTCACGATATTCGTGAAGGCGCGACGTCACGTCGGCCATCATGGGTAACAACTGCTCACCCTCCTCGTAGGCAGTTGCGAGGACATCGTGGAAGTCGAGCGCCTCTGCACCGTAATAATGAACCAGTGCATGGTTGTGATATTCCAAAACTTCGCGCAATGAATCAGCAAACTTTTGCCGGTCTCTGAGATCGCCGAGGCGTAAGCCCCGCCGAGCCACCTTGTCTTCATAGGCTGGGCCAATACCACGACCTGTTGTTCCGATTTTCTTTTCGCCCCGACGCGCTTCACGGGCCTGATCAAGCGCGACGTGGTAGGGCAAAATTAAGGGGCAGGCAGACGATATCTTGAGACGATCGCGAACGGGAACACCGCGAGCTTCGAGCGCTTTGATTTCTTTTAGCAAGGCGGCCGCCGAGAGCACAACACCATTACCAATTAGACACTCTACATCCGAACGTAAAATACCCGAGGGAATAACATGAAGAACAGTCTTCTCACCGTCTATGACGAGCGTGTGTCCCGCATTGTGACCACCCTGAAATCGGACAACCGCTTCGGCTTGCTCAGTTAGCAAGTCGACGATCTTACCCTTGCCCTCATCGCCCCATTGTGTACCGAGTACGACGACGTTACGACCCATTATTGCTTCTCCAGTGGCTCGACTAGCCATTCGTTATCTCGGTTTACCAATTGCCCGGTACATCGATCATCCACCTCACCACCGATAGCCTTGATTACTATGACACCAGAAGCGCGAAGTTCAGACTCTTTTGCGGCCAGCTGAGCGGACGCGTCGACGGGTGAGGCAACAAAGACTTTGTCTGCCACCTCAAGTACAGCTAGCGCGGACCACGCCTTTAAATCGATGGCGAAGCCCGTAGCTGGACGTCTCCGGCCAAACACCTCACCGACGCCATCGTATCGGCCGCCTTTTGCCACCGCCGCACCGAGTTCCTTTGCGTACAAGGCAAACACAACACCCGAGTGATAGCGGTACCCGTGTGCCTCAGTCATGTCGACATAGACATTCATCCGGCCCTGAAGACGCTGACAGCAGGCAATAACAACCTCCACTTCGCCAATGACCTTCTCGAGTCCTTCGACATCGACAAACGCTGCTCGTGCACGTTCCAACACCTCAATTCCGCCATGCATTGTGGCTAGCGTAGATATTTTCTCGGCCTGCTCGCGAGACAGTGTGGTGAGGAGACGATCGAGATCGGAGTTTGCTTTTCGCGCCAACAGTTCGAGCACCATGTTCTGCTGTTCGCTTAAGAGACCGACATGGGACATCACCAGCTCGCAAAATGCGACGTGTCCAATATCAAAAGTAATGTCCGATAACCCACTCCGCTCTACGAGGGAGAGGAGCAAATCGACGGCTTCGATGTCGGCTTCAATACCACCACAACCAAAAATTTCCGCACCAAGTTGCACGGGGCTTCTGTCCGCAGGAATGGAATTGGCGACGCTCTTAAGGGTCGATCCCGCGTAGCAGAGTCGATTCACACCTTGCAGCCCCATACTGTGAGCATCAATTCGTGCAACCTGAGGAGTGATGTCAGCCCTTACAGCAAGGGTTTTGCCGGTCTCGTGATCCGTAAATTTGCAACTGAGTAATTCGAGGTCAGCACCCAAGCCAACGTGCAGGGAATCCGTAAACTCAACGAGCGGGGGCACGACATACTCATAACCCCAACTGGAACAGGTATTGAGCAATAGCCGTCGGCAGTCTTCCACGCGACCTGCCTGCTCAGGCAAAAGCTCATCGATCCCGTTAGGGAGCAACCATCGTGTTGTGTCACCCATGTTTTTGCCCAAGCTATGAAGGTAGGCGATGAAACGCCCTGCAACCGTACCGGCGTATTATCGCCGGTACGGTCTCAGAGATACAGTGGAAGATTACTTACCCGCTTTCGGATCTCTCAAGTATTGGAAGAACTGACTATCGGGCTGGAGCAACATGATGTCGCTACCATTGGCAAAGGTCTGCTGATAGGCGTTCAAACTGCGAGTGAAGGCGTAAAACTCAGGATCACGGTTGAAAGAATCAGCGTAGATCCGTGTGGCAGTCGCATCACCATCACCGCGAATGATTTCCGCATCTCTCACCGCTTCCGCCTCAATGACCGTCACCTTTCTGTCGGCCTCAGCACGCATGCCTTCAGCAATTTCCTTACCTTCAGACCGCAATTCACGAGCCTCTTTTTCCCGCTCGGCATTCATTCGACGGTAAACCGATTGCGAGACTTCGTTGGGCAAGTCAATCTTCTTCACTCGAACGTCGATTACCTCGACACCCAACTCGGTGAGCACAGTTTCATTAAGTCGTGATTTCACCGCTTCCATTAGCTGGTCACGCTCACCAGAAACTACTTCCTGAACGCTACGGCCTGCCACCTGGTTACGAAGGTCATCATTAATCCGCTGAGATAACAGCGCCGCCGCACGAAACTCTTCACCACTCGTGGCCGTGTAGTACTTAGCAGTATCTACAACACGGAACTTGGCGTAGGAATCAACGATTAGCTGCTTTTGCTCCTGCGTGAAAAATCGCTCGGGCGTAGAGTCCACAGTCAATATACGGCCATCGAACTTGCGTACCGAATCGACAAACGGAATTTTAAAATGAAGCCCGGGCTCAAGATCGGAATTAACAACTTCACCAAACTTCAAAAGCACGCCACGCTGCGTCTCACTAATGACAAACACCGCGTTACTCAACACGATGAAACCAACAAATATCAGTATTCCTAATAGGTTAGATCTCGACATGATTAGCGACCTCCCCGAGTGTTGCGACTACCCAAGTCTCTTCGTAGCTGTTCCGTCACGGCATCGGTGACTTCTCGAAGCTGCTGGGACGATAGGCCTCGACTCATCATACTGCCAGGCATGGCATTGTTGCCGCCGGCTGGAGCCAATTTATCAAGCGGTAGGTACATCATATTATTGCCACCCTCGACATCGACCATCACTTTGCTGGTGTTAGCCAAGACCGACTCTATAGCATCGAGATACAAACGCTCTCGAGTGACCTCAGGCGCTTTTTCATATTCGGCGAGGAGCTGGTCAAAGCGCTGTGCCTCACCAGTTGCTTTAGCAATCACCTGCTGACGGTAAGCTTCCGCCTCCTCTTTAATTCGCTGCGCGCGACCACGCGCCTCGGGTACGATACCGTTGGCGTAGGACTCAGCTTCGTTTTTAACGCGCTCTTCGTCCTCTCGCGCCTTAATCACGTCATCGAACGCTTCCTGCACTTGCGACGGTGGGCTAGCATCATCGATGTTAACCTTCTGCACATTAATACCCGTAGTGTAAGCTACGAGATATTGCTGAAGTCGCTCACGAACCTTGACCGCAATCTCGGCTCGACCTTCGGTCAATACCAGGCCCATAGTGCTCTCCCCCACCACATGGCGAAGTGCACTTTGTGCGGCATGCTGAAGTGATCGCTCGGGATCACGCACCTCGAGAACAAAATTCTTAGGGTCATCGATTACGTACTGAACCGACATACTCACATCCACGATGTTCTCGTCTTGCGTCAACATTGTTTCGCGGAACTGAGCTGATCGCACCTGGGTGATGTTGACACGAGTCAGTGTGTCCACACCTCGCGGATACCAGAACAGCCCTGGCTGAGCGGTCTTGTCGTACTCACCGAGGCGAAGCACGACGGCACGCTCTTGCTCCCCGATCTGAGTCAAACCCAACAGACCCCAAACCGTTAAGGCGGCGATAGCGCCAATACCGAGGAGACCACCAGCACCGCGACCACTGCCGCCACTGCTACCGCCAGATCGACCGCCGAATAGGCCGTTTAACTGATCCTGCAATTTACGAAGTGCCTCATCGAGATCGGGTGGACCCTGATCCTTGCCACCCCAAGGATCGCGCGGGCCTTTACCGCCACCGGGCTCATTCCATGACATATCTTCTTCCTCGATAGTTGATGCTGACAGTCTAACAAAACCTGCCAAGATAGGGAGGTAAAAGGGCTCCCCGTAACTAAAAACCATGCTGCTGCTTCAAACGTGTCCAATCGGATTCAGGAAGATAGATGTCCAGCTCACTGCCGCCTGCGTCTAGCCAGTCTTCAGACTTAACTGCGCCCATCTCATAGAGAGCCGCACGCAACTTTCCCTGCGCTGGAGTCAACTCTACACACCCCCTAAAAAAGTTACCCGCCAGTCGCTCCCCAATCGCATCCCTTAAGAGGTCGAGACCAGCGCCGTTTTTAGCCGAAACGGATACCGAGTCAGGTCGACCTTCACTATCTCGCGTTATGCGCGGCTCCCGCTCCAAAAGGTCGATCTTGTTGAAGACCAATAGCTGGGGTATGTCTCCAGCACCAATTTCATCGAGGACCGACTCGACTTCCATCTTTAAAAACTCGCGATCGTCAGCGGCCACATCGATAACATGAATGAGCAACGACGCATTGAGTGTCTCCTCGAGCGTTGCCCGAAAAGCCTGCACCAAGGTATGGGGAAGGTCAGCAATAAACCCAACGGTGTCCGCGATGATGACCCCACCCAAACCCTCGATCTCAACTCGCGCCAGGGTTGGATCCAAAGTTGCGAATAGCTGATCGGCGGTATACACACCGGAGTCAGACCAAGTATTAAATAAAGTAGATTTGCCAGCATTGGTATACCCGACCAACGAGACCAACGGCACCTCGGCTCTCTGCCGCGCCCTTCGATTCTGCGCGCGCTGTTGCCGCACTTTATCCAACCGTGACTCGATCGTACTTACGCGAGCACGCAGCAATCGTCGATCGGTCTCTAGCTGCGTTTCACCGGGCCCTCGAAGCCCGATACCGCCCTTTTGTCGCTCTAGGTGAGTCCAACCCCGTATTAAGCGAGTGCTGATGTGTTTTAGCTGCGCCAGTTCGACCTGCAACTTGCCTTCGTGCGTTCGAGCGCGCTGAGCAAAAATGTCGAGGATAAGCCCCGTCCGGGCAATCACTCGACACTTTAAATAGGCTTCAAGGTTGCGTTCCTGACTGGGTGACAACGCGTGATTGAAGACCACGAGCTCAGCCTCTACTCGTTCGACTTCCGATGCGATTTCTTCAAGCTTGCCCTCCCCGACAAAGTATTTAGCCGTGGGCGAACGGCGCGAGCCCCGCACCACAGCCGCTGGATCACCACCGGCAGATCTGACCAGCTCAATAAACTCACCAAGGTCGGGCTCGTTAGCACCACCGTCAATAGCAATTTGGACGAGCACAGCGCGTTCGCCACCACTGTGGAGTTCAAAGAACATCGTTTGTCTCTACGCGTGTTACTGCAGCGCGCTGACGGCCGATATTAGGCGGCCTCTTCCTCGACCGGCGCGATAGGAACGCGCACGTTGCGCGCAGGCACAACCGTGGAAATAGCGTGTTTGTATACCATCTGCGACACGGTGTTCTTCAGAAGGACGACAAACTGATCGAATGACTCGATCTGCCCTTGAAGCTTGATACCGTTTACGAGGTAGATAGAAACCTGAACGCGTTCTTTTCTAAGTGCGTTGAGGTAAGGGTCTTGTAGCGTTTGCCCTTTTGACATGGGAGCTCCTTAAAATGTCAACGGCCGCAAAAAACGAGGCGGCCCAATATCCCCAAAAATCGGGGGTGAGTACTCTACTACGACAGCGGAGCCTCTAGGTAGTTCCTAAGATGGTTCTTGACCTGTTCCTGACCATCTTTTGCTTCGCTGTCTATCCAGTGTAGACCAGACCAGCCGCGAAGCCACGTTATTTGACGCTTGGCTAATTGCCGTGTGGCCGCAATGCCTTTATTTCTCGCATCTACAAGCGAATACTCACCCGACAAATGTGACCAAATTTGTCGGTAGCCGACGGCTCGGATCGCAGGAAGGTCAGTATGCAGGTCACCGCGATCAAAAAGAGTTTCCACCTCCTCGACAAAACCAGCCTCCAGCATGCGGTCAAACCTAGTTTCAATTCGAGCATGCAGCGTGGCTCGATCCTCGGGTGCGAGAGCGAGACAGATGGCATCGCGGCCCTCTTGGGTATTAGCGCGTCGCCACTGGCTCATGGGGGTTCCCGTCTTGCGAAAAACTTCCAGCGCCCGCGAGATGCGCTGACTGTGATTAGGATGCAGACTTTTCGCGGTGTCGGGATCCACTACCGAAAGCGATCGATGCATTTCGGGCCACCCCACTTGCGACGCCTCTAGCTCTATCTCGGCACGGATGACCTGATCTGAGGAAGGCATATCAGACAGTCCCTCGATTAATGCCCGGTAGTACATCATCGTTCCACCTACCAATACCGCGCGGCGCCCGCGGGCTCGCGCATCGGCAATACAACTGAGTGTGTCTTCAACAAAATTTGCCGCCGTGTACACGTCAGCAGGGTCGCGAATATCAATCAGATGGTGCGGATAGTCAGGCTGCGCTGCACCAATACATAAACCCCGGTAGACCAAGGCCGAGTCCACACTGACCAGCTCAACATCAAAAGACTCAGCGAGAGCAACAGCGGCATCTGTCTTACCGGCCGCCGTAGGCCCCATCAGACAAATTAACGGTTCGGCCAAATCATCGCCCTCGAAGGAACAACTTATCTAACTCATCGTGTCCCAATTGGACCCATGTAGGGCGGCCGTGGTTACACTGTCCCGAGTTTTCGGTGACCTCCATGTCCCTCAATAATGCATTCATCTCAGCAATAGACAACGCCCGATTTGCGCGCACCGAGCCGTGGCAGGCCATCGTTGCAAGAATTTCATCTATCCGCGCCGACAAGCGATCGCTATGACCCACCTCTGCAAGGTCGCCCAACACATCCCGCAACAGGTTGACCGCATTGTCCCTAGCTAGGATGACGGGAATCTCCCGAATTAGCACCGTGTCATCACTCGCGGCATCGACCACCAGACCTAATTGTGAAAAGAGCTCTGAGAATTCTTCATACGCGCCCATCTCTGCGGTTGTCAGTGTAATTGGCACGGGAACCAACAGCGGCTGACTGGCAATTGATGAATTTGCCCGTGCCGCCTTCAAACGTTCATAGGTTATTCGCTCATGGGCTGCATGGGCATCGACCAGTACCATACCCTCGGCGTTCTGCGCGACAATGTACGTGCCATGAAGATGCGCAATAGCAAAGCCCAAGGGAGGCACATCAACCCCCGTAACCATAGCGCCTGATGTCGAAGATCCAGGGTTAAGTCCCCCGCTGAATCCGCGCCTATCAGACCCCGCAGCAGTAAATGATGATGGCCGCCGAAGCCCTTCGTCCAACACGTTTGCACTCGCTGTGGGCTCACTCAAGCCATCAGTGCCTCGGGGGATTTCCAGCCCCATCGAGACCTGCTCAAACTGACTTTCCAAGGGCTGCGATTCGGCAACTTGATCGAGGTTAGCCCGGTTGGCCATATCCGTCGGTCTGACATCAGCCAAAGCACGCCCCAGTGTGCTGAAGACAAACCCATGCACCGATCGACTGTCGCGAAATCTCACCTCGTGTTTTGTCGGATGGACATTCACATCAACGCGATTGGGGTCTAACTCGAGGAATAGGACGTAAGCCGGATGACGTCCGCCGTAGAGCACATCTCGATAAGCTTGCCGAACCGCATGGGTAATGACCTTGTCTTTGACCACACGGCCGTTGACGAAAAAATACTGCAAATCTGCCTGCGCCCTAGAAAAAGTAGGCAAACCCACCCAACCACGCAGTGACAAGCCATGCGCAACTCGATCGACGACGACACTGTCTCGTGCAAACGATTCACCACAAATGCCAATGACGCGCCGCTGAAGATCATGCTCTGTCGTACCCGCTTTTAACCGGTGAAGCACTTTGCCGTTGTGAGATAGGACAAAGCTAACGTCGGGGCGCGCCAAGGCGGTCCGCTTGACAACCTCTTCAACCCGCGCCAATTCCGTCCGCTCTGTGCGCAGAAACTTGCGACGCGCTGGCGTGTTGTAAAAGAGGTCACGTATCTCCAGCGTCGTGCCTCTGGGATGCGCAGCGGGCGATACGGTGACTTCCATCTCACGACCTTCACAGCGCGCTATCTGACCCTGACTAGGGTTATCAGAGGTATTCGAGATAACGGATAACTTGGACACCGATGCGATCGAGGCCAGCGCCTCGCCACGAAAACCCAAGGTCGCTACCGCCTCGAGATCATCAATCGATGCAATTTTACTGGTAGCGTGGCGAGCCAGTGCCAAAGGCAGATCCTCGCCGTCGATACCGGTACCATTGTCAGTGATGCGTATGCGTTTAACGCCACCTTCGTCGGCATCGACGGTAATCACCTTTGCACCGGCATCGAGCGCATTTTCTAGAAGTTCCTTAACCACCGAGGCTGGACGCTCAACTACCTCCCCTGCCGCGATCTGGTTCGCCAGCCGGTTGTCGAGTTGTTTGATCTTCCCAAGCGACATTAACCCGACTCCGGAATGATCAGGACCTGACCGATCTTAATAGTTTTGGAGGACAACGAATTGCTTCGCATTAACTCATCAACGGATACCGCATACTTCGCAGCAATGCCGGACAAAGTGTCACCCCTGACCACCTTCACTGTGCGCTCGGCGAGAGTCTCCCCAGAGGACGATCTCGCAAAAACAGTACCTGGCGGCGGGTTTGATTTAAACCAACGCTGAACGCCTCGGAAAATAGCGCTCGCCATCTTGTCCTGATAAGCGGGCGTTGCTAGCAGTGACGACTCTTTGGGATTAGAAATAAATCCGGTTTCCACGAGAATCGACGGAATATCGGGAGACTTGAGCACCAAGAAGGCCGCCTGTTCCACCTTTGTCTTGTGGAGCCTCGGAGCCACCTTACCCATCTCGCCCAGGACCTCGGCGCCCACGCTCAAACTCGAATCGAGCGTACCGGTCATCGATAAATCAGTTAAGACGCCCGCCAAAACGTCGTCCATATCCGACACTGCGACACCGCCGACCAAATCCGCCGCGTTCTCTTTATCAGCGAGCAACTGTGCCATTGTAGAGGTGGCTCCGCGGGTCGAAAGTGCATAAACAGAGGCACCATTCGCCGACGGATGAGTAAAGGCATCAGCGTGAATCGAAATAAACAGATCGGCTTGGTTTTTCCGCGCTAGGTCCCGTCTGCCCTTATGTGTGATGTAGTAATCACCAGTGCGAATCATCACGGGGCGGAACTGCGATGAAGCATCAAACTTTGACTTCAATCGATTAGCGATCTGTAGAACTACGCGTTTCTCACGCAATTTGTTGGGTCCTGAAGCACCCGGATCCTCACCCCCGTGCCCAGCATCAATGGCCACCACGACAGGGCGACGCGTGTCCGCTTTTTTCACCGTTTTCTTCGGCGCAGCGATCACCGGCTGCTTGGAGGTCTCGGCGTCGAATAGATCAAGCACCAGACGATGACCCGTTCGCTCGTTCGGTGCCAACTGAAAGCTCTTGGGGTTTACGTCCGCGGAGAGATCAAATACCACGCGCAGGTCCTGTCCTTCGCGAATACCTGATCGAACTCGAGCGATGGGTGTGCCTTCGAGTGGTAAATCGGTCAACGCCCCTGCCAACGAAGCATCGCTCACATCGAGCACCAAGCGCGATGGGTTTGCGAGTTCCAGCACTTTATGAGTCGTAGGCCCTGATAAATCCAGTACCACTCGGGTGTGGTCGGGAGCACGCCAAAGGCGAACATCTTCCACCTCTACGCTTGCCGATACATGCGCTGCCAACAGCGTCATCAAGCAGATTATCGCCAGCGATGATCGCGGGTAGTTACGCATGACATTCATCCATACGTGTCAGAACAGCTTCACCGATGCCCGTCAACACAGTGATCGTCAACTCACGTCCATTATTGGAATCAACTAGGGCGACCTGTAGATCGGGCGTCGGCAGCCAGCCCTCGCCTTTCGATGGCCATTCGATAAATAACATCGCGCCACTGGCTACGTAATCTCTGATCCCCAGGAACTCTAACTCCTCGGGGTCCGACAATCGGTACAAATCTAGATGGCAGAACTGCTCTGAATTGGCAAGGTCATAAGGCTCACACAGCGTATAGGTAGGACTCTTTACAGCGCCGGCATGCCCAAGCGCTCGTAGGGCGCCGCGTGTGAATGTGGTTTTTCCAGCGCCGAGTTCACCCACTAAAAAAACAACGGCGCCTGAAGTGAGGGCACGTCCGATCGCAGAGCCTGCGGCTACGGTCGCTGCCTCATCAGGTAAGAATTGCTTGAAGGAACCGAAACTACTCATGCGTAAAGTGTACCTTGGTCAGCCCCGTATCTGTCACAATGTTGCGGTGAATAACGAAGAGCACAGTGAAGTAGTCGATACCATCCGCCACTGGGCGGCAGAGTTGGGTTTTCAGGATGTTGGGTTAACAGGAATCGAGCTCAAGGAACACGAAGCCTATCTCCAAAAATGGTTAGATGCGGGTTACCAGGGCACTATGGACTGGATGGGCCGTCATGGTACGAAGCGTAGTCGCCCTTCAGAGCTTGTCCCTGGCACCTGCACGGTTATCTCTTGTCGAATGGATTATCAGCCGGAGGCACAAGACGCGTGGCAGGTCATGAGTGCCTCGGAAAAGGGTTTCGTCTCACGTTATGCCGTTGGACGCGATTACCACAAGATCATCCGGTCACGACTGGCCAAACTGGCGGATCGCATACGCCAGCAACTGGGTTCGGGGGAATTTAGGGCATTTGTCGACAGCGCTCCCGTGCTCGAACGCGCGGTTGCCGAACAATCAGGTCTTGGCTGGATAGCTAAAAACACGATGCTAATTAATGAGTCGGCCGGCTCCTACTTCTTCCTGGGCGAGATCTACACCGACATCCCGCTACCGCACTCAAATCCTAAGCAGGAAAAGCATTGCGGCAGTTGCTCTGCCTGTCTGACGGCCTGCCCAACCGATGCCTTCGTTGCACCTTTTATTCTCGATGCCCGGCGGTGTATTTCCTACCTGACTATCGAACACGAAGGCTCGATCGCCGAAGACCTTAGGGCGAAAATGGGTAATCGGATTTACGGCTGCGACGACTGCCAGCTGGTCTGCCCCTGGAATAAGTTCGCCACAATATCAACGGAGCCAGACTTTGCGCCACGGTGGGATTTGGACAATCCAAATCTAGTCGAGCTCTTCTCTTGGACAGAGGACCAGTTCTCTGAGCGACTCCAAGGCTCACCCATCCGACGCATAGGTTACGAGAAGTGGCTTCGCAATATTGCAGTGGCTCTCGGCAATGCTGTGACGTCACCTGAAATCCTGCAGGCACTTAAGAGTCGTGAGAACCACGCGTCATCGCTTGTCAGAGAACATGTGGCCTGGGCACTTAATCAGCACAACTGAGTTGACTTACGCGTTGACTGGCCGCGAGGCCTACAAACGGATGAGGTGCTCCCTAAAATACTTCAGCTCCTCGATGGACTCTCTGATATCCGAGAGGGCCTCATGCACGTTTCGTTTAGGTGCTGCTGGCAATTCAGGCCGCCAATAGTTGGCGAGCAACTTCAAGGTTGTCACGTCGAGATTACGGTAGTGAAAGAAGGTTTCGAGGCTGGGGAGGTGCCGGGCCATGAACCGGCGATCCTGACAAATCGAATTGCCACACATGGGCGAACGATTCGGCGTTACCCACTCGTCGAGGAAATGCAGCGTTTCCTGCGCTGCTGAGGCCTCATCAAAGCCACTGGCTCTCACGCGGTCTACCAATCCTGAGTTCGTATGCGTTCGCGTATTCCACTCATCCATTTCTGCGAGTACTTCATCACTTTGATGTATGGCGATAACAGGCCCCTCAGCCAATACATCGAGGTCAAGGGAGGTCACGATAGTTGCGATCTCGATGACTCGATCGGAGTCCGGATTCAACCCGGTCATCTCCATATCGACCCAAATCAATCGCTTGTCCTTTTCCATGGTCGGCCGTCCTTAAAAAAGCAAACTACATCGTTTAGAGAGCTGACAGGGTACACTGAGTTAATGGGAAATAGACGACTGACAGATCAGCAGCGCAGGCGCATCGAAGAAAATGCAGTAAAACGGCGCGAGAACGCCAGTGCCGGATTCAGTGACGACAGAGAAGGCATGATCGTCGCGCGCTACAACAAAACAGCCGTCGTTAGAGCAAACGATGGAGAAACGCATATGTGCCACTTGCGACCAAACCTCTCCCATCTGGTCGCCGGGGACAAAGTGCTCTGGTCCAATGAGGAGACAGGCGCCTACGTAACCAGCCAGCTTGAGCGCTGCTCTGAACTCAAACGTCCCGACGCGCGAGGCCAGCTTAAAGCGGTCGCAGCCAATGTCGATCTCATTGCCATTGTCGTCGCGCCCGAACCCGAGCCGTATGCCAATCTAATCGACCGTTACTTGGTCGCCGCACATATGGCGAGCATCGACACCCTCATCATTCTCAATAAGTCTGACCTACTGGATAGGCACCCCGATTGCGCAGCGTTATTAGAGAGCTACCGCAGCATTGGCTACGAGGTAATGACGACCGGTCCAACACCTAACGAGACGCAGGCCCTCAGCGATCTATTGAGATCACGGACATCGGTTTTCGTTGGGCAAAGTGGTGTTGGGAAATCATCCATAATTAATCGCTTATTACCCGACGAGGAGTTGCGCGTTGGGGCTCTGTCGCAGGGCGTGCTCAAAGGCCGCCATACCACAACGACCGCAGAGGTATTTGAGCGTCCTAACGGTGGATTTATTATCGACTCACCGGGTATTCGAGAGTTCGGACTGCAACACATTGATCCGGCGTTGGTGGCGCCCGGCTTCATCGAGTTCAGGCCTTTTCTCGATCGCTGTCGTTTCCGAGATTGCAGTCACCTCGTTGAAAAGGACTGCGGAGTCCTCGCCGCACTCGAGAATAATGAGATCCACACCGCGCGCTATCAGAGCTTCGTCAACATCGTCAGAGACATTGACTCGCATAACGATTAAGGAACGGGCAGTAGTGAGAAAAACGAATCATTAGGCGCCACTGACACTGCACCATTAATCGAAACTCGTCAGAATAGATCCGTCAAAAAACTACTGAACGAGCAGTTTCTGACTTAGACTCATTTTATGAATACTGTTAGAGCCACAGGAGGTCTCTTGCTGAGCGTTTGCGTTGCTTTTAATGCGCACGCACTCGAGACACAGGAACCTGAAGAGAGTCCCAACGAGGGAAAACCCCGAGAACTTGAGTCCGAAAACGTCACTGCAACAGCGCGCGATAGAGCTGAACGCTGGGTGGACTCTAGCCACCGATTTGCAACCGACCGAACCATGGCGCTTACGCGCTGGGTAGATAGCTTTTTTGGCGATATGGATAGTGACGCAGAAATTGCGGAGTCGCGCTTACGACTAAAAATCACAACTGACTGGGATGAGCGTCAGGGAACACAAACTCGCGTCAGCGTTGGCGGTAAGGTCAATCTGCCACGCTTGGCAGATCGCGTTGATCTGGTCTTCCGTGGTGATGACCCTGACGAACTTGTACCCGGGGACGAGAATGATCCCTCACAAAGCCAGATAGGTTTGCAGGTGCTGCTTGATGAGAGCGCTGGCGGGAATCACCGAACCGATTTCACCGTGGGCTTATCCGGTGCCGGCCCTAAGCCCGGTGTGAAATATCGCTACATGACGCTCTGGGGGTCCAAAACCTCTTTTCGATTTTCCCAGCGAGCCCAATACGATTTTGATGACGGGGCATTTGCGACGACCAAATTGGACATTGACTACGCGCTTTCTAGACGTTCGCTCATACGTTCCCAAAATCGGCTGTTATACGGCGAGAAATCGGATGGTGCGGAGTGGTCGTCCAATATCGGTGTCGTGCGTCAATGGGCCGTCGAAAACGGATTTGAACGAGCGGCTTATTTGTACGCTGGGGTAAAGGGTAATACTGAACCCAACAGTTACCGAGAGAACTATCAGGTAGGGCTCCGGCTAAGAGCGCAGGCCATCCGCGAGTTTTTGTTTTTTGAGCTTGAGCCGATGCTCAATCAGCGTATCGACGCGCCAGACCTACCCCGAGAAACCGCTTGGGCATTGGAAGCCCGTGTCGAATTTCTTCTCTTCGACTAACGCAAATCGGCTATTTACTGCGATAACCGGGGCCCATAACACGTCGGCTTAGAGGTTCTCCTCCGCGAACGCCGCAAGTCTCGATCTTACGATGCCATTGATGTGCATGATCCCTGCATGCTGGTAAGGCTTAACGCGCTCGACCAGGTACGTGAGGCCGGATGTCAGCGGCGAAATATATTTGTTATCGATTTGAGCCAAATTCCCCAAAACCACAATCTTCGAGTCTGAACCCACGCGGCTGATAATCGACTTCAGCTGAAACTGCGTTAGACCTTGAGATTCGTCAATGATGATATAGGCACCGTTGAATGATCGGCCTCTCATGAAGTTAAGCGATTTGAACTGGATATTGGCTCGTTCTTTTACATAGTCGATGCTGCCGTTTGAGCATTCGTCTGCTCCGTGAAGAATTTCAAGGTTATCGTCAAAGGCCGCCAACCAGGGCGCCATTTTTTCTTCTTCGGTCCCGGGTAAAAAACCAATTTCTTCGGCCATGGGAGGTGTTGAACGCGCCACGATAAGCTTTTTGTATTTTTTCTGCTCCAAAATGGCGTGGAGGCCATAGGCCAAAGCCAATAACGTCTTACCTGACCCGGCCGGTCCCGTGAGCACGGTCATGTCCAAATCATCATTGTCGAGCAGGCGCATCGCCATGGCTTGCTCTAAATTCCTCGGCGCTAAGCCCCAGAAACGCTGATTCATCAAATTATCTCGGCTGTCGACGGCGAGGTAGACGAAGTCCTGATCCACATGATCGACGAAGGCGATGAAGCCGTTGTCGTCATATAAGAATTGGTTCGGATAGGCCTCTGGCAACTCCGAGCGTGGAATTCTATGAAGCGTCATATCGTCTTCACGCACCGTGTCCACACGATCAATACCTTCCCAGAACTCACCTTCGCTCTGCTTATAGCCAGTTGCGAGAAGGTCAATATCATCAAGCACGCGGTCGTGACGGTAATCCTCGACATGCAGTAAACCTGAGCCCTTCGCCTTGATCCGCATGTTGATGTCTTTGGTAACCAAACACACAAACTCTCCCGGGTGCTCTATCTGGTACTTCAGGGCCACGTTGATGATGCGATTATCGTTAGCTTGGTCCTGCGTGCTATCGAGAAAAGGCACGTGCTCGTTAGCGCCCAACAACTGGTCGGGGAATATCGCTAAGCGGCCCAAGGCGCCCGACAAGGTTGAGCCAGGAATTTCAACACCATCTTGAATTGCCTGAGGTGATGAGGACCCCACCACTTTGTCGATCATCTGAATAGCAATGCGGGCCTCTCGGCTGACCGACTTATCGCGTCGATCCTTGATGTGGTCCAGCTCTTCAAGAACGGTCATTGGAATCACGACACGATGCTCTACAAATGCTGCAATTGCCGTTGGGTCATGAAGTAGCACATTGGTATCCAAGACATACGTCTTTACCTCCGCGGGGGATAGTTGTGTAACTTCGTTAGGCAAGCTTGCAGATTGCGTCATAGGATCTCCGACCAAAGTTTGAACTCTAAAATGACGGCCGCATCGCTCTTATGCAGTGGCGAGTAGTGGGCGCTAGTTCCACGGGATATAGGATAGGCGGTTGCAGGTGCACAACACAGTGGCGCGGTACGAGGTGTCAAGGCGGAGCCGACAAACATCATTACCAATAAACCGTCCTACTCTTTCTATTTCGGGCAGATCCAGTAAAACCATCGAAACCGCGCGTGTCAATCGCCAGCTGATTAATTTTTTTGGTCACTACAAAAGCGTGAAAAATAAGGGGCTGTCAGCTAGGATTCACGCTTTGATGACGGTGGTCATCTCGGCGGTATCAACCTTTTTAAGAGATTCCTCAGTGCATGTTAGATAAAAACGCCCTAAGCCAACTTCAGGGCCTAAAAGACAAGATAGAAGCGGAAAAAGAATACGCAGAGGGAACCGTGAAAGCGACACGAAGCCGATTCGGCTTTGTGGTACTCGACGATAACCGGGAAATATTTTTGCCTCCTGACGCAATGCAGCGCGTGCTGCCCGGAGATCGTGTCTCCATCGTGATCAAACCTGCGGCCGCGAAAGACAAGTCGGGCAAAGACCAGAGTACAGCTGAACTCGAAAAACTGCTGTCGACCTCAGTGAGTAATTTCGTCGGGGAGGTGGTTCAAAAAGGTAAAGCTCTCTTTGTTGCTCCCGATGTCCCTGAGCTCATGCATTTCACACGGTGGCTTTTCATACCGCCAAACGCGCGCGCTGGCGCGAAGGCTGGCGACCTCGTTCAGTGCCAACTTCAACGGCACCCGTTTGCAGATGGCAGGCCATCGGTAAAAGTGTTGCAGTCGTTTGGACCCATCGGAACGCCTGGCCTAGAAAACGACTACTGCGCAGCGCGAGCCGGTATAGAGAAGATGCTACCGAGGGAGCAGTACAAAGCCATTGAGGCCCTTGTTGATGGCGGCATCACTGTCGACGACACACGCGAGGACCTCCGCGTGCTCCCACTGGTCAGTATCGACTCTCCAAACACGGTCGACATTGATGATGCGATCTGCGCGGAGCCGCAGGACAAAGGCTGGTTACTGACAGTGGCTATTGCCGATCCCACGACCTGCCTCAAAGAGGCCGCTGACCTCACAGCCTTGATCGCCACTCGTGGCACGTCGCACTACTTCCATGGTTTGGCGATACCCATGTTGCCAGAGCCGTTGGCTCAAAGCGCAACCTTGAGGCCAGAGGAAGACAAAAATGCCGTGGTTTGCCGTCTGAAAATCTCCCCAAACGGAGACATCACCAACTCGAGTGTCCACCTTGCTATTGTTCAATCGAAAGCCAAACTTAGCTACCAGGAAGTGGAAGAGGTTTTGACGAATGGTGCTGAGCACGAGTTCGCAGAGACTTTAAAGCACCTCAATGGCTGCTACAACGCCCTTCGGACCTGGAGAGAATCTCGAGAGCTCGTCATAGAACACCACCCAGAGCATCGCTGGTTGCTCAATGAAAACAAGCAAATTGATCGCATCGAAGAGGTACAGAAGAAAAGGTCACAGCTGCTGGTTGAGGAGTGCATGGTTGCAGCCAATCGGTGCATAGCCCAAGCACTCAAGGATGCGGAGCTACCCGGACCATTCGTAACACATGCAGGCATCCGACGGGACCGCGCCGAGGAAGCAAAGGAGTTCTTGACCCGGTTCTTACCTGATCAACATGCCCTCGACTTTTCTTCACTTGACGGCTTTCGCACGCTGATAAATGAGCTAAACGCAGCTAGCGGTGAGCGACCTTTGCGGTCAATGATCAATCGGTTGATGTCCCGCGCCAGCTTCAGTGTCAAGCCCGCACCTCACATGGGTATGGCGTTGCCTGTTTACACCAATGGAACGTCACCCCTCCGCAAAGCGCTCGACTTTTGCGTGCACCTCCAGCTCAAAGCCATGCTGGGTGACACAAGTGTTAAGACGGCGCCTGCCACGGTATTCGATCTTATCAATCAGGCCAGTGCCAAGAACCGTCAGGCGGTAACAGCGGCTAACAACTGGCTGAGCTGTAACTTCCTCAACGCTCAGAGTGCCGATGGACAGTCTGACTACGAAGCGGAGATTGTGCACATCAACACCTCAGGCTTTACTGTGAAGCTGAAGGATTTGGGACTCGAAGGCACTGTCGACCTCAGAAGAGAGGAAGAGAAATTTAGTTTTGATAAATGGGAGATGGCACTCGCAAGTAAAACTCGGCGTTACCAATTGAGGCAGCAGATCCGAGTGCAATACCAGCCAGCCGACAAGCCACGCGGAGAGAGCGCTTCTTTTTGTGTGATCTAGGTTGTGTGATCTAAGACACCGCGCGCCAACGCCACTCCCTGCCTACCGAAGCATTAACATGGGTACCCACAATACGATAGTTAGGATGAAGTTATCATGCCGCAAACTCACTCCGTAAAACATCTCCTTGGCGATGAGGCGCTTATTGGTAGCCACGTAACCGTTCAAGGGTGGCTGAGAAGTAAGCGCGACTCGAAAGCGGGCATCTCATTCCTTGCGGTAAACGATGGCAGCCACTTCGATAGTTTGCAGTGTGTTGCTCCCAAAGAGCTCGACAATTATGAGGATGAGGTTTTAAAACTCTCGACCGGCTGCGCCGTCATTGTCTCGGGCGAATTAGTTGCATCGCAGGGCGGGGGACAGTCCGTCGAAATTCAAGCATCCCACGTTGAACTTATCGGTGGTATCGACGATCCAGAGTCTTACCCCATTGCAAAAAAGCGTCACACCTTCGAGTATCTTCGCACCCAAGCTCATCTGCGCTCGCGAACCAACACCTTTGGTGCGGTAACTCGCGTACGGCATACTTTGGCCAACGCCATACATGACTTCTTCCATTCGGAGGACTTCTACTGGGTTAACACTCCGATTATCACGGCCAGTGACTGTGAAGGTGCTGGGGAATTATTCCGCGTTAGTACGCTCGATCTCACTAACCTACCAAGAGATGACAAAGGCCAGGTCGACACCTCTCAGGACTTCTTCGGTAGCGATGCGTATTTGACCGTGTCAGGGCAACTCGCAGTCGAGTCCTACTGCTTATCGATGAGCAAGGTGTATACCTTCGGCCCGACCTTCCGAGCCGAAAACTCAAACACCTCACGGCATCTAGCTGAGTTTTGGATGGTTGAACCTGAAGTCGCATTTGCCGACCTTGCGGATAACGCGGCGCTGGCAGAGCGACTGTTGAAATCTGTCACGCAGCGCGTGCTGAACGATTGTGAGAACGACCTTGGCTTCTTCCAACAGCGAATCGATAACACTGTGCTCGAGCGATTAACGAATATCGTCGATCAGCCATTCGTGAGAGTGACCTACTCCGACGCCATCGATATCCTGTCAAAGTCGGGCAAGAAGTTTGAGTTCCCCGTCGAATGGGGCATCGATATGGCCTCGGAGCACGAGCGCTTTCTGTCCGAAACACATTTTAAAGCCCCTGTCGTGGTTACGGACTACCCACGCGATATCAAGGCGTTCTACATGCGCCTGAACGACGATGAGCGCACGGTAGCGGCTATGGACGTATTGGCGCCCGGTATCGGCGAAATCATCGGTGGTAGTCAACGGGAAGAGCGCCTCGATGTCTTGGATGCGCGAATGGATGAGGCGCTAAAAGATACCTTGTGGTGGTACCGCGATCTTCGCCGCTACGGCACGGTGCCGCACGCCGGTTTTGGCTTGGGCTTCGAACGCTTGGTTGCCTACATCACAGGAATGGAGAATGTGCGAGACGTTATTCCATTCCCCCGAACCCCCGGCAATGCAGAATTTTAATGGCACTTCATAAAGGCTCCCCATGAGTAAGCAAGTGCAGGTCGCCCTCCTGCTAACGGGCAACGAATTGATGAGTGGGGATACGGTCGACAGTAACTCCTCGCGCATTGCACTCGCCCTGGGCGCGCACAAGATTGGTGTCGGTAAGAAAATCACCGTCGGCGATGACCCTACGCTACTCACCGACAGCCTTACGGATCTCTGTGCGAGCGCAGAAGTTGTCATCATCAACGGTGGTCTTGGACCTACGGAGGACGACCTCACTGCAGAGTTAGTGGCGGAAGTTGCTGGGCAAGCACTAGTGAATCACCCGAGTGCAATTGAGCACCTTGAAGAGTGGTGTGAGCGACGAGGGTTGGAACTCAATGACAGCAACCTAAAACAAGCTCTGCTTCCAGAGAATGCTGACTTGGTTGCGAACCCCATTGGGAGCGCCGTGGGCTTTGCGGTAGAGGTGAGTGGTGCACTGGTGATTACAACGCCCGGTGTTCCTGTAGAGCTGACCGCAATGCTCCCCGAAATCTGTGATCGCATCGCTACACGTGTCGGCGGTGGCACGGCCTTTATCCGCAGATTGCAAACCTTTGGTATTGGCGAGTCGACAATTCAGGAACTGGTTAACGCGCGGACTGATGATTGGCCCACCGGAGTGACCTTGGGATTTCGGTCGGGCTTACCCCAGCTCGAACTCAAGTTGCAGGTCGATGATGCCAGCCTCCTAGATAATCGAGACAAGGCTGAGAATTTACTCCACGAACTCATCGGCGATCACATTATCGGGTACGACGATGAGCAGCTCGCCATGTCTCTGCAACGAGCACTCTTCGACCGACAAATGTCGGTGACATCAGCAGAGTCCTGCACCGGCGGCTTGATTGCGTCGCTGATCACGCGTGAAGCAGGCTCATCTCAAGTCTTTGGCAGCGGGTTTGTCACCTACTCCAACACAGCCAAACACAGCGTACTCGGCGTTCCCGAGGCGTCATTGGCCAAACACGGTGCAGTGAGTGAGCCGGTTGTGCTTGCCATGCTGGCCGGCGCATTAGAAAAGAGTGGTTCGGATATCGGTATTGCGGTATCCGGCATTGCAGGCCCCGGGGGCGGGTCCGACAATAAGCCAGTGGGCACCGTCTGGATGGCATGGGGTACCAAAGGGCATCACCGGGCCATTCGACTGCAGGTGCCGGGTTCCCGAGAGCGTTTTCAGATTCTCGTCGCAGCCATTGGACTAGATATCATGCGTCGACAGGTGTTAGAGCTTCCGCCTATACCGCATTACATCCAACGCTTTATTCACCGCGAGCCCTGACCTAGGGTTGCAGGCGCGAGCGATTCCAACCATTGGTGTACTGGTAAACAAAGCGGTCATGCAATCGGTCCTCTCCACCCTGCCAAAACTCGATCCGCTCGGGAACTAATCTGAAGCCGCCCCAATGCGGCGGCCTGGCTACGTCGTTGCCATCAAACCGTTCTAGCGTTGCCTGATACTGAGCCTCAAGTGCTGCGCGGCTGGCGATTGGCTGACTTTGCTGCGACGTCCAGGCGGCAATCTGACTTGCACGCGGTCTGGCTGCAAAGTAAGCGTCTGACTCAGACTCGGCGATTTTTTCTACCTTTCCCGACACGCTGACCTGCCGATCCAGTTCATTCCAGGGGAAGAGCATTGACGACCGGTCGTTTTGGGCTAATGCCGCTGCTTTGTCGCTATTGTAATTGGTAAAGAAAACAAATCCGTGCTCACTGACGCCCTTCAGGAGAACAAATCGTTGACGAATTGATCCGTCAGGTTGAACCGTCGCTACAACCACCCCCGTAGGGTCGGCCAACCCTGCCGCACTGGCGTCTCGTTGCCATTGCTCGAACAGCACCATCGGATGATCGGGCATTGACGCCTCGCGAAGGCCACCTTTGGTGTACTGCCGGCGGTAATCTTGTAGTTCCATGACTCCTCCTGAGCGCCCTATGGTAATCGAAGTCGGCAGTACTCTGCGTAATCTCGATGATGTGATAGCTTTGCACCCACATTGCCGCACCAAAAGTTTTGGAGATCCCTCATGCGCTTTGCCAGCCTGCTTATCGCCGTCGCGATGACATTCAACGCCTCCCCTAGTAACGCTCAAGCCGAGGATCAAGGTGGGCCGCTAATTGACTACGGAACTCGCTTTATCCCTGCCATTGCATCCAAAGGCATGGTCTCTGGCCCCGAGAAGCTCGCTTCAGAGGCGGGGCTTGACATGCTTAAGCGTGGCGGAAATGCGATCGATGCGGCGGTCGCCACAGGTTTTGCGCTGGCGGTCACATTGCCGCGCGCAGGCAATATCGGTGGTGGCGGCTTCATGCTGGTACACCTGGCGGAATCCGACGAGCAGGTATTTATCGATTATCGGGAGATGGCGCCAGATAGTGCCTCACGAGACATGTTCCTCAATGAAGATGGCACCGTAAACAAGCAGATGGCCTACAACAGTGTCAGTGCGGCTGGTATTCCCGGCACGGTGGCTGGAATGATTCACGCACTGGAAAAGTACGGCTCACTCGATCTCAAAACCGTGATTCAACCGGCAATCGATCTGGCGGCAAAAGGGTTCGAAGTCCCTGCAGCTTTGCATCTCAATTTGCGCTCTGCCTCGAAACGTTTGTCCAAAAATGCGGAGGCAAATCGTGTCTACCTGGGCGGTGACGGCATAGCTCCCGCCATGGGTACCGTATTCAAACAACCTGATTTGGCTGAGACCCTGAAGCGTATTCGCGATCAGGGAAGTGACGGCTTTTATAAGGGGAAGACCGCCGAGTTGATCGTCGCAGAAATGCAGCGACATGGCGGACTAATAACGGAGGCGGATCTCGCGAGCTATCGTGCTATAGATCGCATACCTGTGCGTTCCACGTTCCGTGACTATGAGCTCGTAAGTGCGCCGCCACCTTCTTCAGGCGGCGTCCACGTCTCTCAGATCTTGAAATTACTCGAACCTTTCCCGCTCAAGGAGTTGGGTCATAATAGTGCTGGGTACCTACATCTTCTGATCGAGTCGATGAAGCTCGCCTATGCCGATCGGAGTGAGTATCTAGGCGATCCCGACCGAACGGTCATTCCCGTCGAACAATTAACAAGCGAAGATTATCTGGATCAGCGAAGGACCATCATCCGTGATGAGGTGGCAATACCCTCGGCTGAAATCCGACCGGGCAATTTTGAAGATCTGGAGAGCACTGAAACGACGCACTACTCCATTGTCGATCAGTTCGGGAATGTGGTCTCAAACACCTACACCATTAACTTTAGTTTCGGTTCAGGCATTGTCGTGCCAGGCACGGGTATGCTCCTTAACAATGAGATGGATGACTTTGCCGCCAAGCCCGGGTTCCCCAACGGTTACGGTTTGGTTCAGGGCGAGGCTAACGCCGTATCGGCGGGCAGTCGGCCACTATCCTCCATGACACCAACGCTTGTGTTTAGAGATGGCAAGCCTTGGATAGCCACGGGCAGCCCCGGTGGTTCACGCATTATTACCGCCGTCGCACAAACACTACTCAACGTCATGGCATTTGATATGACACTGGGTATGGCGACGTCGGCCCCACGAATTCACCACCAATGGATGCCCGATCTGGCTATGGTCGAGCCCGGGATTTCGCCCGATACGGTGTCGATTCTCGAGGCTAGTAAACACAAGATACTGCGATCTAGCAGCACCATAGGGCGTGTGAACTCGGTGCAGATTGAGGATGGCTGGTTTTACGGTTACGCAGACCCAAGACGACCGGGAGGCCACGTCGCGGTCTGGTAACTCAGCTCATCGATCGCACTTTCATTGTCTGGCGACCCACGGCAACGAGGTCGCCGTTCGCATCCCAGATTTCGCAATCCTGTTCAGTCACGCCCTTTATCAGGGTATGCGATCTGGCTCTGCACAAGAGGGGGCCAGGCGCTGGCTTACCGCGCAACTGCACGGTCATCTCTACGGTCGGCACCCAACCAACATTGGGTACTAACGTAAAGGAAGGCGGTGGCATCATGTCCCCAAACATTAAAAGATCGATTGGATGGATATCGGCGCCGTCTACATATTGCATGTAGGCAATAAACTCACCGGTGTTGGTGAGTTGCTGATCGGTAAAGAACTCTGCGCCGCTCACGATGCGCGCATCGATTGTGTTGTGAATCTCCAGCACGTTGTGTTTCGGCACGTCGATTTTCTCGAAGGGCGGCACATCCGGCGGCGTCATGATCGTATTGGTGGGGCCTTTCAAACGATCGAGATCGGTGTAGGCTGCGTTGGCCGCAATCTTTAGATTGCCCTCTTGATAAAGGCGTGCAGACGCGAACTGAGTGCCTTTGCCAAGCCGAAGAATTTCAACCTCAACTTCCGCTTCGCCCAGCTGGGTTGGCTCGAGATAAAACGCGTTAATCGAGAGTGGATCGGCATGGTTTAGCGACTGAGACATAGCCCGTCCAACAATCGCTAGAACATAGCCGCCGTTAGGTACACGACCAATTCGCCATCCCTTTTGCAAATTAGCACGCCAACGATTTTCGCCGATCGCTTCAAGTGCTGTGTCGTCTAAGAATTTGCCCATTTGCTCACCCAGTGTTATCACCTGTCCAGATCACGCCCAATCCCGGGTCGCGGCGGAAGTGTACACACATTGCGCTAAGACGTAGAGATTATGTGAAAACTATATCTATACTTGGATGGAAGAAGAGGACTGGCTTGTGAAAGGGTTTTCGGCAGGTCTCACATTATTGACCGTATTAACAGTAGCGACACTAACATTGACTGCGCCAATGACGTGGGCACAGGACGGTTTGTTTGGTGCCTACGACCCCCGACAGCAAGAAACCCTTTGGAACGAAGCCATTTACTTGCAAAGCAGCGGACAACACAGCGAAGCAATTGAAAAGCTTAAGCGTGCCGCACACCTGAGTCGCATCAATGACGGACTCAATGCCAAGAGTCAGCTCCCGTACCTCCGCGCAGAGATTGTTAGCCATCGCGCCCTTGAGCAGCTTGCTAAGGCGGACGAGCGTCAGGCTTACTTGTCCCGCGTTGAATCGACAACCATTCCCTCGGGACCAGAAAAAGTAGAAGCGCTTCTGGCCCAGGCAGAGTGGCATCAATACGCTCTACTCCAGAATATCGACGAGGACGAGGAAACCACAGCCCGCATGGGCAAAGCCTGGAACTTCTATAGTCGCGCCCTCAATGAATCGATCGCTACCTATGGCGCGGAATCAGAAGCGTTGATCCCAGCGTTAGAAGGCATGGTGCGCGCACAATATCTACTGGCGAGTCACCGCGGCATCGGGGCCGCAATGCCCGGAAAAATGGACCGTGATGCCACCAATTATGCTGCCGGCAAAGCCACCTTTAAACGCGGCTTGTCGTTTCTTGTTGCCATGCAGCAGCTCAATCGAGATAGCTTGGGCGTGAGTCGGGAGATTCAGGCGGAAGACCTTCTTCGGATGGGCGACTGGGCATGGTGGACTGGCAATCGAATGAACGCCATTAGTTTCTACCAAGAAGCCCTCGCTCTGGCTAATGGTGAAAATTTAGCGGAGAGCGAGGCGCCAGCTGCTGAGGAAAACGCCCTCGATGCAGCAAGTGACGAACTTGAGGTCGACGCTGAAACTACACCAACAGGCGACGCGCTAACGACAGAGATAGAGACCCCTAACACTGCACCTGCGGGCACCATCAATGCAAATGAACCAACATTGATTGCCGATGTGCAGCAAGACCTATCGGAAGCAGCGAAACTGCCGGATACTATCGTTGAGGCAACTGAAGATGATGCTGGGCAATCGGAGGCCCTGATGGTCGCATCATCGACGGAACCCTACCCGATCTTCCGAATACTCGATACACCAGTGGCATTGCCCGCGGTACCGGGCTTTGATCCTGTGCTGGATATCAAACAGAGCGAACCCGCGGAGGGTGACCTCGTTGTGAGTTTCAATATCAGCGCGACCGGTAAAGCGGTCAATCTGGAGCGCATTCAGTTCCCGGTGGTCGAGGGCATCAGAGGCCCAGAACGGGTTCTTCGACGGCTGAAAAAGATGCGCTTTAGGCCTGTTTTCGAGGACGGAAAACCGGTGGAAAGCGAGACGATTACATGGGTATTTGAACCCAAGCATTGGGCAATGCCAGGCGCTGTAACGACGGAGGCATCAACGTGAACGGTAACGCGATGAAAGGTCTGATTGCGGTAGCTGCGATTCTGCCACTCTTGGCGGGTTGCCCATCAGCGAGTATGCCAACGACACCTTCCAGCCCGTCTGCATCCATGCCACCCGGCGGCAGCTCTGGATCTAGCGGCTCATCCGGTAGCTCATCCTCAAGTGGCGGTGGCGCTAGTGGTTCATCTAGCTCGTCTGGTGGGTC
>CABYVD010000005.1:0-70682 GCA_902522335.1 Halieaceae bacterium | reverse complement strand
CTCTATGATTCGCTCGACAGTGCTGGTGTCAGTGCTGAGCTTATTGGAGGTGCATTTGAGGCGGCTGAACTAGGACAGAAGAAGAATAAGCGATGCACAACATGGATGTTCTAAAAAGCGACAGCCCCTTAATTGTCTATCTTGACGTCAAAAGCCCCTACGCGTTTATTTCTGTCAAACCGACACTCGCACTAGAACAGGAAGTGGGGCTCAGATTCGACTGGCGCCCTTACACGCTTGATATACCGAGCTACCTCGGTTCCGCACGCAAAGAAAAGGGAGCGGTAGTCGAATCCAGTGGACGGAGTCCTAAGATATGGAACGTCATTCGCTACGCTTACCGTGATGCTCGGCGATATGCAGAAATGCAGGGCTATATGCTGAAGGGCACCGAGAAAATCTGGGATTCAAGCATTGCCAACATGGGCATTTTGTTCGTCAATCTGTACTTTCGAGATCGCGTACCCGCCTACTTAGACGCTGTCTATCCGTCTTTTTGGCGTCGGGAGCTCGACATCGAAGACATCGATGTCGTGAAGCGCTGCCTAGAAGCTGCAGGTGTCGAATCAGCTGGATTTGATGACTTCGTGAATGGAGAGGGGAGACAAATGCACGATCACATCCTGGCAGATCGCTTCGACGCCGGGATGTACGGCGTACCCACCTACGTTTTGGAGGAAGGTGTTTTCTTTGGCCGAGAGCACCTGCCCTATATTCGCTGGGTGCTCACCGGCAAACGAGGCGCAGCACCCGACGTCGGTAATGAGGTGGTTTCATGATTACCGCCTACATCGACTTTAAGTCGCTCGATTGCTTCCTAGCCATCAGTTCAATTCTCGAACTTGCAGATGACTGCGAAACGCCAGTGAGCTGGCAACCCTACCGCAGCAAAGAGCGCGCAAGTCCCACGCAGGTCGCTAACGAATCAGTCACCCAAACTCACCATCGCGTCCGAGCAGCATCCGAGCGTCGCTTACAGCGGCACTATGCCCGCTTACGCGGGCTGGACATTGATCCTAGCCGCGGGCAAATCGACACCAGCGCGGCACTGCGGTGGCTGGCAAGTCTGGAAGGCGATACCTCATCATTTGTCAGCAGACTGTTTACTGCCCATTGGATGGACCGCACAGACATTAATGACCCGACTTTTTTACAAGAGCTTACGATCCAATGTGGTCTGAGGCGGACGGGGGACGCTATTGATCTTAGCTCGATCGAGCGTAAAGCCGAGGAGAGAGGGCTGTTTGATGCGCCCACATTTTTCATTGAGGGGCAGATGTTTATGGGGCGCGCGCACATTCCCCTAATGCGACAGCTACTCGCGGATGGAGACGATCGATAGACGGGTTGTGGATTACTCGATTACTCAAAAAACGAAGAAATCTGGTCCAGTGGCTTTTTCACTGTCGCAGCTCTAGGCACCTTGGCATCTGGCGCCGCATGACCCACAACCAATAAGATCATGGGACGCTCATTACCAGGGCGACCCAGGATCTTGCTCAAAAACTTCATTGGGTTAGGGGTATGCGTCAGCGTTGCCAGACCCACGTTATGCAGTGCGTTAATCAGAAGCCCAGTTGCAATGCCGACAGACTCCGGGACGTAGTAATTCTTTTGCTTCTCACCCGAATCGTCAAAACCATACCGCTCCGCAAAGATCGCTATCAACCATGGCGCCGTCTCTAGGAAGGGTTTTTGAGCATCTGTTCCCAGACCGTGTAAATCATCAAGCCACTGGTCGCCCGCTCGTCCACCATAAAAGGCTCGCTCCTCTTCCTCTGCGGCAACTCTAATCTTCCGCTTAATGTCAGAGTCGCTAACACAGACGAAATGCCAAGGCTGATGATTGGCGCCTGACGGAGCTGATCCGGCAGCTTGAAGACAGGCTTCTATCACCTCTCGCGGTACGGGCTTATCGGAAAAATGCCGCACCGATCGGCGACGCGAGATCAGCTCAACATAGTCTCGTGCGCGTGCCAGCATCTCATCTGACTCAGGTGCATGTGGGTAATCGAGGGGGATTGGGTCGTAATCGTATTTCATTAACGCATCTACGCCAGATTTAGCAGAGACATCACCGTAACATCCGGTCGAGACGGATCCCGATTAAAACGACCAAACAGAAACTTGAAGTTTTGTCATTGCCGTACCATCCTAATACTGACAATTCGATTTCTGGGGGAATTCATGTCTACAAGCACTGACTGGAGCATCGGTGAGGTCCTTAAAACCGCGAATGAAAAACAAGTTGGCTTCAAAGGTAGTTATTTCGTAGCGGTCTTTGTTTACGCTGTAATCTCAATTGTCATCACTCTCGTCCAGGAGGCCACGGTAGGCATCGTCGGTGATTTAGCAGCCTCAGTCGTTGAAATACTCATTACCTTCATCATGTTTCCCCTTGGTGTGGGGCTTGGACTTTTAGGTATCAGACGGGCGGCAGGGAAGGAAACTCCGGTAAGCACCTTGTGGGAGCCCTATAGCCAGGCTATTCCACTGATTGTCATGTTTCTATTGATGGCGGTACTCATTGTCGCCGGCTTCTTCTTACTCGTTTTACCTGGCATCTACTTATCGATTGCGTACTCATTTGCACCGTATTTGATTGTTGAGAAGAATATGGGGGTCTGGGAGGCTTTGGAAACATCCCGAAAAGCCATAACCCAATATTGGTGGCGGTACTTCGGGCTGATGCTTGTCGCTGTGGTACTCATTATTGTCGGATCAATACCGCTGCTAGTTGGACTGGTCTGGGTGCTTCCAATCGTTGCAATCGCCACAGGCGAAGTATTTACGAAAACCTTCGGAAGCCCGGAGACGGAAGCTTTGACCTCGGATCTTGAGTGACCTCATCTGTTTCAGCATACGCTGAAAACGCAGAGCCTGAGCATGGGTCTGACAATCAGAGCGCTCAGTTATCCCAAGGATTTTGACTGATAACTGAGTGCAATTTTCTGAATCGCGATCATATAGGCCGATAATCGAAGATCATCGACCTTCTCGTCCTCATGCCACCGTACGCGCATGGCCTGAAGCGCGTCGCGCATGGTGTCATCGAGGCCAGACCGGACCAGCTCCAACTCATCGGCCCCCTTTGCGTAATTCGTTCGGAAATTGTCGGTGGGCGCCCACTTATCTGAGCCCACCAATGTGCTAAGTCGCTCTAGCTCACTGAGCATCAGCGCCTGCGTTGCCTCCTGTGCACGCCGCTCCATTCTACCAAAACGAATATGCGAGAGATTTTTTACCCACTCAAAGTACGAGACGGTGACACCGCCCGCATTTGCATAGAGATCGGGAATGACGACCACACCATTAGCACGGAGCAACTCATCGGCCGCCGCAGTTACGGGCCCGTTGGCCGCCTCGATTATGAGCTTTGCTTTGATGCGGGCTGCATTGTCGGCGTGAATAACGCCCTCCAGAGCCGCAGGGATAAGGATGTCACACTCGGACTCCAGTACCGATTTACCCTGCGCAATAAAAGTTGCACCAGGGAAGCCCTCAACACCGCCCGTACTGTTAATCCACTCTTTGACCGCAGCCACATCGAGTCCAGTGTCGTTCGTGAGGGCGCCATCGCGCTCGATAATGCCAACGACCTTCACACCATCTTCAAGCGATAGGAAGGTTGCCGCATGGAAACCCACGTTACCCAAGCCCTGAATAATCACGCGCTGCCCATCCAGGCCACCCTCAAGTGAGGCACGTTTGACATCCAGTGGTTCACGGAAAAACTCACGCAAGGCAAACTGAATTCCCCGCCCCGTCGCTTCCACTCGGCCGGCAATCCCCGACTTATAGACGGGCTTCCCCGTGACACAGGCCAGTGCATCCATCTCGGTCGGGTGCAGTCGCTGATACTCATCTGCAATCCAGGCCATCTCCCGGGCCGAGGTTCCCATGTCTGGCGCCGGAACATTTTGGCTCGGATGGATCAAGTCCCGTTTGATGAGCTCGTAGGCGAATCGGCGGGTTATCTGCTCTATTTCGTGCTCATCGTATTCGTCGGGGTTAATGCAAAGCCCGCCTTTAGAGCCCCCAAACGGAACATCGACTACGGCACACTTGTAGCTCATCAACGCGGCAAGTGCTTCGACCTCATCCTGGTTGACGGCTAGTGCGTATCGGATACCGCCTTTTACCGGCGCAAAATGATCGGAGTGCACGGAGCGATAGCCCGTGAAAACGTGAATCCTATCGCGGAGCCGCACAGGAAAGCGCACCGTGTAAGTCGCGGTACAAGTTCGAATCTGCTGGGCCAGACCTGGAGGCAGATCTAGCAAGCTTGCCGCCCGCAAAAACTGCCGATCGACGTTGGCTGTAAAGCTTAGTTCTTGAAAAGACATCATCAAGCCCCCACACGATTTCAGACTCCGGCAAGCTCACCGCCGCATCTACGGGGCCCTAAATCACTTCAAATTGCATCTACCCGCGCGCCCTGAGCCTTCAGGATAGGCTTCATCTGCCGATAGGCCTCGGGCGTTCGAACCAGGGGGATGCGAGGGTATAAATGGTGGATGACGTGGTATTGCATACCGGAAGACCATATGTTGCCGAAGCGCGACTTGAAACTCTGGGTATCGTTATATCGGTCGGCACCGCAATCTGGGTAATGCGGCGCCCAAGACAGATAAAACTGGATATAGAACAGCGCGACCATTCTCGGAAGCCACCACAGGAGTGCTGCCTCTATCGCCAGCCCATTCAGTGCCATACCACACAGCACACCCATAAAAACAAGCTCACAAGCTACGGAGTGAAGAATAAGGTCTTCACGACCAATACGCTTCAAACAGCGCAGATAGGGATGTTCCCCACCGTGCGGCTTGGGTTGACGCCACTGCACACTAGCCCAAAAAAAACTTGCTGCTGTGGCGTAATGCTCACTGTAATCGGGGTCGCGTTCTGGATTATTCGCGTGCTTGTGATGCTCCATATGCGTTGCACGCAACACGGAATAAGGCGTGACTAAGGGAATGGGGCTTACCCAGCCGACTAGCTCGTTAAGCCAACGTTTTGGTTTACCCGGCATTGCGAATATCGAGTGCTGGGCTTCATGAGATGGCAGGTACGAGGCGGCGACATTGATGGTCGCAATGATAAAGCCTAGCCAGAGCGGAATTATACCGTTAAGGCATAGCACCCAAACGGCAATCCAACACGCTAAATTACCAAAACCCCAGACAAGTGAAAGATAGGGGAATTTATCGAGATGCTGTTTCGCAATTTCGCGCTCCATTGCACGGAGCTCGAGCTCTGTCTTCACCGTTAAATCCATCGTCCCTTCCATGACGCTACGCCTCCCCAGGCACCAAAAACGATAAGTGCCACAGTCCACATATCAACGCCACCAATGGCGTCGACTCCGAACTCTGCCATAACCTGAACCGAGAGTGGAGCCAAAAAAGCCAATCCAAAGAAAAAGGGTAACGCCCCTAAGAACCACTCTAAGAACTTCGCAAGCATAATTCGTACTCTTGTGATCTACACGGTCCCGTTCAAGCCATTGCAGCACGAATCCGCTCGATTGGAATCGAGCGACTCAGCAACTTATTCGCGGCAAACGCGCGCTGAGGTAATGCGCCCAAACGAGACGCATGTTCCATCGCACGATCGACAAGTGCCGCAGAGGGCACGACTTCGTCCAAAAAGCCAGCCGCCATCGCCGACTCGGGAGAGTGAATCTGAGCTGCCACAATGGACTCAAACCGATGCGCCTCCGCGAGTCGATACACCGCTGGCTCATAACCAAACGCCGGTAGATCCATATCAATGGCCGTCTCGTTCAAGCCATACTTGTAATCACCCTCGATACCAAGGCGCTTATCAGCACACACCAACATCACAGAGCCGAGCGCCAAACAGTGGCCTGTTACCGCACAAACAACGGGATGCGGGAAAGTGAAAATCCTAAAAGCCAAGTCGCCACCGGCTTTGACCATAGTTGCCGCGGCGTCTGCATCCCCGTTCGAGATGACCTTCAAATCAAAGCCCGCGGAGAAGCACCCCTCCCGACCTAACCACATCAGCGACGCTGACTTGGCCTCAACCTCATCGAGCGCCTCGTTAAAATCCCGAATTGCGTCGGGCGAGAACACATTTCGCTTGCCATCATCGTGCGTAAGAACAGCGACGTTTTCCTGAAATTCCAGTGTGAGTGACATACCAGTTCCTTACCTACTTAGTGTTATTGGTTCTCTACATCGAGCCCTTATATTTAAGCAGAATGTTGGCGCCATGACATTATCGGGGAAAATGGATGGCCGAACTCAGTCGAGACTCAATCCGCTTTATGCACTACGCGCCCGAATGCGATGCGATGGGATCGCTAGGTGCCACCATCGCGTCATTCGACGCTAACCGAACATCGATCTCCAAAAGTGCTTCCCAGCTAGTTGAGTTCAGCAGAGCACGTGCCAGCGAGTCTGGCACGCTGGATGCCTTTTTGCGCGAATTTGGTCTTTCAAACGCTGAGGGAATTGCGCTGATGTGCTTGGCTGAGGCACTTCTCAGGGTTCCTGACGAGCCAACATTGGACGCTCTCATCTCAGAAAAAATCCGAGAGGGGAATTGGGGCGCGCACCAGAACGCATCTGATTCCAATCTGGTCAACGCATCCATTTGGGGTCTGATGCTCGCCGGCAAGATTGTCGGACCGGCTGATCTTCTCCAGCAGGCACCAGCGAATTGGCTAGCAAAACTAACGCACCGTATTGGTGAACCCACGGTTAGGCTAGCAACACTCCAAGCGATGAAGATTCTTGGTGGACAATTTGTTCTGGGCCGCGACATCGGCTCTGCTCTCAAGCGCGCAGGAAGAAACGGGACACTGTGTAGCTTCGATATGCTGGGCGAAGGCGCGAGAACGCAAAAAGATGCTGATCGCTACTTTGATAATTATCTCGCAGCGATAGAAACGGTGGGGGATACCAGTGCTGCCTCAAACCTATTCGATGGGCACAACGTCTCAGTAAAACTATCGGCGCTTCATCCGCGGTTTTGGGAAAGTCATCGCGAGACCTGTCTTCCAGCGCTCAAGGAGAAGGTTTTAGCCTTGGCCATGAAGGCACGCCGCTTCAACATTGGCATGAGCTTAGATGCTGAGGAGTGCGCTCGACTCGAACTCACGATGGACGTATTCGAGTGGCTATGCGAGCAGCCTGAGCTTGAGGACTGGCAAGGGCTAGGATTTGTCCTGCAGGCGTATCAAAAACGTGCGCTTGAAGTGGCTGAATGGTTAATCGCGCTCGCGCAATCCCGACCGACGGGAATTATGGTGCGATTGGTAAAAGGCGCGTACTGGGACGCCGAAATTAAGATAGCCCAGCAGCGAGGGCTAACTGACTACCCGGTGTTTACCCGCAAGTCTCATACCGATGTGTCCTATGAAGCCTGCATGCGCAATCTCATAGCCTGCCCAGATATCTACTGTCAGTTTGCGACGCATAACGCCCTGACAATTGCTCAAATCCGTGAAGCCGCCGGCGAGTGTGGTCGACCCTTTGAATTCCAAAAACTTCACGGCATGGGCGATTTACTCTATGCACTCCTTGAGGAGCAAGATCCCAGCCTCAGAGTCAGAACCTATGCACCCGTAGGGCAGCACGAAGACCTGCTCCCATACCTCGTCAGACGGCTTCTCGAAAATGGGGCCAACAGCTCCTTCGTAAATCGGTTTCTCGACGCAGACCTTCCCGTCAGTGAATTGGTATCAGACCCACTAAACACCTTGACTAGCGACGCTACTTCTAGCTTTTCACAAATACCCCTGCCCCGGAATATTTTCCAAGGCAGCGATATTCCCTGGTTGTCGTCAGCAGGTTTTGATCTCGATGAACGAACAACGGGCATGAAGTTCGAAACAGCCAACTTTCAGATGACCGAGCTGAGCTCTGATAGCAGCCAGCGACCAGAGTGCGAGACAGATATGACTGAGAACTCAACCGGAGACCTTCGTTCGTCAACATCACCGGCAGATTCGAGCGTTGTCGGACAGTACTCGGAGGCGACTCAAGCAGATGTCATTGCCGCCATTGAACGCGCGCGGAACTCGCTACCCGATTGGTCCTCACGGTATGTCAAAGAGCGTGCTGCCATCCTTAAGAGGGCAGCCGAACTCTTCGAAGCCCGGACCGCTGAGTTTACGTCCCTGATTGCCAAAGAGGCGGGGCGCACCCTCAACGACGGGCTCGACGAAGTTCGAGAAGCAGTCGATTTCTGTCGCTACTATGCTGCCCAAGCAACGTCTCTCATGCACTCTGAGCTCGAGCTCCCAGGTATCACAGGTGAGACCAATCGACTTTCTTACGCGCCCCGCGGTCCATGGCTCTGCATTAGTCCCTGGAACTTTCCACTGGCCATTTTCACGGGACAAATTGTGGCAAATCTCGCTGTGGGCAATACGGTAGTAGCAAAGCCTGCTGAGCAAACTCCTCTTGTCGCGCGATTAGCCTGTGACGTGCTCAAGGAAGCTGGTGTTCCAGAGGGCGTCATAAATCTCGTCAATGGCGATGGTCCCACTCTTGGGGGTTGGCTACTGCCCGATGAGCGCATTGCCGGGGTGTCATTTACAGGGAGTCACCCCAGCGCCCGGGTCATTAACCGGCAGCTCGCCTTACGCGACGGTCCTATCATTCCCCTCATCGCTGAAACGGGAGGAATCAATTGTATGGTCGTCGACTCGACAGCTTTGCCCGAGCAAGTTGTCGATGACGTTATTACCTCTGCCTTCAGATCCGCAGGTCAACGATGCTCAGCGCTTCGCGTGCTTTTTGTGCAGAGCGACGTAGCTGATGGAATCATCGAGCTACTCGCAGGTGCAATGAAGGAGCTCGTGGTAGGCGACCCTCACAAGCTATCGACCGATGTGGGTCCGGTCATTGATCAGGCCGCCCACGATCGTATTTCAGCACACCTGATGCATCTAAAGAAGACAGCTACCTTTATCGCAAAAAGTCCGTCGGCCGACCCCAAACTGAATGGATACTTTGTGGAACCGCAAGCCTGGGAGATTTCGAGCTTGTCAGCCTTGCACGAGGAGGTCTTCGGCCCAATTCTGCACATCGTGAGATATCACTCGGAGGAGCTGGGCACGATTATCAAGGACATCCGCAGCTCGAAGTTCGCACTGACAATGGGCATACACAGTCGACTGAAGGGTATACATGAGCGACTATCGCGAGAGCACTTAGTCGGCAACTTGTACATTAACCGAGACACTGTAGGCGCAGTGGTTGGGAGTAATCCTTTTGGGGGTCATGGCCTCTCTGGAACAGGACCCAAGGCCGGTGGCCCGAACTACCTGAGACAGTTAGTCGTCGAGCACACGGTAACCGATAATGTGACCGCCCTCGGTGGCAATACCGAGCTTTTCAACCTCGAATAATCGAACTCGAGTCGCTGTTCTCTGTGGCGTCACGGGGTGTCGCTCCGTATCATGATTGTCATCTAACAATAAAAGTATGTCTGGAGGTCGGAGTGGACTTGTTCAAAGGAAAAACAGTGATCGTCTCAGGAGGCGCTGAGGGCATCGGCTTCGCAGTCGCACAGGCTGCAGGGCGAGAAGGCATGAACGTGGTCATCGCTGATATTTCCGCAGATACCTTGGCCACCGCTGAAGCAACTCTGAGCGAGCAGAGCATCCCCGTTTTGGCACTAACGGCGGACGCACGAAGTGAAGCTGATTGGGATAGGGTTGCAAACGCTGCGCTCGGGCGATTCGGTGCTATTCATGCGTTGATGAACAATGCAGGTGTTGGCGGGGGCGGTTCCACCGGACCAATCGAGGACCACTCAGCGGAAGACTGGCGCTGGACGATCGACGTCAATCTGATGGGGGTGGTCTTCGGAATGAAATCTGTTGTGCCTCACATCAAAGCCGCGGGCGGTGGTTGGATAGTCAATGTCGCATCCATGGCAGGTATGAGTGGCTTCCCCTACGGTGGCGCCTACAACGCCACCAAACTTGCCGTTGCTGGTTTGTCCGAAGGCTGGTCAATGGAGCTCGCCCCGTTTGGCATCCATGTGGCATCGCTTTGCCCCGGCTTTGTGCGGACAAGAATCTATCTCTCTGATCGCGTCAGGCCCTCCGATTATGATGACAGCCACCGAGAGCTTATCGTTTCAGACGACGACCTTGATCCGGAGACAATGGCAACAGGCTTATCCAATGCAATTAAAAACGGGATTGACCCTGATCTACTTGCGGCACGCGTCATCGAGTCATTGCAGGCGAGAGATACCTATATTTTCACGCACCCATCGTTCAGAGACGGCGTTCGCGAGCGTTATGCGATGATCGATCAATGTTTTGAGAGCGCAGCCAATAGTCCGCTCGTTGGCGATGTCGCTTCATCGGGCTCAATTCCGAACTTATTTAAGTAGCTCTCGTTGTAAGGCCGCCAGCTGCGATTCGAGGGCGTCCATGACGGTGAAAAAAGCAGCCTCTACCGCTGCTTCATCGCCCGTTACGCGAGATGGGTCGGGCATGCCCCAATGTGCGCGAGGTGCATCGCTCATCCAGAGCGGGCAAGCCTCGTTCGCGGCGCTATCGCAGACCGTGACCACCAAATCGAACTCCTGATTGGAAAAGTCATCCCACGACTGGCTGCTTAAGCCCTCGGTAGGGAGGCCACGAGCAGCGAGAAACTTAAGTGTAAGAGGGTGAATCTCTCCTGCGGGTCGACTCCCCGCACTAAAAGCGCGAAACACGCCCTCAAACTGATTGTTTGCGATTACCTCGGCAAGCACGCTTCTACATCGATTGTGGGTACAGATAAACAATAAATTAAACGGCTTTTCCACCTACTTACTCCCAACCTGCCCTAACGTCGTGGCCATCAATGAGCCAAACAGTTCAGTCTTACCTTGTAGTTTGCCTTAGGCCAAGTTGGCTCGAGTCAGCGCCCTACTTAACGGGCGTGTTCAGCAGCTTCGAAGAGAGTCATCCCAAACAACATCCTTATGTTACTTCGCTTTGTCGCCAACTGCCCCCACTCGCTTTCGGCCACCTTTCCATATTCCTTCTAGCTACTTTTTCAGCTACTTTTCTGTTCTGGGCGCCCCTTGTCTTACGCTACCACCGACCCTAATACCTATTACCTATCCTTCTGGGCCAAATTCTTTTAGGGTACGGGCCCTTCATGACAGTTAAGACGATTCTTTGTCGATGTTGACCGTCCCAATACAGCGCATCCTTTCATTTGGCTTCATCGCCTTTATTCTCATTGGTCTGGAGCAGGGCCTACTGGGCCTATTTGTTGCTGAACTGGGCATGAAGCTCGCCAGGACACCTGAGGACTTGGGACTCTTTTTTGCGCTCCATGGTCTTGGCTCTGCTGTCGTAACCGGATCAGCGCTGATTGGGTGGATGGAGCGGCGAAATAATAAACGCATCGCGCTCGCTAGCCTATCGCTGGGTCTAGGTTCTATCCTTATCGTGACTGGCGATTACTGGCTTCTAAAACTGATCGCGGCGCCACTGCTTGGCCTCGGTTTTGGCGGCCTCTCGATGTCGTTCAATACCCTGTTCGTGACCCACTTTTCACAGAAGAATGGGGGTCTACTCAATGTATTGAATGCTACCTATGGCCTTGGAGCTGTCGCTGCGCCATGGCTCCTCGCCCAGGGGCTAGTGACGGGCAGCGAGCTTTTTGTCGTTATTGCTCTTGCGTCATTGGTTGTCTGCCTCGGCGCCTGGAATATTGACGACCGAATACCCACGCGCTCAACTGTTACATCCGAGAACGAGCAAGCAGCGCCGATGCTGCCGTTACTGGTGACCGCCTTTGCCATTCTCTTCATCGAAGCCGGTCTCACTTATTGGATGCCATCGCTACTCAGCGATCCAGCAGGTGACGGTAAAGCGGCCGCTACCTATATGGCGCGTTTCTTTTCCTGGTTTGTCATCGTCAGGCTCACCGCCGCTGCGCTTGCAGTCTGGGTTTCGACATTAGGTTTCGCAGTATTCGGACTGACGGGTATCTTCTGTTCCCTGGTCCTTGTATTGGCCGGCACTGTTCCGCTAGTAGATACCAGTTTCACTGGGGCCTTTATGGGTTTGATATTTCCCAATGCTTACGCATGGATGCTCACCAAGGGCGGCGGAGGCACAACCACCGGCGCTAAAATTCTGCTGAGTGCGATCACCGGCGCAACATTGGGTCCGTGGCTGATCGGCTGGGTGTTACCTTACCTGGGCCAAAGTGCTGTGCTGTGGCTTTTAAGCTCATTGAGTTTAGCCACCGCTGGTTTAATGCTTATCACCCATTTAAATGTTGGGTACCGGAAGTCTAATCGACCGCAATAGATGTCTAAGTCGTCGATACATGGTTAGATAACCCAATGATAAAAAATTGTCTTCGAATAATTAATCTGGGAGTTTCAGTACATGGATACATCAACACTATTCTCGCTCGAGGAAAAAACAGCGCTCGTCACAGGAGGATCGCGCGGCATCGGTAAAATGATTGCCGCTGGTTTTATTGCCCAAGGCGCAAAAGTCTACATTTCATCGCGAAAAGCCGATGTCTGTGATGCTGTCGCCGAGGAGCTCGGTCCAAACTGCATTTCGTTACCTCAGGACATTAGCACCGTAGCAGGTTGCCAGATGTTGGCGGACGCGTACTTCCAGCACGAGAAATCGCTCGATATTCTTGTTAACAATGCCGGCGCCGCATGGGGTCAGCCCTTCGAAACCTTTCCTGAGAGTGGTTGGGATAAGGTGATGGATCTGAACGTTAAGTCACTATTTTTCCTGACGCAGGCACTCCATGGACCGCTCAAAGCGGCAGCATCAAGAGAGCAACCAGGTAAGGTCATTAATATCGCGTCTATCGACGGCATTCGGGTTAATCCCTGGGAAACCTACAGCTACCAGGCGTCGAAAGCGGCCGTGATTCAGCTTACAAAGCGCATGGCAACTCGTCTCATCAAAGACAGCATCAACGTCACCGGTATTGCACCCGGCGCCTTCGCATCTGAGATGAATAAAGCGGCGCGCGACTTTGGCGATGCTGTCGGTAATGGTGTGCCATCAGGTCGTATCGGCCGTGATGAGGACATGGCCGCGGTGGCCATCTACCTTGCTGCCCGTAGTGGAGACTACGTCGTCGGTGAGACAATTGCCGTTGACGGTGGCGTTGTGTACGGCTCAGCCGAAGAAACCATCAGCCCCTAAAGTCCAGACCTACAGAAGCAAAAAAGCCCCAGTCGATATGACTGAGGCTTTTTTTTGACTTCGGTGATGAAGGACCGCTGTGAAGCTTCGCTTTACTGCCCCTGCGATTTTTGTTGGTTGTAAAGCGGCTCCATCATCTGATCAACGCCAAACGTTGCCGGGCGCTGACGCGGTGGAAATTGGGCCAGCGTGGTCAGAAACTTTTGAAGCTCAATGCGCGCAACAGCGATACGCGGAGGTACTTTGCGTACCCACCAATCTTCGTAGTTATCGGCATGCACATCAGCTCGCTCGAAGGGATCGCGTCGCAAATGAAAGACTTTCGGAATACGTAGCTCATCAAACTGCTCTCGCCATACCGCAAAGCCTTGAGCACGCTGTTCAGCAAAAACAACCTTCCAGTCTCCCGTGCGAATCGCCGTTAAGACACCGTCGTCGCTCCAGTAAAAGAACGAGTTCCGTGGACCGAGATCCGTTTCACCCTCCAGCAAGGGAAGGAAGTTGTAACCGTCAAGGTGATTTTTATAAGGCTTACCATCAACCGTCACGCCCGCTTTGAGCTCGGCGACGACATTCGGGCGTCCTGCAGCAGCCATTAAGGTTGGCACCCAATCCTCGTGAGACATGATCTCGTTAATGACCTGCCCTTCCTTGATCCGGCCGGGCCAGCGGACCATCGCTGGAACGCGAAAACCGCCCTCCCAGTTCGTATTCTTCTCGCTTCGGAATGGCGTAATCGCAGCATCCGGCCAGGTGTTGTAGTGCGGACCGTTATCGGTCGAGTACATGACAATAGTGTTATCGGCGACGCCCAAATTATCGAGATGGTCGAGCAATTCGCCAACCATCATGTCGTGCCCCACCATGGCGTCGTTGTAAAAGCCATGACCCGAAAGCCCACGCTCATCATCGGCCGTGTGCGTAAAGAAGTGCATGCGAGTTGTGTTGTACCAAACAAAGAAGGGCTTGCCCTGATCGACTGCACGCGTCATGAAATCAAGCGCCGCGAGCTTGAACTCTCGGTCTACAGTCTTCATACGCTCGCGGGTCAAAGCGCCAGTATCAACGATGTCGCCGTCAGCAAAACTGTGGATCACACCACGCGGTGAAAAGAGCTTAACAAGCAATTCATTGTCGTGAGGGTAGTCAGGATCCTCTGGCTCTTCCTCTGCATTCAGGTGGTACAGGTTGCCGAAAAACTCGTCGAATCCGTGGTTTGTAGGAAGAAACTCGTCCTTATCGCCCAGGTGGTTCTTACCAAATTGCGCAGTGACATAGCCCTCATCCTTGAGAAGTGACGCCAGGGTGACATCTTCGGGCCTAATACCGAGGTCAGCACCTGGTGAGCCAACTTTCGTCAGTCCTGTGCGAATCGGTGACTGACCCAAGATGAACGCAGAGCGTCCAGCGGTGCAACTTTGCTGACCATAGTAGTCAGTGAACTTGGCGCCCTCTTCGGCAATCCGATCAATATTGGGCGTGTCGTAGCCCATCATACCCATGTTATTGGTAGAGAGATTCCAAAAGCCAATGTCATCGCCCCAGATGATCAGCATATTGGGCTTGTCTTGCGCCAATGCTTGGCCAGCAAATACAAAGCTCAACAGAAAGAATAGAACGCGCATGGGTTTTTACCCTTTATTGTTAGAGTCGCCGTAGGTTACTGCCTCACGTCTTCGATGGCGACTCCTAGAGCGAGATTTCTCTACTTCGTTTGGTACTTCGAGCGAGACTCAAAGTACTATTGGGCACCGTCGAGTCATTGAGGAAAGGGAGTTAGGGCCAAATGCGTAGCGTGACGTTTCAGAAGACAGAGGTCATCCCCAACAAAATCGTGTGTGTTGGTAAGAACTACGCGGCACACATCGAAGAAATGGGCAGTGTACCTTCTGACCAAATGACCGTATTCATGAAGCCCAACACCTGTATCAGCGATCAACTAATAGCTCATCGTGGGGAACAAATTCATTTCGAGACGGAAATTTGTTTGCTCATTCAAGACGGTGCTGTGGCGGGAGTGGGTATTGGTCTCGATCTCACCAAGAGAGCTACGCAAAAAAAGCTTAAGGATGCCGGCCTCCCCTGGGAGCGTTCTAAAGCATTTGAGGGCTCGGCAGTATTCAGCCACTTTGTCGATGCACCGGCTTCCCTGAGTGATCTCAAATTAGAGCTCTGCGTTGATGGTGAACCGCGCCAGCAGGGTGGTCCAAAGCAAATGCTCTATCAGCCACATACGATCTTGGAAGAGCTCCGCTCTTTTATACCGCTTGAAGATGGCGATATTGTGATGACCGGTACACCCTCCGGGGTTGGTCCAGTCGAGCGAGATTCGCTTTTTGAAGCGAGACTACTCGATGCCCATACGGAACTGGTTAGCGCTTCATGGCGCGCAATGTGAAGATAAATATAAAGGCAATAGAGCGCTAACCAGCCTCCGCCTTTACGAATTCAGGTCTTCGATAAATTCGTCGATTTCCCCAGTTGTCGTGGTGAACGAAGTTACCAAGCGATACGCCTTGGGTAAGGATGGCCAGGCGTAAAACATATGCCCGCGTTGCAGGAGTCCCTCCGCAACTTCCTCCTCCATGGCGATAAATAACTCATTGCCGTCACCACCAGCCAGAATCGAAGCATTTTTTGACGAAGAGATACCATCCCGAAGTCTAGCCATACTGGTGTTTGAGGCTGTAGCAAGTTCAAGCCACAGATCACCCTTAAGGTAAGCGTCAAACTGGGCCGCGAGGTATCGATGCTTCGACCAAAGGTGGCCACCGCGCTTCCGATGGAATTCGGCCAACATCGCTTCATCGGGATTGAAAAATACCAGTGCCTCAGCCGCCATCGCGCCGTTCTTCGTTGCGCCAAAACTAAGCGCATCTACACCGGCACGCCAGGTGAGATCAGCTGGGCTTTCCCTACCACCTGCGACGGCATTAGCGAATCGGGCGCCATCCATGAACAACTTCATACTGCGAGACTTCGCAAGCTCAGAATAAGCGACAATTTCATCGGGGGAGAGTCGAGCACCCAACTCGGTCAAATTAGAAATTGCAATCACCGCAGGTTGGACAGAGTGCACTCCCCTCGCACCTGATAGGTCAATTTTTTGTGCCAACTCCTCAAGGTCAGGTTTTGCATCGTCTCCCCCGACCGTGAATTGTCGAGCACCGCCAGTGTACAACTCGGGCGCTGTCGACTCATCGTTCACGATATGTGCTTCAGCGTGCGCATAGATGCCGGAAACTGGAGAGGCAAGCGTCGCCAGACCGATACAGTTAGCTGCTGTACCGGTGGCAACCAAAAAAATGCTAACTTGGCATTCAAATAGCGATTCGAATCTTTTGTAGACCGATCGCGTTAAATCATCATCCCCGTAGGCAGCTGTATTACCAGACGAAGCCAAAACCAGAGACTCAATGATCTTGGGATGTGTGCCAGACGCATTATCGGATCCAAAATTTGCCATTGATCTAACCTAAAATATAGACATCAAAAAAGTTATCGCACACTAAGCCTGCAAATCACTCTTATATTTGAAGAATATTTAGTCGATTACCGACATGGGCAGCATAAAAAAGCGGGCCGAAGCCCGCTTTCGATAACACATCACTGCTCAATCAAAAGTTGTACCTAAAGCCAGCTTTGATGATTCGACCCAGCGGGTTGTGGTTGTATGCATCGTACATCAAGTCACCATAGGCGACTGGTGGCATCTCATCCCCTGCGTTAATTGCGGACAACGTGACAGCAAGGCTCTCGTCCACATCAATATTCACGTGAATATCCACCGTAGTGAAGGCATCAACACTATCCACTCCTTCAGGTAGATTTGTACGTCGATCTTTAACGCTGTCGGAGTGATTAACGTATGCGGATAAGCTCAGCGCTGACGTCACACCCAAAGTTGCGAAGGCTCTAGCGCGGAGCTCGGGAATGGGGCGCGCGGTGTTATTGAAGTTGTAGTAACCCGCAGTCTCCTCACCGGTGGCTATCAACACATCGCCCTTGTAATAATCACCCACCTTATTGCCTAACGTATAACTCCCCTCCAAACCTAGACTAAAGGGCGTTCCCGCATCGGATTGGTAGCCCAAAAAGAAGTCAACACCGTCAGACTCCAGACGCGGTCCATTTATGATGAAGGTATTGATACGCTCAATTCCACTAGCGCCGCACGATCCATCCGCCACACCCGACTGACAGGTAATTTGCGCTTGTACAGCGGCTTGAGCCGCGCCACCTGCTGCATAGGCGGCTACTAACTGACCGTAAGCCTCGGTGATGATCGGATTATCAAAGTCAAAATACCAATAATCGAGGGTAGCATTCAGGTTATCGCCTGAGTAAACGAAGCCCACGTTGTAAGTAAACACCGATTCGGGTTCAAGATCGGGATTACCTGTGGTGTCGATGGCTTTAAATGCAATGGCGGGAGCCACATAGGCAAGTGCCGTTGCAGCGCTGGGGTCCAACTGATTAGGGTCGGGTGCCCTAAAGGTCGTTTGCGCCGATGCCCTAAGCGAAAAACTTTCAGAAAGCTGATACAGCAGCGAGACCTTTGGATCTAGAGTATCGCTGCCAGACCCGTAGTCTTCGTATCGTAAACCAACACTGGCTTCCAAGTTTTCACTCAACGGCATATAAGCCTCTGCAAATACAGCATAAACCGTTTGGTCAAGCGCGTAAGGTGACCCCGCGGCCAAGAAGCTGTGAAGACCTGTCTGGCTTACACAATCCATATAGCCGGTTACACGGCATGGATTAACGTTAACATTCGCAATGTCCTCAACTCCTTGACTCACGTCGTTCTGGCGATACTGAAAACCATAGGCAATATCCGCACTGCCTAATGACTGCTGAACGACAATGTCCGCAGTAAAGAGCTCGTTCTCTCCTCTCACCTTCCATTCGTCGTCAATCCAGTCTTGCATCGCTTGTGTATTAGCAACGCTAGGGTCGTAGTTTGGATTGACAAACTGCCCGAAATAGCCGGACTGAATCGCTGTTGAAAAGGGGTTGAAATAGCGACAGTTGCCTTGCCCCGCGATTGCGCCATTGGGACTGACAGTTTCGTCGGGATTCAGCGTTGCACCACAACCCTCGCCACCATAACCGAGATAAGCCAGTTTAGTTTTTTCAATACTCGCGTCGCGCGAGGAGTAACCACCTTCAGACCGTGAGTAGGCCATGTTTAGTGTGTAGTCGACATCCTCAGTCAAAGCACCGTTCAATGACCCAGCAAAGCGATAATTTTGATACTCCCGCGGCGCCGTACGGGGGCCTGATGCACCCACACCGTTCACACGTCCACGTACGATGATATAGCTCGGATATGCAGGTAAGGACGCAAAGTACTCGGGATAAGTCGATTCGAGACTTTGCCAGGCTGGGCTGTCAGGAAAGACCGTCTGTACCGGATCAATGATCCGCTGCGGAGGATAAGATGGGGAGGTCGCCCAGTTAGGCACGCTCGTATCCGCATAAAGGGCTTCTAAATGCAGCACGTCACCGTTGGCGAGGGTCCCATTAATTTCGGTGAAAATTTCAAAGTGCTCTTCATTCTCCACAAAATTATCAAATTGCGTGTACTGAAACACGCAAGTGCCTCCAGCTGCGAGGCCTCCAGCATCAGCACAGCCGGGATCAGGACCTCCCCCGATAATTGTATCGAAGCCCAACCCCTGACCGTTCGGATTGGTGTCAAGGAAGGGATAAAGAGTGCCCGGATTACCAATGGTAGAAAACCCATCGAATGGGAGGTAACTACCGTCTAGCCGGGTGCCAAAATCTCTATCTCGCTGCTTTAGCTGGCTGCGCTCTCGGTAACCGGCAGAGGTGACCCAATTGAAGTCTCCGATTTCCGTACCGAATATAGCGCTCAAGGAGTAATCACCATTGGAGTCGGCAATACTCGCGTAATTACCTTGCAATTCGAATCCTTCAAAATCGGAGCGCGTTATAAAGTTCACTACGCCGCCGACCGCATCTGATCCATAAGTCGCCGCAGCGCCCTCCTTTAAGACTTCGATGCGCTCAATAGCAACACCAGGAATCGAGTTAATATCCACAAAGCGGCCAGCACCCAATCTCACTGGAACGGCTGCTTGTCGTTGTCCATTAATCAATACGAGAGTTCGAGCAGGACCCAAACCTCGCAGATTTACATTTGCCAACCCTTCAGTCGCATTGGATTCAAATTGGTTAGAGTCACCGTCAACACCAGAACTGAAGCTCAAGTTTTTAGTGAAGTCGACAAGTGATGGACTGTTCTGCATGTCCAATGCCGAGCGATCGTAAACCGACACGTTGGTTTCCGCGTCGGTTGCCGTTCCCTTGATTAGTGATCCTGTTACCAGCACCTCCTCTAGATTGTCTCCTTCTTGAGCAGATGTGGAATGGATAAATGAGATAGCAGTCATAGCTGCTGCAATTATGAGCAGGCCTTTACCGCTGGACTGCCCATTTTCAATGAGTCGTTTCATAGTCATAGTCCGCTTGTTATCTTAATATTGCCATTTGTTATTTTAATAATGCCGCTTGGGCCTTGGGCCCATGACTTATAAAAAAGCAAAATTATGGCGAGTGATCAACTAAATTAATGTAATTCCGACACATGTTCGGCGAATTTCGGATCTCCACAGGGCCAATTAGCCTGCTGCACAACTAGCTATTGGGTAACCATTGCATTAATCAGGCACAAAAAAAGCCGCCTCAAGGCGGCTTTTATCGTACCCGATTCGCTTAAAGGACAAACTTCACGCGCGCGAACAACATACGACCGCGCGGATCATGATGCTTGGGATCGTAGCTGAAGTTGGCTGCGTCATAGACACGGGGCGCCTCTTTATCAAATACGTTCTTGCCACCTAATGTGAATACCGCTTGGGTGTCACCAAGGCTGAAGTTGTAGTTGTAACTGAGGTCAATTGTCCGCCAGTTGCTAATGCCACTGTTGAATCCAAGTGCCTGAGCTGAAGCCGGAACAGGCCGCCCAGTCTTGTAAGAGTCAACGTAGTACACAACCATTGAAGCACTGTGGCTGCCTCGCTCCCAATCGGCAGTCAGGTTCCACTTTTTCTCGGGCATCGAGCGAACGAAGTTGTCGTGGTTGAATGAACCCACAACGTCCCTTGTTCCGCCATTACCATCCGGAATCTCGTAGCTCAAGAATTGGCTGTATGCCAACTGAATACCAAAGTCGCCGTTGTCGCCGGCAGGGATATTCCAATCAGCCGAGACGTCCACACCATCTGTTTCTACGGTCGCGGCGTTAATGAAGTTGGTAGATACACCTTGCAACTGACCCGAGTCATTTCGGCGAATATCAGGACCATTTGGATCCGCATTTAGCTTGCCTTGCGCGTTCTCAATCGTGATTACGTCTTCGTAGTCAAATTGCCACCAATCCAACCGCATGTTGAAGTTGTCGCTAGGCGTCCACACAACACCAAGATTGGTGTTGGTAGAAGTCTCGGGCTTCAAATCAACGTCGCCCTCGGTCAATACGCGAATAAACAAAGTACCGCTCGAGAGTGGATCCGACAGACCCTGCAGTGAAGTTTGACGGTTAAATTGCTGAATCAACGACGCTTCACGAAATGCAGTGGACATTGAGCCCCGAACCACAACAGTGTCTGACAGCTGCCAGCGTAGCGCCAATTTTGGGTCAAGACTGCTGTCTGATTCCAAAGACTCGTATCGCGCCGCGACACTCATCTCGAACGAATCGGTTAGCGGAATGTTGGCCTCGGCAAAAGCCGCAAAAGAGTCTCTCGATGCCGATGGCTCCGTACCACCCCCCAAGAAGATCAAATCAACATCTTGCAGTTCGCCCGTCTGTGGATCGCGCTGCTGGGTTGAAATGTCGTTACGTGAGATAGAGAAACCCTCATTACGAAATTGAGCGCCATAAGCGACGTTGATTGTCCGACCAGATGCAATTTCTAAAGGACCGGAGACAACCAAGTCTGCAACCGTAAGGTCGGTAACCATATTTGTGTAGGTTTCTGAACTAATGTAATCGATCAAACTCTGAGAGTTCTGGCTTGGATCAAAGATGTTGAAGGTCTCAGTGCCACTCTCACCACCAGCGCCCGCCAAGGCGGCGTTCAAACGCGAATTGATCGTATCGGGCTGCCAGCCCTCGCGATCGTTCTCAGAATAGGTTACCGAGGCATTCCAATCCCATGCTCCATCATCAAGCGAACCAGATAAATCGAGAGAGGCTCTCAATGTCTCAGAGTTGCGCGGTGCGAAAGGTGAGGGCGCTTCAGCTCCGAGTGGACGACCATACCAACGTACGAAGCCGTTGAAAGGACTGCCCGCCTGCCCGGGGACAATAGTTGGGAACGAAAGGTTTGGATAAGACGGAGACTGTGGGTTATCCAGCACTTCATTCTTGGCAAACCCTAGCTCACCACGAACGGTAACGCCGTTATCCATCTCGTGAATAACCGCCGCGTAAACATTGGTGCGCTCTTCCTCATTGACCAAGTTGAATCTTGGTCCGTAGAGGAATCCGCACTTCTGACCACCCAAGGATGGGATAAAGCCCGCCGACAAGAGTCCGCCGTTGCCCTCACAATTGGCATCAGGGATCGTTTCCCCAGGGCCGTAGGTCCCCGCATAGGCACCCGTTCCTTCGATGAAAACAGGGAGACCCGGCGCGAGACCGCCCAAATTCAGGAAGCTGCGCCCCAAAGTACTGGCAGCGTTGATCGTGGTGTAAGGACGTTCTGCAGAACTCATTGGATCCTGCTGCATGTAGCTGCCCGACACGATCACATTCGTATTGTCACCAATACCAAAACCAGCCAGGATACTAACGTCGTCAGTTGTTTGGTCACTAGACTCTACCTTTTGATGCCCTACGGACACTTCTAGGCCTTCAAAATCGTCACGCAGAATGAAGTTTACTACGCCCGCAACAGCATCAGAACCATAGGTTGCAGTAGCACCTTCTTTTAAGATCTCTACACGCTCAAGCGCTGCCATGGGGATCGTTGCTGTATCGACGAAGACCGAGCCATCATTTGCGATTGCTGCTGCAATCGTTTGACGCTTGCCGTTGACCAGCACGAGTGTAGAGGTAAGCCCGAGGCCTCGAAGGTTAACGTTCGACGTGCCTTGCGTTGAGCCTGATGTGAACGAATCTGGATTGTTTTCTGTACCGCTGCTCACCGCTAACTTCTGGGTCAATTCACCAATGGTGAGGGCACCCTGCTTCTGAATATAGTCGCTATCAAGCACGTCGACAGGTGTCGCTTCATCAGTGCCAGAGCCCTTAATGTATGAACCTGTAATAACGACTTCTTCAAGGTTTTTATTGTCATCCTGAGCCAAGGCTGTGTTGGCAACCAGAAGGTTAGCCGTCAACAAGCTCAGCGCGAATGGTATGGCCTTGCCACCCATCGCCAATGAGGTTTTCCGCTTCATTACCGCTCCTTATTATTGGAAATATTTTACTGCGCCGCGTTGTTATCGATTTTCGCGTCCGCGCGAGTACAACATTATTTGGGTCAGCCTTCAATTAAAAAAGCAGGCTAAAGTAATCAGATTCCATGCGTCGTTTATATTTTCTAGCATCGTTGTATTTATTGCTCAAAGACAGTAGCGTTGCGTAAACGTGAGAGCGACGGCCATGCAAGCAATCCTAAAACTGGATGTGGCAGGGCAACCCAGAGGCTGGCTAAGCCTCCAAGAAGCGATCTCTGCCTACGCTCGAGGCGATGTCATCTACGGCATCGGGGATCCCCTCCCCCCAGTGTTTGGTGGCACGCAGCGACTCACCGGCCTTCGATCAAAGCTTATCCTTCAACCCATCGTTGCGCTCAACGGCCGAGTGTTTGATCACTTTACGCCACCGCTATGTAACCGAACGCTATTTAGGCGTGATGATCACCGATGTCTCTACTGCGGGGATCAGTTTCCAAGAAGTGAGCTAACGCGGGATCATGTGGTGCCAACTTCGAGAGGCGGCACCGATAAATGGGAGAATGTTGTCGCTGCATGCAAGCGCTGTAACTGGCTCAAAGATTGCCTAACACCGGAAGAAGCTAACATGCCGCTTCTAGCCATTCCCTTTAAACCCAACTCTTATGAATGGCACTTTCTGGCGAAGGATCGGGTGCTGGCCGACCAAATGGAATACCTGTCGACTCAGTTTAGAGCTGATCGCGACTGGGCCCATTAACTGGGCTGGTAAGCCAAGACACCAAAGAGGGCAACTAAGTCGGTGGGTTACTCTTAGCCTCTGTAGTAGCGATTAGGCACCATGGGTAGTTTAACGACCGTCAGATCAATGCGCTTACCACGCACCATAACGTGAAGGTCCGAACCCACCTGGTGGCAGGCAGGTTGAACAAACGCCATCGCCACGGGGCCACCAACTGAAGCCCCGAATGCATCCGAACAAATCACGCCAACCTCGTTACCCGCATTATCAAGCAAAGTTTCACCCGCTCGAACAGGTCGCCGGCCCACAACGCGAAGACCCACTCGCTTTCTCGCCGCACCTTCTGAAAGTTGCTGGTGAATGATTGCTGCGCCCGGATAGCCGCCGGGACGGCTGCCGCTCTCGCGTCGCTCTTTGGCAATCGCCCAAATCAGCCCTGCTTCGATTGGCGTAATGTCGGCAGAGAGCTCATGTCCGTGCAAACAAAGGCCTGCCTCTAGCCTGAGAGAATCTCTTGCACCCAATCCAATCGCTTCGACCTCGGGCTCAGCTAGCAAACACTGAGCGAGTCTGTCCACCTCTGATGCGGATACCGAAATCTCAAAACCGTCCTCGCCGGTATAACCCGAACACGTGACCCAAACATCGATCCCACTGAGTTGATCATGAGCGGCCGTCATAAAGCCAAGTTTACTGGCTGTTTTTCCCAGGCGCTGCATCACGGCGCGCGACTCTGGCCCTTGGAGTGCCATCAGCGCTCGGTCCTCATGGAGCTCAAACGTCAGATCAGGGAGCGCAGCTCTCAAATAGGCAAGGTCCTCGTGCTTATTACTCGCGTTTACAACCAAGTTTAATCGTCCATCACCAAGGTTAGTGGCAATTAGATCGTCTCTGACACCGCCAACCTCGTTCATCAAGAGTCCATATACGCTCGACATCGGCGCGAGACTAATAAAGTCATTCGGCATAAGACGCTCAAGCCGCTCTGCAACAGAATCGCCGCTGACGGTTACCTGCCCCATGTGAGAGACATCAAAAAGACCAGCCTGCGAGCGCGTGTGATTGTGTTCTGCAATAATGCCGCGCGGATAACTGATAGGCATGCTGTAACCAGCGAAGGGAATCAGCTTTGCTCCGAGCGTTTGATGAAGTGCCGTCAGTGGCGTTTCGAGTAACAACTGAGCCTCCCGTCAGGTGCAAGCGTAAGACGTACAAGTTAAAAAGCGATGCGCTCGAATACGCAGGTGCGCATTTCAGATTAACCTCACCGGCCTTTCCTAATAGCCTATCTAAATGGCCGGGCAGCATAGTATGAAGGACAACAATATGGCGCGTCACCCGATACAAGTAGTGAGCTTAATTGGGATGCCAGGCAGCGGGAAAAGTACGGTAGGTGTCTTGCTAGCGAAGCGCCTGGGTCTCGCCTTTGTGGACACCGATTTATTGATTCAAGAGCAGGAACAAGCCACGCTCGCCGAGATCATTGCGGCTAAAGGCCATGAAGCGTTGCGCGTTATCGAGGAGCAAGTGCTGCTAGACATGGGCATAGGACCCTCGGTCATTTCAACCGGCGGATCTGTGGTCTATAGCGAGGCGATCATGAATCGTTTATCGACTACTTCGTCAGTGGTCTACCTGCGATCACAGCTGGCAACAGTTACTTATCGAATTTCTCTTGCACCTGATCGTGGTATCGCCTCGCCCGGCAGTCATACGCTTGAGGATGTCTACAACGAACGCGTCCCTCTGTACGAGCATTATGCAGGTATCACTGTCGACGTTGACAGTGAACCGCCTGAGACCATCTCCGGACACATCGCTACGGCTTTGGACAGCAAGAGGGTATAGCCGGACGCGTCCGCGCACCTAAAAACAGCAGCAGGCAACTGCTCTATTCTAGACAAATACTGACTTTAAGCCTGCCCTAACACATTGGCATAGCACTTGCTGATCCTCTCGTGCTCCCGTCCGCTAAATTGGACTTTCACTCACACATGGACGTGTGCACGGTCGGGAGCGTCTAACCCTCCGAAAGTGTCTATCTCGCAGTTACTTTAAAAGTATCCAAAAGCACTTGTGGATTTATAGAAAAGGGAGGACAGTCCAAAAAAGCGGTTGGGTTTTTACCTTTGGAACTAGCTGGGGGTGAACATGCAGGGCCGAGACCAAGACAACAGCGACATGCCACTAACGGATGATGTTGCAGACACCATTCTCAGTGACTTCGACGAGGCAGCGCTCGACGAGATAGAGAAAAGCACACCAACACTCTCCGATGCCGCTCGATTAGCACAGAAGCGCCGGCGCGCCGAAGATTTGCTTGAGCGAAGACGTTTACGCGAAGAGCTAGGTGATGATGATTTCAATTTTGACTGAGTAGCTCAGACAACTAACCTGCTACTAAGTCAGTCTCCTCTCGCCACGAAACGACGTTTCGCTCGATAACAAAGAAGGCGAATAACCATAGGATGGCGTCCCAGAAGTCGAGAAAGTCGCCTTCGAAACCCCAGTACACCGCTGCCGCGAACAAAATAAAATACAGCAGTAACTTGAGCGAGAAGATCGCTCCAACATCCGATGTGCCACCGCCTCGGGAGGCCAGCAGGGCTCGGACCTCGACCTCAAGTACTAAAACCACAAGAATCCATGCCGCAGCGTTAATGAAGTCCGTAGCAGCGAGCCAAATTGCGCTCTGAAGTAATTCTGGGGTTGCGAGAACGCGATCATAATTGCTCAAGATCACCCAAGTACCCTCGCCGCAGGCATTGATCGTGAGGGGCTCAAATTTGTCCAAACCCTTCAGCAAGGACCAACTGTCATCCACGATGTCACACTGCATGGGATTCAGAGGTTCACTCGCTAGCAACCCATAGAACTCCGCAAAATACCCCCAACAAGCAATGCAGATGGTTGCGAGACAAACAGCGCGTGTCACCCGAATAATGCGGCCACTTGCGCCTCGCAGGGTCTGATCGGACAGCAAGTATGTTTCGAGCTCAAAGAAGACCAGCAATACCAGCCATGCCGCCGTATCGATAGTTGTTGAGAAAATCTGGAAAACACTCGCCAGTGAAGTAACTGACGTATTGAGCGCTGCAGCCGAGTCAATTTCTTCAACGAGGAACAAATAGACATTAGCCAGCAGTGCCAAATAGACCGCGTACTTGACCCATTGGAACAGCGCTCGATTTTGTAAAACTGCAGACAACATAAACGACGACGTTCGATTAAACTTGGAGCAGTAAGTGCTCTCGCTCCCAGGAACTTATCACCCTATTAAACTCTTCAAACTCATCCAGTTTTACAGCGGCATAAGCCCGGAGGAAAAGGTCTCCCATCACGCGAGCAAGATCCGTATTGGCATTCAACCGTCGAACGGCCTCCTCCAGTGAACGTGCAACCTTCACGCTGTCATCATTCGCTGTGCCTTGGTGCGGCGCCGTGGGCTGTAATTTGTGGTCTAGACCCAGCAAGCCACTGGCAAGCGATGCGGCGATCGCCAAATAGGGGTTGGCATCAGCACCGGGGAAGCGATTCTCCACGCGCCGATTGATAGGCGTACTATCGGGCACTCGAAATGCCGTAGTGCGGTTGTCGTAACCCCAACTCAAATTAATCGGGGCTGAGATATCAGGTGCTAAGCGACGATACGAGTTCACATTGGGCGCATAAAAGCTGATCAAGTCGGGCGTGTACCGCTGTAGCCCTGCGATGTAATGCATGAGTTCGGGGGTAGGCTGGTCGTCTGTGCCATTAAAAATATTATCGCCTGTCACCAGTGACAAAATACTTTGATGAATGTGCAGCGCTGATCCCGGCTCCTTCTGCATGGGCTTGGCCATGAACGTGGCATACATATTGTGACGCTGTGCTGTTTCCCGAACGGTCCGCTTGAAGACAAACACCTGATCGGCCATGTCCAATGGATCACCGTGATTAAAGTTAATCTCGAGTTGAGCCGCGCCGTTTTCATGAATAAGTGTATCGACACTCAGCGCCTGCTCATCAGCAAAGTCGTACATGTCCTCCACAAAGTCTTCAAACTCAGCCACGGCATCGATGCTGAATGACATTCGTGCGACCTCGCGGCGCCCCGAACGACCCTTCGGCGGCATCAGCTCATAATCGGGATCGGTGTTTTTGTGGACCAGAAAGAACTCAACCTCGGGAGCAACTTCTGCACGCAGGCCTGCCTCCTCGTAAAGCTTGATGATGTGCTTCAGTACATTGCGAGACGCCAAAGGATGCGGCTCGCCTGATGCTTTATAGCAATCGGCAATAATTTGTGCGGTGGGCTCCCGGGCCCAAGGGACCTTTCGCAAGGTATTTGGATCTGGCACCAACAGCATATCTGTATCGGTGGGTTCGACAAAATCCCAATGCTCGTCAGTGTACTCACCCGTCACCGTTTGCACCATGATGGACTCAGGAAGCTTGAGATCGCCTCTACTGAGGAATTGGTGTGCAGGGATAAACTTCCCTCTCGCGTTGCCCGTCATATCGGGTACGAGGCATTCCACCTCTGAAATTTCGTTCTCCTCAAGCCATGCTCGGATTTCCGCTGCATTCTCTTGAGGGGGAGTGTCCGCCATATCGGCATCGGGCGAATACACAACCGTTTTAGTGTTGTCGGACCGCTTTTTCGACGCGCTCATAAAGCCTTCATGTTGCTCGTGGGCGACCAGTATGGTGTGGCAATTCGATCCTATCAAGATGCATAATTGCACTATGTCCAAGCCTATGAACAGTTACCCCGATAGTTGGTACGTTGCATCGTCCCCCATGATGGCAGAGCAACCGCCCGCCAGCGGAGACCTTGCTTATGATGTCTGTGTCGTTGGCGGTGGTTACGCGGGATTATCGTGCGCATTGCATCTGGCGAAGTCCGGTAAGTCCGTTGCTGTTCTTGAGGCAGAGCGCATGGGTTGGGGGGCATCCGGTCGGAACGGGGGGCACGTTGGTACCGGGCAAAGAGCAGATCAGCATTCACTCGAAAAATGGTATGGCAAAGCGACAGCTAAAGAGCTGTGGCGACTTGGGTTAGAGGCCGTTGATTTGGTCTCGAATCTCGTCGACGAAAACGGTATCGACTGCGAGTTTGGCCGGACGAATATCCATTTCGCGGCAAAGAAATCTCATGCCGATGAGTTACGAGACGAGGTCGACCACCTCAGAGCAGCGTACAACTACGATCAAATCAGTGGCGTCGAATCACCATCACTTGAGGAACTCACGTCCGGAGTCGGCTTTCACTACGGTGTCGTTGATCATGGCGCAAGACACCTTCACCCATTGAAGTATTGTTTGGGTCTCGCCAAAGTTGTCATGAAAACGGGAGCCTCGGTGTTTGAGAAAAGCCGGGTAAAAGATATCGATATTAAGCGCGACCATGCCGTCGTCTCGACAGACAACGCCATAATCAAAGCGCAAAAGGTGGTTCTGGCATGCAATGGTTATCTGGGAAAGTTATTTCCACCCATCGCCAGTAATATCATGCCGATCAATAACTTTATCGTAGCGACAGAGCCTTTGGATGAGGCGACGGCCCATCGAATAAATCCACTTAACGCTTCTTTGTCAGACAGCTTGTTTGTCATCAACTACTGGAAACTATCGGAAGACCGGCGACTTATTTTTGGCGGTGGTGAGACTTACAGCGATAAATTCCCCGAGTCCATTACCGACTTTGTACGACCCAAGCTGCTGGCCATCTATCCGGAGCTATCCAATGTGCGGCTCGATTATGGCTGGGGAGGTACGCTCGCTATCACCCGCAATCGCATGCCAGATCTTGGCATTCATAAGGGTGTAGTTTATTACGCACACGGCTTTTCAGGGCACGGTGTCCCTACGGCCACCATGGCAGGAAAACTGATTGCGGCAGCCATTGACGCAGGATGCGACGACTTTGATCTTATGTCGGGGCTTAAGACCCTCAAGTTCCCGGGTGGCACCCTGCTCCGACGACCATCGCTAGTCGCAGGCATGCTGTTTTACAGCTTAAGAGATCGTCTTGGTCGGTGAGCCGAGGAAGCGTAACGCGTATCGAGCTGCGGTGGGGCACCCTGCCACGCCAGCGACCACCAGTAACTAATAGTGACAAATACGACCGCGAAATGCGGGGGAGCCGCATATTGCGAATTCCACATGGTATGTTGACAACTCAAGCTGAGGGGTAAGTGTTTTGAGACAGTTGTCAGGGAAGCCAAGTGCGTTATTGGTCGTATCGGATAATTACCTGGCCAAGCAACTTACAGAGTCACTCCACATTCAGGGTTACAAAACCGTACGAGCACCACTTGCGCGCGATTGCTATTCTGCCTGGTCCTCACCTGAGCGCTTTAGTCTGTGTTTGATTGATCAACACCTGGAAGACCAACCCGGTCACGTGCTGGCTAAATATCTAGCCGAAAACAAAGCGAAGAATGTTGTCCTCTTCGGTAACTTAGCTGATGCTGAGATGCGGCTGGGACTTTACAGAGCAGGCGTGAATCTGCTCCTAAGAGAGCCCGAGGGTACGGCAGAAATTATTGCAGCCATCGAGGCTATGGCAACACCCGTAGAGAGACATTCATCCAAACCCGCCGCGGTAGTGCCATTCCCAAGCAAAACTTCAGGCAACGTTCCATGGCAGGTGAAGCCACTGCAGCGAGAACTCGTAGCGCCTACGGGCCAAGTGGTGGCATTGACGCGCAATGAAGTCAAAGTCTGTTTAGCGTTAGCAGAAGCCCCCTCTGAACCCACCAACCGCGAGGGGCTTACACGATCGCTTTATGGACGGTTTGACTCGTCAGCAAATCGCGCTTTGGATGCTGTCATAAAGCGATTACGACAGAAGATTGTCGCCAAGGTGAGCGCCGTAGACCCTATTACGACTCATTACGGCGAGGGACACCGGTTTACCGCTCCCATTATTGCCGTCAACCAATAACGCTGAGCCTCGGCTCCTGATAATCGTCGTCATTGATCTCGATGAGCATATCTCGGTCCCGATACCAGGCCTCCAGATCTGACACCTGAAGCGCGGGGGTCATCATCGCCTGGCGAATCATGCTAGCTTCAGTTTGGCTGGACCATGTATCGTTGAATACTAATTTCAATGCCGAAGAATTAGGGGAGGTCAAGCGCACCACCTGTGCAAAATTCGGGCTGAGTTACGGGTGACCTGACAAAACAAGACGATGGTAGGTTAAGGCTCCGATTGCTTTGCCTCAATCTACTAATGGCGGCAGGAAAACAAAACTGAAGCTCCAGACCACTGCCTGCGCGTGAAACAAATGGTCGATCAGGTTGATTACTGATGAATCTGTCTTCCATCAAGAGCGCCATAGGTTGAGAGCTCCTTTCATTGAGATCTCCTTTCATTAAGAGCACCTTTCATTAAGAGCTCCTTGGATTGAGAGCACCTTGCATTGAGAGCGCCTTCCACGAAAAGCAACTTCTATTAGAAGCACCTGCGAGCCACTATTTTCACTGTAGCAAGCTATCAATCGGGTGTCTTATTATTTTCGCATTTTAATTCTCAAAATGCGAAACAGGTCTCGAAATGAAAATTTAAGCGCGATTAAAACGTATTACGTGCTCTTGACTGCCGGTTAAAGAGGCTGGGGTAGAGCAGATTGCCGCCCCGAGGCCCTCGAGAATGTCCTTCAAAACTGTGAGCGATGCGTGATCGAGCCCTGGATCTTCGAGCGACCACTCAACGCCCGCATCTCTGATCCTAGCGAGTAATTCGGGCTCCCCCGATTTAGAGGCTTCAGTCCAAAGAGAGAGTTCGATGAAACCCTCGTCAGTAAAGGTCAGCGATGTGTTGATAAAAGCCAAAAGTGCGGACTCCACCCAATACGCGGAGCCTTCAATATCCGTCTTCAAGCTGTCATCCAAGAGCACACGTATTTCAATACCCTCAGCCGCACCGAGTCTTTTGAGCTCGGCCTCAACAATTTTCGCCACCTCGCCAACCGAAAACATTTGTCCATCACCTTCAGTAGTCCCATACCCCTGCAAGTTCCGATCTGCCATAATTTTTGCATCAAGGCTTAAACGCATTTGACTCATTTCTGACTGCGCTATGTTGAGATAACGACGCTCCGCATCGGCCATACTTGGGGCTTCTCTCACACGCTGAGCGAGCTCCATCAGCTGGGTCAAGTTATCAGCGACAATCGTATGAATTGCTTCTGTCAGCTCTTCCTTATTGCCAAGCGAGCCACGGTAGGCAGTGACCTCCTGATCTGCTCTTGCTAAGCGCGCCCGAATGATGAGCGCCGCTAACAGCGCGAGGGCAATCGACACAAGTGTGAGCATCAATTGGAAAGTGATGTCGAGTGGGTGGCGCCGTTCAAATAGCTCCACGTATTCAGGTGTCGCATTGATAAATGTACGAAGCCCGTTCTTTTCAGAGAGATACTTCAACGTAGTAGTAGAAAGGGATTCTGGGCAGGCCTTTGGGCCCTCACCAGCCCGGTAACCAAGCAAGCATACTCCAGTTTTTGGCTCATACTGGGTCACGTCGAGCGGATGCACAGGCCCTAGCTCGTATAACTGGGAGTCTATATAACTTTGCATCTCTACAAGGTTTATTTTCACAACACCTATCACTGGAGACGTCGAGTCGGGATATCTAAATAAGTGACGCCTGACGACCACTGGACTGCTTTTTGTAAATGACAAGTCATTGACTCGAGAAGCTAGGAATCCAATTTGATCGGGCTGTCCAGAGGGGCCCGTAACATCGAAATCTCGCAGCATAGGATGACTCGATATATCCACTCCGATCAACTCGGGTCGCGGAAACGAGTAAACGATAATCGCCCGCCCCTCAGGAGTTAGAGTTGCCACAAAAAAGTGAACCAATTTAGAGGCGGGATCAGCACTGTAGTTGTTGGCAAGGATGTTGCCAGCGCGCTCGATGGTTTGCTCAAGGTCTTTTGCACTGGTCGTCGCTAAAGCTTGTATAAAACCCAACAAGTGAGTTTGAAGCCGCATTGCCAAGCCATCACGAACGAGAAATCTTAGTGCGGCATCGGATTCGAACTGTTCCCGGAGCAGTTCATGCCTTTGAGTTTCGGATTTACGCACCTCCGCGGTGACAGCAAGCAGTCCCAACACCAGCGCCAGCACTGGAAGCAAAAACACAATGTTTTGTGATCTTTTTGAGCTCATTTTGGGCTTACTTCGTATTTGTCATTACACTAGTGCGTAGCGAGCTCCGTCGATTTCTGAGAGGCCTACTCGAAGCACACAGTCCGCTTTCCCACCTCAGAGAAAAGGATATCACGTGGCCTTCAAGTGGCTAGAAAAGCTAACCCAACTCGGGGAGTCAACCAGCGAAAAAAGAAACGATCGTGACGAAATCGGAATGACGATAGCCGTGCTAATGCTAGAGGTCGCCAAAAGCGACTTTGAGGAAAGTGAGGCTGAAATACAAACCATAACAGCTTGGCTAGAGAACCAAGACTTAGGCTTAACGTCTGAAGATGTCCATCAATTCTTAGATTCCGCTAGGAATGAGCAAGCTGGCTCAGCCGGTCTGTTTGAATACACGCGTCGCGCCTGCGAACGTATGTCTATGGAAGAGCGAGTAGAGCTGGTGGAGCAGTTGTGGCGCATCGCTTATGCCGACGGTGTGATCGATAAATATGAAGAAGCTGCAATTAGAAAGGCGTCGGAACTGCTCTATGTGTCACACTCGGACTTTATCCGTGCAAAGTTTGCGGCAGAAGCAGCCTCCCAGAGCGAGGCATAATAATTTTGTCAAATCCGCGGCTACTTTTTCAGACTGTGGCCGTTACCGCTACCTTCTAGAAAGACGATGGGGTGAAGGCCCCAACTGCCTATTCATTGGGTTGAATCCATCAACGGCCACAGCAGAGAGCGATGACGCGACGGTAAGAAAGTGTATGGCGTTGGCGAGAAGCTGGGGCTTGTCTGGCATGACTATGGCGAACCTATTCGCAGTACGCTGCCGTTACCCACAGATCTTATCAACTCATCAAAACCCTGTTGGACCAGAAAATGATCGATTCTTATTACCTGAGATCGAACAAGCACACACTTTAGTTGCCATGTGGGGCAACCATGGTCTGAAACCTTACGGTCAATCAACACGGCGTGATCAATTCATACTGTCATTTCGCGATGACTGGCAATGTGTAGGCACCACCAAATACGGCGCCCCAAGGCACCCGCTTTATGTTGCTAATAGCTCCACCTTGGAGAACTTTGCTGAGGCGCTATAAAAGTTAGCAGAGAGCCAACAGCGCCTTGCTTGGAGTGATCACCTATCTTCAAACCGAACTCACCTTTGCGACCGCCTCACTTGGTTGAGATGAGAACGGCACTTAACGGACAAGAAACAGCAATATCGATATCGGCATTACAGCGACAAACGCGAGTTTTTAATACAACAGTGCCACGACTTACGCCAAGCTTCGCTTTGAATGCGCCGAAGCCTCAGTTTTGACCCAAAAAGATTAGTCACTTATCGCGGCGCATCGCTGACAACAATTGACATGCTCCGTTAACATGGAAGGCGAAGACATATTGAATTTAAACCGACAAATCATGACCCCTTCTCCCAAACAATCAGCTGAATTGCTCCCTTGCCGGGGCTGTACAGGCAAATGCCCTAACCGGCAAACATGCCAAGGCGCGCCCTGGAGAAAACCCAACCAAACGGGCGAGGACGTTCGCTCCAAATAAGCGTAAAAAGCACGCATGCAAGCCCAGGTGAAGTAAATGTGACTTGTCACAACGGCCCTATTGCACCGGCTTGAATATCGGTTGTAAGATTTCTGTAACAAATTGCGCGTCCCATCCGCATTACACAGAAAGCAGACAGCAGACAGCAGACAGCAGACAGCAGACAGCAGACAGCAGACAGCAGACAGCATGTACAGATTATCGGTCTCCATCTGCTTTTTATTCGCGAGTCTCGTAATCGCCTTGTTCAGCCTCATCATGAGTGACACTTCTTTTCAAAAAATCACTGACCAAGGCACAACCCTTGTTCAGGATTTAACCGCTGTTCGAATATGGATTGTGGTCGCGGGCCTCGCGCTTTACTCATGGAAAAGTGCAATCAACCAACCCAGCGCGTTGGTGGTGACCGTTTTAACTGCTGTCGCTTGGATCATGTTCCTCGAGGACTACATGGTTCTAGACAGTGTACTATTTGTAGCCAGTCACCCACTGGCGCAAGCAGTCGTTTTCATCCACCCCGTCTTCCTGGTTGCACTTACCTATGTCGCGTTTAAAGAATGGGAGGTTGATCTGAGATGAAAGACCGCTCAAACGACGACCATCTTCAACCCTCACAGGCGGAATTGGATGCACTGTTAAGCTCGCCGTCACTCTTCGCCTTTCAGGGCGTAAGAGCATCGCTAGATCGGCGCTCGCCCTGGTTCAAGCGGACGTGGCTTGTATTGATGGGCGTAACCGCTCTCTACCTTATGGGATGGTTTACGGGTCTGCTAAAGCCTTACCATGCAGCTGCAGTAACGGGGCTGGAGGCGGACTACCACTTACACCAAATACACTTTCTGCTCGCCTTCGTCATGATCACTTCTGGAACAATTGCTTTAAATTTCGACTGGCATGTTGAAGAGCGAAGACTTAAATCCACGCTACCCTAGCTCAATAAACCCCCGCCATACGCGCTAATATCTGGCTCAGCAAACTGAAGCCGGTGACCACAGTAATCAATAAAACCACGAGCAGAATGGGCCGAAAAGGCTTTTTCTCCGTCGCATTAACCCCGGTGCGTATGAAGTGATCGACTCGCGCCTGATCTTCCTCAGACAAGACAGGATGGTCATCTTCACGGTTTTCATTACTCATAGCGACTCTCAGGATTACCTGCAGAACATAACGGATCGACTGCGGTCACTATTATTTTAGCAGGCCTTTACCGATCACAAACAAGCGATGATGCCCCGTGGAGTCGGCGGTTTAAGTAGCATCAAGGGATGATGCGAACTTCATCCACAGTGGCTAGGCTGAGATCGATTGAAAAGATCTCCAGATGTGCTCTGGCAACTATTCTCATTCCGCAATGCGCCTGCTGCCGGCAGGCACACCAGTTACCCTCACGCCTTTGCGCTGCCTGCCTTGCGTCCCTCAGATCCCACCTTTGTCCACGATCAATACGATTACCCAACGACCGGGCCTGTAATTACTCACAGACCAAAGACAGCATCAGTATTACAGGCGTTCAATACGTTGCAGGTATAAGCCAGCTGCAGTCGATCTTTTTCTACCGCGACGTGGTACCCGATCTGCTGATTCGCTGGAAGTACGACGGCATGGTTGAACTGACAAACCTTATCGCGTCGTGGGTCGCTAACTACTGCCAGATCTTGGTTTCATACGATCTGGTAACCATCGTCCCATGCCATTGGCGGCGGCGACTGACCCGCGGTTTTGATCATATGTGGTTGCTCGCCAATGCACTTGCCAAAATAGGATTGATCGAACCGCCGACCAAAACCCTCAAGCACTCCAAGCCATTACCCTTCCTGCATTTGCGAGCAGCCTCTGATCGTCACATTGATCCTGGTCACTTCCGCACCGTCTGCTCCGTCAAAGGTAAACGGATATTAATCATCGATGACGTCATCACCTCAGGTACCACATTGAGAGCAGCCGCTACAGCCTTGAGGCACGACGGTGCCGCGGAGGTCATTGCACTGACGGTAGCAACTGCTAGAGAACTGTTATTGCCGACGTCGAGAACGCGGGTATAAGGAATGCATAACCCATCGCCAAAACGAGTTATCTGCTAACAGGCTTTGATCAAGCGCATCAAAATATGCCTGCGTTTCAGTGGGGTCACGGAACATATCTTCTCGCGTGTAACGAGGCTCCTCCTCATCAAGCTCTTTCACAACCACGGCCGGGTTGCCCGCAACGATGACATTGGCTGGTACATCTTTTGTAACCACTGAGCTTGCGGCAACTATACTATTGTCACCAATGGTCACTCCTTTCAACACGGTGGACCGGTCACCCAACCACACATTGTCGCCCAGGCGAACCGGTTTAGGTGTGTCATCTCGATTGACGCGGTCGTAAAGCCCATGCCAATCAGAGTCGGTGATGTAACTGCCATGGGCCATCATGCAACCGTTCCCTAATACCACCTCGTCACTTGCAGAGATTCTTGCGCCGGGGCTCATCAGGCAAGCATCGCCAATCTCGACACGCCCCTCGCCAAAATTGCGGCCCCATACGCCAATTTGTACTGGATGATGCATTTCCCCAATAGCAGTGAAGGAGTGCCCGATGCGGATATTAGGACCTGATATGATGACGAACCAGGGCGACATGATGGTTGAAAAAGCCCCCAATGATTCGCATCGCGGCGCGAGAAACCACCAAATCCAAAAGGCGCGAAACTTCAGGTACAACCGCTTTACCCAATAAGGTCTCACATCACGTCGCATGACAAGCTAGCCCGATAAAGTGGACGTTTATGATCGCAACCAACAGGACTCGTATCAAATGAATCGTGAGGACAACACAAGCGTCTACTCAAACCAGTCCTCGATTCATGACGATCTCATTAAGCTGGTACGGAAACACATGACATCAACCTGGCAGGAGCCGACACCCCCACACGATCGTGAGGCGATGAGGGACATTGTCGCGTTGCTGAAGGCCCATAATGGACCGCTCATTTTGGACTCTTTTTGTGGGACAGGGATGAGCACGGCAAAACTCGCTTCGCAGCACCCAAAAGCACTGGTCATTGGCATTGATAAATCGGCAGACCGACTGAGGCGTCACGTGCAAACGCCGTCGCACAACTATCATCTGATACGTGGCAACTGCGAGCACATATGGGCCCAATTGGTGGCAGCCAATATTGATTGTGAACAGCACTATCTGCTGTATCCGAATCCTTGGCCTAAAAAGGCGCACCTCAAGCGAAGAATCCACGGCCACCCCTCGTTTCCCTTGCTCCAGCAATTAGGCGGCGCGATTGAGGTCCGGAGTAACTGGAAAATTTATGTCGATGAATTCGCTGCAGCAGCGCAGTTGCTAGGCCTAGATACTCAAGTTAAAAGCTTATCAGCAGCAGACCCTATGACACTTTTCGAGCGTAAATATGCTGCGAATAGTGAAAATCTGTGGGTATGTAGAGCGGCTACAGCCTAAGTCTCTGGAATCAGTCTAGGTCTTTGCGCTAATGTGTGCGATAACAATAATGGGGACATTATGACAGTGCACGCACTTCCTACCACTGACGCCGAGCACGCAACCGATCCGCTTTGGACCACGATTTGTGCCGAGGTGCATGAACTGATTCGCACGGAGCCTATGCTGGAGGACTTCCTGCGAGCCACTGTCCTTAATCACTCGAGCTTGGAAAGCGCACTCAGCGCCCACCTCGGCAATCAGGTTGACTGTGCAACTATCCCCGCTCGCGTCCTTTGCCACGTCATCTCCGAGGCGTTCTCTACACGCGACGATATTCGCCAAGCCATGCGTGATGACCTGCAAGCAGTGGTTGAAAGAGACTCTGCTTGCGAATCATTTCATTTACCGCTTCTTTACTTTAAGGGCTTTCACGCGCTGCAGCTACACAGAGTAGCAAACTGGCTTTGGCTACAAGGCAGACGATCACTTGCGCTGCTAATGCAAAGTAGAGCGTCTATGAAATTTGGCGTCGATATACACCCAGCCGCCACCTTCGGCAGTGGCATAATGCTTGATCATGCGACAGGCCTTGTTGTGGGTGAAACCGCTGTTGTCGGCAATCAGGTCTCGATACTACAAAGTGTGACACTCGGGGGCACAGGTAAAGAGCATGGAGACAGGCACCCGAAAATTGCTGATGGCGTATTGATAAGTGCTGGCGCAAAAATACTCGGGAACATCCGGGTTGGCGAGGGCGCCAAAGTAGGTGCAGGAAGCGTTGTCTTGCGAGATGTACCGTCACACACGACGGTTGCGGGTGTCCCTGCCAAGGTTGTGGGACGACCTGATTCAGACCTTCCCGCGCTTAACATGAATCATGAAATACCGGACTACGAGTGGTAAGCCGGCGATAGCTCTATAACGGCGTCAACCATTGCTCCAACACACTCAGGATCAATTCCGGGCGTGATGCCGTGACCAAGATTGAAAATATGACCGGTTCCAGAGCCATAGCTTTCCAGAATCTTTCCGACTTCTTCGCGAATCCGCTCTGGCTGCGCGTTGAGCATGGCTGGATCCATATTGCCCTGCAGCGCGATCTTGTCACCCACCCGTGCGCGAGCAGTCCCAATATCGGTTGTCCAGTCCAGACCTACTGCATCGGCACCGCAGTCAGCAATTTTCTCCAACCACTGGCCGCCACCCTTGGTGAAGACAATAACCGGCACACGCCGTCCATCAGCTTCTCGAGGTAATCGTTCGACTACTGCTTGCATGTAGCGAAGAGAAAACTCTTGGTAATCACTGTGGCTTAGCGAGCCGCCCCAGGTATCAAAAATTTGGAGCGCCTGTGCCCCCTGCTCAACCTGAGTTGTCAGATAAACCGCGACAGCGTCCGCAAGCTTATCGAGCAATTGATGCATCGCCGCAGGATTATTAAAAGCCAACGACTTTGTCTTTGCGAAATCCTTGGACGAGCCACCCTCGACCATGTAAGTGGCCAAGGTCCATGGAGAGCCAGAGAATCCAATCAGTGGAACCTTGCCATTAAGCTCCTTCCGAATTAAAGAAACAGCGTCCATGACATAGCCCAACTCATCCCGCGCTTTATTGGGCTCCAGAGCTGCGATCTCTGCCTCATTCGACAAGGGTCTCTGAAACCGAGGCCCTTCGCCTTCCGTGAAGTAAAGCCCTAATCCCATGGCATCGGGGATGGTCAAAATGTCTGAGAATAAGATAGCCGCATCCATATCGTAACGACGTAACGGCTGCATGGTGACCTCACAGGCGAGTTCCGGCTGGGTACACAAACCCATAAAGCTTCCGGCCTGCGCGCGCGTAGCACGGTATTCAGGAAGATAACGGCCTGCTTGGCGCATCATCCAGAGAGGTGTTCGATCTACGGGCTCGCGTAACAAGGCCCGCAAAAATCTATCATTTTGCAGTGGTGCCATACCGGCAGGATCCCCCGAGTGGTCGCCTCTGTGTGCAAACTCACTCTGATCATTTTTATATTTAGACCGCTAGGTAATCCAAGATACCCTCTGCGGCCTGCCTTCCTTCCCAAATGGCCGTGACCACTAAGTCGGACCCGCGTACCATATCACCACCGGCGAAGACTTTGGGATTTGTTGTTTGAAACTTGAACGTTTGGTGTTCGGGTGCAATGACACCCTTCCAGTCATTCAATGTGATTTCCATATCTGCCATCCACTGAGTTGGGCTCGGTTGAAACCCAAAGGCCATGATGATGGCATCCGCTTCGAGCGTCGCCTCAGAGCCCTCTACCTGCTCTGGTCGACGACGCCCATCGGGCCCAGGTTCACCCAAGCGTGTTTCCACCACCTTGACTCCAATGGCGTCGCCAAAATAGTCCACAACGCCGACTGGCTGTCGGTTAAAGAGGAACTGCACACCTTCCTCGCGAGCATTTTGAACCTCGCGACGTGAACCAGGCATATTTTCCTCATCCCTACGATAAACACAGAACACTTGCTCAGCCTGTTGCCGAACCGCTGTCCTCACACAGTCCATCGCAGTATCACCACCGCCCAGCACGACAACAGTCTTACCTTTCAAATCGATGAAGTTTTCTTTTGGCTGTGGATAGCCCATTTTTTCATTCACATTTCCGACGAGGTAATCGAGCGCCTTGTGAACACCGGGCAAGTCCTCACCATCGAAACCACCTTGCATCGCTGTGTAGGTCCCCATGCCAAGGAACACAGCGTCGAACTCTTCGAGTAAATCATCGGCATCAATATCAACACCAATCTCCGTATTGAGACGAAATTCAACGCCCATACCTTCAAAGACTTCCCGGCGACGCTGCATGACCTGCTTCTCAAGCTTGAACTGCGGGATACCGAAGGTTAATAGCCCACCGATTTCGGGGTAGCGATCAAAGACAACAGGAGAAACGCCATTACGCACCAGAATATCGGCACAGCCCAAGCCCGCAGGCCCAGCGCCGATAATAGCCACCCGCTTGCCCGTAGGAATGACATCAGACAGATCCGGACGCCAACCCATCGCAAGCGCCGTATCGGTGATGTACTTCTCGGCATTACCAATCGTAACGGCACCAAATCCGTCGTGCAGCGTGCAGGCCCCCTCGCACAAACGATCTTGAGGACAAACCCTGCCGCATACTTCAGGGAGTGTGTTTGTCTGATGACTCAGTTCAGCCGCCTCAAACAAACGCCCCTCTGCCAGTAGTTTTAGCCAGTTGGGTATCAAGTTATGGACGGGGCACTTCCACTCACAGTATGGATTTCCACATTCCAGACATCGGTGGGATTGCTCAGCCGCAGTCTGCTCGGTAAATGGGTCATATATTTCTACAAACTCCTCCGTTCGAGACTGCATGGATCGCTTATTAGGGTCGCGCCGCTCGACATCGAGGAACTGGAATGGATTTGCTAATCGCTCAGACATTGCGTCAGCCTCAATCTGCATAGCGGAATCGCGCCAGTAGTTGATGGAAGTCAGCCGCCTTGGGCTTTACCAACCAAAACTTACCAACGTAATCCTCGAAATTATCAAGAATTGTCTGTCCCCACTGAGAACCCGTTTCAGCGACAAACTCTTCGATGTTGTTACGCAAGAAGTGTCGATGTGCCTCCGCGGCTTCACCGTTGATACGGCGAATTTCGACTAGCTCGCTGTTGTAGTGATCAGGGAATACACGATCTTGGTCTAAAACAAAGGCCGCGCCGCCCGTCATACCCGCGCCAAAGTTCATGCCTGTCGATCCCAACACGGTGACACAACCACCCGTCATGTACTCGCAGCAGTGGTCGCCCGCGCCTTCAATAACCGCGTGCGCGCCGGAGTTTCTAACAGCAAAGCGCTCTCCTGCGCACCCTGAAGCAAATAAGCGTCCACCTGTGGCGCCATAGAGACAGGTGTTCCCTATGATGCTCGCGTCGCGACTTTCAAAACGACTATTTTCCGGTGGATAAATCACCAGCTTTCCACCGGCCATACCCTTTCCGACGTAGTCATTACAGTCGCCAGCTAAATACATATGCAGCCCACCGGCATTCCACACGCCAAAGCTCTGACCTGCTGTGCCTTTAAGTCTGAGAACAATAGGGGCATCTTCCATCCCCAAATTACCGTAGCGCTTGGCAATCTCCCCTGACAGTCTGGCGCCAATAGAGCGATCGCAATTTGTCACGGTGAAGTCGAACTCACCGCCTTGCTTGCCCTCAATGGATGGCAGCACCTGCTCCAGTATCAGTGCAGCCTTTTCACCCTGGTCAAAGGGAGGGTTGCTCTCAACCTCACAGAACTGCGGCTGATCAACAGCTGTCTCGTCAGTCCATGTTATCGGATGTAAATCGAGGGAGTGCTGCTTCTCGGTCGCGCCATCAAAGTGCTCGAGAAGATCAACACGACCAATGAGGTCCTCAAGCTTAGAGACACCCAAGGTCGCCAGCCACTCGCGGGTCTCTTCAGCGACAAAGCGGAAGAAATTGACGACACGCTCTACGTCACCCACAAAGTGGTCTTCTCGGAGCTGATCGTTTTGCGTTGCGACACCGGTCGCACAGTTATTGAGGTGGCAGATACGGAGGTACTTACAGCCCATCGCAATCATTGGCGCCGTACCGAAACCAAAGCTTTCTGCACCCAAAATAGCGGCTTTGACAACGTCTAGCCCCGTTTTCATTCCACCATCTGCCTGCACGCGAATCTTTCCACGCAGTCGATTGCCCCGCAGAGTTTGATGGACCTCAGCGAGACCCAGCTCCCACGGAGAGCCCGCGTGCCGAATGGACGTTAGCGGGCTAGCCGCGGTGCCGCCGTCATAACCTGAAATGGTGATGAGGTCTGCGTAGGCTTTTGCAACACCCGCAGCGATTGTGCCGACCCCGGGTTCTGATACGAGTTTTACCGAGACCAAGGCGTCAGGGTTAACCTCCTTCAAATCAAAGATTAGCTGAGCCAAATCCTCGATCGAGTAAATGTCATGGTGCGGCGGTGGCGATATCAGTGTGACACCGGGAACCGAATAACGGAGACGGGCAATGAGGTCATTGACCTTGCCACCCGGTAACTGTCCACCCTCACCTGGTTTGGCGCCCTGTGCCACTTTGATCTGTAATACCTCGGCATTCACCAAGTAATGAGGAGTCACGCCAAATCGTCCGGAGGCAATCTGCTTGATCTTGGAAACTCGGTTGGTGCCGTATCGCGCTGGATCTTCGCCACCTTCACCGCTGTTCGAACGAGCACCTATCTCATTCATGCCCATCGCCAGCGCCTCATGCGCCTCCGGGGATAGCGCGCCTAAGGACATACCAGCGGAGTCAAAGCGCTTGAGGATGGCCTCAATGGGTTCGACCTCATCCAATGCAATGGGTGTTGGGCTCGGCTTTAATTGAAGAAGGTCACGAAGGGCTGCAACCGGCCGGTCATTACAATGATCAGCGTAAGTCTTGTAATCGCGTGTATCGTTACTGACGACCGCTCGTTGCAAACTCATGACAACATCGGGGTTGTAGGCGTGATACTCACCGCCGTGCACGTACTTCAATAAACCACCCGCAACCACTGGCTTGCGCTTAAGTCTTGCCATACGCGCCAGCTGCTTCTGGTCGAATTCCAAATGAGCAAAACCCGCGCCGGCAATTCTCGAGGAGACGCCCCTGAAGGCCATTTCAACCACTTCAGCGTCGAGGCCCACAGCTTCGAAAAGCTGCGCACCGCGGTAGCTGTTCACCGCTGAAATGCCCATTTTGGACATAATTTTGAGTAAGCCCTTATTGATGCCTTTTCGGTAGTTCTTGTAGCAGACCGATGGCGCACCAAGGATCTCGCCACTGTTCAATTGATCCGTCAGCACGCTGTAGGCTAGATACGGATAGATCGCGGTCGCACCAAAGCCCAACAAGCAGGCCATCTGATGCGAATCTCGTGCACTCCCCGTTTCGATAATGAGGTTCGAGTCTGCACGCAAACCATAGGCAATTAGGTGGTGATGCACCGCGCCCGTAGCGAGTAGGCTGTGAATTGGAATTCGCGCTTCGGCGATACTTCGATCAGAGAGCACTAGGACGCTGGCGCCACCCGTCACGTGCGCAGCCGTCTCTTGGCACAGTGTCTCGAGTGCCCCCTTAAGCGTGGTCACTTCAGGATCGTAAGTCGCATCGATAACCTGAACCTTCAAGCCCGACTCATTCAGCGCGAGGATCGATTCAAACTTTCCTTGAGACAGGATAGGTGACGTGAGGCTAACCCGACGCGCGTGCCGCTCAGTTTCCTCAAATAAGTTCCCTTCGCCTCCGAGGTCGACCTCGAGTGACATTACGATCGCTTCTCTCAAAGGATCAATGGGTGGGTTGGTTACCTGAGCAAACTTTTGTCTAAAGAAGTCGTATAACGATCGCTCTCTCGACGAGAGAACGGCCATGGGCGTGTCATCACCCATGGAGCCCACAGCCTCATTGCCTGATTCAGCCAGAGGCTTCAGAACCTGATCACGCTCTTCCAAACTTACTTGGAACATCTTCTGGTAGATATCGAGCTCATCACCTTCAATGGGTGCCGATACCTTTGTGTCGTATGAGGCCTCGATGTGTCGCGCATTGTCGCGCAGCCAGCGCTTGTATGGCTTACTGATTTTCAATTTGTTATCGATATCTTTGGTGTGGAGTACTTCACCGGTCTCGGTATCGATAACCAGGATTTGGCCCGGCCCAACGCGGCCTTTGGCGACGACTGTCTCAGGCTCGTAGTGATGGGTGCCCACCTCTGATGCCAGAGTGATAAAGCCGTCAGTCGTGGTTACCCAGCGAGCGGGGCGGAGTCCGTTTCTATCAAGCAAACAACAAGCGTACCGGCCATCGGTTAAAACAATGCCAGCCGGACCATCCCAAGGCTCCATGTGCATCGCGTGATATTGGTAAAACGCCTTTAGGTCAGGGTCAATGTCTTCAATGTTCTGCCATGCTGGCGGGATAAGCATACGGAGCGCTTTCGGTAACTCAACACCGCCTGTTACCAGCAACTCAAGCATGTTATCGAGACTAGACGAGTCAGAGCCTGATTCGTTAACCAGCGGCGTGACGCTGTGTAGATCGGGCAATAAAGGCGAAGAGAGCTTAGGCGCGCGTGCTTTCGACCAATTGCGATTACCTTCAATCGTATTGATCTCACCGTTATGAGCCAACATCCGGAACGGCTGCGCCAGCGGCCACTTAGGTAATGTGTTGGTAGAAAAGCGCTGGTGGAAAACACAAATTGCGGTCTCTAAAGACTCATCACCCAAATCGGGGAAAAAGTGCTCAAGATCGGCCGGCATCACCAGGCCCTTGTAGGAAATAACGCGATCCGACAAGCTGCAAATATAAAAATCAGGCTCAGTTGCCAATGCCGTCTCGACGCGACGCCGAATCATAAACAATCGAGCGGCCACCTCTTCGTGGGTTGCATGATCCGTCTCTAGGAAGATTTGCTCGATGGCGGGCAGTTGCTCGAGCGCGATCTCGCCACAGATATCCGGTTGTGTAGGTACGACCCGCCATGTGGCTACTGAGAAATCAAATTCAGCCGCAGCGACGGCAAAAGCCTCTCTAACGCGTGTCTGGCTATCGGCGTCGGTCGACATGAACACCATGCCGACCGCATAGGTTGGTTTCAGTTCACGCCCCAAGAGGTCCCGCGCGCGGGCGCGCATGTAGTCGGAGGGCATCTGTAGCAGTAAACCACACCCGTCGCCCGTTTTTCCATCAGCAGCGATACCACCACGGTGTGTCATACAAGTGAGAGACTCGATGGCCGTCTGCAGCAGCCTATGGCTCGCCACTCCCTGCTGGTGGGCGATCATGCCAAAACCGCAGTTGTCCCGGAACTCGTCGGGATTGTATAAGCCTCGCACTTCGTTGGTCTTGCCAACGGTCGCCTTCACGATGCCTGATGACTTCATGTCTGAGCTTGCTCGCTTGATAAAACTGGGGCTAAACGCCATGGATGCGCTAAGCCAAAAAGGCCGATCAGTTTACACTTCTGGGCCTTTATCTACAATTTGCGTAACCGCAAAAAGAGACCGCCCTATCTCGAGGGAGTTTTACAAGTTGAGCACTATTTCGGATTCGTCTAGGCCCGGGGTAACGTAGGCATTCCCCAATGACTCGAGTAGCACGTAGCGGATTTTTCCCGCCCGAACTTTCTTGTCGCCGTGCATCGCAGACATAAAAGCATCGATACCCATACCATCGGGTGCATGGGTGGGAAGAGAGAAAGCTTGCAAGAAGCCAGTTAGCTCAGCGATCGTGCCGGGCTCGATAGCACCGCGACCAGCTGAAATACGTGCGGCAATGGCCATACCGGCCGCCACCGCCTCACCGTGCAACCAGACACCAAAGCCCTGCTCCTTTTCGATCGCATGGCCAAAGGTGTGTCCGAAATTCAATATAGCTCTGACACCACCTTCACGCTCATCCTGCTTCACCACATCGGCTTTTATCGAACAGCATCGTGCGATCACATCAGCTAACAGCACTTCGTTACGCCTCACCAGCGCTTCCGTGTGACTAATCAAGTAATCGAAGAAGTTGGCATCAGCGATCAGGCCATACTTAATAACCTCAGCCATACCCGCAGCATATTCTCGGTCCGGTAAGGTCTTCAGTGTCTGAGTATCAATGATGACGCCAATGGGCTGGTGGAAAGCGCCAATCAGGTTTTTACCCATCGGGTGGTTGACACCCGTCTTTCCACCGACAGAAGAATCAACCTGTGACAACAACGTCGTTGGCACTTGAATGAAACCGGCCCCACGGAGAAACGAAGCGGCGGCAAATCCAGTCATGTCACCAATAACGCCTCCGCCAAGCGCAATAAATACGGTACTGCGCTCGTGCTTATCCTCCAGGGCGGCCGTCAGGATGTGCTCATAGGACGCGAGCGTCTTGTGCGCCTCGCCATCGGGTAATTCAACGACAGTTACTCTGCGGCTACCTGCATAATTGTCGTGCAGAGCATCCAAAACAGATGATTGAAACAATGGCGCAACCGTCTCGTTAGTAACGAGACAAACGTTGCGATCACCGACAAGCGCTCGCAACAGATCTCCCGAAGTCAGCAAGCTCGGACCGATATGGATTGGATAGCTTCTGTCATACCCCTGTGCGCTAAGTTGTACCATTACCTCTGGTGCTCTGGGACTCATGGTTCACCCTTGTTGAAGGCTGTAAGTTTTTCCGCGATCGCCCCTGCGAGCTTTTTAGCAGAGCCACCGGTTGATGCAACCGTGAGATCGGCCACTTGGTGATAGAGGGGTTCCCGCACGGCCATTATCTCTTGAAGCACCTTCCTGACATCCTTCCCCACCAACAACGGTCGTTTGGTCTTGCCTTCAGTTCGACTCACCAGAGTCGATAACGACGCCTCCAAATAAACAACCGTGCTCGCGCTCGACATAGCGATGCGATTTTCGGGCCTAAGAACTACACCACCACCGGTCGCAATCACCACATTGTCTCTCGATGCAAAGTCTTTGACGACAGCGGACTCGCGATTACGAAAACCGGACTCCCCTTCCACATCAAAAATCCATGGGATATCTGCGCCCGCGCGCTCTTGTATCACCTCGTCAAGATCGAAGAACGTCGCCTGCAAGTGTGCAGCAAGGTGCCTACCCACGGTAGATTTACCGGCCCCGGGGGGACCGACTAAAAAGACGCGCATGTTATCTCTCGTTTGCCGGCTGGCTGCCCACACTATTAATCATTTATTCCAACATAGGTTGGGATAAAGTGCGACTTGGGAGTTAAGATATACAGATGAAACTACGACGATTGCGTCGCATTTCCAACCAAAATTAAGGCCGGAGACCTGAGGCTTGTCGGTAGTCAAACAAAGCGCTAGAGCCCTCTTGTTGATCACAGCTGCCGCAGTGTGGTGGCTGGCCGGTTTGTATTTATATCTCAGTCCAAAGCTACCCGAGGCTGAGGCACTCACGGACATCAAATTACAAACACCGCTCCGCATCATGAGTTCCGATGGGCAACTGATCGGCCAGTTCGGTGAGCAAAAAAGAATACCGACTCGCTATGAGGACCTACCTCATAGTTTTGTTGATGCACTCCTTGCTGCTGAAGATGATGGCTTCTTTGAGCACTCGGGAATCGATTTCCTCGGATTGGCGCGTGCCGTGTCGGAGTTAGTGGCGACTGGCAGAAAGCAAAGTGGCGGCTCGACTATCACAATGCAAGTGGCAAGAAATTTTTTCTTAACGCTGGATCAAACTTTCATCCGGAAGTTCACAGAAATCCTCCTTGCACTGGAAATTGAGCAGCGCCTGAGCAAAGAAGAAATTTTAGAGCTCTACGTAAATCGAGTCTTTTTGGGCCATCGGAGTTACGGCTTCGAAACCGCGGCGCAAACATACTACGGTCGATCACTCAGCGAGCTATCCGTCGCGGAGCACGCTATGTTGGCAGGGGTGCCGCAAGCGCCTTCTCGCAATAACCCATTGAGTAACCCCAAGCGCAGTGAAATCCGGCGAAACTGGATTTTAGGACGCATGCTATCTCTCGACATGATTGATCGAGCGACCCACGACGAGGCAGTCGCCAGCACCGATATTGCATCCTTCAATGGCTTGAAGGTGGAGGTAGATGCTGACTATGTCGCTGAAATGGCACGTCAGTTCACCGTCGAGCGAATGGGCAGCAAAGCCTACACCAATGGATATGTGGTCTACACAACCGTTGATGGAGATTTGCAGCAGGCTGCTCGCGATGCTGTGATTGATGGACTTATTACCTATGACAATCGTCATGGCTGGCGCGGACCTGAGCAGCAACATCCGCCGCTCGAGAAAGAAACGCCCGAGGCCTTAGAAAAGCGCTGGCGGAGTGCACTTCGCGCCATGCCAGTCATTGCCGATTTACGACCCGCCATTGTCACCGAGCTGCTAGAGGATGGGGCTCGTGTGCTCTTGAGAGATGGAAGCAATGGCTTTCTCTCTTGGCGTGAAGATCTCCGTCGCATTCGTCGCTACTTAGATGAAGACAGACGAACCGGCGGCGCTCAAACTCTCAGCGACCTGCTGTCGGTCGGTGATTTGATCCGAGTCAGCGAAAAAGACGATAGCCTTCGTCTCGCCCAGGTACCTCGCGTTCAAGGAGCACTAGTATCGCTCGATCCAAGCGACGGCTCGGTCAAGGCCCTTGTGGGCGGCATGGGCTTTGTGCTGTCCAAATTCAATCGAGCGACGCAGGCGAAGCGCCAGCCCGGCTCCAATTTCAAAGCGTTTCTCTATGCCGCTGCTCTCGAGAACGGTATCCACCCAGCGACATTGATTAATGATGCACCAGTCGTCGTGGGGAACTTAACCGACGAGGACTTATGGCGCCCTGAAAATGACAGCGGTCGATTTTACGGCCCAACGCGCGTTCGAGAAGCGCTCACCTTCTCGAGAAACCTGGTGTCAATTCGCGTTCTACAGCAACTCGGGGTCCGTAAGCTTGTCGAAATGGCGGCTAGAGTCGGCTTCGATGTCAACGACATGCAACCCAACTTGACACTCGCACTGGGTACCCATGCCTACACGCCACTCGAGGTTGCCAGTGGATACACAGCAATCGCCAACGGCGGCTTTAAAGTTGAGCCCTGGCTCATCGACAGAATTGAAGACGTCGACGGCAATATCATTTACGAGGCCGACCCAGTGATCGCATGCTCTTCATGTGAGCGGCAAGTGTCGGACGATGAGTTCCTCGAAGCATCCCGAATCGAGGACTTGCTAACAGATCCCGAGCCCGAGTTCCGAGAGGCGCCACGAATTATCGACGAGCGGGTTACTTACGTTCTGACCTCCATGCTGGAAGACGTGATCCAACGCGGCACTGGGCGACGCGCTCGCGTCCTCGAACGCAATGATCTCGCCGGTAAAACAGGCACTACAAACGGTCCAAGAGACGCCTGGTTCTCGGGTTATAACCGAGATCTAGTCACCACCACCTGGGTAGGTTTTGATGATTACAGCCTGATGGGCCGCAGAGAGTTCGGCGGCACCGCGGCATTACCAATTTGGATCGACTTTATGCGAGTCGCCTTATCACCAGAAAGCGCAGCAGCAGAGATTCCGCCGGGGGTTGTCAGATTGCGAATCGACAAGGAGTCAGGACAGCGAACAGATAGCCAATCCTCATCGATTTGGGAGGTTTTCCTTCAGGAGTTTACGCCTACCAACCAACGCGGCCGGAATAATACCGACTCCGAGGATTTAGATGGTCTGTTTTAAGGCGCCACTTTTTTCAGGCAAAAAAAACGCCGACATAAGCCGGCGTCTTTAAAACGAACTAGACGCTTACTTCTTTAAGCTGCGACCAGCAAAGCGCTTATTGAAGCGATCGACTCGACCACCAGAATCAACTATTTTCTGCTTACCGGTGAAAAACGGATGACACCGACTGCAGACGTCAATAGTGATATCCTGCGCAAGCGTTGAACGCGTCTTGATTTCGTTGCCACAGCTACAGCGTGCGGTGATCTCTTCGTAACGCGGATGAATATCTGCCTTCATGTTGCCCTCGAGCACCTTGTGGGTGTCTAGTGAAAAAGAGCGCGGATGATACCAGAGCCCAAAGCCAATTCAAGCCCTCTTGTATGGGTAATCGCGGTGCCATCGCCGCTACACCGGGTTTTTGAATATTTACCACCCTCAGGCGCTAAAATGAAGCCACAACGGGGGGCTCGAGTGAAAGTCCCGTTCGCCGGCCGGGATGTAATTGGGATTTTTCTCGAAGAAAGACTGAGTGAGCTCCCCGCAACAACTGCAATCAAATATGCGAACTCGTTACTAGACAAAGACCTGCCGCTGCTTGGTTCGGATCAACTTCAGTTACTTGGATGGCTCTCCGAGTATTACCTCATTCCTCATGGCGAGGCATTACAGCTGGGCTTGGCGACACCCGAGCGCAAAGGTCGCCCCGCATGGACAGCCGAAGCTGATCAGATCGCCCTAAGGCACGGCACTGAAACGATAGATAAAATCCCTGCCAGAGCTAGCAAACAACGGGCTGCGGCTCAATTCATCGGTCAACACACCTTCCCAATCGCCAGCCTTACCAAAGCGGGTTTCTCTGCAGCGGTAATATCAGCCCTCATCAAATCGGGCGTGGCAGTAAGAAAACGGGCGGAACCACCAGCTTACTCGCCTCAACCGACACTGAACTTGACTGACGCACAGCGAGGGATTTGCAGCACGTTAAAAGCCCAAATGAAAGGCTTTAAACCCCATCTACTCGAGGGAGTAACAGGTAGCGGAAAAACTGAGATCTACATCGAATGTATTAAGGAGGTGATAGCACGGGGTCATCAGGCACTGGTCATAATTCCCGAAATTGGTCTTACACCCCAAACCAAACACCGTTTCGAGGCGGCGTTGGGATGTGAAGTACCGCTCATACATTCCGGGCTCACTGAGGCTGAGCGAGGTCGAACATGGGCGATGGCGCGTTCAGGTGCTGCCCGCGTGGTGCTTGGCACTCGCTCTTCCGTATTCTGCAGCTTCCGGGCTTTAGGTCTCATTGTCGTAGATGAGGAGCATGACCCGTCTTTCAGACAGCAGGATCACCCCCGTTACTCAGCGCGAGATGTCGCTGTCAAACGAGCTCAGATCTGCAACTGCCCCATTATTATGGGAAGCGCCACACCCAGTCTGGAAACAATCGCTAACTGTGACCAGGGTCGGTATCAGCATCATGCTCTGATGCAACGGCCACACGGCAGCGCGTTACCCGATATCTCTCTAATCGATACCCGTGGCCTCGCGCTCAGCAGTGGATTATCAGAGGAGGCGATCAATCAGATTCGCTTCGCACTGGAGCGAAAGGAGCAAGCTCTGCTGTTCATCAACCGAAGGGGATTTGCCCATAGTCTGCAGTGCGAAGACTGCGGATGGGTTGCAGACTGCCAACACTGTGACTCATCCATGGCCGTTCATCGGACGCCACCGCATTTGAGTTGTCATTACTGCAATACCAAAACGAGTGCCCCAACCTACTGTCAGCAGTGCAATAGCAATCGCCTAACTAGTCGGGGCATTGGCACCGAGCAACTTGAGATCTTGATGAACCGTCACTTCAGTGCGACTCCGGTATTCCGAATTGACAGTGACAACATCAAAAACATGGAAACGCTCTCGCAAGCCCTACACGGTATCGCCAGCGCTGAAGCGGCCATTCTGTTAGGCACGCAGATGCTGTCCAAAGGACATGACTTCCCAAGAGTAACCTGTGTGGTCGTCGTCGATGCCGATAGCCTCCTATACAGCGCTGATTTTCGGGCGGAGGAGCGGCTGCTCCAGCTGCTGGTTCAAGTTGCGGGGCGCGCCGGCAGATCTAGTCTCCCGGGGAAGGTCTTGATACAAACCCGAAGTCCGGACCACCCCATGATGCAGCAGCTTGTTGAACGATCTTATACGGACCAAGCACGTGCCCTCTTACTTCGCCGAGAAGTACTTCGCCTGCCGCCGAAGGGAGCCATGGGCTTGATTCGTAGTGATAGTAAGCAGGAAAAAGACGCTGTAGATTTTTTGGATAGCCTGCGTCAACAGCTGCCGATCCGGGACGAGGTGCGCTTAATTGGCCCTATGCCAACACTGATGACACGTCGTGCCAACATGTATCGCTATCAGATTATCGTGCACGCACAGACCCGCAGAGCAGTGCATTCACTGCTGGAGGCTGCAAGAGACATCGGATCACAGCAAAAATTGGGGCGAAAAGTCAGCTGGTTTGTTGAAATCGACCCAACGGAAACGCTCTAACGAGATACAATACGGCCCAACAGACAAGGCGTTCCACGTCACAACAGATCAAGCGATATCAATGAAAGATCAGGTAGTTGATTTAATCCAGCAATCTATTCGTGCAATACAAGCGGAAGGTATGTTGCCAGAGGGTGAGCTGCCGACGCCCCAGGTTGACCACACGCGCGACCCAAAGCACGGCGACTTAGCTACGAATGCAGCGATGGTGCTAGCCAAAAGAGCCGGCATGCCGCCGCGCGACTTGGCGGCATTTCTCATTGAGCGACTACCCCAAAATAACGCGATAACGCAGTGCGATATCGCCGGTCCGGGCTTTATCAATTTTCACATTTCTCAAGCGAGCAATATTGCGGTGGTCGAGACCATTCTGACAGCGGGTGAAGCATACGGCCGCTCAAATGAAGGGCAGGGAAGGCGCGTTCAGGTGGAGTTTGTCTCAGCAAACCCAACGGGCCCTTTGCATGTGGGGCATGGTCGAGGTGCTGCGATTGGCGATGCGCTTTGCAGGCTTTTGGACAACGCCGGCTGGTCGGTACATCGGGAATTCTATTACAACGATGCGGGGCAGCAGATCAGTAATCTTGCGCTGTCCGTGAAAGCCCGAATCGATGGTGTGGAGCCGGGTGATACCACTTGGCCCACCGATGGCTATCAGGGTGACTACATAAAAGACGTCGCCACCGCATATCAGAATAAGCAAACCGTGAATGCGGCAGACCGAACAGTTACTGCCTCCGGCGATGCCGCGGACGTGGCAAACATACAGGCATTTTCAGTCGCTTGGCTCCGCCGTGAGCAAGATGAGGATCTAAAAGCGTTTGACGTCAACTTTGACTGCTATTTTCTCGAGTCATCGCTTTACACCTCGAACGCAGTTGAGAAAGCAGTCGAAACACTGATCGACAATCAATTTACGTTCGAGCAGGACGGTGCGCTTTGGCTACGCACAACTGATTTTGGCGATGACAAAGACCGTGTTATGCGAAAGCGCGAGGGTGGCTACACCTACTTTATTCCCGATGTGGCGTACCACCACAACAAGTGGGATCGGGGTTTCGAGCGCGTTATTAATGAGCAAGGAGCCGACCATCATAGCACCATCACTCGAGTCAGGGCGGGCTTACAGGGTCTGAAGACAGGCATACCCGAGGGCTGGCCAGAGTACGTGCTACATCAGATGGTGACCGTCATGCGCGACGGTGAAGAGGTTAAGTTATCCAAGCGCGCCGGGAGCTACGTCACCCTACGTGACCTCATCGACTGGGTGGGTCGGGATGCCACTCGCTACTTCCTAACTGCCCGTGCAGCTACGTCCCAGCTCACGTTTGATATTGACCTTGCGCTATCGAAAAGTAATGAGAACCCCGTGTACTACATTCAGTACGCGCACGCACGAATCTGCAGCGTTCAGCGTAAAGCACTTGAGCAATTTGGGCAGTGGACGTCGGCCGACGGCATTCAGCACCTTGAACTTCTAAATAGTAGCGAGGAGCAGTCGCTGGCTTTGGTGCTCAGTAAATACCCAGATGTACTTGCTGGGGCGACAAAGCGCCTGGAGCCACACGCAGTGGCCAACTACCTACGCGATGTGGCAGCGGAGTTTCACTCCTTTTACAACGCACGCAAAATAATGGAAGCCGATGAACGAATCAGCCTGGCGCGACTTGCACTCGCTACCGCGACGCAGCAAGTCATTGCGAGTGGACTCAGCATTCTCGGTGTCTCTGCACCTGAGGCGATGTGATCGTGGCGAATCCATCAACAAATACCAAGCGCAAACGAAATACGGGGAGTGCAACTCGGCGCACAATCTCACAAACCAAAAAAAAATCTGCCGACACTCCACTATTTAACGCGTCGCACGTTAATGGATTTATAGTCGGCGTCATGACAGGCGCCATTGCCAGCTTGGGCATCGTCGCGGGCATCAATCCGACAGCCCTACCCGCAGCGATCACTCCCTCGACGGCCGGGACTGCGGAGTCGACACCACAACCCAGCTTCACCTTCTTCAACACGTTGGAAGACGAGTCCTTCAGCCTAGATACAGAGCGCTCGGTGGAAACCGGTCCGTCTGAATATACGCAGTACGTGCTTCAGGCAGGCTCCTTTCGAGCCATAGCCGATGCCGATAGGCGCCGCGGAGAGCTCGCGCTACTGGGATTGGAATCATCAATTGAGCAAATGAATACCGATACGGGAAGTTGGCACCGTGTGTACATTGGCCCCTTCGATAGTCGCTCGGCAATGGCCAAAGCGAGAGCGCTTACTGCACAGTCAGATATTGATACGCTGCTCCTGAAGCGCGCTCAGTGAACATAGGTTGAACTCCATGACCGCTCAGGCACCCGAAGCTATCAACTACAGCAGTGGCAGACGCGTCTTGACCCTCTCGTTCCCTGGCGAAGATCCTGTAGAACTGTCTGCTGAATTACTTAGAGTTCTATCGCCCTCGGCTGAAGTAAAGGGCCATGGACCTGGTCAGGAAGTTTTGCAAGCTGGCAAAAAAGAAGTTGGTATCAGCGACATTCAGCCAGTAGGGCACTATGCGGTACAGCTTAGTTTTGACGACGGGCACAGCTCCGGACTGTACACTTGGACGTACCTAGCGCAGCTTGCTGAAAACAAAGATAGGTTGTGGGCTGACTATTTAGCGAAGTTGGCGCAGGCGGGAGAGTCACGAGACCCCGACACAAACATTGTAAAGATCATAGGTTGAGACAATACGTCCACCATAATAGGAATTGGCCATGAGCTCCCAAGACAATCTGACTGACGACACAACTGACTTCGGTTACGAGCGAGTCAAAACGGCAGAAAAAGCCGGCCGTGTCCGTGAGGTCTTCGATTCCGTCGCGGCACAATACGACCTTATGAATGATCTGATGTCTGGCGGCCTACATCGGCTCTGGAAGCGCTTTACTATTGAGCTCAGTGCCGTTCGGTCCGGGCAGACCGTCCTCGATATTGCCGGAGGTACCGGCGACCTCGCTGCAAAGTTCTCAAAAATTGTGGGTGCTGATGGCAAAGTTATCTTGGCAGATATCAACGCCGCCATGCTGTCCGTCGGCCGCGATCGCCTTATCGACATGGGTGCGCTGAGCAATATTGATGTGGTGCAAGCCGATGCGCAGTTCCTCCCATTCGAAGACAACAGCATTGATTGCATCACTATCGCCTTCGGCCTCAGAAACGTGACTGACAAAGCCAAAGCACTTAGGTCGATGCACCGCGTTCTAAAGCCTGGAGGTCGCGTGCTCGTACTCGAGTTTTCCAAACCGACATCACCATTACTGTCAAAGGTCTACGATGCCTACTCATTCTCAGCGTTACCGGCGATGGGAAAACTGATCACCGATGATGCTGACAGCTATCGCTACCTCGCCGAATCGATTCGGAAGCACCCCGATCAGGAATCCCTGCTCGAGATGGTCGAGGACGCCGGTTTCGTTGACTGCCGATACCACAATATGACCGGTGGCATTGTGGCTGTGCATAGAGGCATCAAGGGCTAGTAGCGTGGAGCATGATCCCGCCGTTATTGCTGGCGTCAGCCTTGCGATCGAGACAGTGATTGCCAAGGCCGTTGCGTTGTCGCCCGGGACGAAAAGCCGCTTGAAGCAACTGCACCCGCTGACCATTGAGATTCATTGCACACAACCGGCATTGGAAATGTTCGTTAGTGTTGAAGAAGACGGCGGCATTCAAATCGCCAGTTACAGAGAAACGAAAGCAACTGTTTCAATTGAGGGTACCTGGAGGGATTTTTCCCGCGTTGCAACGGCATCAGACCCCGCTGCGGCGCTCATCAATGGTGACGTGAAAATCAGCGGTGACACCGCGCCGCTCATGCAACTACAGACGATTGTGGGCGATCTCGACGTCGACTGGGAAGCGCCCATAGTCAATGCCATTGGCCCTGTCTTCGGCCACCAATTGGCGGAGGTTATTCGTGCAATAACGAGAACGTCAGGGACAACGCACCGGCGATTGAAGCGACAGATGAGTGAGTTTATTCTCGAGGAAGGTCGCCTCTCGCCACCAAAACCTGAGCTCGATTCATTTTTTACCGCAGTAGACGATCTCGTGCTCAGAACGGACCGTCTTGAGTCTCGTCTCAAGCGCATCAAAAAGCGGGCTGCCAGTCTGACTGGAGCCATTGAATGAAGCGCGCACTGAAGTTTTTGTTGATTGCGAGACGGCACCGGTTGGGTGCCCTTATCCCCGACAGCTCGACAGCGACCAGCCTGTTGAAGCGTCTGCTAGGAGCCAAGGTTAAGGGCAGCGATGGACCACGAGGAGAGCGATTGCGGCTTGCCTTGGAAGCGCTAGGTCCCGTGCCAATAAAGTTCGGTCAATTGCTATCTACTCGCAGGGACCTGCTACCGGACGATATCGCTGATGAACTGGCTCGACTGCAGGATAAAGTCGCACCCTTCCCGGGCGAGTCAGCCATCAAAATTATCGAAGAGGAGCTACAAGCGGACATTGCCACTACTTTTAAGATGCTCGACAGCGAGCCCCTCGCAGCAGCCTCGGTCGCGCAGGTCCATGCCATCACGTTAAACGACGGTGAAGAAGCCGTTGTGAAGGTGCTGAGACCGGGCATAGAAAAACAAATTGAGGCCGATATTCGTCTTCTCAAGCGAATTGCCAGCTTGATCGACCGGCTGTCCGATGACCTGAAGCGACTGCGCCTGCCTGAGGTGGTGGAAGACTATGAGGTCACGATAACAACCGAGCTCGATTTACGCAGAGAGGCTGCCAATGCGTCGCTGCTGAAGAAAAATACCGCTGCTCGCAAACTCGTATTTGTACCCACCGTCTTTTGGGACTACAGCACACCCCGACTCATGGTCTCGGAACGAATTTCCGGTATCCCCATTGGCGACATTGCCGCTCTCAATGAGGCCAACGTCAATATGAAGGTTCTCGCTGAACGCGGCGTTGAAATCTTTTTCTCTCAGGTATTTGATGACTGCTTTTTCCACGCCGATATGCACCCGGGCAATATCTTTGTGGATGCGACGTCTCCAGAGACCCCGACGTACATTGCTATTGACTGCGCCATCGTAGGGCAACTTTCCAGAGGTGATCAGTATTATGTTGCTCGGAACTTGCTAGCGATTCTCCAGCGAAACTATCGGCTGGTAGCGGAGCTTCATATAGAAAGCGGCTGGGTCCCCTCCTCGACACGTGTTCAGGACTTCGAAGCCACCATTCGCATGTTGTGCGAACCCATTTTTGATCGGCCACTGCATCAAATTTCGCTTGGGCACATGCTGGTTAATCTATTCAGAGCCGCGTCCGCTTTCGACATGAAAGTCCAGCCACAGCTGGTGCTATTGCAAAAGACACTGCTCAATATTGAAGGTCTGGGACGCCAGCTGTACCCGGAGCTCAATCTTTGGGAAACGGCCAAGCCGTTCCTTGAGGACTGGCTCAAACGTCAATACAGCCCTGTCAATGTCATTAAACAGCTGCATCGCGACGCACCTGCCTTAGTGCATCACGCCTCGCAACTGCCCGAGGTTATTCCGCAGTTTCTTGCAACGCAACGAGAAGCACTTAAGACAGCACCTAGCGAAGACAAACGATCAGAAGGTAGTCCACTGTTAGTCGGTTCTGGCATTGCGACGTTGACCGTCACTTTACTCGCGGAGCTGACTCACCCCTGGTATGTAGCCACAGGAACCCTTCTTGTCATTGTGGGCCTGATTCGTCGGCGCAAGTGATCAGGCAACATCGACGTGGCATAATCCCGTTATGAGCACTCCCCAATACAGCGATACACCAGCAACTGTGCAGCCAAACTGGAATGCGGACGGCCTGATACCGGCTATTGCGCAGGACGCCAATACGGGTGAAGTGTTGATGATGGCATGGATGAACGAGGAGGCACTCCAGTTAACACTTGCCGAAAAGCGCACCGTTTATTGGTCTCGCTCTCGCAAATGTTTATGGCGCAAAGGTGAAACTTCAGGGAACATCCAGCACCTCATTGCCGCGCGACTGGACTGCGACGGAGACACTTTATTATTGCAAGTGAACCAAGTCGGTGGTGGAGCCTGCCATACAGGCCGCCGCTCTTGTTTTTTCTACGAGCCCGGCGATCAGGGCTGGATACTAGGGGGCAATGACGGGTGAGTGATGCTCTTGATGCTATTGCTGCTGTCGTCGCCGAAAGGCGCGATGCAAATCCAGATACCTCTTACGTCGCAAGTTTAAATGTAAAAGGTATCGACAAAATTCTTGAAAAAGTGGGCGAGGAAGCCGTCGAGGTAGTATTGGCTGCTAAGAATGCCGATTCTTCGATGGGTGACTCTGCAGATGTGATCAACGAGGTGGCTGACCTCGTATTTCATATTCTGGTGATGCTCGATCGGCTTGGTATCAGTCATAATGACGTCATGGCAGCTTTGGCCGCGCGGCAAGGTGTATCTGGCCTCGAGGAAAAGGCATCACGCAACGCTGATTAAGGCATAGAAGCCCAGCAGACTTAACAAACGGTGAATAACTATGGGATTTAGCGGCATTGGAATCTGGCAACTACTCATCATCCTCGCGATCGTAGTTCTGATTTTTGGTACCAAGCGTCTTCCTGGTGCGGCAAAAGATCTGGGCAGCGCTATTACCAACTTCAGAGAAGGAATGAAGCGCAACGACGGTGATACCGCCAAAATCGACAAGTCTGAGGATCGTAAAGAAGACCCTTAAGAGGTCCGTCCCATAATGCTCGATATTGGTTTTGCTGAACTCCTTGTCATCAGCGCCGTAGCCCTTTTCGTGGTTGGGCCCGAACGACTCCCAAGTGCTATACGTTCTATCTCGTTATGGCTGGGACGTGTGCGTCGTGGCTTCGAGGAAATCAAGTCCGATGTGAGCCGAGAGCTGCACAACGAAGAGGTAATGCGGGCATTGAAAGAGAGTCGCGATGAAGTGCAAGATTTGACCGACGTCAGCAGCGCCTTGTCGCTCACTGAGAATAGTGAAAAGAGCGATGCATCGCTTCCCGGGAATGCGGCTGACAGTAACGCCTCCGAGCTAGCATCAAACAGACACCTATCATCGCAAACTGATGCAGACGACCCGATCGGAGAAATCGCCACTGACGAGAGCGCCGTAAAGAGCCCTGCTGAGTTAGAGAGTACCTTTGAGAAAGGAGCTTGAGCACGGTGAGTACTGACGAGCCCATGCCCCTTGTCGCGCATTTGCGCGAGCTGAGAGATCGTTTTCGAAATGCCCTCATTGCAGTCTTTGTTGCGTTTCTGGGCTTATTTCCATTTGCTAATGAGCTCTATACCTACGTATCGGAGCCGCTGAGATCACTCCTTCCCGACGGGTCATCAATGATTGCGACTGAAGTGACGTCACCTTTTTTGACGCCGTTTAAGCTGTCTCTGGTACTCGCCGTATTCGTCGCCATGCCGGTCATACTGGCTCAGCTATGGGGTTTCATCGCACCCGGTCTCTATAAATCAGAAAAGCGAATTGCCATTCCGTTGTTGACCTCCAGCGTCATACTCTTTTATGCCGGCGTCGCATTTGCCTACTACGTTGTCTTCCCGCTTCTTTTTGGTTTCTTTACCACCGTCGGTCCCGGGGACATCTCGGTCATGACCGACATTAATCGATACCTCGATTTCGTTTTAAAACTTTTCTTTGCTTTCGGCCTCGCCTTTGAAGTTCCAGTCGCAGCGGTGATTCTCATACTCACCGGTGTGGTTACCGCCGACCAGCTCGCAAATAACCGCTCTTATGTCATTGTTGGCTGTTTCATCATGGGCATGTTACTTACGCCACCCGATGTGATTTCCCAAACACTGCTCGCACTACCAATGTGGCTCTTGTTTGAGGTTGGTCTCGTCATGGGCCGCGCCCTATCTAGGAGTCCAAACGAAGATGAGTGACGCCAGCTCAGTACCCAGCGACAACGAACCCCGAAAGTCAAAATCGCTCCGGCCGCTAAGAGAGCTGCTAGGCTTCCTTTGGCCTCATAAAGGCCGTTTGATTATTGCAAGCGCCGCCCTCGTGTTTACTGCCATGACCCAACTGTCACTGGGTTACGGCATTCAAATTCTGATTGACCAAGGATTCTCCAATCAAAGCGAAGACGGTTTACGCCGGGCCGTTCTCTTTATGGTGGGCGTGGGCTTTGCCATGGCCTGCGGATCCTTCATCCGGTTCTACATGGTGTCTTGGCTTGGTGAACGCGTAAGCGCGGATTTACGCCGCGATGTCTTCAACAACCTACTTACAGTTCACCCAGGGTTTTACGAGAAGAATCACGCGGGCGAGATCATGTCGCGGATAACAACCGACACAACACTCTTGCAGACTCTGATTGGCTCATCGGTCAGTCTTGCGGCACGCAACGCCCTAACACTCGTTGGCGCCCTAATATTAATGTCGCTGACCAATATAAAACTGACGCTTATTATGTTGATCGGTGTGCCACTAACCTTGCTTCCCGTGCTCTATCTCGGTCGGCGGGTAAGGAACCTCTCCAATAAAAGCCAAGCCAGCATCGCGAGTGTGGGTAATCGGGCAGGTGAGGTGCTTCAGTCCATCAAGATTGTTCAAAGCTTCCAGCGGGAGACAATGGAGCGCGAGGTCTTCGAGCAGGAGGTGAGTCGCGCTTTCGACATTGCCAAAAAACGGATCCAGCAGCGTGCTTGGCTGATGGCTTGCGCCATCTTCCTTTTCCTGGGTGGCATGGTTGGGATGATGTGGACCGGCGGACAAGATGTTATCGCGGGTAGAATGAGCGGCGGCGACCTCGGCGCGTTCGTTTTCTACGCTGTAATGCTGGGTACCGCCTTTGCCACATTATCGGAGGTATGGGGTGACTTGCAGCGCGCTGCCGGTGCCGCCGAGCGGCTTGTCGAACTTCTCCATCAGGAGAGCGATATTCCCGATCATGGCTCATCTCCTATCCCGCATGGTCAAGCCTTGGTTGCCAAGGGCCTGGGCTTTACCTATCCCGAACGACCAGAAAATCCCGCACTCTCAGACTTCAATTTAACCATTGCCCCGGGAAAAACCCTGGCACTCGTTGGCCCCTCAGGCGCTGGTAAATCAACGCTCTTTGAGTTGCTACAACGCTTTCACGACCCCAGCGAGGGCGCCCTGACCTACGGTGACATCGCACTTGCCGATTTCCCATTACAGGACTGGCGAAGCAAGGCCGCTTTGGTACCTCAGGCGCCTATCCTCTTCTCAGGTGACATCGCCTACAACATTGCTTACGGGAATCCTGACGCCAGCCAGGCCGACATCGAAACCGCGGCAAAGGCAGCCTATGCTCAAGAGTTCATCGAGCGATTGCCACAGGGCTATCAAAGCGAGATAGGCGCACAAGGCGTCCAATTATCTGGCGGTCAACGTCAGCGGATCGCGCTCGCTCGAGCCATTTTGAAGAACCCTGAAATCCTCTTGCTGGATGAAGCCACCAGTGCGCTGGACACAGAGAGCGAGTACTTCGTGCAACTGGCTCTTGGCGAGCTCACTAGAGGTAGAACGACTATTATCATTGCGCACCGGTTGTCCACCATCATTAACGCGGACGCTATCGCAGTGATCGACTCAGGCTCCGTCGTGGACGTGGGTACACATTCTGAGCTGTTGACGCGCTGCGATCTTTATCGGCGCCTTGCCAGCATGCAATTTAAAGAGACGCCGGCGGAGGAAGCGCAGATCACATCGCCTGCCGCCTAGGGCAAACCAAGATCGCTAAACAGCCGCGACCGGATAATCTCAGCCCAAATATCATAGCCTTTACCACTGAGATGCAGCCTATCGAAAACGTAGTTATCGGGGTTGGGCTCACTACCGCTCATCAAGGCTTCACCCGTATCAATGAAGCACGTATTTGGCATCTGCAAAATGAGCGTCTGAATCGCCTCGTTCACCGCAACAGCTTCATCCCAGATAGCCCAGCGCAATGGTGATGGCGTGATCGCAATATAGTAAACGGGCACATTCGGATGCTGTTTCCTTAAAGCCGACATCATGGCTTTAAACATGGCGGTCATCGTATCTACTGACTTTGTCTGTTGGGGCGTCATGTCATTGGTGCCGACGAAAATCACAATAGCGCGCGGGTTATCTGCCCGAAATAAGGTTTCGGCGTAATGCACAACATCACCTATTTTAGAGCCTCCGAATCCGCGGTTTATGACGGGTACAGGCGTCATGTCCTTGGCAAGCTCACCCCAAAATCGAATGCTGGAACTTCCTACAAACAAGAGGGATTCGGGCTCGCCGACACCTCGCTCCGCAAACGTTTCAATATCCGATGCCCAGACAAGCGGATCCTCGGTCCGTGCCTTCTCGAGCCTGTGGGAGATATCAAAAAAGAGATAGGCAATGACAGCGAGCAGCGATACCGCAATCATTCCCAGGATGCGCTTAATGGTCATAGCAGGGCGTTCTTTTTTTTGATTTATCGTTCGGGCCTCAGCTCAAACGCTACTCCGGCTAAAGCGCTCATTGCAAACAAAAACGTTTCCCCAGTCATTGCCTGAATAACGGGTAAAAAAAGGCTCCGTGTTCTGGCGCCTTCGCATAAGTTCACTGCCGAGCTGGCGGTTAAGAAAACTCTCTTACCAGGCCACCAATAGACTCTTTCGCATCGCCAAAGAGCATGCGTGTGTTGTCTTTGTAGAAGAGCGGATTTTCGATTCCCGCAAAGCCAGAGGCCATAGATCGCTTCAATACAAACACGGTGCGCGCATCAGCAACATTAATGACCGGCATTCCGTAGATCGGGGACGACTCGACTTCCCGAGCAGCTGGGTTCACAACATCATTGGCGCCAATGACGATCGCGACATCGACGCTTTCCATGCGCGGGTTGATATCGTCCATCTCTAACAACTGGTCGTACGGTACGTCTGCCTCGGCTAGAAGTACGTTCATGTGACCGGGCATTCGACCTGCCACCGGGTGAATACCGTAATTCACCTCACAACCGTTGGCCTCAAGCAGCTCCATGAGCTCCTTCACAACGTGTTGCGCCTGAGCGACCGCCATGCCGTAGCCAGGGATAATAGCGACGTTGGTCGCTGCCTCGAGCACATAGTAAGCATCCTCTACCGAGATAGGCTTAATCTCGCCCTCAACTTCCGTTACCGTGGTGGCGACGCTGGCAAAGCCTGAGAACAAGACGTTGCTCAATGAGCGGTTCATCGCCTTACACATGATCTGCGTCAAGATAATTCCTGACGCGCCAACCAGCGAACCAGCAACAATCAGCACGTTGTTGTCGACGGCAAAACCAGCCGCACAGGCCGCTAGACCCGAGTATGAGTTCAGCAACGAGATCACGACTGGCATGTCCGCACCGCCAATTGGGATCACCACCATGATGCCAAAGAGGAGTGACAGGCCGACCACTGTGTAGAGCATGTTGGTATTGGTTGGATCCATGACGAACATCACGGCACTAGCCAAGATACCGACAACAATCAAACCGTTGACGAATTTCTGCCCGCCGAAGGTCACGGCGCCACTACCAATGCGCTCAGACAGCTTGCCGTAGGCAACCAGTGAGCCAGTGAACGTTACACCACCAATGAGGATGGAGAGAATAATGGTGATGTAGGTAAAGCTGCCGTCTGCGATCGAGAGCGCCGCGACACCTACAAGACCAGATGCTGCACCACCAACACCGTTGAACAAGGCCACCATCTCAGGCATCGAGGTCATGGCAACCGTGCGCGCTGCGAAGGCACCAATGAGGCCACCCGCAACCATGCCGCCTAGAATGAATTCGTACTGGACAATGCCCTGATCGAGCAGTGCCGCAACAATCGCCACCAGCATACCAATCGCGGATATGCCATTACCTCTGCGGGCTGTATCGGGAGACCCCAGCATTTTGAGGCCAAAAATAAAGAGGCCTGCAGCAACGACGTAACCCAGTTGGATAATCAGTTCGAGATCCATGGCTTAGCCCTCCTTCTTCTTGAAGAAGCCAAGCATGCGGTCGGTCACCATGTAACCACCGACCACGTTGATACTTGCAAGTGCTACCGCACCAGCACCCAACCACTGAGCCATATCGGCATTGCCACTTCCTGCCAATGCAATCGCACCCACGACCGTAATCCCTGAGATTGCATTCGCACCTGACATCAATGGGGTGTGCAGTGTCGCAGGCACCTTATTGATCAGCTCAAATCCCAGAAAAACTGAGAGCATCAAAATGAATAAAAGATATGAGACATCCATCTTAGCCTTCCCCTTCCATTAGGTTTTTAATAGTGGGGTGAACCACCGCTCCACCGTGCGTGATGACACAGCCCGGTAAAATATCGTTCTCCATATCGAGAACAAATGTCTTCGCTTCCGTATCCCAAGTGTCCTCAACCAAGTTAAACAGGTTGCTGGCATACATCTGAGACGCGTCCTTGGCGACCTCGTTCGCAAGATTCGCGGTGCCGACGATTGTCACACCATCAACGACAACGGTCTCATCAGGAACTGATCCTTCAACATTACCGCCGGTCTCCGCAGCCATATCGACAATTACCGACCCTGGTGCCATGCCCTCAACCATATCTTTGGTCACAAGAACAGGCGGCTTGCGGCCGAACACTTGCGCCGTGGTAATTACGACATCAGAGTCAGCGATCACATCTTTCTGAGCCTGGCGTTGAATCTCCACCTGCTCGGGTGTCAGCTCCTTCGCGTAGCCGTCAGACGTCTGACCGGTGTCTCCCAGATCGATTTCCAAAAACTTACCGCCCAGCGACTGAACCTGTTCTGCAACGACAGGGCGCGTGTCAAATGCAGTAACTCGAGCACCGAGACGTTTTGCGGTAGCAATCGCCTGAAGACCGGCAACGCCAGCACCAATGATGAATACCTTAGCTGGCTTTAGCGTACCTGCCGGCGTCATAAGCATTGGAAAAATTCGTGGAAGTTGTGCTGCTGCCAACATGACGGCCACGTAGCCGGCTAGATTCGCTTGAGAACTCAACGCATCCATCTTCTGGCTTCGCGTGGAGCGCGGAATCATCTCCATACTAATCGCAGTAATGCCCTTATCCGCCAGTGTTTTGATTAAATCGCGCTCATTGAACGGATCTAAATAAGACACATGGATACAACCGGACTTCATCATGCCGATCTCGTCCGGCTCAGGTTTACGAAGCCTCAGAACCATGTCGGCAGAGCCAAGCAAGGCGGCACGATCCGCGACGATCTCTGCGCCAAGCTCCGCGTAAATGCTGTCATCAAAGCCCACCGCTGTACCAGCGCCAGACTCGATAGCCACCTCGGCGCCGAGACGGATCATTTTCTTTACAGTTTCAGGAGTCGCGGAGGTGCGTCGCTCGCCTGCAACCGACTCGCGAGGAATAACAATACGCATGGAAGATGCTCGCTTTTTAAAGTTTGGGGGTTGTACGTCTGTTGAATGTAAGAGGATCTCATCGAGTCCGCTTTATCGATACAAAAATCCGCAATATCGCGAATAGCCCAAGTAAATTTCTGAGCCTTATCGAATGGTTTGGCTGCTTCCGCAACCGACAGGTGCAGAAACGATTGGTTTTGAAAAGGCTAGCCCGCTCGTAGCTGCAGCAGAGGACTCAACCAGCGATGGTGCCAGCGAGTGAATCGTAACGGTGATTCGAGAACCGCCAAACAAATGCAGTCGCCACCGGGGAGCGCCGTCGGCGCATGAATGTCACCCGCTTCACGGGTGATGAAATCGCCCGCATGATACGAGCCACTTTCGTCGCTAAAACCACCCTGCAGAACCAAAGTCATCTCTGTCCCGGAGTGATTGTGCTGAGGAATACGGCCGCCCTCAGCGATGTGGTAAAGCGAGAACTCAGCTGCACCGTTAATGTCGCCTAGATCGGCGATACGCAGTGAGCGAGTCACTTTTTTCCACTGAAGCTCATCCAGATTCCCCTTGCGGATTTGCTTCACTGTCCATGACATTGTTGAAGCGTTCGCATCGTTGGCCGCACGGTCATCTTGCACCTCATCGAGGCGAGCAAGAACGTTGTCGAAGAGACTCGGATTGATATCAACGGGTTCAGCATCCTCAAACATCGTGGCACCAAGGCTCTCTAATTGTGCAAGCCGTTGGCGACATTCAGAGCAAAACTGGAGGTGTGTCGAAACAACAACACTTTGTGCAGCGGGCAGTGAGCTCGCTGCAAACTCAAGTAGTGTATTTGTATCTGGATGATGATTAACCATGACGATCTTTTAACCCTGCCCTTTATACCAGTCTACTGCATTTGATCCGTCTGCGGTACGACCGACTGTATCCGCCGGTTCAGCCCTAGCAAACTTTTCTACAGCTTATGCAAACTAATACCCATATTTTTGCCTTTGCGGATCACTCCTCCGAGCCCGCGTCCATAAACACCTGTAATTTTTGAATAGCTAAGCGCACGCGAGACTTCACAGTACCAAGCGGCAGACCTAACTCTGCAGCTGTCTCAGAGTGCGACTTACCTTCCATGTAGACCTTCGCAAGAATCTGCGCCTGATCCTGGGGAAGATCACTCATCAGCTCCCGAACACGAACAGCACCTCGCGATGCATGAAGGGCCATGGTGGGCTCATCGCCCTCGAGCTCAAAACCAACGTCCTCGGCTTCGAGCTGCGTATCAAACTTCTGAAGTCGTCGGAACATATCGGTCCGACAGTTTCGCGCGATGGTGTAAACCCAGGTACTAGCGGCAGCTTTCTCTGGATTAAAGCCAGCAGCTTTCTGCCATACCTTCAGCATCACCTCTTGAACCAACTCATCGGCATGCGCCGCTGATAGCGACGAGCCCGAGAGTGCAAAGGCCTTAATAAGGGGAGCAAAGTGCGAAAAAAACTTCGCAAATGCGGCTCGATCGCTATGCTCTGCAATTCTGACAACGCATTGGCTCCACTCATCTGTTCGGCGCCCCGCGGGAACCGACCAAGCAGAGGTCGCGGGTTGTCCGCGTGCGCCTTCTCCCTGCTTGTCTACCATCCAGCACTCTCCTCTGAGCGTATCTCCACACAGAATACACAAATCTAATAAACTTGACACCTTAATGTGTATATTAAAACTTACATATAGATCATTATTCCGGTAATTATCCGGAATGCGGTATCGGCGCGGTTTTGAGGTAAAACAATGGCCACAGCCATTATTGGTACAGGAATTTCTGGTCTTGGATGCGCCTATCGCTTGGCGCAAGCGGGCGAGCCTGTTGTCGTCTTTGAAGCGGCAGATACGGTCGGCGGCCATACGGCCACCAAGAAGGTGTCGGTTTCCAGCGGTGATTACGCGATTGATACCGGGTTTATTGTGTACAACGACTGGACATACCCTGAGTTCATTTCGCTCATGGACGAGTTGGCGGTCACAAACCAACCGACCTCAATGGGGTTCTCTGTTTCCGATGACATTACCGGCCTCGAGTACGCTGGAAACAACCTGAATACCCTGTTTGCGCAACGTCGGAACCTTCTCTCGCCTAAATTTGTTGGGATGGTCAAAGACATTCTTAGGTTTAACAAAGTAGCAGTAGAAGACCTCGAAGCTGGCCGGCTGCGCAGCGGCGAGACGCTGCAGGACTATTTAGAGCGGCACGGCTTCAATGAGTTCTTCCGGCGCAACTACCTCATCAGCATGGCATCAGCCATCTGGTCTGCAAACTTCGAGGAAAGTCTGAACTTTCCCGCAGAATTTTTTGTTCGATTTTTTAAGAATCACGGTTTGTTACAGGTCAAAAACCGACCTCAGTGGCGAGTGTTACGCGGCGGCAGCCAGAGTTACTTGGCGCCCCTGTGTGCGCCGTTTGAGAAGAAAATTCGCACCAACTGCGCAGTGACCGCGGTCGTGCGTGAAGAGGGTCAGTCTCCCAGATTACGGACACATCAGGGTGAAGAGCTGAGCTTTGATGACATCGTCATTGCGACACACGCGGATCAGGCAATGGCCATGCTTAGTGATATCGATGACACCGAATCATCTGTGCTAAGCGAACTCCCCTACTCTGAGAATGAAGTTGTCCTCCATACTGACACACGCTTGCTCCCAAGAAAGCGGCTCGCGTGGTCGAGCTGGAACTATCGGCTACGTGGGTCGAACAGCCAAGCAACACTGACTTACAACATGAATATTCTTCAAGGGATCAACTCGCCTGAGACCTTCTGCGTAACGTTAAACGACACTGACGCAATTGACCCGAGAACGATCTTGGGAGAGTACCGATACGCGCATCCGCAGTTCACCATTAAAGGCATCGGTGCTCAGCAACGCTGGCCTGAAATCAATGGGCCGCGGAACACCTGGTTCTGTGGCGCCTACTGGCGCAATGGTTTTCACGAGGACGGTCTTTTTAGCGGTAATCGTGTCGCCGACGCCATCAGCAAGAAGCGGGGCCTCCAGTGAATTCGGCGTTCTATGTGGGTCGACTAGCGCACGCGCGGACGACACCCAAACCTCATCGGTTTAGTTATCGGGTATTCATGCCCTTTGTTGATGTGGAGAAGATAAGCGACGTTACCCACCGTGCCATAGGCTGGGGTTCGCGACGTTTGGCGCCAGCGCGCTTTATCCGCAGCGACTTCATTGGCGACGAAAACCTCACTGTGGCAGAGGCCGTAAAACGGCGTATTTTCGAAGAGACAAACCAGCACTTCGAGGGACGGATCTTTCTGCTTGCCAATTGGCGATATTTCGGACTCCAGAATAACCCAATCGCCTGTTATTTCTGCAAAGGCACGTCAAGTGAACGACTCGAATTTATTGTCGCCGAGGTCACCAATACGCCCTGGGGTGAAAGGCATAGCTACGTCCTTCCTGTCGACCATTCAGGGGCGGTTTTCCAGACAGAGTTTCAAAAGGAGCTTCATGTTTCGCCGTTCCACGGTATGCAACAACAGTACCGCTGGTCGTCGACGGTTCCTGATGAAACCTTGGCCATCAAGCTCACCAACCTTGAGAACGGAAAACGTGTTTTCCATGCATCGCTAACGCTTTCACGACTCCCGATTACGCGGTTTACCGGACTCTCCCTGCTGACGCGCTTTCCCTTTGAGACAGCCAAAGTCACAGCAGGTATTTATTGGCAGGCACTCGTCCTATTTCTGCGACGTGTGCCTCTCTTCGCTCATCCAAAGAATAACTCTATTAGTTAAGTAGGAATGTCTTATGACCACACATCAGGTAGATGTTAAACACATTGGAAAATTACCCTCGGTAAAGTCATGGCGCAGTACTGAACTCACAAAACGTTTGGTGTTCAAGCTCTTCAGCGGTCTGCGGCATGGTGAGCTAGTCGTTCATGACAATGGAGAGACACACCGTTTCGGCGGCGGTGATCTATCGATTGCGCCGAGCGCCTCGGTCACGATCCACGAGCCCAGCGCTTACGCTCGGATTCTCATGGGCGGAACCATGGGTGCAGCGGAGGCTTATATCGACGGCGATTGGAGCACTGATCAACTCACCAATGTGACACGGGTATTCAGTGCCAACATGCCCATTCTCGAATCCATGAAAAACAATCAAAACTGGCTGATCAAAGCTGCGCTGAAGCTTGCACACGCCGCACGTAAAAACTCACTTACCGGATCGCGGGAGAATATTGCCGCTCATTACGATTTGGGCAACGACTTCTTTTCTCTTTTCCTTGACCCTACCCTAATGTATTCATCGGCGGTCTTCCCGCCAAATTGCGATAACCTGGCTGAGGCATCGCAGCACAAGCTACAGCTTATATGCGAGGATCTCGAGCTGAAGCCAACCGATCATTTGATTGAAATCGGCACGGGCTGGGGGGGCATGGCGATTTATGCTGCAGAGAACTACGGCTGCAAGGTAACCACCACGACAATTTCCCGTGAACAGCTTGAATATGCGCGCGCAGAAGTCGAGAAGCGAGGACTTCACGACAAAATCACCCTGCTCTTCGAAGATTACCGAGACCTGTCCGGTCAGTTCGACAAGTTGGTATCTATCGAGATGATCGAAGCCGTTGGGCACGAGTACTTCGATACCTATTTCAACTGTGTCAGCAATTTACTCAAGCCCGATGGCAAAGCGGTGATTCAGGCCATCACTATCAACAAGCAACGCTACGATGACTACCGCAAGTCAGTCGATTTCATCAAGCGATACATCTTTCCAGGCGGCTGCCTGCCATCGCTTAACGTCATCAGCGGCGCGTTAACCCGCAGAACCGATATGCAAATTATCGACCTCAGAGATATCGCTCTCGATTACGCGCGAACACTCCAGCATTGGCATGACGCCCTCATGGCTGAACTAGATGCTGTGAAAGCCTTGGGGTTCGATGAGAAGTTCATTCGCATGTGGCGCTTTTACTTAAGCTACTGTGAGGGTGGATTTCGTGAACGTATTATTGGAACCTACCAGATAACAA
>CABYVD010000004.1:0-83867 GCA_902522335.1 Halieaceae bacterium | reverse complement strand
GTAAAACCCTGCTTGCGAAAGCGATTGCTGGCGAAGCTAAAGTGCCGTTCTTCTCCATATCGGGATCGGATTTCGTCGAGATGTTTGTTGGCGTTGGCGCATCGCGCGTTCGCGATATGTTTGATCAGGCGAAAAAGCAGTCTCCATGCATCATTTTCATCGATGAGATCGATGCGGTCGGTCGTCATCGTGGTGCGGGGCTTGGCGGCGGTCACGATGAGCGTGAGCAGACATTAAACCAGTTGCTGGTTGAGATGGATGGTTTCGGTGGAAACGATGGTGTCATTGTTATTGCTGCGACCAACCGTCCTGATGTACTGGATCCAGCGCTGCTTCGTCCGGGCCGTTTCGATCGTCAGGTCACTGTAGGACTGCCCGATATTCGAGGTAGAGAACAGATCCTCAAGGTGCATATGCGCAAGGTGCCGCTCGCAGAAAATGTGGAAGCATCAAAAATTGCGCGGGGTACGCCCGGCTTCTCTGGTGCGGACTTGGCAAACCTTGTCAACGAGGCAGCGCTTTTTGCAGCGAGAGCGGGCGTGCGCACGGTTGGTATGCAACAGTTTGAACTGGCCAAGGACAAGATCATGATGGGTGCCGAGCGCCGTTCCATGGTCATGTCCGAGAAAGAGAAGCTCAATACGGCTTATCACGAGGCGGGACACGCGATTGTTGGACGCCTTATGCCAGAACACGACCCAGTATATAAAGTGTCGATTATTCCGCGAGGACGCGCGCTGGGCGTCACCATGTTCCTCCCCGAAGAAGATCGGTACAGCCATAGTCGGCGTCATATTGTGAGCCAGATCACCAGCTTGTTTGGTGGCCGTGTGGCGGAAGAGATGACCTTGGGTAAAGAAGGTATTACCACAGGCGCATCCAACGATATTCAGCGTGCGACGGAAATTGCTCGCAATATGGTTACAAAATGGGGTCTTTCTGATGCCATGGGTCCTCTGATGTACGACGAGGGGGGTGAGGAAGTATTTCTAGGTCGAACAGCGGCACAACCCTCGAAAGCCATGTCAGATGAAACAGCGTTGGCGATCGATAAAGAGGTTCGTGCCATTATCGATAAGTGCTACGAGAAAGCGCGCGACTTGCTCGAGGAGCATCGCAGCAAGATGGACATGATGGCCGAGGCTTTGATGCAGTACGAAACCATCGACTCCGAGCAGATCGATGCGATCATGGAAGGCCGTAAGCCAAATCCCCCCTCTGATTGGTCCGATGGTCCATCTGATTCACCGTCAGATCCAGAGGCGTCATCTCCGAATGACGATGCCATGGGCGATCCCGTTACTCACTGAGAAACGTGTCGGTGAGTCTACAGTGTGGCCAGCGAGTCCTATCGCTGGATACACCTCAAATAATGGGCGTCCTCAACGTGACGCCCGATTCATTTTCTGACGGTGGCCAACTGCTCTCTCGTGGGGGGCTTCTTCACGATCGCCTACTGGAGCGAGCAACGCAGATGGTTGCCGATGGGGCAGCAATCCTTGATATCGGAGGAGAGTCCACTCGCCCAGGAGCCGCGCCTGTGTCATTGCAGGAAGAGCTCGACAGAGTCATGGGCGCTGTTCAGCTAATTGCCCCCCGACTCGATGTCATTTTATCGATCGATACCAGCACGCCTGAGGTCATGCGTGAGGCAGCGAAGGCGGGCGCAGGTTTACTCAACGACGTCCGAGCATTCTCGCGTGAAGGTGCTATGGCCGTAGCCGTGGCTTCTCAATTACCTGTTTCCTTGATGCACATGTCTGATGAGCCAGATCGCATGCAAGAGCAAACGGCGTACGACGATGTCGTCACCGATGTGAAGGCATTTCTCGCACATCGGATTGCAGCTTGCCGGGAGGCAGGTATGGCCGGGGATCAAATGGTGATCGATCCCGGTTTTGGCTTTGGCAAAACGGTCGCGCAAAACTACGAAATGTTGCGAAGACTCGAGGAATTTGCCTCATTTGATTTGCCGATCTTGGTTGGTGTCTCGCGAAAGTCTATGATCGGCGCAATCACTGGGCGTCCCGCCCCCGAGCGTGTGGTTCCCAGTGCTGTACTCGCTGTAATGGCAGCCGCTAGGGGAGCGTCCGTCATTCGCGTACACGACGTGGCCGAAACAGCAGATGCACTGGCTGTTTGGCAGGCGACTGAGGGGGAGTTGTGAGTCGAAAATATTTTGGTACCGATGGCATCCGAGGCCGTGTTGGCGACGCACCGGTAACACCTGACTTCATGCTAAAACTGGGATGGGCGACGGGCAAGGTCTTCGCCAGTGAAGACGGTACTAAGCCAACGGTGGTCATTGGTAAAGACACGCGGGTGTCGGGCTACATGCTCGAGTCAGCATTGCAGGCGGGACTGGTAGCGGCGGGTGCGAACGTGAAGCTGCTGGGTCCACTGCCGGCCCCTGCGATCGCCCTTCTGACGCGAACGCAAAAAGCAGATGCGGGCATAGTGATCAGCGCCTCTCATAACCCATACTTTGATAACGGCATCAAATTTTTCAACGGCCAGGGAAGCAAGCTCTCGGATGAGCTGGAGGTCCGGATTGAGGCCATGATTGACAGCCCAATGGAGACCGTCGATTCAGAGCAGCTTGGTAAAGCGAGCCGCATTGCCGATGCGGCCGGTCGCTACGTCGAATACTGCAAGTCCACCTTTCCTGATGAGCTCAGTCTGAAAGGAATGAAGCTCGTAATTGATTGCGCACATGGTGCCACTTATCACATTGCCCCTGCCGTGTTTGAAGAGCTGGGTGCTACAACGGTTGTGATTGGCGCGACACCCGATGGTTACAATATTAACGATGGCGTGGGCTCCACGGAGCCCGCTGCATTGCAGGCAAAGGTGCTAGAAGAGGGCGCGGATATTGGCATTGCCTTTGACGGTGACGGCGACCGGTTGCAAATGGTCAATGCAAAGGGTGAATTACTAACGGGCGACGATGTGCTTTACGTATTGGCGATGCATCGCCTTGCCAATGGCGATTCTGACGCTGGAATCGTCGGCACGCTCATGACCAATATGGGGCTGGAATTAGCGCTCCAGGAAAGTGGCCTTCGATTGGCACGTGCCAAGGTGGGCGACCGGTACGTAAAAGAGCTGATGGTTGCTGAGGGTTGGAGCTTGGGCGGCGAGTCATCCGGTCATATTATCTGCGGAGACTTGAGTACAACCGGTGACGGTGTCATCGCCGCCTTGCAAGTACTGGCGGCGGTCAGGGCCTCAGGGAAAAGTCTTGAAGCGCTTGCCTCCGGTTTCAATCCTTTACCGCAGGTCTTGGTCAATGTGCGTATTACAAAGGGCTTTGATCTTTCGGCACACCCCGCGATTGCTGAAGCCCGCCGCCGCGTTGAATCTGAGCTCGAGGGGCGAGGGCGTCTACTTCTGCGCCCATCGGGAACCGAGCCTGTCATCCGAGTGATGGTTGAGGGGGATGATACGGTCGCCATTGATGCGCTCGCCGACGAAGTCGCGGACGCTATTCGACAGGCCGCATAACAAGATTAGCCTTGCCCCTCGCGCGGCACTTGGGTAGACTCGCGCACCCTTGGTAATGACGTTGTTCGGCGTAAAAACGTCAATTTCGGAGAGACACGTGAATCAAGTTATTTTGGTTGTCCATCTGCTGGTAGCGCTCGCGATCATCGGCCTCATTTTGCTGCAACGCGGCAAGGGCGCTGATATGGGTGCATCGTTTGGCGGTGGTGCCTCACAGACGGTCTTTGGCTCGTCAGGTGGTGGAAACGTGCTGACGTCTGCGACCGGTTGGTTGTCGGCGCTATTCTTCGCGACAAGCTTTGGCCTGGCAATGATTGCAGACCAGCAGTTTGCAGACACCGACGACCTTGGTTTTGATGTTCCGCTCGAGTCGATCGAAGCGGCACCCCTGGCTCCTGCAGGCGATCTACCGCTTGCTGATGAGCCCAGCGAAAATTCTGGCGCAGACGATCTCCCGATCGACTAAAGCCAATACAGATCGCGGAAGTGGTGGAATTGGTAGACACGCTATCTTGAGGGGGTAGTGGCCTATGGCTGTGGGGGTTCAAGTCCCCCCTTCCGCACCATCTAATGAAAAAGCCCCATTTATGGGGCTTTTTTACGCGTGCAAAAAAGGGTCTTCGGTTCTTGTTTTTTCGGAGAGCCCCCAAGGTGCGGGCGGAAAGCTCACTTAATCAGAGTTTGCGCTTTCTAACCGATCCCGATGCTTCTCTTTAGCCAGTTCCTGCATGTCGGCGACAGAATCACTCTCGTCGACAATTTCCTTACCGAGCAGTGTTTCCAGAGCATCTTCCAAGGTTACTACGCCTGCGGTTTGACCGTATTTGTCCTCGACTACAAAGAGATGCATTTGATGAGCGATGAAGAGATTGATGAGTTTATGCACGGACAATTTGTCTGAGACATAGACCACGTCGCGTCGCAATTCAGCGATGGTGGTATCGCCCTTGCCGACTCGCTCAGCCTCGTACAAGTCACTGCGCAACACATGACCCGTGACCGTATCGACAGAGTCGATGTACACCGGCATTCGGGAAAATCGACGAGACTTCTCGAGGGCCAAAGCGTCATTCACGGTAGCGTTTTCATCCAACATGTGTACGACCGTTCTCGGTGTAAGAATATCGCCGGTAGTGACCGATCGCATGCGCAGAATATTCTGAAGGTAGTCGTTCTCCTGTGACATCAGAGCACCGTGGCGGTGACCTAGCGAGGCCAGCGCTAGAATTTCTTCGCGAGTCACTGTACTCATTTCCTTGCTGCCCATGATCTTGGTCAGCCGAGTGGACACCCAGACTAGTGGGTAGGTGATACGCACCGACCACACGATGGCATGTGCAGCCGAGATGGCGAGACCGCGCCAATACATTGCGCCTACTGTTTTGGGGATGATCTCTGAGAAATACAGAATCGCTAGCGTGAGCAGTACAGCGACCAGCGTCTCCATTTCGGGACCGAAGACGTTAAGTGCCTGAGCGCCCACCCCGGCCGCACCCATGGTGTGGGCAAAGGTATTGAGTATCAAAATGCTGGCGAGGGATTCATCCATGCGCTTTCGCACTTTCTGCACGACCGCACCAGCGCGGGGCCTGTCCTGAGCCAGTCGTTCCACAAATGTAGGTGTCATGGACAAGAGCACCGCCTCAAGAATGGAGCACAGAAATGAGACGCCGATGGCAATGATGAGATAGACAATGAGAAGCGTCACTGTGTATCCAAATCCCTCAAATTATCGCTTGGTCCCAAGGTTATAACATAGTCGCCAGTCGGCGTCGGGGCTAGACGACCAATGTAAGAAGTAAAATTGCCGCGACCATGAGCGGGAAGATTGTCAGAGCAGTTCCGCCAATTCGCAGCGGCATGCTCGATGTCATGAAGCCAAAACAAATGCCGTGCATGAGTCTACCCAAAAGGAAGGCGCCTCCCAGTATATGAAGCGCCGTCTGGGCTACTGATGTAGCAGGCAGGGTTTCCAATAGGTAAAGCAGGATCAGCATGATGGGTGTGTATTCGGCGAGATTTCCGTGAGCCCGAACCGCACGCTCGAGCATGTTGTCTGGAGAGGCTCCGAGGATTAAAAAAGCAAACATGGGATTGCCTCGTAATGCGATGACGCGCATTGACAGAAAGGCAAACCAGAGCGCGAGTAAGCTGGCGTAGAGTGCCGTGATCATAAGAGAGCTTCCATGGGCGTTTTTGTTTTTACACCCACCGTACGTGACTAACCACTGGTCGGTTTTTCCTTGCTAACGACCGTACGGTGGTTAGACAAGCGCAGCGACTTTTCCCCCTAAGTGGCGTGCTGACGTCCACTTACCACCAAATACACTGATCAGACGATCAGAAATCTCGATCTCGGAGTCTCTACTAGCAGAACTTATGTCACCGGGAGCGGTATCACGAGGGCGGACAATGGGTCTGACACCGGCAAATGATGTCACGATGTCGCTTGCTGCAAGTGGCTCAGATAGATGCTGATTTAGAATTTCCAGAAGATAAGCGCTTTCAGCATCAGTGCAGACGATCGGGTCTGATATGTCATGCTTTTGTTCTGTGGTGCCGAGCAGCACATGTTCAGGATCGAGCGGGATGACGAAAATGATTCGTCGCTCACCCGGCGCTTGCAGAACCAACGCATGTGGAAACGATGCCTGTACAATCAGGTGCGAGCCACGTACGTGGTCGATCGTAAAGCCGGAATCAACATCTGAGGCTTCGAGTAGTTTTGCTGCCCAAGGCCCCGCTGCGTTGATTACTCGGTCGAACTCGAGAGTCTGATGTGCTGTATCGATGCGGCCGTCGCTGTAAAGGCGCTCGATGCGCGTGTTTTCGACGATGCGCACACCTTGTTTCCTTGCCTCATCAACGAGGCGTTGAATTAATGGCTCGTATTCCATGACGACATCACAGTAACTGGCGCCGCCGCAAAGGCCCTGAGGTATCAGACTTGGAAAGACATGTTTGAGATCTTCGCTGCTGTGCAACTGACTCGGCCCGACGGAGAAGCGTCCCGCCAGCCACTGATAAATCAACGTGCCGGCGAATAGCAGCCATCGCCCCCGCTTCGACCCGTGGTATACAGGGAAATAAAATCGCTCAACACGGGTTGCATTGGGGGCGAAGCGAAGCCAGCCATCACGCTCGATCAATGCCTCGCGAACCAGCCCAATGTGGCCTTGCTCGATATAGCGAATGCCACCGTGAAGCATGCGTGAGGATGCGCTACTTGTCTGGTCAAAGGGTGTGCTTTCATCGAACAGCTGTACCTGGTGGCCGAGTGACGCACAGGCGGTCGCGATGGACACGCCATTGACACCTGCACCCACCACTGCAATACGTTTTGTCGACACCGCAGACTCGCTTAATAATCGCCTTAACACCGGGTTATGCGACAACATTACCTCATCAACTGTTGCGATAGTGTTATCGACATGACAACGGGTCGAAATATCCTCGCGACTCGCTGATAAAAGCGCTCAGTCAGCCCTCAAAACAGGGCCATAAATACTTCCCAAAAAGTGGTAAAAAAAGTCTAATTTATGGCACGATTTTTCTGGTATTCCCCCCCATTTATGACGTTAAAATGACGCCCGATTTGAGGCCTTAACGAATAAGAGAGAAAGTCGTATGAGCGAGCGAGCAGGACGACGAAAAGGAGGCGGTAGCGCAGGTCGTCGCGAGGCGAGAGCCAATGCAGGACCGGTGAGTGCACCGTTCATCCAGCGGAAGATTCCCTACGTTGAAATTCTGAGTGAAGAAGGCCTTCAGCTCATCGAGGACAATGCGGATCGATTGCTCGAGGAAGTTGGTATCGATTTTCTTGATGATCCCGAAGTATGGGAGCTATTCAAGACGGCGGGTGCCAGTGTTGATGGAGCTCGCGTGCGTTTTCCGCGAGGTATGTGCCGAGAAATCATTCAAGCCACGGCACCCTCAGAGTATGTCCAGTATGCGCGCAACCCAGAGCGGAATGTCACGATCGGCGGGAAAAATACGGTACTAGTACCAGCCTATGGTTCACCGTTTGCCCATGATTTGGATAACGGTCGTCGCTATTCGACGATCGAAGATTTCAGAAACTTTGTGAAGCTAGCCTACATGGCGCCTGGCATTCACCACTCAGGCGGGACCGTATGTGAGCCCGTAGACCTGCCGGTTAACAAGCGTCACTACGACATGGTCTACAGCCATTTCAAATACAGTGACAAGCCTCTGATGGGTTCGGTAACACATTATCGTCGTGCACAAGATTCAGTAGACATGGCGAAGCTTGTATTCGGTGATGAGTTTGTTGATCAGAACTGCGTATTTACGAGCCTGATTAACGTGAACTCGCCCTTGGTCTTTGATGGGACCATGTTGGGATCGCTGAAAGTCTATGCAAGAAACAACCAATCCTGTGTGGTGTCGCCCTTTATTCTTGCAGGTGCCATGTCGCCTGTGACTGTGGCTGGCACCTGTACTCAGATTCTCGCGGAAGCGATGGCTGGTATCGCGCTGACACAGCTCATTCGCCCCGGGTGCCCGGTTGTTTTCGGAACGTTTGCGGCAGCAGTATCGATGGCGACGGGCGCACCAACGTTTGGTACGCCAGAGCCCAGCCAGGTTATCTACGCCACTGCGGCGCTCGCACGTCGACTCGGTGTGCCTTATCGAAGTGGTGGTGGCCTGTGCGCCTCGAAACTGCCCGATGCACAAGCGGCTTACGAGGCGGCTAATACCCTTCAAACGGCTGCTCTGGCGGGCGTTAACTTCATGCTGCACACCGCGGGCTGGCTCGAGGGTGGTCTCGCCGTGGGGTACGAAAAATTTGTTATGGACTGCGATCAAGCGAATATGATCGCGGTCTTGCTCGAGGGGATGGATCTTTCCGAAAACGCCCAGGCAATGGATGCATTCCACGAGGTAGGTCCGGGTAAGCACTTCCTAGGTTCTGCGCACACATTGAGCAACTTTGAATCGGCGTTCTATCGTTCAACCATTGCCGATAACAACAGTTTTGAGCAGTGGTCAGCTGAAGGCAGCTTGGATGCAGCGCAGAGGGCGAACGCCGTGTGGAAACAAATGTTGAAGGACTACGAGCCACCGGCTCTGGATCCCGCCATTGATGAGGCGCTACTGGATTTCATGGCGCGTGAAAAAGCATCATTCGCCGACAGAGACTACTAGGCGATTAGCACGGAGACATCAGTAATGTCCGATGAAGAAGACATCATCCTTTCAGAGCTGTCCGATGAGGACCTTGTGCTGCAGATGCACGACGACCTGTATGACGGATTGAAAGAGGAAATCGAGGAAGGCACGCAAATTCTCCTCGATCGGGGCTGGACCGCTGAGCAGGTGCTTGGAAAGGCGCTGGTCGATGGTATGACCATTGTAGGTATCGACTTCCGGGACGGTATTTTGTTCGTGCCTGAAGTGTTGCTTGCCGCGAATGCCATGAAAGGTGGTATGGCTATTCTCCGGCCTTTACTGGCGGAGACGGGTGCGAAGCCAGTGGGCACCATGGTCATTGGTACCGTGAAAGGGGACATCCACGACATCGGTAAGAACCTCGTTGCCATGATGCTCGAGGGTGCGGGTTTTGAGGTCTATGACATCGGCATCAATAATGCTGTCGAGGATTACATTGCGGCGCTTGAGCGTCATAAACCTGACATCCTCGGTATGTCGGCACTGCTGACCACAACCATGCCTTACATGAAGGTTGTGATTGACGCGTTGAAAGAGCAGGGTATCCGGGATGACTTCATTGTGATGGTGGGTGGAGCGCCACTTAACGAGGAGTTTGGCGAGGCCGTGGGTGCTGACGCTTACTGTCGTGATGCGGCTGAGGCTGCGACTACTGCCGTTCGCTTAGTTGAAGCGCGTCGCCTGTCTCAGGCCTGATCCCACTTGGGGCGCTTACTAGTCATTGGCTGTGGCGCCCTCGCGGAAGAGCTTTCAGCACTTAAAAGAGCCAATCAGTGGACCGCACTTGATATTAAGTGCCTCGATGCGGCATTACACAATCGTCCTGAGCGAATAGCCGACCGGCTGGAGTCGGTGCTAGCCCAACATCACGCCGAGTACAGCAATATATTGATTGCCTATGCCGACTGCGGTACCGGCGGTGCCGTCGATCGAGTTGCGCAGCAGTTTAACGCCCAGCGCTTGCCAGGGGCCCACTGCTACGAGTTCTATGCAACCAGTCCCGTATTTGCGGCGCTCGCAGAAGCAGAGCCGGGGACCTTTTATTTGACAGATTTTCTCGCACGTCATTTCGATCGGTTGGTGGTTGAGGAGATGAAGCTGGACGAGCACCCGGAACTAGAGGAAATGTTATTTGGTCGTTACCGTAAGGTGGTGTATCTGGCCCAGGGCGATAGTAGTGAACTTCTTGTCCAGGCAGAGCGGGCGGCTACGCGACTAAAGTTACCTTTAGAGGTGGTTACAACGGGTTACGGCTTGTTAGCTAAAAAAGTTGAAGAAGAAGTTATCCGTGTCATCGCCTAATGTGTTTTGACTTACGTAAAACAGATCGAGAAGCCGTTAATCTCAATTGACCCCAATCTCCAACCGATCAAAAAGGAAGATTAACAACGTGCAAAGAATCGATGTCTTATGGAGAGATATTCCTTCCCAGGTTCAGATCAAGCGCGGGCGAGAGCGCGGGAAATACCTTCTGGAGCACCGGTTTCAAGCGGCCATAGATCGCGCTGCAATGCGAGCAGGCAAGGGCGGCAGTGATGCTTATCTCGAGGAATGGCGCCGGATAACAACATCCATAGAGTCAGATCTTTCTCCGCAAGAACTGGCCGAACAAATAGGGAAAATCCTCGAAGCGGAGGTCAGTGACGAGACGCTCAAGACCATGGTTGCAAATAAAGGTTTCAAGGACGCAAATTAACTTGCATCCGACTCTTTGAGGCGTTAAAAAACGCGCCTAAATTCAACCATCGTATTCGGTGGAGCGGTAAGTATACGAGCGCATGGTTTTACAATAAAAAGTGCACGACAATGACGGTTTGGGCCGTGCAGGAGACACTCATGACCACCACTATTATCGGCTCGGCCACCAAAGAAGTTCGCATCGGTTTTGATCAACCATTCGTGGTCATTGGTGAGCGCATAAACCCAACTGGGCGAAAAATTCTCGCCGAGGAGATGAAGAACGGGGACTACAGTCGCGTGGAGACTGATGCATTGGCTCAGGTCGCGGCAGGCGCCCAGATGCTGGATGTGAATGCAGGTATTCCGCTGGCGGATGAGCCTCGCATCCTCGCTGAAGCAATACAGTTAGTTCAATCAGTGACGGACGTACCACTGAGCATCGACTCCTCGATTGTTGAGGCTCTCGAGTCGGGTCTCGCGGTCTACCAGGGCAAAGCTTTGGTTAACTCGGTCACGGGTGAAGATGAAGTTCTCGAGCGTGTGCTTCCTTTGGTCGCCAAACACGGCGCAGCTGTTGTTGCCATTTCAAACGACGAGACAGGCATCTCTGAAGATCCCCATGTGCGTTTTGAGGTGGCGAAAAAAATTGTTGAGCGCGCCGCTGACTACGGAATTTCCCATGAGGACGTGGTTGTTGATCCGTTGGTGATGCCAATTGGTGCTATCAATCAGGCGGGTGTACAAGTGATGGAGCTCGTGCGGCGACTGCGGACGGAGCTTAAGGTCAACACCACCTGCGGTGCTTCCAACGTCAGTTTTGGTTTGCCCAACCGAAATGGCATCAATGCAGCGTTCTTGACCATGGTAATGGGCGCGGGTATGACTTCGGCAATCACCAGTCCATTGCATGCCGAGGTCATGCAAGCGGTTCGAGGTGGCGATGTCATGATGGGGCATGACCCCGATTGCGCGAACTGGATTAAGGCGTACCGTAAGCCTGCCCCGGAGGGAGCTGGCGGCCGTCGTGGTCGTGCTGGGCGTCGCCGAGGCTAGCGCGTAATACGTGTCTAGCGAGCAGGTCAAAGTTCTTTTTTTACCATCGGGTAAGCGCGGCGAATTTCCGAAGCATACCCAGTTGCTCGACGCTGCCCGCACCTTGGGCGTGGATATCGATTCGGTCTGCGGCGGTAGAGGCCTCTGCGGTAGATGCCAAATCTCTTGTATGTCGGGTACATTCCAAAAGCACAGGATGACCTCAAGCCCAGCGCATCTCTCGCCTCTGGTTGCCACGGAAATAAAATTTAACGAGCGTAAGGGCCCATTACCGGAAGGTCGGCGTTTGAGCTGTCACGCCGAGTTGCTCGATGACGTGATTATTGACGTGCCGCCCGAGAGTCAGGTGCACCGTCAAATCATCCGCAAAGATGCCGAGCATCGGGATATCGAGCTCAATACCGCCACACGTCTCTACTTCGTGACACTGCCAGAGTCCACGCTGGAGGATGCACGGGGCGAAGCGAAACTGCTCATGTCCTCGCTTGAGTCCGAGTGGGGTTTGACCGACCTTCGCATTGAAACTACCGAGCTGGTAAAGCTGCAGGTGGCATTGGCATCGGGTGACCGAGGTGTCACGGTAGCCGTTTTTGAATCAACACGGATTATTGGTGTCTGGTCAGGTCTATTCGACGCGCCCCGGGGTGTGGCGGTTGATGTGGGCTCAACGACCGTCGCAGCACACCTGTGTGATCTTTCCACAGGCGATGTGTTGTCATCGGCCAGCGTTATGAACCCGCAGATACCATTCGGTGAAGACCTCATGAGTCGCGTCAGTTACATAATGATGCATCCGGAGGGTGCTGAGGCGATGAGCTCCGCTATTCAAACAGCGCTAAGTAAGCTTTTTGCAGAGCTGACCGATCAACTGGGTGAGCCGACCGACAATATTTTAGAGGTTTCATTGGTTGCCAACCCCATCATGCATCATTTGGTTTTGGGCATTAATCCAATCAATTTGGGGCGCGCGCCGTTTGCTCTGACCATCGACGAGGCGGTTACGCTCAAAGCCCGTGATCTTGGTCTCGATACCCACAACCAAGCACGTTTATTTGTACTACCTTGCATTGCCGGACATGTGGGCGCCGATACGGCAGGGGTTATCCTCGCTGAGAGTCCTGATAGTGATAACGCGATGAGTCTTATCGTTGACGTGGGTACCAACGCTGAGATTGTGCTTGGTAACAAAGACCGACTTCTCGTGTGCTCAAGCCCTACGGGACCTGCTTTTGAGGGCGGTGAAATTAGCGCCGGACAGCGGGCTACGGCTGGGGCAATCGAACGAGTACGAATCGATCGTGAAACGCTGGAGCCAAAATTCAGAGTGATTGGCTCCGAGCTGTGGTCAACGGAAGCGGGTTTCGAGGATTCAACCAAGGAACTCAAAATCACTGGCATCTGTGGCTCGGGCATTATCGAGGTCGTCGCGGAGATGTTCCTCGCAGGCGTTATTTCTGAGGATGGCATCGTCGATGGAGCGCTCGCTGAGCGCAGTTCGCGCGTCCGGTCTCACGGAAGAACCTGGTCCTTTGTGCTTCATTTTGCAGAGGATGAAACCCAGCGCGATATCGTTGTGACTCAGAATGATGTGCGACAGATTCAGCTAGCGAAGGCTGCGCTCTATGCGGGTATAAAGTTACTTATGGATAAGATGGGTGTGTCGGCCGTCGACCGAATCCGTCTTGCAGGTGCCTTTGGCAGTCACATTAGTGTCGAACACGCCATGGTGCTGGGATTGATTCCCGACTGCGCTCTTGATCATGTGTCGTCTGCGGGTAACGCGGCGGGTGTTGGCGCTCGCATAGCGCTTCTTGATCACAAGGCCCGTGGTGCGATCCAGCAGACAGTGAACTGTGCCGAGCGAATTGAAACGGCAACGGAATCTGACTTCCAGGACTACTTCGTCGCAGCCATGGCATTTCCTCACAAGACGGACACCTATCCACACTTGTTTTCCGTAGTAGAGCCGCCGTTGAAGAAAGTGGTCGAGCAAACTAACGGTCGACGGCGGCGACGGCGCTCTTAATCGACCGCCAGAGCTAGTGCTTATCTGTCAGTGAATATTCCATCACACTGCGGATACGCAGCTTTTAAATCGGTCCACGATATCCGGCCAAAAAAAAGGAGCCCGTAGGCTCCTGTTTATAGACTTTAGCTTTTTGGCCGCTCGTTTGTTGGGTCCAAAAGCGCACCGTAACCCACTTTCATTACCTTGGCCTCATAGTGCTCACCAAAGTACTCGATGAGTACGGTATCGCCCTCTTTTGCCTTATCTGTAGGCAGATAACCCATGGCAACATTCACGCCAAGACTCGGGCCGAACGCCATGCTGGTGGTGTAAGACCGGCGACCGTGCGCATCGATGATGACTTCTTTTGAAGCTGGATCGAGAATGGGCCAGTTGCCAACAGGGTAGCGTACGACGCCGTTACTGTCGGTTGTGTCTTGCAGAACAAACGTGCAGAGGTAGGCGGCTTGCTCATCAAGCTCGCGCTGTTGCACATAGGCCTCTTTACCATGAAAGTCTGCCGCCTTGACCTTGGGTCGAGCCAGACCCGCTTCGTACAGGTTGTAGTCAATCTCGAGATCGGCATTTTGAAGACGCAAGCTCTTTTCCAGTCGTCGGCTGTTAGCGTAGGTCTCGATACCCACCGGTGTTACTCCGAGCTTAAACAACGCATCCCAAACCGCGAGGCCATCCGAGAATGGGAAATAGAGCTCCCAGCCCTGCTCGCCAACGTAGCTGATGCGGAAGGCCCAAACCTTGACACCGCAGACTGTGATTTCCTTAGTCGTCGCGAATGGAAAAGACTCGGTGGAGATGCTCTCAGGGTCATCGATTAACTTGGCTAGCGTCACCCGTGCCTCAGGGCCCCAGAGCCCCAAAGTCGCCAGCTCCTCGCTGCGATCATGGAATGTGACATTAGAGAAGCCCTTGCGATCACTCATGTCACGCATCCAAATGTAGTCACGGTGGCCCGTGTCACCACCGCACACCACTCGGAAGCAATCCTCGGCGAGTCTGATGATGGTGAGATCAGAGCGGATACCACCTGCGTGATCGAGGAAGTGTGTGTAAACACCCTTTCCAATGGCGGTATCAGCACCGACCTTCGCCACAGAGAGGTATTCCATAAGGCCTTCCGCGTCTGCGCCTTCGACATCAAAAATGGCGAAGTGCGAGAGATTGATCATGCCAACACCTTCGCTCATAGCGAGTTGCTCGGCGTTGGAAACTTCCCAGAAGTGACGGCTATCCCACTCAGCTTCTCTCACCGGTACCTGGTCGCGATACTTTGCGAGCAAGGTTTCTTCGTTAGCTGCGTAGCCGTGCGCTCGCTCCCAACCGGCAACTTCCATAAAGTAACCACCGAGTGTGACTTCGCGCTCGTAGAAGGGGCTCACCCGCATGCCACGTGATGTGGCAAAAGGCTCGCGAGGGTGCACCGCAGGGGTGTAGATTTTCTGGGCTGACTCGTAGCAACGGCCGCGGATATAATCATCGCTTTTCTGAATCGGATAGTGACGGGCGGGGTCGATGCTATGGGGATCCATGCTCGTTCTGCCATGCGTCATCCATTCAGCAAGCAGTTTTCCAGCGCCGGGACCGTCCTTGACCCAAACCGCTTCACACAACCACAGATTCTGCAGGTCAACGGACTCACCAATGATCGACCCACTGTCGACCGTGACCGATAGAAGGCCATTGAATGAACGTCGCTCTTCCCAACCGAGCTCACCCAGCACAGGAGTCAGCTCAATCGCTCGCTCGAACGCTTCCATTACCTGATCCAACGTCATGTCTCGCATCGAGGGTGAGAGGCGTGCTTCACCGGGCTCGGCAATGTCGCGAGCCTCAACTAGTCGCGGTTCAAAAGGTTCATAGTAGCCCCACTCTAAAAGGCCGCCCTCAGGTGTGGTGGGATCGCCGGTATCTCGCACATAAGCGGAGTTCCCTTGGTCGCGCATCAGCGGATAAACGATGTCCTTACCTGTTCCCTCGAGGTGTTCCCAAGGTCCGAAAAACAACAGTGGGTGCTCGAGCGGCATGAGGGGCAGCTTCACGTTGGCCGTGTCAGAGATTAGTGATCCCCAAATTCCGGCACAGAGCACAATGTAGTCGGCCATGATTGTGCCCTTGGGTGTTTCGACACCGACGGCAACGCCATCTTCGACCAAAATCTTGTTTGCCGGGGTATACGCAAAGGCTTTGAGCTTGCCACCCGCGACAGCTTCATCCACCAAATCGCCAGCCACTTTCTGCGAGCGAGGTGTTACGAGACCAGCATCGGGGTCCCACATGGCGCCTTGAATTTGATCTTCCTCAAGAAGTGGGAATTTTTCTTTCGCCTCGGCCGCAGAGATCATATAGGCATTGGTACCAAAGGCCTTCCCAGAGCCCACTTTTCTAATGAGCTCAAGCATTCGCTCATCATCGTCTTTGCGCGCGACTTCCATCCCACCAATTTGGATGTAGTTGCCGCGCTTTTTGTAGAATTCACGGCTGTAGTTACTAGTGAACACATTCAGCTTGTCATGAGACGTCATATAGCAAAAATCCGACGCGTGAGATGTCGAGCCGATATCTGTGGGAATCGCTGACTTTTCAAGACCTACAATGTCGTCCCAGCCTTCTTCAATCAGGTGATGAACCACCGATGCGCCGACGATACCGCCCTGTCCGATGACAACGACCTTGGCGTGTTCTGGTAAAGCCGCCATGAATGTCTCCTATTGCAAATTATTCTTGTAGACAGGCGCGGAGTGTATGCCTTGTGCGCCTCAAACGAAATAGATTCGGTCTCGATTTAGCGATACTTTTTGACACATTAATCGACGATTAACCCTCACGTGTTAGCCTTGCAGCTATAGGCACAAAATCGCCTGCGTTTTGTGCGGAGTTTGATGCGCTCTATGACAAGCCGTGTGACTGTTTGAGCGTCTATTTGTCCGATTTGAGGTGCCTTTATTTCTGATGGAAAACGCAAGCCTTACCGCCATCGCCGGAATTACCGCCGGGCATGTCACAGATGAATTGAATATGACAGGTGTCACCGTCGTGCGCTTTGCCGGCAATGGCGCGAGAGCGGCTGTTTCTGTTCAAGGAGCGGCGCCGGGAACACGTGAGACCGATTTATTGGTACCCGGTAATTTGGTTGAAAAGGTTCATGCCATCGTCCTGACTGGGGGCAGCGCCTATGGCTTGGATGCCGCGTCGGGTGTTATGGCGGCGCTCGAGGAGGAAGGTGTTGGATTGCCCGTATCCGAACAGACGGTTGTTCCCATCGTGCCCGCGGCTGTCTTGTTTGATTTGAACGTAGGGTCATCGAGCGTAAGACCAGGGGTTAATTGGGGTTACGAGGCTGCTCTACAGGCGAATGATTCACCTATTACATCTGGTAATGTCGGAGCCGGTATGGGTGCGACAGTTGGCAAGCTGTTGGGCCCCGCCCGGGCAACCAAGGGAGGCTTGGGTAGCGCGCGTATTGACTTGGATAATGGCGTTATTGTTTCAGCACTTGTGGCAGTCAACGCGGTGGGTGAGATAGTCGATACCGTCAGCAATACTGTCGTCGCCGGCATCCGGGCAAACGATGTTGGTCAGTATGACTCAGCCATTGATGTAGCAATTGGCAACACTGCAAAAGTACCGGTTGCTGGAACCAACACCACCTTGGGTCTCATTGCCACTAACGCAAATTTAAGTAAAGCTCAGTTAAAAAAAGTAGCCGAAATGGCACATGACGGGATGGCACGGGCAATTCGGCCCATTCACACGCAGTTCGACGGTGATACGGTGTTTGCTGTCTCTATGCCCTTGTCTGAGGTTGAAACGACCCCTGACGCCCAGCTGAATAGCATTGGCATCGCAGGAGCGAAGGCACTTGAGTTCGCCATTGTTGATGCCGTCCGATCCGCCAAATCAGTTGGCGATGTGGTTGCCTGCTGCGACTGGCACATTGACTGAGTTACGCTCGTCAAGCTTGGGGCTAATTGCTCGATAACTTTGTGCTCCACGCCCACAGAACTGGGTTTTTGCAGGGCCCCAGCATTCATCGCAGGCGCCCCTTTTTTGTGCGTTTCTCCCTTGACGCGGCACCCCTGACTCCCTAGACTCTCGCCCCTCAGTCGCGGGACCCATGGTTGCAGACCCAGAGTTTCGTGTGAATGCCTTCGATGATACAGGCGTCGATGCAAGGGGCATTGTTAAGACTTGATGCGGGGTGGAGCAGCCTGGTAGCTCGTCGGGCTCATAACCCGAAGGTCGTCGGTTCAAATCCGGCCCCCGCTACCAACATGGCGCGTTTGTTGGCGCTGCATTTTAGGCCCCTTGTTCGGGCCTTTTTTGTATCTGAAATTTGCCGAGGACGGCGATGAATACGATGGGTGGTAAAGAGAGCCAGCTGCTCACCATGCTTGAACCGACAGTCGGTATGTTGGGGTATGAGCTATGGGGATTGGAGCTATTGAGCCCCAACCGTCGTCCTACATTGCGGGTGTACATCGATAAAGGTGATGGCGTCACCGTTGATGATTGCGCATCGGTCAGTAGACACATCAGCGGTGTTTTGGACGTCGAGGATCCTTTCGTAGGCGAATACACTTTAGAGGTGTCTTCACCCGGCATCGATCGCTTGCTCTTCAAAAAGGAGCAGTTTGCGGCTTACGAGGAGCAGCCGATTGAAGTGAAGCTTCGATTCCCTTTCGAGGGTCGTCGAAAGTTTCGAGGTTGGTTTTTTGGGTTCGATGGTGACGACATTGTGGTACGCGTCGACAAGCACGAGTATTTATTGCCGTTAAGCAGCGTCGACAGAGCACGTGTTGAACCCACACCTGAGTGGATTGAACGCGCTCGTCCAGCGACGGTCAGTGCAATGAATGAGAGTTTAAAAGAGGGCGATTCGGTCCTCGATGAAGAGAGTGAGACATAGCGAATGAACAAAGAAATCTTGATGGTCGCCGAAGCCGTTTCTAACGAGAAAGGCGTATCCGAAGACATTATCTTTGAAGCCATCGAACTGGCGCTCGCCACCGCGACAAAGAAGCGATACGACGAGGAGTCTGATATCGAAGTGACAATCGATCGCGACTCTGGCGACTACGTCACCAAGCGTAAGTGGTTGGTCGTGCCCGATACGGAACTTGCGCTCTTGGGCACACAATTTACGACTGAAGAGGCGATTGAAGTTGATGAGAATCTTCGCCCGGGTGATGTGCATGAAGAGGTCGTCGAAAATGTCGGCTTTGGCCGTATCGCGGCGCAAACTGCTAAGCAGGTCATCGTACAGCGTGTCCGAGAGGCTGAGCGTGCGCAGGTTGTGGATCAATACAAGGACCGCATGGGTGAGCTTCTGGCAGGCACAGTGAAGAAGGTCACGCGCGATAACATTATCTTGGATCTTGGTAACAATGCGGAGGGCTTACTGCCTCGTTCAGAGCTGGTCGGACGAGAGACATTCAGAATGAATGACCGCGTGCGCGCAATCCTGCTAGAGATCAATGAGGAGTCACGAGGCCCACAGTTAATTCTCTCGCGCGCTTGCAAGGAGATGCTGATCGAGCTCTTTAAGATTGAAGTGCCCGAGATCTCCGAAGGAGTTATTCAAATTCGATCGGCGGCGCGAGATCCGGGTTCTCGAGCAAAGATTGCTGTGAAAACCGGCGATCAGCGTATCGATCCTGTGGGTGCCTGCGTCGGTATGCGAGGGTCTCGGGTACAAGCGGTATCCAACGAACTCGATACTGAACGCGTTGATATCATCCTATGGGACGACAACCCCGCGCAGTTGGTGATTAATGCCATGTCACCTGCCGAGGTTGAATCCATCGTTGTTGATGAAGACAGCAATACCATGGAAGTTGCGGTGGCCGAAGATAACCTAGCGCAAGCAATTGGGCGCGGAGGACAGAACGTTCGTTTGGCCTCAGATCTCACCGGCTGGACCATCAATGTGATGAGCACGGATGAGGCGATCGAGAAGCAGGAGGCCGAAGCCGGCGAGATCATGGAGACCTTCATGAATGCTCTCGACGTCGATGAAGATGTCGCTGCTGTACTGGTCGAGGAAGGGTTCACCACAGTTGAGGAAGTCGCTTACGTGCCTTTGGAAGAGATGGCTGGTATCGAAGGCTTCGATGAGGACATCGCAGAGGAGCTTCGCGCCAGAGCTAAGGATGCATTGCTAACCATGGCGATCGCGTCTGAAGAGGAGCTTGGCTCCAATGAGCCAGCGCAGGACCTCCTTGAGATGCGAGGCATGGATAAGCAACTTGCTTATGTATTGGCAAGCATGAGTGTTATCACCATGGAGGATCTTGCTGAGCAGAGTGTGGATGAGCTCATGGAAATTGAAGGTATGACTGAAGAGTGGGCTGCGGAGCTCATTATGACTGCTCGCGAGCCGTGGTTCGCGGAAGAGGGGGAGTCTGCGTAAGTAGCGGATTAAGCGAAACGACAGACGAACAACAGCGAGATTAGAGAGAGACGAAATGGCTGAAGTAACGGTAGAGCAGTTAGCAAAGACCGTGGGAACAGACCCCGATAAGCTGCTTTCACAGATGAAGGATGCGGGTCTGCCGCATAACAAGGCAGACGAGGGTGTCTCTGACGATGACAAGCGCACCCTCCTTGCTCATTTGAAGCGAAGCCACGGTAGCGAAGAAGCGGCGCCTCGAAAAATTACCTTGAAGCGCAAGTCGGTGAGTACCCTCAAAACGGGTGGCAGCTCCGGTAAGCGCACGGTCAATGTTGAGGTCCGAAAGAAGCGGACCTACGTTAAGCGTCCCGAAGCGGAGGAGGTAGCCGAGGCTGAAGTTCCAGAGGTGGCGCCTGCGGCAGAGGCAGCAGCGGAGCCAGCGGCTTCTGCTGATCCCGTTGCAAAGGCGGATACGTCAGAAGTGGCAGCTGAAGCCACCGATACTGTTGAGGCAGCCGAAACTGCGGAAGCACAGGGTGATGCTGCGCCGCCAACTGAGGCCGTTGAGGAGACAGAGGAAGATCTGCGTAATTTAGATCCCGAGGTACTTCGGCAGCGTGCAGCCGCACGTCGACGTGCAGAGGAAGAAGATCGTAAGCGTAAGTTGGACGAGGCGGTTGCCGCGCGAAAGGCGGACGAGGAACGAAAAAAGGCCGAGCAAGACGCAGCTCAGAAGACGGCGGCAGCCGAGAAAGCGGCTTCAACACAAAGTGAAAAGCGACCTAAGCGCCTACACGAAGCGCCGTCGAAAGATACTGGGCGTGATTCGGATGACAACCGGCGGAAGCCTGGCCGAGGTCGGTTAGATCGCTCGAACCTGTCGGGTGGTCGCGGGAAGCAGAGAGGCCATAACCTGTCGCTGAGTGATATTGAAGCAGCGGAATCAGGGATGGGGCGTGCGCGCGGCAGTAAGCGACGACGTGGCGGCGATGAGCCTAACCAGCACGCCTTCGAGCAGCCTACCGAGAAGATTATTTATGACGTCGAGTTGCCAGAAAACATTAGCGTGGGTGATCTTTCGCAGCAGATGGCGGTGAAAGCGGGTGTGGTGATTAAAGAGCTTATGAAGCTCGGCGTCATGGCAACCATTAACCAGATGATTGATCAGGACACAGCGAGTCTCGTGGTAGAGGAACTCGGTCATCGCATTAAGTTGAAGAGTGATGATGAGCTCGAGGAGCAGTTGGAGGAGTCTCTCGCAAGCCAAGAGGGTACACCTGAACTTCGGGCACCTGTCGTCACTGTGATGGGCCACGTCGATCACGGTAAGACATCGTTGCTTGACTACATTCGTAGCTCGCGTGTGGCCGTCGGCGAGGCGGGTGGTATTACCCAGCATATTGGTGCTTACCATGTGAAGACTGATATGGGCATGATCACTTTCCTCGATACGCCCGGTCACGCGGCCTTTACGGCGATGCGCGCTCGTGGTGCTAAGTCCACGGACATCATTATTTTGGTGGTTGCCGCCGACGATGGCGTTATGCCGCAGACAGAAGAAGCGGTTCAGCACGCCCGGGCCGCCGGTGTTCCCTTAGTTGTCGCCATCAACAAGATGGACAAAGAGGGCGCTGACCCCGACCGAGTCAAAAACGAATTGGCTGCAAAAGAGGTGATTCCGGAGGATTGGGGTGGTGATACTCAGTTTATTCCTGTGTCAGCGCATACAGGTGAAGGTATCGATACCTTGTTAGAAGCCCTTCTGTTGCAGTCGGAGTTACTTGAGCTGAAAGCACCGGCTGACGTTCCAGCCAGCGGTCTTGTGATTGAGTCGCGGCTTGATCGAGGACGCGGCCCTGTCGCTTCGCTATTGGTACAGCAAGGCACTCTGAATCAGGGTGATATCGTTCTTGCAGGCTTACAGTATGGTCGTGTTAGAGCCATGCTGGATGAAAACGGACAGCCGATAAAAGTCGCTGGTCCGAGCATCCCTGTTGAGATTCTGGGTCTTGATGGAACGCCCGATGCAGGTGACCCCTTCGTAGCCGTTGAGAGTGAAAAGCGCGCTCGCGAAATTGCAGATTTCCGTCAAGAGAAGCAGCGATCCAGTAAGCTGGCTCGTCAGCAAGCCGCCAAGCTCGATAGCATGTTTGAGACGATGACGGCGGGTGAGGTGCAAACGCTGAATATTGTCATCAAGGCGGACGTCCGAGGTTCACTTGAGGCGCTGCAGTCTTCATTGTCGGATCTGGGTAACGAAGAGGTGAAAGTTAATGTGGTTGCTGGCGGTGTTGGTGGTATCACCGAGACTGATATATCGCTAGCCATAACCAGTAACGCGGTTATCTTCGGTTTCAATACACGAGCCGACGCCAAGGCGCGTGGCCTCGCTGAAAATGAAGGCGTAGAAGTTCGCTATTACAATGTCATTTACGATCTCATTGACGACGTTAAGGCAGCCTTGTCGGGTATGTTATCGCCAGAGTTACGCGAGGAGATTGTGGGCATCGCTGAAGTACGGGATGTTTTCCGCTCGCCCAAGTTTGGCCTTATCGCCGGTTGTATGGTGACGGAGGGTACAGTCTATCGCTCCAAGCCTATCCGTGTTTTGCGAGACAATATCGTTATCTACGAAGGTGAGCTCGAATCATTGCGTCGCTTTAAGGATGATGCGAATGAGGTTCGAAGTGGTACCGAGTGCGGTATCGGCGTGAAGAACTACACCGACGTAAAAGTGGGCGACCTTATCGAAGTCTACGATGTCAACGAAGTTGCTCGGTCTCTGTAGGTAAAACGCTTTGGGTCAAGAGTTCAGTCGAACTGAGAGAGTCGCCGACTTTCTGCAGCAGGAGCTAGCAAAGCTCTTGCTGCATAGTGTCCGCGATCCCAGGGCCGAGTTTGTCAGCATTACGGCGGTCGAGGTCAGTCGAGATTTACGTTACGCGAAGGTGTTCTTCACCAAGTTAGGGCTAGAGGACGCTAAATCGGCAGAAGAGGTGACTCGCGTACTCGATAAAGCCGCTGGTTTTCTGCGTAGCGAGATCGCTCGTGAATCGACCTTGAGAACCGTGCCCAAACTAACGTTTAAATATGACGAGAGCGTGAGCCGCGGTCGTCATATGGAAGCGCTGTTGGGTAAGGCCCGTGCATCGGACGCTCAAAACCCAGACCCCTCGGGCGTAGACGAGACCTAACATGGCGCGCCGGCGGAAAGGGCGGGCGGTCACAGGTATTCTCGTTCTCGATAAGCCTATCGGCCCCTCATCAAATCAAGCACTGCAACGCGTCCGTCACCTGTTTAATGCGGCCAAGGCGGGTCATACCGGTAATTTGGATCCGTTAGCGAGTGGCGTACTGCCCATTTGTCTGGGCGAGGCAACAAAGCTCTCTCAGTTTTTGCTGGACTCCGATAAAGCGTACGACGCGACGGTCAGTTTTGGCATCAAAACGACCACGGGTGATAGTGAAGGCGAGGTCCTAGCGGAACAGGCGGCTGAGGCTCTGACAACCGATCATGTCACCGCGGCGCTCACCTCCTTTGTCGGCGAGTTTGATCAGACACCCCCCATGCACTCCGCATTGAAAGTAGATGGAGAGCCGCTTTATAAGCTGGCAAGGCAGGGTAAGGAAGTAGAGAGAAAATCGCGTCGGATTGTTGTTCATTCGATTGAAATGACCTCGTTCGCACCGGGCGTCGTTGCAACATCGGATATTCGAGTGTACTGCAGTAAGGGGACCTACATACGAACGCTGTCAGAGGACATAGCGGAGGCAGTGGGACTGCCGGGCCATATGAGCGCTCTGCGAAGAACAGCGACCGGTCCTTTTGATCTAAGCCAATCGATTGATCTGCAGACGCTGGTCGATGTGGCCGAAAAGGAAGGGCCCGATGCGCTTGACCAGTTTCTCATCGATCCCGAGATTGCTGTGGGTCACCTGGATAGGGTCGAACTCAGTGATTCTGTGGCTTTCTACCTAAAACAAGGACAACCGGTCCTAGTGCGAAATGCGCCGCTTAGTGGTATGGTGCGCATCGCTGAAGCGGGTGGGCCATTTTTGGGTATCGGAGTGATACTGGACGACGGCCGAGTCGCTCCGAAGCGACTGTTTGCATAGCAGTCATTAATCAGCCCCCCTGTAAACCTGCACGGGTGGGCTCAGAGTAACGCAGGTTGGAGAAATATCATGGCACTAGATGCAGCACGTAAAGCTCAAATCGTGGACGACTACAAGCAGTCTGACGGCGATACAGGATCACCCGAAGTTCAGGTCGCTCTGTTGACCGCAAATATTGAGCAGCTACAGCAGCACTTTAAAGAGCATGCGCAGGATCACCATTCGCGTCGTGGTCTCATTCGCATGGTTAACCAGCGCCGTAAACTGTTGGATTACTTGAAGCGCAAGGACACATCTCGATACGCAACACTGATTAAGCGTCTTGGCTTGCGCCGATAAAAACGACTTAAGGCCGGCTTTATGCCGGCCAATTTATTTTGGAGATAGTTAAGTGAACGTTGTTACTAAAACTTTCCAGTACGGTGGCCAGGAGGTCACGCTGGAAACAGGACGCATAGCGCGTCAAGCCTCGGGAGCCGTTATGGTGACCATGGGCACTACCTCTGTGCTTTGCACAGTGGTAGCTCAACAAAAAGCAAAGCCCGGACAAGATTTCTTCCCATTGTCCGTCCACTACATTGAGAAAGCCTATTCAGTGGGCAAAATCCCAGGCGGATTTTTCAAGCGCGAAGGGCGTCCTAGCGAAAAGGAAACTTTGACTTCGCGTCTGATTGACCGGCCTATCCGTCCGCTCTTCGCTGATGGTTTCATGAATGAGGTGCAGGTTGTCTGCACGGTCATGTCGGCTGACTTGGACACTGATCCCGATATCCCAGCCATGATTGGCACATCGGCGGCGCTCGCAATATCCGGGTGCCCCTTCAATGGCCCCATCGGTGGTGCTCGCGTTGGCTTCAGCGAGGCCGAGGGCTACGTACTAAACCCTGGCTACGCTGCGCTCAAAGAAAGCAAGCTGGACATGGTCGTAGCGGGTACCCGCGACGCAGTCCTGATGGTTGAGTCGGAGGCAAAAGAGCTTTCTGAGGACCAGATGTTGGGCGCTGTTCTCTACGCCCATCAAGAGATGCAAACGGTCATCAAGGCAATTGACGAGTTGGTTGAAGAAGCCGGTAAGCCACGCTGGGATTGGTTAGCGCCCGAGGTTGACGAGGCATTGCGAGCACAGGTTGAAGAAGCTGCAGGTGCTGATCTGGGTGAGGCATACCGCATCACTGAGAAAGCCGCGCGATACGAGCGTGTAGGTCAGATCAAAGATGCTGTCGTTGAGGCGCTTGCCGTTGAAGACGGTCCTTCTGCGGATGACATCAAGGACGAATTCAAGTCGCTTGAAAAGCGCATTGTCCGCCAGCGTATTTTGGCGGGTGAGCCGCGTATCGATGGCCGTGATGGTCGCACGGTTCGTCAGATTGCTTGCGAAGTTGATGTGCTGCTAAACGCACACGGTTCATCACTGTTCACACGCGGCGAGACTCAGGCGATTGGTGCCGTGACACTCGGATCAACCCGCGATGCGCAGATTATTGATGCGCTCGAAGGCGAACGACGTGATCCTTTCATGTTGCATTACAACTTCCCTCCCTACTCTGTGGGTGAGGCGGGTCGTATTGGCGCAACTGGCCGTCGCGAAATCGGTCATGGCCGTCTAGCGCGGCGCGGTCTGGCGGCGGTATTGCCAACCGACGAAGAGTTTCCTTACACCATTCGTGTTGTATCCGAGATCACAGAATCCAACGGTTCCAGCTCAATGGCATCGGTCTGTGTGGGATCACTGGCGATGATGGCGGCGGGCGTACCTCTGAAGGCTCCTGTTGCAGGTATCGCCATGGGTCTGGTGAAGGAGGGCAATCAGTTTGCGGTTCTCACCGATATCTTGGGTGATGAGGATCACCTGGGTGATATGGACTTTAAAGTCGCAGGTACCTCGGCGGGTGTCACTGCTTTGCAGATGGATATCAAGATCGAAGGCATCAACGAGCAGATTATGGAAGTGGCGTTGGAGCAGGCATTGCACGCTCGTCTCCACATCCTCGGCCAGATGAATGCGGTACTGGAGTCTGCGCGAGAGATCACATCCGAAAATGCGCCGAGCATGGTGACCCTGAAAGTAGACTCGGACAAGATCCGCGACATCATTGGTAAGGGCGGCGCAACCATCCGTCAGATCACTGAGGACTCTGGTGCGACGGTTGATATCAATGACGACGGTACTGTAAAGGTCTTTGGTCAAAACCAGTCGGCGCGTGATGCGGCCGTTGACATGATCATGGCCATTACAGCTGAGGCTGAGGTTGGTGCGGTTTACACCGGTAAGGTCGCTCGTATCGTTGATTTCGGTGCGTTCATTACAATTCTGCCTGGCAAGGATGGCTTGCTCCATATTTCTCAAATTGCCAATGAGCGGGTTGAAAATGTCAGTGATTATCTGACCGAGGGGCAGGAAGTCACGGTTAAGTGTCTCGATGTTGATCAGCGCGGACGCATTAAGCTCTCTATCAAAGAGTTGCTGGAAGATGAGGCGGCTGACGAAGCCCCATCAGCTGATGCTGCAGAGGTTGAAGACTCGGGTGCTGAAGAAGCAGTGAGCGAAGAAGTGATCGAGGCATCGGATGCGGACTCAGATGCTGTGGAAGAGTCAGTGGAGGAGGCAGCAGTCGAGGAAGCCACTGACGATGCGGCGGATGCCGAAGAGGCATCAGAAGACGCGTCTAATGAAGCAGATGAGGATGAGGCTAAGTAATCACCCTTCGCATAAAAAGGCCCCCAGCAGCGGGCTTTTTTTTGCCTGAGCATTTTTTCCTGAGCGACGGCTTGTGTCGATGGAGGCTTTCCGCGCCTTGATCAACCCGGACGATTAGGCTGTCTCGCGACCCGCTACCAACAGCTCAACGACCGATGGGTCAGCGAGTGTGGAGGTGTCTCCTAGGCTATCAAGCTCGTTTTCAGCAATCTTGCGCAAAATGCGGCGCATGATTTTTCCCGATCGCGTTTTAGGCAGGCCGGGCGCCCACTGAATGACATCAGGTTTTGCGATAGGACCAATCTCCCTCACGCACAGTTGCACAAGTTCAGCGCGTAGCTCGGGTGAATCTTCTACGCCAGTCACCGGTGTGACATAGCAGTAGATTCCTTGTCCCTTGATTGGGTGTGGATAGCCGACCACAGCCGCTTCCGAAATGTCATTGTGCAGGACGAGTGCGCTTTCCACTTCTGCTGTTCCCATACGGTGCCCCGAGACATTGAGTACGTCGTCCACGCGTCCGGTAATTCGGAGGTAGCCATCTGCATCGCGCAGCGCACCGTCGCCAGTGAAGTAGTAGCCATCGTAGGTCGAAAAGTAAGTGTCAATTAGTCGCTGATGGTCACCATAGACTGTTCTGATTTGCCCTGGCCACGAGCGCTTGATTACCAGATAACCCGCGCCCTCTCCTTCAATTTCACGGCCTTGCTCATCGAGGAGGGCAGGTTCGACACCAAAGTAGGGGAAGCTCGCGTAACCGGGCTTCATCGGGTGAGCCGAGGGCATTGGGGTGATCATCATGGCCCCAGTTTCTGTTTGCCACCAGCTATCGACAATGGGGCAGCGGCTATCGCCAACGACTCGGTGATACCACTCCCAGGCTTCGGGATTAATGGGCTCTCCCACCGAACCGATGATTCTCAGGCTCTTTCTTGAGTACCGAGTAACGAAATCGTCCCCCAGCGCATGCAATGCACGAATGGCCGTAGGCGCCGTAAAGAAGGTGTTGATTTGGTGTTTGTCGATAACCTCCCAGCAACGGCCTCCGTCGGGATAGGTGGGGATACCTTCAAACATTACGGTGGTAGCACCATTTGCTAAGGGGCCATACACGATATAGGAGTGTCCAGTGACCCAGCCGACATCAGCGGTACACCAAAATACCTCACCTTCACGATAGTCGAATACGTACTTGAAGGTACTCGCTGCCTGCAACAAATAGCCGCCGGTGGTGTGGAGTACGCCCTTTGGTTTTCCCGTTGAGCCTGAGGTATAAAGTATGAACAGCGGTGCCTCGCTATCCATAGACACTGGCTCGAAGTCGGAACTAGCGGCGCGAGTGCTTGCTCCGTATGGGATATCCCTCCCGGCGTTCCAGTCAATCGCAGCGCCCGTGCGCTCGAGCACAATCACCGTATCGACCGACGGACAATCAGCTAATGCTGCGTCGACATTTGTTTTCAGTGGAACCTTCTTACCGCCCCTCAAGCCTTCGTCAGCCGTGATGACCATTCGACAACTAGCATCGTTGATTCGATCTTTGAGCGCCTCCGGGGAGAATCCTCCGAAGACAACCGAGTGGATCGCACCGATTCGCGTGCAGGCCAACATCGCATAGGCGGCTTCGGGCACCATTGGCATATAAATGCAAACGCGATCACCGGCGCGCACCCCTCGATCGTGCATAACGTTTGCGAGACGACAGACCTCGTCCTTAAGCATTTGATAGCTTATATGCTGGCTTTCGCCCGGATCATCGCCTTCCCACAGTATGGCGGTTTGCTCAGCACGAGCGGGCAGGTGCCGATCAATACAATTGACGGATGCGTTCAGTTTTCCGCCGTCGAACCAGCGTGCGTGGCCAATGGATAAATCGCTCTCACACACCGAATCCCAGGTCTTGTCCCAAGAGAGAAACTCACTGGCTTGCTGGCTCCAAAATGTCTCTGGATCCTCCAGTGACTGACGATACATGTCGTGGTATTTCTCCGGCGTTATGTGCGCGTCGGAAAAATTAGGTGGGACGGGATATAGGGCCTCGTTAGACATGCAATGGATCCTTGTGTTTCTATCACTGCGCTGATGCAAAACTTGCGTCTTACCTCAAAAACAATAATGCCGTATGTGTTTCTTTAGTGAAACAAAATGCGTTTGGAAAAGGGAGATATCCAGCGAATGGCCGAGGATAAAAAAATAGAGCGACGGCAGCGATTTGCGGCGAGGGTGCGAAGCCTGATGTTACGCCTACTGGTCGTCTGGTTCGTGGTCAGTTTCGGGTTTGGCATTCTATTTGTTGAGCCACTTAACGAGATAAGGCTCGGTGGATACAAACTTGGGTTCTGGTTCGCACAGCAGGGATCTATCTTCATTTTTATCGCTCTGATCTTCGCCTTTTCCTCTGTCATGACGCGTCTGGAACGCGATTATGTAGACGGTGAGAAGGAGTCTGGGAAATGAGTCTGACGGTTCTCACCTATTTGGTTGTTGGTTTTACTTTCGCGCTTTATATCGGAATTGCGATCGCTACCCGCGCATCGTCGACAAAAGATTTTTATGTTGCTGATGGCGGCGTACACCCGGTCGCTAATGGCATGGCGACAGCGGCTGACTGGATGTCCGCGGCTTCGTTTATATCGATGGCCGGTCTGATTGCACTGTCCTACAACGGTTATGGTGGTTCGGTATTCTTGATGGGCTGGACCGGTGGTTATGTATTACTTGCTCTGCTCATAGCGCCTTATCTGCGGAAGTATGGAAAGTACACAGTCCCAGACTTTATCGGTGAGCGCTATTATTCCGATACGGCGCGGGTAGTGGCGGTTATTTGCCTGATCTTATGCTCCGTGACCTATGTCATTGGTCAGATGAAAGGCGTGGGTGTGGCCTTCTCACGGTTCCTAGAAACCGACTATGAGACCGGGCTTGGTATCGGTATGTTTATCGTTTTCTTCTACGCCGTCCTGGGCGGTATGAAAGGCATCACCTACACCCAGATTGCCCAATACGTCGTATTGATCACTGCTTATACCATTCCCGCGATCTTTATTAGCTTGCAACTGACGGGTAACCCACTGCCGCAACTGGGCTTAGGATCAACGCTCGCTGGTAGCGATGTCTATCTGCTCGATAAACTTGACATGATCCTGGTGGATCTTGGCTTTCAGGAATACACCACAACCCTCCGCGGCAGTACCTTGAATATGATGGCGTTTACAGCCTCTCTCATGATCGGCACTGCGGGTTTGCCTCACGTCATTATTCGTTTCTTCACGGTGCCAAGTGTGGCCGCTGCCCGGCGATCCGCTGGATGGGCGCTGGTATTCATCGCCATTCTCTATACAACGGCACCAGCAATTGCCGCGATGGCGCGGCTGAATATTGTCGACACCATGCAGCAGTCTGACGGACAGGCCCTCCTGATAGCGGAGAAGCCAGCTTGGTTTGAGAACTGGGAGCAGACTGGCTTACTCCAGGTGGAAGATCTCAATGGTGACGGTCGAATTGAATACACCGCTGATCCCGAGACGAATGAGTTAACAAAACTCGATAACGATATTTTGGTTCTAGCCAATCCGGAAATTGCACAGCTACCAAACTGGGTGATTGCGCTGGTGGCAGCGGGTGGTCTCGCAGCGGCATTGTCAACTGCCGCCGGTCTGCTGTTAGCGATATCAAGTGCCATCTCACATGACCTTTTGAAAAGCACCTATATGCCGTCTATTTCCGAGAAGGCTGAGCTCAGGGCTTCACGAATCGCGATGGCGGCGGCGGTATTGGGGGCAGGTTACTTGGGACTGAATCCGCCAGGGTTTGCGGCAGGTACAGTCGCTTTGGCATTCGGACTCGCCGCATCCTCGCTGTTCCCAGCGCTACTGATGGGCATCTTCGCGCGCAGGGTCAATCGCGAGGGTGCGGTGGCGGGGATGCTCGCCGGGATATCAGTGACCTTGCTCTATGTATTCCAGCATAAGGGCATTATGTTTATCCCCGGCACCTCATTCCTTGGAAATATGCCCCCGAACTGGTTCTTCGGGATCGAGCCCAACGCCTTTGGCGTCGTGGGAGCGATCGTGAACTTTGTTGTGGCGTTTGCTGTGAGTCGCATATCTGCGTTGCCGCCCAGTGAAGTAGAGGAATTACTGGAGTTTTTGCACGAGCCCGGCTCAGCGGCATCGCAGGCACCGCCCCGAGCTGCTCACTAACTACGGGCTAGATGATCCGGTTATCGATGAGGCGGGTAGTGCCGAGAAACACTGCGCCGAAAATCGCGGTTTCCTGATTCAGTGACGAGGCCGCCGAGAGATCATGGGTACGGCGTGCTTCGAGGTAATCCACGATGAAACCGGCCTCCGTGAGTGTGGCTTTGCTTTCTGCTATTGCCGTTTCGATGTCGGAGCCCGACTCTGCGACTCGTTTAGCAGTCTCCTCCAGCGTTAGTGAAAACAGTGGTGCCAGCGCACGGTCGTCGTGGCTCAAATAGCCATTGCGTGAGCTCATGGCGAGACCATCGGACTCGCGCACGGTAGGTACCACCTCGATCTCTGTATTGATCGAGAGGTCACGAACCATTTTCTTTATGACCAGCACCTGCTGAAGGTCTTTTGCCCCGAAGGCTGCAACATGGGGCCTCACAATACCCAAAAGCTTACTAACCACCGTTGTGACGCCACGAAAGTGACCGGGTCGTGACGCACCGCAGAGCACGTCAGTGAGTTCGGGGACATCGACAGCCGTATGCTGAGATACGCCGTCGGGGTAAATATCAGTCGTCGTGGGTGTAAATGCAGCGGCAGTTCCCGCCGCTTCGAGCTTTGCTAGGTCCGCCTCAAGTGTTCGGGGGTAGGCATTCAGGTCCTCATTGCCACCGAACTGCATGGGATTAACAAAGATAGAGGCGACGACGACATCACTCTGCTGCTTTACGACATTAATGAGTTCAATGTGACCTGCGTGTAGGTTGCCCATGGTGGGTGCAAATCCGACACGTTGATCAGTTGCCAGCGACGCGCGCCACTCGCGCATTGCGTTAAGGCTGCGCAGAATTTCCATCGTTACTGGTACGTGTGCTGTGCTTTCGGATAGGAGCCGTCTTTAACCGCTCGAACGAAGGCGGCAATTGCATCTTGAACAGAGTCGGCGTCTTCCATGAAGTTCTCCACGAACTTTGCCGGCTTTTCCGTCAGTCCTAGTAGGTCATGGAGCACAAGCACCTGTGCATCAGTACCTGCCCCTGCGCCGATACCGATAACAGGGATATCAAGTTTGGACGAGATGTCCGCGGCGAGTTCCTCTGGTACGCATTCAAGCAGCAAGATACTGGCGCCGGCATCCTGAATCTCAACCGCATCGGCCAGAATCGACTTCGCTTCCTTGGGTGTTCTGCCCATCACTCGATAGCCACCAAATACGTTGACCGACTGAGGCGTCAGACCTAAGTGAGCGCAAACGGGGATGCCGCGCTGTACCAGCTGATGAATGGTGTCGCTGAGCCAGGTTCCACCCTCGAGTTTCACCATCTGAGCGCCTTGTTGCATTAGCTCCATAGAGGCGGAAAGCGCAACGTCAGGTGATGAATAGGTCATGAATGGCAGGTCCGCAACAATCATCGACTTTGGACGGGCACGGGCCACGCACTCGGTGTGATAGACCATGGCTTCCAGAGAGACGGGCACAGTTGTGTCATGGCCCTGTAGCACCATACCGAGCGAGTCTCCGACAAGAATACACTCCGCACCTGCATCGCTGACCAGCCTGGCGAATGTAGAGTCATAGGCTGTGACCATCACAAACTTTTCACCAGAGGTTTTCATGGCTTCAAGCTTGCTCGTGGTTATTCGATCGGACATCGACCTTGCTACTCCTTGATGGTTCTTTTAGTTACGTTAATCGATGAATGTTGGGTTGAAATAGTGCCGCCCCGCTTTGATGTCGAGAGCATAGTCGACTAGTTGAGCAAAATCCTCATGTCGATTCACCAAGTCAATCTGGTTGGCATTCACGATTAACAACGGCGCCGCATCGTAGTAGAGAAAGAATTCGCTGTACACCTCGTTTAACTCTTCAAGGTACTGCCGACTAATTGTCCGTTCTGACGCAATCCCTCGGCGATCAATTCGCTCTAGCAGGCGATCTACCGATGCCTGCAGGTAAATAACCAAGTCGGGCGTTGGCGCGTCGACCGTCATTTGGTTGTAGACCTTGCCGTATAGCTCGTATTCATCGGCACCGAGATTGACCTGAGCGAATAGAGGGTCTTTATCGATGAGGAAATCAGCGATCCTCAGAGGTCTAAAGAGATCTTGCTGTTTGAGGTCGTCAATTTTCTGAACGCGTTGAAAGAGGAAAAATAACTGGGTTGCCAACGCGTTTTGTCGGCGGTTTTCATAAAACTTTGATAGGAATGGGTTTTCGTGCGCGTCTTCAAGCAGCAATTGGTAGTCAAATAGCTCCGCAAGCTGTTTAGCCAGCGTTGTTTTTCCTACGCCAATAGGTCCCTCAATCGCGATGTAGGGCTGCGGCACTCGATCTCTAAGGTCAATTGGCTGTGTGATTCCATCTGTCAAAACATACCTGCCTAGGCCACTGTCACATCGTTGATATCGATGTCCTGACACAGCGAAATCGAGTGATGGTTGAGTTTACCGCGAAGCGTACCAAGATCATCCAGTCCTGGCACCTTGTGATCAGCCCCCAGTAGCTCAATCATCGGTTCCACGACAAAGAGGCGTTCACTAATGCCCGGATGCGGAATAAGAAGGTCGATATCGTGAATTAGCTGCTCGCCCATTTGAATGATGTCTAGATCAATACAACGCTCGCCCCAATGCCGCACTTTTACGCGCCCCATGGCTTGCTCAATCGCCTGAAGCTCAACCAGAAGTTGTCGTGGTCCTTCAGTGTAGAGGCAGGTTGCGACCGCATTAAAAAACGGTGGTTGATCCTGGGGGCCCATTGGATGCGAGATAAAAACACTCGAGACACGTAATCCCGTCAGGCCCTGCAATCGCGATAATTTGAAACACGCCTCTTTAAGTTGCTGAGGTGGATTGTCGAGATTAGAACCCAACGCGATGACCGTAAGTGTCATTGGCTACGCTTTCTCCGGCGGAGCCGTCGCGTGCGCTGAGGAATCTCAGTCGCCGGCAAACTGCCAACCACATCGGGAAACAGCTGTTGCTGTTCTTCCCAGAATGACACAGTCGAATTCAGTTCTTCCGAGGACTCGGATCTCAGCAATAACAAATCAAATGCAGCTCTGAAGCGTCGTTGCGACAAGACCGACTTCACTCGCTTTGAGGAGCATTTTTCGAGCCTGGGCTGAAGCTCCCAAATTTCCCTCATGGGAATCGAGAATCGTTTGGGGATGGACACTCGTTGCAACGTGATCGTGAGTACCTGTTGGCTAGCTGCATTGATGGGCGAACCCTCGTGGGCACCAGCGCTGGCAATATCACGACCTTTCGCAGCAACCGCGGGCCACAACAATGCACCAAGGAGGAAAGCGGGTGTCACGGGCTTTCCCCTAGCAATGCGTGCATCCGTGTTCGCCATCGCCTTAAGAATAAGGGTTCTCGACGACGGCTCATTCATCGCCCCGATAGCCTCAGGGAAGAGAGGCTCCAGTAGCCTGTACTTTGCTAGATGCTCTATCGTAGGTGCTGCAAATCCGGCCATAAATAGCTTGAGCGTCTCGTCGAACAGGCGCGCGGCGGGAATATCGGCTAACAGGTGCATGCATTGGCTAATGGCCGCTTGGCTCGCTTCCTCTATAGTGAAACCGAGTTTTGCTGCGAATCTGACGACCCGAAGCATCCGAACTGGATCTTCGCTATACCGAGTAGCCGGGTCGCCTATGACTCGAACGAGCCGCTGTTGGATGTCTTCTATTCCATCGAGGTCGTCAAGAATAAGTTTATTGACTGGATCCAGGTAGAGCGCATTTATGGTGAGATCGCGCCGCGCCGCATCTTGGTCAAGTGTTCCGTAGACATTATCGCGAAGTAACAGCCCTTTATGAGACTTAACGGCCGTTTGAGGGGCTCCATCACCGTGGTGACCACGGAAAGTCGTTACTTCGATGATCTCTCTACCCATGCGCACGTGGACAATCTGAAACCGTCGCCCAATGATGCGCGACCCGCGAAATAGGGCAACGACCTGCTCCGGGGTGGCATTGGTTGCGACATCAAAGTCTTTTGGTCGCTTCCCCAAGAGCAAATCTCTAACGGCGCCACCAACGATGAATGCGCTGTAGTCATTGTCACAAAGTCGCTCGACGACAGAGACCGCAGCGCGCGATAGCGCCGTGTGATCAATGAGCTTGCTGGAATCAATGGTTTGCAAAGTAGAGGACTCGAAAGCGACAAGCCGCGATCTTATCAACTCAGGTGCTGTGAAGGAAAAAAAGAAACTGGGGGAAGTTACCTTCCCCGCCCAGGTCCGTAGTGACACATATTATTTTTATTTGGCCGCTTATTCTTATTTTGGCTCTATCACAAATGCAGCATTTGCTATGCCACTCATTTTTTTACTATAAAAAACAATATGTTAGTGTTTTTTTGGCGTCCAATTGCTAGGGGTTTGTTACAAAAGTGTTACCGAAGTAAACCCCCTGATGTTACTTATCGCACCATGTGGTGAGTTAGGCAGCGCCTCGCTTACGCTTTCTGGGTAGGTCGAATCTTTGTCTTCGCTCCCAAAGGCACTTTCTGCTGATCCCGAGCTTCTGAGCTAGCTCTGTTTCATTCATCGCATCCTGATTCTCTAAAACAAAACGCTGGAAGTAATCTTCGAGCGACAATTCCTCAGCCTCGGTTTCGCCCTCGACTCTCGATTGAGAAGCTTCAAGCTTTGGCTTCTCAGAAGGTGGACTACTAAATGCCGATACAACAGAGGTGTGGCTGGGAAGGTTGAGGTCGCTCACGGCAATGACATTGCCATCTGCCATAACTAGCGCTCGTTCGATGGTGTGTTCTAACTCTCGGACATTACCGGGCCAGCCATAGTCTGACAGCGCCTTGTAGGCTTCGTCTGATAAGGCCTTCGGCTCTACCCCGAGGCGTCCCGCCACGCGTTTCACCAGCCAATTGGTAAGACCCTCGATATCATCGCCACGCTCTCGTAACGGCGGCAATTCAAGTCGCAACACATTGATGCGGTGAAACAGGTCACGTCGGAAGGCATCGGTATTTTCAAGTTCCATCAGGTTCCTGTGTGTTGCGCAGATGAGCCTGACATTGACGCTGGCACTTTCAACTGAGCCAATACGTCGAATCTCTCCCTCTTGAATGAATCTCAGCAATCGGGCTTGGGCGGAAGCTGGAAGTTCCCCAATTTCGTCGAGAAACAATGTTCCTCCATCGGCTGCTTCAATCAGTCCTACTCGCTGTGCATTCGCGCCAGTAAACGCGCCTTTCTCGTAGCCGAACAGCTCAGATTCAATCAATGTTTCGGGGATCGCAGCGCAATTGACCGAAATGATCGCTTTACTCGCGCGCTCACTGGTCTGATGAATATGGCGGGCAACAAGCTCCTTTCCGGTCCCCGTCTCACCAATAATTAAAACGGTCGAGCTCGCTTTAGCTGCCTTGTTTGCCATCGTCATCAATGCGCGCATGCCCATAGATTTACCAACAAAGGCTTCGACAGCAGGCACTGCGTTCTCCGCGCTTTGCGATGTGGCAAGCGACGCGCGTCTAATAGCGTCAAGGACATCTCTGATGGGGGCAGGCTTCGCCCAGTAATCACGCGCACCTGCCTTCATCAGCTCTACGGCTGATCTTAGCGATGCATGTTGGGCATGGATAAAGACGGGAACAGGATACAAATCGGCGATCAGCTGGTTCGCGCCGGCCTCATTGCGTCCGGGGTCTAGGATTGCACCGTCAACACGCTCCGCAGTCTTGATCGCGCCCAGCGCCGAAAAGGGCGATGCTTTGATTACTTTCAGCCCCTCAGCCGCTAGATCGTCAGCTGTATGTGTGGCACTGATAGGGTCATCGTCGAGCAAGAGAACCGTAAACATTACAACTCTTTCCTCCCAGAAATTGCCGAAGAGGCTAACATGAACATTTAATCAAATGTCACCTAGGTAACACTTATCGTGTTGAAAAGTTACAATTTTTTAAGTTTAGCGAATCTCGCCGCCAGTTCACGGTCGCCAGCTGCAAAATATCCTCAACGCAATCCACATCTTGTGGGGGAGTTGGCTGTCCTAGAAAGGCCAAGGCGCGGCGAAGATTGGCGTTCGGAGTATCGCTATCAATCGCCTGGGCCCCGGTTTGTTTACTGAGCTTATTACCTGATTGATCGGTGACGATGGGTAAATGACCGTACTCGGGTGACAGGCGTCCAAGGGTTTGATGAAGCATCATTTGCCGGAGGCTCGATTCAAGCAGATCGACACCGCGAATCACGTGGGTGTAGCCCTCATCGAGGTCATCGATTGCCGTTGCCAACTGATACGCGATCAGTCCATCCCTGCGTTTAACTATGAAGTTACTGGGTATAGCCGACGCATGCTGTTCCCCAAGAAATAGGTCCTTGACTCGGTCGGGGACAGCACTTGGTAAATGAAAACGTAGGCTGCCTTCAATATCTTGGCGATTCCTACAGTCTGAAACGCAGGCGCCCAGCTCACCCAAGGTGGCTCTGGTGCAAAGGCAGTCGAATAAATGACCCGCATTTCTGAGTTTGGACAATGCCTCCTCGTGCGCTTCACGACGCTGGCTTTGGAAAATAATAGGCCCATCCCAGGTCAGGCCATGGCTCTCTAAGCAGCGGGGAATGGATCCGAAGCTCACTTTATCGTGACGCGGTGGGTCAATATCGTCGATACGAAGCCGCCACTCGCCCTCATGTGATCGAGCATCGAGAAAGCTACCTAACGCTGTGACCAAGGAGCCCATGTGAAGTGGGCCCGTGGGAGATGGAGCAAATCGTCCTCGATAGATCAAGTCCGTAGCGCTCCCGCGTATTAACCTAGCTCTTGGCGTTCCTTGATTTCTGCCAAGGTCTTGCAATCAATGCAAAGTGTCGCCGTGGGCCGTGCTTCCAACCGTTGAAAGCCGATTTCGATACCGCAGGCATCGCAGTAACCGTAATCGTCGATTGAAATTCGCTCTAGTGTGCCGTCAATCTTTTTGATCAGCTTGCGTTCACGATCGCGTGCGCGCAGCTCGAGGCTGAATTCTTCCTCTTGCGTTGCTCGGTCTGCGGGGTCAGGGAAGTTCGCGGCCTCGTCCTTCATATGACCAACGGTTTTGGTTACTTCATTCACGAGGTCGGCTCTCCAGCCCAACAGAAGCTGACGAAAATGTTCCAGGTGCTCCTCATTCATGTAGCTCTCACCGCGCGATGGCTTGTATGGCTTGAAGTTATCGAAGTTCTGAACCTCACCGACAGCATGAGCCACATTTGATGGTGCTTTCGCTTTTGACTTTGCTTTAGTCTTCGGTGCTGCCGTTGCCTTTGTCGCTGGCTTGGATTTCGCTGCAGCTTTCTTAGCAGGCGCCGCTTTGGTTTTAGGTGACGCCGTGGCTTTTGGCGTTGCCTTCGCAACTTTTGCCTTGGGAGCCGCTTTTGCTTTAGGAGCCGCCTTTGCTTTAGGAGCCGCCTTTGCCTTGGGCTCTGCCTTCGCAGCCTTCGCCTTTGGCGCTGCTTTCGCTTTTGGAGCCGCTTTGGCTTTTGGCGTTGCCTTCGCAGCCTTCGCCTTTGGCGCTGCTTTCGCTGTCGGAGCCGCTTTTGCCTTGGGAGCCGCTTTTGCCTTGGGAGCCGCTTTTGCTTTGGCTTTTGCCTTGGTTTCCGTTGTCTTCTTAGTTGCCATGTGGGTTTCCGTTGAAACGCATGCGTAGTGGGGCGCAGTTGACCTGCGCGATTGGGCACGGGAAGCTATCAGAATTGAGGGCCGTTGACTAGCGGCTTTTGAGTGCGTTTGTAACATGGCGTCGAGAACGCATAATTGCGGCTGTGTCGTGAGGTAGCAATAAGAAACATGACGGACCATTTGTTGGCATTAGGACTCTCGGAGCATGGACTGGTGGCCCACGACGAGCGCACCACGCTGGACTCCGAAGTATCACGACAGTTCGGGTTGCTTCAGCTTGACGCCAGAGCTGAAGGCTTTCAGCTAGTCGCTGCTTCCAGCCACCGCTCTTACGAATCGCAACTAACTATCTTCAATGCTAAGTGGCGGGGCGAACGTCCCGTGCTCGATGACGCTGACCGTCCGCTTAGCCGAGAGTTATATTCCGATGAGCAATGGTTGCATCGCATACTCCGGTTCTCAGCTTTGCCGGGTACATCTCGCCACCATTGGGGTACTGATCTCGATGTATTTGATCCAACTTTATTACCTGAGGATCAGAAACTCGCATTAACGCCCAGCGAATATGGTGATAGCGGCTACTTTTCAGCACTGACTCAGTGGCTAAACCAGGCCATTGCTAGCGGACAATCTAGAGGCTTCGAGCGACCCTATGACGCTGACCGCGGGGGGGTGTCCATAGAACCGTGGCACTTGAGTTACTTGCCGAGGGCGACCCAGCTGCGAGGTCATCAGTCTCCCGAGGCGCTTCGTGAGTTATGGGACCAATCACCACACCTTAGACCAGAGGGGTTTGAGCTGCTCTCTCGGTGTTTGGAAGAGATCTTTGCTCGATACGTGCTGTAGGTTTACCAGCGCTCGTCAGACGGTAGCTTTTTGTCCACAAGGTGTTTCTCGAGTTTGACGTAGGTCGGGAGACCGTTGGAGTACTCCGGGTAGGCTTCCCCCACAATGAGAGGGGCAAAGTAGCGACGAGCCTTCGCAGTGATACCAAAGCCGTCATCGCTGAAGAAGCTTTCAGGCATCATTTTTTCTTGATTTGCAACCTCCTCTAGCGGCGCGGTGCCGATTCGCCATTGATAAGGAGCATCACTTACACGCTCGATAGTGGGCATCAGCGCATTCTTTCCTTCCATCGCGAGGTCAACAGCTGCTTTGCCCAGCGCAAAAGCCTGATCGAGATCGGTCTGACTCGCAATGTGACGCGCTGCGCGCTGCAAATAATCGGCGACAGCCCAATGATGCTTGTAGCCATGAGCTTGCTTAATCAGATTGGCGAGCTTCGGCGCAAGACCTCCCAATTGAACATGGCCAAACGCGTCTCTGGATGTTGAGCCAGATAGCAACTGACCGTCGGCGGTTTGGGTTCCTTCAGACGCTACGATCACACAGAAACCGTATGTCTCAACGGTTTCTTTGACCTTCGTGAGGAATCGCGCTTCATGGAAGGCTATCTCGGGAAACAAAATAATATGTGGCGCGTCGCCTTGTTCATTTGCCGCTAAGCCGGCGGCGCCCGCTATCCAACCGGCGTGCCGACCCATGACCTCCAGAATGAACACCTTTGTCGACGTGGCGCACATGCTCGCAATGTCCATGGCGGCCTCTTGGGTTGATACGGCAACGTACTTGGCCACCGAGCCAAACCCAGGGCAGTTGTCGGTAACTGGCAGGTCGTTATCAATGGTTTTGGGGACGTGAATCGCCTGCAGAGGAAAGCCCATTTTCTCGCCAATCTCTGATACCTTTTGACAGGTATCGGCTGAGTCTCCGCCGCCGTTGTAAAAGAAGTAACGGATATTGTGTGCTCGGAAGACCTCGATCAAACGCTCGTATTCGGCTCGATTCTCATCGATGCCTTTGAGCTTGTAGCGGCAGGAACCAAAGGCGCCCGAAGGCGTCGTCATGAGACCTTGAATAGCTTCTGAGGATTCTTGTGAAACATCGATTAGCTCCTCGCGAAGTGCGCCAAGAATACCGTTCTGCCCTGCATAGATTTTTCCAATCTTGTCGGGATAGGCCGCTGCTGTTTGGATGACCCCCAATGCGCTGGCATTGATGACAGCCGTAACGCCACCGGATTGAGCATAAAATGCGTTTGGGGCTTGATCTGCAGACATCGGTGGCTCCTTGTGCGGCTGACTTAAGATCACAGAGAACATGATACGCTTGCGACTACATTTTGGAGCGCTCGATGTCTAAACGCGTACACATACTCGGTATTTGCGGCACCTTCATGGGTGGGGTGGCGCTTCTAGCGCGCGAGTTGGGGTACGAGGTAACAGGATCTGACGTCAATGTTTATCCCCCCATGAGCACCATGCTCGACACCGCCGGTATCGCTGTTCAGGAGGGATACTCGTCTGAGTATTTGAAGCCTGCGCCCGATCTGGTCGTGATCGGTAACGCCCTGTCTCGGGGCAATGAAGCTGTTGAATATGTACTTGACCAGCAAATACCCTTTTTGTCTGGCCCGCAATGGCTGGGTGAAAATCTATTGCAGGGCCGACATGTTACGGCCATCTCCGGCACTCACGGTAAAACGACTACATCATCCATGCTGACCTGGATACTTGAACGCGACGGTCTGAATCCTGGTTTCCTCATTGGGGGCGTTCCCTATGGGTTTGAGGGGTCTGCGAGACTGGGGCTGGGGCCGTTTGTCGTTGAAGCAGACGAGTACGATTCGGCCTTTTTCGACAAGCGATCAAAGTTCGTTCATTACAAGCCTCAAACCTTGGTGGTGAACAACCTTGAGTTCGATCACGCTGACATTTTTACCGATCTCAATGCGATTCAGACACAGTTCCATCACTTAGTCCGCTGTATTCCCTCGAGTGGACACATTATAGCCAGCAAGGGCGATGCGATTGATGAAGTCTTGAATCGCGGGTGCTGGACACCAGTCAGCCGCCTTGACACTGGTTCGCCAGATGATTGGTGGGTGCAGGCTCGAGATAACCATTTTGGTGAGTTCGAAATCGGCTCGCCCGCAGGAGATAGCGGATCAGTTATGTGGGGACTGATTGGCCGCCACAACGCTAAAAACGCCTTGGCAGCGGTTGCCGCCGCGCACGATATTGGCGTTAGCGTGAAGAATGCCTGCGAAGCCCTGTGTCGATTCGAAGGAGTCAAGCGACGGCTAGAGCTCTTGGGGAAACCCAATGAAATTGCTGTCTACGATGATTTTGCTCATCACCCGACAGCCGTAAAAACCACACTTGAAGGCCTTCGCAACGCTGCAGGTGAGAACAGAGTGGTTGCAGTCATCGAGATTCGTTCAAACACAATGAAGCGCGGGACTCATAAAGAGGAGCTTGTGCCTGCGACGAAGCATGCTGATCTCGTATTTTGGTTCGAGCCTGGGGGGCTTGATTGGTCCATGACCGAAGCTGCATCGGAACTCAATGGGCATTTTGTGTTCAGAGATACGAATCAGCTGCACGACGCGTTAGTCCAGCAACTTCATAGCGGTGACCATGTTGTGATCATGAGTAATGGAAGCTTCTCCGGTATCCACCGGCAGTTGCTACAATCGCTGTCATCATAGGACAGCTTTCATGGAGTTTTCAGTTTGTCGATTTATGAGCGGGCGATCTCTCGCCACTTTGGTCTAGTTGTTCTCTTCATAATGGCTCTGGCCGGTTTTGCCGTGTCGCAACTCGACAAGGTTCGCTTGGATGCGTCATCGGATTCGCTACTACTTCAGGGCGACCCCGATTTGGCTTTTTTCAGAGAGGCAACCGATCGCTATGAGAGCTATGAGTTCCTGATCCTCACCTGGGAGCCTGCAACGCCTCTCTTTAGTGACGAGTCGTTAGAGGGTCTTGCGGGTCTGGTTGATGATCTGGAGGCTGTGGAAGGGGTCAGAGCCGTGACCTCAGCTCTGGATGTGCCTTTGTTGGAAAGCCCTCCGATTTCGCTTACCGATCTCTCAGATTTAGACGCAATCTCGACGCTTAGAAATCCCAATGTGAATCGTAAGCTCGCGCTGACGGAATTTACGACAAGCCAGCTTTATCGAAATTTGCTAGTGAGTGAGGGAGGGGATCTCACCGCTGTCCAAGTCACTCTTGAACCGAACAAAGAAATTGAACGATTGGGTGATTTGCGGGATGAATTGCGACATCAGGTGGTGTCTGGTGCATCACCCGCTGTGGAACAGGAGCTCGCGGGTGTGGAGTCGGCTTATGACCAGGCGACGCGCACCGTAAATGCTGAGCGTGCGGAGCTGGTGGCCAGCGTCCGCGCTGTGGCAGACACCTACCGGGGGCAAAGCCAAATTTTCGTCGGTGGTGTTCCTATGATCGCAGCCGATATGCTCGATTTTGTGCAGGATGACCTCGTGACCTTTGGGCTGGCCATTATTGGTGTCATGGTCGGCATGCTGGCACTGATCTTCCGTGACTACCGGTGGGTGGTTGTACCTATTGTCAGTTGCTCGCTATCGGCCCTAATTATGCTAGGAATCCTTGGATTCACAGACTGGCGGATGACCGTTATTTCTTCCAACTTTGTGGCTGTTCTTCTGGTAGTAGCCTTGGCACTCGCTATTCATCTGGTGGTGCGCTATCGCGAACTCGAAGTGAAAGAGCCTGATTTATCGAGAGCTACCAGGGCAGTGCGTGCGGCACAACTCATGTTCGTGCCCTGTTTTTATACGGCTGTCACAACCATGGTGGCGTTCACGTCATTGGTGGTCGCCGGCATCAAGCCAGTGATTGATTTTGGTTGGATGATGACTGCAGGCATTGTTGTTGCCTTCCTTATAAGCTTTACCTTGGTGCCTGCCCTGATTGCTTTGCTACCCGAGCTCAATGCAGCGGGCGCGACAGATGAGATGAGTATGACGCGACGATTTGCTGTTGCGGTTGAGCGATTCGGTGGCACGGTGATCGCGGTGACTGGCCTGTTGGTGATTTTGGTGGCCATTGGTCTGTCGCGACTACAGGTTGAAAATCGATTCATTGACTACTTCAAAGACACCACTGAGATTTATCAAGGTATGGAGCTTTTGGACTCTCGGCTCGGTGGCACCATACCGCTCGATATTATTTTGTACCCGCCCGCGGAAGAGGCAGAGGTGGCTACGGCGTCTGCCAATGAGGGAGTGGATGATGGATTTATCGATGAGGGCTTTGATGACTTGGAAGCCTTCGACGCCGAGTCGGGTTTTGAGGGTAACGATGACCTTTGGGAAGATGACCCCTTTGGCGAGGATGTTTCGTTCGCCGATGAGAACTCGGCAGAGATTGGGTACTGGTTCTCGCTCGAAGGGCGTGACTTAATCGATCAGATCCACAGCATTGTTGAGTCTCGTGAAGAGTCAGGGAAAGTATTATCCCTATCGACCGGCTTCTCGGTTATGGATCGCCTATACGATGACAAGCTGGGAAGTGTAGAGCTCGCGCTTGTTGAAAGGAGCTTGCCTGAGGAGGTTGCCGAGGTACTGATCGCGCCTTACTACGACCCGGTCGAGCAGCAGGCACGCATCACCGTGCGAGCGATGGAAACCAGTAAAACCCTCCGCAGAGCTGAGTATTTAGAATCGCTCTACGCACAAATACTGGCCGACACTGGTCTCGACGAGACGCGAGTTAAATTTACGGGTTTGTTGGTCCTCTATAACAACGTGTTACAAAGCCTCTACGCCTCTCAAATTCTCACTCTGGGTGCTGTGTTTTTTGCCATCGGACTCATGTTTCTGGCGCTTTTCCGGTCGGTATCGCTTGCCTTGTTAGGGTTTGCACCGAATGTCCTTGCTGCCGGGTTAGTGTTGGGCGTCATGGGCCTCGCGGGTATTCCCCTCGACATAATGACCATTACCATTGCCGCGATCGTTGTCGGTATGGGCGTCGATAACTGCATCCACTATATCCACAGATTTCGCAAGGAGTTTGCAGTCGATAAGAACTATCGCGAGGCCATGTATCGAAGCCATGGAAGCATTGGACGGGCAATGTATTACACAACCCTGACCGTCGTTGTTGGCTTTTCGATGCTGACCTTATCCAATTTCACACCGAGTATTTATTTTGGTGTCCTGACCGTGATGGCAATGCTTGCAGCAGTCATGGGTGCCCTACTACTACTTCCCAAGTTAATGCTTACGTTTAAACCCCTTGGACCCGAGGCTGCCTAATGGAATGTCGAGTTGGGTGCGGTGCCTGCTGCATCGTGCCAGCGATACACACCCCCTTTCCTGGCATGCCCAATGGGAAGGGGCAGGGGGAGCGATGTGTGCATCTTGATGACGACTGGCTATGTGGATTGTTCGGCGACCCGCGACGCCCAGCGTGCTGTAGCCAGTTTCAGGCGGAAGTCGCCTTTTGCGGTAGCTCGAGAGAAGACGCGCTACAGTTGTTGACTGAACTCGAAGTATTGAGCGATCCAAAAGAGGCCTGAATTGACTGATATTCCTTTATTTCCTCTTGGAACTGTCCTTTTCCCCTCGGGTCGCCTACCACTGCAGATCTTTGAGCGGCGTTATGTGGATATGATTTCCAAGTGCATGCGTGAGGGAGCCGGCTTTGGTGTTGTGTGGATCAGGCGCGGCTCGGAGGTTGCCGAGGCGTCGGTAACAAATCTTGACCTCGGTGACTACGGGACGATGGCGACGATTGTTGACTGGGACCAGCTTCCCAATGGTTTGCTCGGGATTACGATTGAAGGCGCCGAGCGTTTCTATATCGAAGAGGTGTGGCGGGAAGATTCAGGTCTCAACATGGCGCGCGTTGATATAGAGCCCTCTCCTGACGTAGTTGAGATTCCGGAAGAGGGCCGTTCCATGATCGATGTGCTGGCTGGATTACAGCGTCACCCAGAGGTGCGACGACTCGGTCTTACTGTTGATACGGGTAGCGCGTGGAACATCTGCCACGTACTGACCCAGCTTTTACCTATCGATAACTCAGTTAAATATGAACTGCTGGGTATTACTGACATCAACGTTTATGTCGACGAATTGGATGAACTGTTAAGCGAACTCTCGGGCTAACTTATTCCTCGTCAATACTGTCGGCCTCGGGCCAGGACCACCCTCCGAGCGCCTGCCACCGATTAACGATCCCTGCGAACAATTCCGCGGTCTTTTGCGCATCATAGTCGGCTGAGTGTGCTTCGCTATTACTAAATTCTATGCCAGCTCTTTTACAGGCCTGCGCGAGCACCGTGTGTCCGTAGGCCAGACCCGCTAGTGTTGATGTATCGAAGTAAGAAAAGGGGTGAAACGGATTTCGCTTGATTTGACACCGTTCAGTCGCCGTGTTCAAAAAGCCCGCGTCAAAATGCGCATTGTGTCCGACTAGGATCGCTCGGTTACAGCCTTTGTCCTTCACTTCACGCCGAACCTCACCAAAGATATCGCCCAGCGCGATTTCCTCGGGCACTGCTTCGCGAAGTGGGTTTTCCGGATCTATCCCCGTGAATTCAAGCGCTGAAGGCTCAAGATTGGCACCTTCGAAGGGGTCGACATTTCTTGCGATGGTGTGACTGACGGACAGTTGTCCTGTTTCATCCAGTTCGAAAAAGGTCGCAGCGATCTCAAGAATGCCGTCAGTACTTGCGTTGAACCCACCCGTTTCAAGATCCACGACGACCGGGAGGAAACCACGGAATCGGTGTTTAAAGAGAACGGAAGAGGCGTCGCTCATTGAGTCTTTTCCAGTCGCCATTTGAGGAGTTCACCGGCACGCAGCGGCACCACGGTGCTGGGCCCAAACTGGAGACTCTCAGGACTTAGATGATCGACTTTGACAAGATCGATGGTCTCTTCATTTCGCGCTCTTCCGTAGAAGTCGGCGCCAAAGTGACTGGTAAAGGCCTCCAATTTATCGAGACAGTTCTCCTCCTCGAAGACCTCGGCATACAGCGGAATCGCCGCGTGTGCGCTGTAGCAACCAGCACATCCGCAGGAGGATTCCTTTGTTTCGACGGTGTGTGGCGCTGAGTCTGTGCCAATGAAGAACTTTGGATTACCTGAGGTTGCCGCTCGCCTTAACGCTTCTTTGTGTTGACGACGTTTGAGGACAGGAAGGCAAAAAAGGTGCGGTCTAATACCACCGACAAGCATGTCGTTTCGATCAAAGAGTAAGTGTTGCGGTGTAATCGTTGCCGCTACTCCGGGTCCCGACTCCGTGACAAAATTCACCGAGTCCTCGGTGGTAATGTGCTCGAGAATGACCCGTAATCCTGGGAGCTCCTCAGTTAGAGGTGCAAGAGACCGCTCAATAAATTTTGCCTCCCGATCGAAGATATCCACATCCGGATCGGTCACTTCCCCGTGAATAAGTAGGGGTACATTATGCGACTGCATGGCTTCAAGCGTGGGTTTCAGTGTCTCTAGGCCTGTTACACCGGCGGCTGAGTTTGTCGTCGCACCAGCGGGGTAGAGTTTTACACCGCAGACGAGATTAGACTGGGCGGCTGCTGCAATATCGTCGGGGGTGGTGCTGTCAGTCAGATACAAGGTCATAAGGGGTTCAAACTGAGGAAATCCCTCTAACGCTGCCATGATCCTGCTGTGGTAGGCGTTAGCGTCAGCGACATTTTTGACCGGGGGCGTGAGATTCGGCATCACGACTGCACGATTTGCCCAGGCTGCAACGTCGTTAACCGTGCGCTCTAGCATGTCGCCATCGCGTAAATGTATATGCCAGTCATCGGGCTTAGTAATCGTAATGCGGGACATTTTTCGACCTTTAGTGACGCGTGGGCATTAGTTTAACAGTGATCGACTGTCCATCGGGCGTCGCCCCGCGTAAACTTCACGCGGAATTTACAGGAGTCGTCAATGAGCAGCGTTAATAAAGTCGTTCTGGCCTATTCAGGAGGCCTCGATACCTCGGTGATCGTTCGATGGTTGCAAGATACCTATGATTGCGAGGTTGTGACGTTTACGGCGGACATTGGTCAAGGTGAGGAAGTCGAGCCGGCGCGTGCTAAAGCTGAAGCCTTGGGTGTCAAAGAGATTTACATTGACGATTTGCGGGAAGAATTTGTCCGCGATTTTGTCTTTCCCATGTTTCGAGGTAACACGATTTACGAGGGCGAGTATCCGCTTGGCACGTCGATTGCTCGACCCTTGATAGCAAAGCGACTCGTGGAAATTGCCAATGAAACGGGCGCGGATGCGATATCGCACGGCGCGACTGGAAAGGGTAATGATCAAATTCGATTTGAATTGGGCGCCTATGCACTAAAGCCGGGCATTCAAGTGATTGCTCCTTGGCGGGAGTGGGACTTGAACTCGCGTGAGTCCCTCATGGCCTATTGTGCTGAACGCTCAATTCCAGTTGATTTCTCTTCTGCTTCGAAGAAGTCTCCGTATTCCATGGATGCAAATTTGCTCCACATTTCCTACGAGGGTGGTGTTCTTGAAGATCCCTGGTGTCCACCGGAGGAATCCATGTGGCGTTGGTCGGTGTCTCCCAAAGCCGCGCCTGACACAGGCGTCGAACTGACGCTCAGGTTTGAGGCAGGCGATGTTGTAGCGATTGATGGTGAGCCGATGTCCCCTGCTACGGTGCTTGCGCATTTAAACAAAGTGGGTGGCGCGCATGGTGTGGGTCGCTTAGATATTGTTGAAAACCGTTACGTAGGGATGAAGTCTCGCGGTTGTTATGAAACCCCCGGCGGTACCATTTTTTTGCGTGCGCACCGTGCTATTGAGTCTCTAACGCTCGATCGCGAGGTGGCTCATTTAAAGGACGAGTTGATGCCACGTTACGCAAAATTAATTTATAACGGGTACTGGTGGGCACCGGAGCGCCTTATGCTGCAGGCGGCCATCGATGACTCGCAAACGGTAGTCAATGGTGATGTTCGCGTCCTGTTGTATAAAGGAAACGTTATAGTGACTGGACGCCGATCAGCCGATTCGTTGTTTGATGATGCAATTGCAACGTTTGAGGATGACGCGGGTAAATACGATCAGGCAGATGCCGAAGGCTTCATTAAACTGAACGCATTGCGTCTGCGGATTGCTGCTGAGAAAGGGCGATCTGTACTAGGCGGCGAGTAGCGAGAGCCCTCAGCCGATAGTTTGCAACGAATAAAAAGGCATACAGTATGAACAACACGCCAGAAACAGCGATCCATACGGACGTGATGATTGTGGGAGCTGGGCTCTCGGGCATCGGCTCTGCGGTTCATTTGCAGAAGAACTGCCCCAACCGTAATTATATGATCATCGAGCGACGCGAGGCTATCGGCGGTACCTGGGACCTTTTCAAGTACCCAGGGATTCGCTCCGATTCGGATATGCACACCCTGGGTTACAACTTCAAACCGTGGCGCGCTGCAAAGGCGATTGCTGATGGGCCTTCCATTTGGAACTACGTGAATGAGACCGCAGACGAATACGGTATCAGGGACCAGATTCGTTTTGGTCATAAACTGATTGCCTCCTCCTGGTCGACAGAATCGGCCTCGTGGCTACTGACGGTTGAGACTGGCAATGGTGGAACTCAGTACTTCAGTTGTAATTTCCTCTTGATGTGTGCCGGCTATTACAACTATGACGCAGGCCATCAACCCAAATTTCAGGGTCGTGATGACTTCCAAGGGATCTGGGTCCACCCCCAATTCTGGCCCGAGGATCTCGACTACACAGGTAAAAAGGTGGTTGTCATAGGAAGCGGTGCGACTGCAATGACCTTGGTTCCTAATATGTCGAAGCGTGCTGAAAAGGTCACCATGGTCCAGCGTTCGCCGACCTATGTTGTGTCGAGGCCGTCGGTGGACCGTGTTGCTAATTTCTTGCGCGCGATCATGCCGTCGAGTTGGGCTTACGGTTTGGTTCGTCTCCGCAACACACTGTGGCAGCAGATCATTTACAACCGGACGCGAACCAATCCGGATAGCGTGGCACAAGTCTTACTCGAAGACGTTGAAAAGGCAGTAGGTGACATCGTAGACGTCAAGAAACACTTCACACCGACCTATAACCCCTGGGATCAGCGTCTGTGCTTAGTACCAGATGATGATTTGTTTACCGCGCTGCGGACCGGTAAGGCCGAGGTAGTGACCGATACAATTTCGCATATTAATGCGACAGGACTGGTTACCGGCTCGGGCGAACACGTTGACGCGGATATTATTGTTTCCGCAACGGGCATCGAGCTTCTGAACTTGGGTGGCGCTGATTTCACGGTCGATGGTAAGCCAGTGAATTTCGCGGATGAATGGACCTACAAAGGGGTCATGTGTTCCAACATCCCTAACATGGTTCAAACCTTTGGTTACATCAACGCATCATGGACCTTACGCGCCGACCTCACTGCAGAGTGGGTTTGTCGGGTGCTTAACCATATGGAAGAGTTTGGGTTTGAGCAGGCAACCCCTCGAGTCCCCGAGTTGTTGGCGAAGACCATGGAGAAGCGTTACTGGATACATGATTTTTCCGCTGGGTATATGCAGCGAATGATGCCCAAGCTGCCTCGCCAGGGAACTCAGATGCCTTGGGTTAATCCGCAAAACTATCGGAAAGACAAGAAGATGTTTCGCGGCAGTGCCATCTCTGACGGCGCCTTGATTTTCACATCGCGTCATGCTGAAGCAGAGCCGCTGAAAGCAGCGAGCTAGGTGTCATGGATAGGGCACTTCAAGAGTCATACATTGACTGTCCTTACTGCTGGGAGTCTATCTCTGTGTTGCTGAACCCAGAGGACTTGGGGGAGCAGTACATTGAAGATTGTCAGGTCTGTTGTCGGCCCATCGAGTTCCTGATTACACAAGGTGGCATGGGTGAGCTCATGGCCGTGGTATCGGCCGACTCGGAATAATACGGCGACCTGTTGCTCTGCACGTAGCTGGCTAATTCTTATGGATAGGTTGAACAGGCGGCCCTTTATGATGATGCGAAAGACTCTGGTGACTTTTTCAAAAATGTTTGGCCCTAGTATCCTGGCACCGATGCTATTGTTTCCTAATAGTTCCCTAGCCGCTGAGCGGAAAATTGAAACCACTGTCTTAGCGAAGTCGACGCAAGACTGGGGTGGCTCGGTACTAGAGCACTACGCTGAAGGTCAACCAGCGGTCACCGTAGCGCGAGTGACAATTCCTGCCGGCATGGCATTGCCACTCCACGAGCATCCGTTTATGACTGCTGGTGTCGTTCTACAAGGGGTCATTGAAGTGAGAACTGACAGCGGGAAAACACATATTGCGCGAGCGGGCGATGCTGTTGTCGAATTGGTGAATCAGCCGCATGGTGGCGCCAATATCGGCGATGAAGATGCGGTGATTTTAGTGGTGTATGCGGGGGTTGAAGGTCAGCCGGTAACGGTACCGGTTACCCAGACAGTGCCTTAAAACACGTTGAGGCTCCAGTCCAAGCTCGGTGTTTGATGCTGTTGTCATCCGACTTTTAACATGGCTGCCTTTACAGCTTTTATGCAGCTCTCAATGACAGCTCTTTTATGAAAGCTCTTTAATGAAAGTCCCTCGACTTAACTGCTAGACGACTTAGTGCATGACTGTGGTCGTATAAGGCGCTGGCGATAACATGTGTGACGCCGTCACGTGACTCGACGGTGCCCTTGATCAGTAGGAGTTGTGCGGTCATCAGTGCGGCTCTGAACCGTTCTTGAACGCCAGGCCAGACCACCACATTGATGTTTCCTGTTTCGTCTTCGAGTGTAAGAAATACAACACCTGATGCAGTTCCCGGTCGCTGGCGACAGGTGACAAGCCCCGCGGTTCTTATAAAGCGGCGATTACCCATCGTGATGAGCTCGGACTGTTTCCGACATTGATCGAACGGCGATTGTTGTCGTAAGAGTGCCAGGGGATGCGTGCGCAGGGTTAGACCGGTACTTTGATAATCAAATAAAACATTTTCCGTCATTGAGGGAGGTGCAATGGCGAAAGTACCCTCATCGGCAGACGAGTGCTCGTCGATCAGTAGCGGTTGGGCCTCTTTAACAGCCATGACAGCCCAATGTGTTTTGTGACGATGTCCCGAGAGCGATGACAAGGCATCAGCAGCAGAGAGCGCCTCTAAATCGTCCTTATCCAGCTTTGCACGTCTTTTAAGATCTTTGACCGACTGGAAAAGCCCTGTGCGTCGAGTATCTATCAGTTGCTCTGCGCCGCGTTTGCTAAGTCCTTTAACCAACCGCAACCCTAACCGGATGGTGTTCTGCTGTGACGGCGGCGTCGACAGCAACTGGTGATCCCAGTCGCTCGCGTTAATGTCTACAGGTAGCGCGCTAATACCGTGTCGCTCTGCGTCTTGGATGAGCTGTGAGGGCGTATAAAACCCCATGGGTTGGCTGTTGAGTAGGCCGACATAGAAGGCGCCAGGATGATGGCGCTTAAACCACGCAGATACGTACGCTAGCAAGGCGAAGCTAGCCGAGTGTGATTCTGGAAACCCGTAGCCACCAAAGCCTTTAATTTGGTTGAAGAGCTGGTCCGCAAATTCTGCGCTATACCCTCGATTTAACATGCCTGTTTTGAGCTTGTTCTCGAAGGTCAGCAATTTGCTGTTCTTCCCCCAGTTGGTGATAGCTCTCCTAAGTGAGTCAGCTTCCCCGCCACTAAATCCAGCAGCTACCATGGCGAGTCGAATGACTTGCTCCTGAAAAATCGGTACGCCAAGCGTACTTTCAAGCACGGATTGAATCGCGGGATCTGGATAAGTAATGGGTTCTAATCCGGCACGTCGTCTAAGGTAGGGATGCACCATATCGCCCTGGATAGGTCCCGGCCGAACAATGGCAATTTCGATGACAAGGTCATAAAAGCAGCTCGGTTTTAAACGCGGGAGCATCGACATCTGCGCTCTGGATTCAATCTGAAACACACCCAAAGAGTCTCCGGTTTGCAGCATGCGGAAGGTGGCCTGATCGTCTTTTGGGATGTCCTGAATACTTCGAATAGCGGGCGTATTTCGCTGAATCAGAGCCAGTGTCTTACGAATAGCCGAGAGCATCCCCAGCGCCAGGACATCTACTTTCAGTAAACCCAAGGCTTCGATGTCTTCTTTATCCCACTGAATGACGGTTCGGTTTGGCATGCTGGCATTTTCGATAGGTACCAAATTTGAAATAGGGCCACGACTAATAACAAAGCCGCCGACATGCTGGGATAAATGCCGTGGAAATCCGAGGATTTGCTGAGTCATTTTTAAGAAAAGATCAGCCTGTCGACTGCTCGCCTGAATGCCTTGTTCCTTGAATTTGGCCGTGAGCTCTCGTTCTCGATTCCACCACGCGAGTGATTTAGCCAGGTCTTCTACGAAGACAGCGTCCATTCCGAGAGCCTTACCGACATCTCTTACGGCGCTGCGCGAACGGTAGGTGATGACTGTTGCTGCGAGGGCAGCGCGCCGGCGGGTATATTTTTCGTAAATGTACTGAATGACTTCTTCGCGTCGCTCATGCTCGAAGTCGACATCGATATCAGGCGGTTCATCGCGCTCCCGCGATATGAAGCGTTCGAATAGCAGTGATACATGTTCGGGCGACACTTCGGTAATGTGCAGGCAGTAACAGACAACAGAGTTAGCTGCCGAGCCTCGACCCTGGCACAAGATGCCCCTTCGGCGTGCGAAATTGACAACGTCATAAACGGTGAGGAAGTAATACTCGTAGTTGAGCTCTGTGATGAGTTCGAGCTCGTACTCGATACGTTTGTGTATGTCACTTGGGACGCCGTTAGGCCAGCGTTTATTCGCGCCTTCTGAAACACACTCGCGCAAATAGCTATTTGCCGAGTGGCCGTTCGGAACCACTTCTTCCGGGTATTCGTACCGAAGCTCATCTAGGCTGAAATGGCATTGCTGTGCCAGTCGCAAGGTCTCGCCAATCAGTTCAGGGGGGTAGAGTGGCAGCAGTTTATCGAGGCGCCTGAGATGTTGCTGACTATTACTCGAGCGTCGTTTCCCAAGTTCCTGTACTGAACTGTTGTGTCGTATGGCCGTTACGACATCGTGCAACATCTTTCTGCTCGCAGAGTGCATCTCCACACTGCCACAGGCGATGAGCGGTGCCTTTAGTTCAGAGGCAATCTGCTGTAACTCGGTTAGACGTGTGGTGTCGTCGTGGTGTAGGAGCTGCGTAACCCCAATCCAGAACCGGTCAGCGAATCGGCGTGACAGTATGTTAGCGTGGTGTTTCTCCTCGTCAATGTGTGTTGGCAGCCAAATGATGAAGCAGCGCTTGAGGTGGAAATAAATATCGCGCAGGTGGGTCAGGTACTGCCCTTTCTCGCTACGTCGACGCGAGCGACTGATCAGATTTGATAATTCACCGTAAGCTGCCCGTGATGGCGCAATAGCGACGAGCTTTAACCCTTCACTGACATTAAATTCACTGCCAATGATGAGTTTGAAATCGAGCTCTTTTGCCACGACATGTGCTTTGACAATACCTGCAAGAGAGCATTCGTCTGTGATCGCCAAGGCGGAATAACCCAAATGTACCGCCTGCTCCACCAGTTCGGACGGGTGCGATGCGCCTCTGAGGAAGCTGTAGTTACTAAGGCAGTGGAGCTCGGCGTAGGACATATCAAATACTGTATTTTTATACAGTATAATGACTTTGGCAATAAACCCCACATCGATTCAGTTGTCAGTCATACTGACGACTGAATCTTCAAGTGAAGGAAGTTCACGCCATGTTTAAACGGATAGTTACTGCCTGTATTGCTGTATTGATCATGGGTTGTACTGGTCTGCCCGATGATGTCGAGCCCGTCGTTGGTTTTGATTCTGAGCGTTACCTCGGCACATGGTATGAAATAGCCCGTCTCGATCACAGCTTTGAGCGCAACTTAGAGCGCGTTACGGCAACTTATGGCCTCAATGAAGACGGTTCAATTTCTGTGTTGAATAAGGGTTTTAACACGCAGAAAGGGGAGTGGCGCCAAGCTGAAGGTGTGGCTGAGCCGATGGGATCCCGGGACGTGGGGCACCTCAAGGTTTCTTTTTTTGGCCCTTTCTATGGTACCTATGCTGTGTTTGAGCTGGCGGACGACTATAGCTATGCCTTTGTCTCGGGGTACAACACGGACTACTTATGGCTTCTAGCGCGTGAACCGCAAGTAAGCCTGGAGGTACGTGAGCGATTTATTGCACAAAGCCAGTCGCTTGGGTTCGAAACAGACGATTTGATATGGGTGGTGACCGAGTAAACTCGTCAGGTGAGTGGAGATATTACCCCGAACCACGTCATATCAATCGAATAAACCGTGCAAAAACCAACAGCGGCTATGACGATCTTGAAAAATCCAAACAGGCTGCCCACTGCCTGTCTTGGCGATGTAATAGTCGCGACTAGTGGGCTGACTCCACCAGTAGTCCTCGAGGCGCTCAGGCCCTTTGACAATTTTCAGGGCATCCATCCAGTACAGTTGATTGCCTCGTTGGCTGATGGGCTGAGGTGCGGTTAGCAACCAAAATGGACGGTTGCGTGTTGAAGCGCTGGCAGCTTCTGTTGTCAGTTGGTTGGGATCCGCATAAGAACAAAATTCTGGCAAATGTTCAGCACGCTCGTAGATATGAGTGACTGACTGAAAGCCCAGGCGGCTACGTAGACGATCAATCAACTGCGATAGGGGCTCCTGGTGTTTGGATTCTAAAAAGAGGTCCTGGGTCCGGTGCTGTGCTGGAGCCAGCTCACAGGCCTCGAGCTGTATGCCTTCAATCAAGTCTTCGAAGGTCATCTGATCGAGCTTAAGCTGCGACTGCTCCAGCCAGCGTTTAGGATTGTTATGGCATTCACTACTGCGGATGTCTAAGGCTGTGTGTTGCCCTTGGGTGGGTATGAATACCCAGCGCAGTTGCGGCGTTTCAAGTTGTGTATGTCGGAGGAATAACGAGAGCTTTCCCAGTAGAGCCTCCATTGCCGGAATCAGCTCCTGATTATTTTTTGATCCGTAACCGAGCCAGGCAATATCGTTGTATTCCGGGTCGGGCTGAAAATCTTCCAGAGCGACTTCAACCCGGCATAAGAGCCGGTCAATCCACGAGGAAAACTCATGACTGCACCGTTGCTTAACCGAAGTGCTGGGTAGTGCCAGTAGTTCCTTAAAGGTACGAATGCCGGCTTTAGCCAGCGCCGCTGTGTCTTTCGGGAATTCATCAAGATAAGACAAAGGGATGGAGGATAACTGAGACTCCAATGACAGTCCTTGGTCAGCAATCGATGCGACAGAAGCGCGATTAAATTGACTCAGTAGCCACGCTGATTCGCGACTGGGTCCAACACCTGCAAATACACTGAATCCGCGTTGATCGAATTCAATAGCTATTTTTTTCAGCAGAGCTTCGAGTCCACCATGAACCAAGAGGCAGCGACTGATTTCCAGCTGCAAGCAGTCATCTCGCCACAAGCTCAATGTCGGTGTGATGGAATATGCCCATTGCCTTAGACGTTTGAGTGTTTGGTATTCCTTCTCGCGATCTCGGCTGAGTAATTGCAGGGGATGTCCGCTAAGTAAACCACTGACGGTCGATTGCTTTAGGCCTGTAGTCACGCCTACTGCCTCGACCTCGTCATCGCAGGTTACAACTCGGCTCGCCTCAATAACGACGCGCAGGCTGGCATCACCAAAACTCGGTTTTGGTATCAGCGCCTCGAGAGGTAATTTAGGAAAATGTAAGCAAAGCCAGAGCACAGACTTCATCCATATACTGTTTATTTATACAGTATATGGATGATGGGCTAGTTCACAAGCGATAACCTCGCGATCTAGTAGCCTGCACAATCTATAACCGTATTAACCCTGTCTGATGCCCCGCAAGATGACTTTTCGACTTTCCGTGGGATCAATCACCATGTCGATTTCCAGATAGGCTGCGGCTTCGGTCGCACGACCCTTCTCGTACATCTCTGCCACCAATTTCTCGTAGAGCGCATCACGCGCATCGCCTTCGGGCACCGCTTCCAGCTCTTTTTTAAAACCTAGCCTGACGGCACCTTCAAGTCCCATACCGCCAAACTCGCCCTGCGGCCAACTAGCGGTGATGGTCGGAAACTCAAATGAGCCACCTACCAGCGCCATGGCACCCAATCCGTACCCGCGTCTGAGGAACAAACCCACCCACGGCGTATCAACACTGGCCGCCATATTGAAGAGCTCGGGCATCACTTTCGCTGCGCCCATTGCCTCGCTATCGGGTCCCACCATAAATCCGGGAGTATCGACGAGGGATACGATGGGTAATCGCCATCGCTTGGCCAGCTCCATCATTTCACCGGCTTTTCTGGCAGCGTCGACATCCACCGCGCCACCCAAATGGCGGCAATCGCTGGCAATGACTGCAACGGGATGACCTTCAACGCGAGCTAAGGCCGTAACCACGGCACGTCCATAGACGGGACGTAGTTCGAGTACCGACTGCTGATCGAATAACACGTCCATGACCCGTCGGACGTCATAGGCCATACGCCGATTCTCGGGCAGGATGGTTCTCAGAGCCGTCTGGTCAGCAACAGCGCCTGGCTGAACGGTACCTTGGGCGTGACTCAAAGCCCATTTCGCCAATGCGGTGGCATGGGCTTCGTCCTCGGCTAACAGATCGATTGCACCCGCATTACACAATGTATTGACCGGTCCGATTTCATTGGGATGAAAACTGCCGAGACCACCCCCTTCGATCATGGCAGGGCCCGCCATGCCGATCGATGATGATTTGGTTGCAATACGAATATCACCCGCTCCAAAAAGAGCGGCATTGCCTGCGAAACAGTACCCATTATTCAGAGTGACACGGGGCACTTTGCCGGTAAGTCCCGCCCAGCGGCTGAAAGAGGTACTGTTCAACCCCGCAATATTCACCTTAACGTCGGTATCCCCCGGACGACCGCCACCACCCTCGGTGTACATCACAAAGGGTAGGCGCTCTCTTTCAGCAACCTCGAAAATTCGGTCGAGTTTTTGGTGATGGAAGAAACCCTGGGTACCGGCTAACACACTGTAGTCGTAGATTGCGACGGCGACATCGCTTTCCCCGCCTGCAATGAGATCTTTATTGATCGTTGCTGTACCAGTGATCACGCCGTCGGCCGCAGTATCAATGCGCATTGACTCGGGATCTCGTCGTTCGCGCTGGGCTGCTACTGCCAACTGCCCGTATTCCACGAAGCTGTCGTCATCGACCAGATCTGCCAAGTTTTCACGTGCAGTTCGAAAGCCTTTTGCGTGACGTTTCTCTTTCGCCGATTTCCGCACCGCATCTGAGGTATCAGCGGTCACCTGATCTAAATATGCTTGTGCATCGATTTGAGTCGGTCCTTTTGACACAGTTCGCTCCTGCGATCGAATTGCTAGACGATAAGGTCCATGTCCTGCTCAGGCAAGTTTTCCCAAAGCTGAGGCTCGGTGTTTATCGCTGGGTTACCATACGCGTTTCACGGGTTGTTATCAGAGAAACACTTATGCCAATTCTACGTACCTTCCTTGCTGCGACCTGCGCCGTCACACTCTTGCTAGCTGGCTGTGGCGACTCGCAGATTCAGTCCAGTGATAACCCGGTGGTTAACGACGCGCCAGTTGCAGAGTCTGAGCATGAACGTTTGAAAGCCTACTTGGCGGGAGTCTTCGCCGATAACCTCGCTCGGCAGCCCTTCACCGCAAGTTATCTTGGCATTAAAGATCGCCAAGATGAGTGGAACCCGCAATCGGAGGCGTTTCAGGATGAGGAACGGGCTCGGATGGAAGCGGGATTGGTTGAGCTCGACGGGTTCGATCGCTCAGCGCTACCTAAGGTGGGGCAACTATCCCTTGACCTCTATCGTATGTCGCTTGAGCGGTCGCTCATGCTCGATGACTTCCGTCACCACACTTACGCGCTACATCAATTTCGTGGCGCTCATACCAGTATCCCTAGCTCGCTCATCAACATTCACCGGGTGGACTCAGTCGCAGATGCTGAGGCTTATGTAGGGCGGTTGAAGAACGTTGAGACCTATTTGGGGGAGGTTGAGGAGCAGCTCATACTGCGAGCTGACAAAGGGTTTTATCTTGTCGACTGGATGTACCCCGCTATTTTGGAGTCCTCGAGTAATGTCATTAGCGGTCAGCCCTTTGGTGATTCAGAGAACCTCTCGCCTGTGTGGTCTGACTTTCAGGCGAAAGTCGCCAAGCTCGAGCTTTCAGAGAACGAGGAGGCGCGCCTTCTCAATGCGGGACGCAATGCCTTGGTCTCCCAGTTTAAGCCTGCGTATAAGCGTTTTATGGCTACGGTCGAGCGCCTAGCGCAGTCGGCAACGGGCGATGATGGAGTCTGGCGGTTTCCCGATGGGGAGGAGTACTACCAGCGCCTACGTAAGTGGTTCACGACAACCGACTTGACAGCCGATGAGGTTCACCAACTAGGCCTTGCCAATGTAATCCGTATTCATGATGAGATGCGTTCGATCATGCGACAGGTCGGTTTTTCGGGAACGCTACAAGAATTTTTTGTGTTTGTTCGGGAAAGTCAGGAGTTGCGCTACCCCAATACCGATGAAGGTAGGGAGCAGTACCTTGAGGACGCGCGATCGGCTATTGCGCGCATGGAGGTAAAGTTACCCGAGTATTTCGGCGTGCTTCCGAAAGCTGAATTGATTGTTAAACGTGTCGAACCTTTTCGCGAGCGAAGCGCGGGGAAAGCCTTTTATCAGAGCCCGCCCCCTGACGGATCTCGTCCGGGTATTTATTACGCTAACTTGTTCGATATGTCGGCGATGCCAAAGACTGATTTGGAAGCCTTGGCTTTCCATGAGGGCTTACCCGGGCACCATCTTCAGCGCGCTATTACAGCCGAGTTGGAAGACGTTCCCGACTTACAGCGCTACCTCAGTTTTACCGCATTCTCCGAGGGTTGGGGCTTGTATACGGAGCAACTGGCTTACGAAATGGGATTTTACGAGGATCCGTATTCGCGATTTGGTCAGTTGGCAATGGAACTCTGGCGAGCCGCGCGATTGGTCGTGGATACCGGCATCCACAGCAAGCGTTGGAGTCGCGAGGAGGCCATTGCCTACTTGGTCAACAATACACCCAATGCGGAGTATGACTGCATCAAAGCCATTGAACGCTACATAGCCATGCCTGGGCAGGCGACGGCCTACATGATTGGGAAGCTCCGTATCGTTGAACTTCGCGAGAACGCGCGTGAAGCCTTGGGAGATAAGTTTGATATCCGGTTGTTCCACGACACGGTGCTTGGCAGCGGCCCGGTTCCACTTAACAAGTTGGCAGAAAATATCGATGCCATGGTTCGAGTACAAAGTTCAGAAGGTTAAGGAAAGCGAAGCCTGGTCACATGACTCTGATGATCATCAGAATGGCGAGTGTGGTGAGTAGCAGTTTGAGCAGTGTCTGAAACAATTTTTCAGGCAATCGCCCTAGCAATTGCAGGCCAATGAGTGTCCCGCCAAAGCCAGCTGCAATCATGGCTAAGAGCGGGATAAGCCAGTCGTACCACATGAAGCCAAGCCCGCTAAACAGCACGATGCGAAGAAAGTTCATTGTTGAAACGCTGGCTGCCATGGTGGCGACTAGCTCTTGCCGGTTTGCTGCTTGATGTCTGAGGTAGGCCGCAATCAAAGGGCCGGTTGCGCTAACAAATATCCCAATAAAGCTGATGCCAATGCTAAAGAGCAGATTTTGATTGCTTCGATGGGTTTTTATGGCTGGGATGGGTACCCAGGTGACCAGCAGCGTAAAACCCGCGAGTAGCAGGGTGAGTTGTATCTCATTTAGCCAAAAAGCGCTAAAGGGCGCAGCTACGAGGGTACCAATGACAGCGCCGATGACCAGTGGCCAGAATAGGCGCATCGAGACATGGGGGTGCGTCATGATGGCCCGTCCGGTATTGGAGCCAAGCTGAACGACGCTGTGCAGTGGTACGACAGCGGTGATAGGGACGGTTACGACAAGCACCGCGAGTACCAGTGTGCCACCACCAATGCCCACTGATGCAGTGAGCATTGAGGCGATAAAGCTGGTTGTGACCAGCAATAAAAAGATATCGCTTGTGATGGGTAGTTCAGGCATCTCACATCGAGTTAGTTAGCACGCCGAGAGCATAACGCAGTCAAGTCTGAGGTTAGAGCATCTTCGATAACGTTAGATAAACGTGAGACCCCGAAACTCGGAGGGGAGCCCGAGTCCCGGGGTAGTGGGGAAGTGGAGGGAGAGTAGTCGCTATGCGACAGGCGTTAAGAACGTACCTGTCTTAGTCGCAAGCGCCTTACCGCGGTGTGCAATGTCATGAATTTCCAGAATAGGGTTCGTGGGTAACCGCACATCGACTTCGCGTTTACCGCCACGCTGTTTGACGACGGTGACTTCACGGTAGGCATTAATGTGCAGACGTAGTGATACGGGTGTTGAGTCAGATAGCGCATCGCTCGATCTAAACAAGAAGAGTAGGGTGTCCGTACTGGCGGCGGCTAACTGCAGTTTGCGAATTTCTGCATAACGGAAGTGAGTGCTCCCTAACCAGGCAAATACTGTACTGCAGGTTGTACTGCGAACCGCTTGCTCGGTAGCCCATAACGTTTCATCACGGTGTTTTGGATGAACCATAAGTATTTGCTCAGTGGGAATATGGTGGGCGCGTAATAATGGGGCGTAGGGTGTGTGTGGTGCGTTAATAAAAGCTTGCCAGCGCTTCTCGCTTGCCAGTTTTTGCATCGTGGGTAGAAAGAGCCCCATGCACTCAGCACCATCCTGATCGCTCAGAACTTCGACTGCGCCGTGGGTTGGCCAACCATTGAGGTGAAGCTCTTTATCGAGGCTCTCAAAACCAGTGGGGATACTTTGTCTGTTATGCCAGTCCGCATTGGCTGACTTAGCGGTTAGAATGACACGTGAATGACTGCGTCCTTCAGTGCCCTGCCAGGTGTCTGGACGATTGATGATTTGCTCTATGGAGTAGCTCATGATGTGCTCCGAAAATAAGACTAATGCGTGCTGAAATGGCATTAGTAAAAATACTGTATAAATAAACAGTAATTTCATTGTGATTGAAAAGCAAGAGAGGCGATATTTGTGTGTCGTGAAAAGCGACAGGTTGCTCATTCCGCATTAAGAGAGCCTCGATTTCGGCGTTATTACCCGGCGAGTTGGTTCTCTGGTCTTGGGAGCTGGATGTTGCGCTTCATCCTGGGCTGGAGCGCCTGGGAGCTGACAGCGTCACCCCTGTGGGTCGGCATTGTGGGAGCACTGATGTTGGCTCCCGCACTTGTTTTGTCACCTTATTTTGGCGTGCAGTCAGACCGGGTTAATCCTCGGCACGGCCTGATTTTTTCCATGGCATTCCACTCATCCATCGGTCTTACAGGTGCCATTACGACCTTTTTTGGTGCCTTCAATGAGTTGACGCTGTTATTGCTAGCGGCAGCGCTGGGATCTGCATCGGCACTACATAATCCCATGCGCTTGGCGCTCGTACCGCTTTTGGTTCCTCGAAGTGCGCTGCCGAGTGCCATTGGGCTTGTCGCCATGTCCTTCAATATTGCCCGAATCTTGGGCCCCGCAATGTGCGCCGCAATCATTGCCCAGTGGGGCGTCGGTTGGGCCTGGATCGTTGCTGTCTGCATTTTCGCAACCTCAGGTGCTATTTTGACAACGCTTCGCGGGGTTGGCACACGGGAAGGGCGCTCTGATAAAAGCGTTAACAGCGAATTTATCGAGGGGTTGAACTACGTACGTAACAACCCGGTGGTCATTCTGATTCTATTATCGACCCTAGTTAACGGTCTCTTGGGCCGCAGCTTTATTGAACTGCTGCCCGCAGTATCAGGTCTGCTGTTGATGGGTGGGGCGAGCGAATTGGCTTGGCTGACCGCCGCAGCAGGCACGGGCGCAGTTCTCGGCGGCTTATTAATGAGTCGGCAGGCCGCTCATGTTATGGGCCTTTATCGCCTAATTTTAGTTGCGCTGTTGGGGGCAACTTTACTCTTGGCCACTCTGAACTGGTTGGATGCTCTGATAAGTCTCGCTGTTGTAGTGGGCCTTATTACCTTTACGACGACGATCGCGGGTACTGGATGTCAGGCACTGACCCAGCTACTAATTGATCCGAATTACCACGGGCGCGTCATGAGCCTGTGGTCGATGACTATGATGGCATCTCCTGCACTGGGGGCCGCTACCAATGGCGCACTTGCAGAGTGGGCGGGATTCGTGACGACCTTTGCTGTAGCGTCAGCGTTGGGGGTATTAGCGGTGCTGGCGCTTTACGCGCGCCGACGGGTTGTCTCGGATTTCGCGCCCGAGGCAATCGCCACAACAAGTGACTCGAGATAATTCCAGCAGTCTCCGGGCATAAAGCCTTTAGCACTGCCATCCGCTGCAAAGTTGAGGTGCAGGCAGTAATCAAGGCTTTCCGGCGTGTGTCTGCCAAGTGCCTGTTGCATCAAATTCAGTCGACTGCGCCAAACACCCAGTCGATCAAGTGCAGCGCCTGCGGGTGTGCCTTTCTTCACAGCGGATGAGGCGTCGATTAGGAGTCTGAGCTCTTTTGATACTGGCCAGAGAATGGCGGCCGCCGCGCTACCCTCGGCTTTTAGTCCACGCAGCGCGCGCAGAGCGCCACGAGCATCGCCGGCGAGGGCCGTATCCACCATGTTGAAGCCGTTGTAGCGTGCGCTGTTACCAACGGACTGGGACACGATCTCAGTTGTGATTTGTCTATCGTTGGCCAGAAGGGAGAGCTTCTCAATCTCCTGCGCAGCAGCGAGCAGGTTGCCCTCCACGCGCTCGGCTAGCATCGTAATTGCCTCACGATCGTACTTCATGCCTCGCTGGTTCATTCGTTGCTGAATCCAGGAGGGGAGGTCGCGTGGATGAACCGGCCAAACGGTCACAATGGTACCGCTCTGATCCAGCGCCGTGTACCACTTGGCGCGTTGCGACTGCTTGTCGATCTTGCCCGCCACAATCAGCAGTATGTCCTCACTCTCTATCGACAGGTACTCCTGCAATGCCTTGCTGCCTTCTGCGCCCGGCTTACCGTTCTCAACCTGTATCTCGATCAATTTCCTGTCGGCAAAAAGTGACATGGCGCTGGCGCTCTGAACGAGGTTCTGCCAGCTCTCTTTATCCGATGAATCAAAGCGCTCTCGGTCAATACAACCTGCGGCTCGTGCCGCGCGCCGGATCGCATCGGCACATTCCTGGACAATCAGTGGTTCGGCACCCGTGACCAAGTAGCAGGACCGCATGCCCTGCTTTAAATCTTGTTCTAGCTGTTCAGGTTTGACTTGCATGGTAGGCGGCAATGCCGTAATCCAGTCGACGGGTTAGCGCTTCCACGAGAGCAGTGCGTAACTCCTCCTGCAGCAGTCGCATTTCCTCCGTTTTACCCACAACGTTTAATGGGTCATTGAGCATTTGGTCGACGACGGCAACGCGCTCGTTATCGATAAGCCACTTTCCGTCGAGTTTTACCGAGAAGTTCACACTGGCCTGCAGCTCGAGTTCAGCTGCACGCGCACGTGCAGTCAGGGATAGGTTGCGTTGCTCAAACGCTTCAATATCAATATAGAGGATCAGCTCTGCCTCAGTCAGGGGGAGCAAGGCTGCCCCTTGGCGCTGGAGCTCACCGCGCAACTGAGCGGCAAACTCACTGCTGGGAGCCTGACTGACAACGGCGATTGGGTATCGCCCCAGTGTGGCCGCTCGGTCACTCTGACCTCTCAGCTCAAACCCACAACTGACCAGCGTGCTAGCCAGCAACACCAGTCCGGTGAGGCCTAGCACTCGCTGCCACTGTTTAATTAGCGACCACATTGACCAATTTTCCGGGAACGACGATGACTTTACTCACCGTCACGCCGTCCGTGAAGCGTTGAACGTTATCGTGCGTGAGTGCTGTTTGCTCTATCGCTTCTTTCGAGGCATCGGCGGCCACCGAGATCTTAGCTCGCACCTTCCCATTCACCTGAACGACAATGTCGATTTCGTCACGGGCGAGCGCGCCTTCATCGAGCTTAGGCCATGGAGCCTCAAGGATGTCGCCACCTGTAAGCTGGTCGAACAGTGTCTCGCTGATATGAGGTACAATGGGGTTCAGTAGCGATACCGCTGTCGTTAACGCCTCATCAACCACAGCCGCGTCCTCTGCCGATTCGCCACTGTGACGGCTTACGTCATTGCAAAGCTCCATAACCGCTGCGACTGCCGTGTTGAATGTTTGCCGCCGACCGTAGTCATCACTGACTTTGGCAATTGTCTCGTGCGTTTTTCGCCGAAGGTCCTTTTGAGCTTTGCTGAGATTCGCTGTTTTCACATCGACAGCGTCTTCGTGTACGGCACGATCTTGAACCAGTCGCCACAGGCGCTTCAAAAATCGATGCGATCCCTCTACACCTGCATCTGACCACTCTAGTGACTGCTCTGGAGGCGCAGCAAACATGCTGAACAAACGCACGGTATCCGCACCATAGTGGTCAATCAGTTCCTGAGGATCTACGGTATTGCCCTTGGACTTAGACATTTTGGCCCCATCTTTGAGCACCATGCCCTGAGTCAACAGACGTTCAAACGGCTCATCCGAGTCGACCAGCCCCTCGTCACGCATCAACTTGTGGAAAAAGCGAGCGTATAGCAAGTGCAGGATGGCATGTTCGATACCGCCCACATATTGGTCGACTGGGAGCCAGTAGTTAGCAGCTTCTGAATCGAGCATGCCTTTGTCATAGTCAGGGCAAGTAAATCGCGCGTAGTACCAGGACGATTGCATGAAGGTATCGAAGGTATCGGTCTCCCGTTCGCAATCTTCCCCGTTATGACTGAACTTCCGCCAATCCGGATCTGTCTTAATGGGTGATGCCACACCTTCCATAACAACATCTTCTGGCAGCAACGATGGAAGTCGATCGGCCGGAATAGGGAGCTCCCCCCCATCGGTAAGATTCAGCATGGGTATCGGTGTACCCCAATAACGCTGTCGCGAGACGCCCCAGTCTCTAAGTCGGTATTGTGTTGTTACCTTGCCGAGACCTTTCTCCTCGAGAGAAGCCGCGATCTGATTAAAGGCTTCTTGGAATCCTAAGCCATCATAGGTATCTGAATTTACGAGCGTTCCATGTTCGGTATAGGCAGCGGTTGACACATCGGCGGGCTGACCATCTGAGTTATTGATAACAGTGACGATGGGCAGTTCATATTGATGGGCGAACTCCCAATCGCGTTCATCATGCGCCGGTACGGCCATAATTGCGCCTGATCCGTAATCCATCAAGACATAGTTAGCTACCCACACGGGCACCATGTCGCCCGTCAACGGATGGACAGCGCGTAACCCTGTATCCATCCCAAGTTTCTCAGCGCGTGCCATATCCGCCGCAGAGACTGAAGATTTTTTGCAGCGATCGATAAATTCAGCGAGATCCCGATTTTCTTCTGCCAGGGCAAGGCTTATCGGGTGCTCGGCGGCGAGACTGATATACGTAACGCCGTAGAGTGTATCCGGACGTGTTGTGTATACCTCAATTTTGTCGCGTTTAGCGATGGGGGCAGGGAGCTCAAAACTCAATTCAAGGCCGTAGCTTTTACCTATCCAATTCCGCTGCATCAGTTTTACAGGCTCAGGCCAGCCCGAGAGCTTGTCTAGGTCGTCAAGAAGTTCATCGCCATATTCGGTGATGCGAATGAACCACTGTGGTATCTCACGACGCTCTACTTCCGCTCCGGAACGCCAGCCTCGTCCATCGATGACCTGTTCATTGGCGAGTACTGTTTGATCTACAGGGTCCCAGTTAACGGTTGCCATTTTTTTGTAGACCAGCCCTTTTTCATAGAGCCGGGTAAAGAACCATTGTTCCCACCGATAGTAGTCTGGCGAGCAAGTCGCGAGCTCACGGTCCCAGTCATAGGCAAACCCCAAGCGCTGTAATTGCTTTCGCATCTCCGCTATGTTGCCTTTTGTCCACGTAGCGGGTGCCGCTTTCTGCTGGATGGCAGCGTTCTCTGCAGGCAAACCGAAGGCATCCCAGCCCATGGGTTGAAGAACGTTCTTACCAAGCATTCGCTGATAGCGCGCGATGACGTCCGCGATGGTGTAGTTGCGAACGTGGCCCATGTGCAGCTTACCGCTTGGGTAGGGGAACATCGCCAGGCAGTAAAACTTCTCCTGTGTCGCATCAGCCTGAACCGAAAATGTCTTATTCGAGAGCCACGACGACTGGATCTCCGTTTCGAGGGTCTCTGGGTGGTATTCGGCTGAACTCATTGTTTACGACGTCTAGGTTGTGAAATAAAACATCGAACAGTTTATCAGTATCAGCCCTGCTGGCGCCTTGCTTTTGTGCCGATAAATAAAGGGAAAATTAGACTTATCAATAAAATGGGTGCGCTTCCGAACCGAGCAAAGGGTGTGAGCCCCCGACGTGGTGTCACCTGATCTTCGAGCGTCGCTCGCTCGAATTGTGGGAGCTCACCGACAATGCCACCCTGCTCATCGATGATTGCCGTGATGCCGTTATTCGCGCCCCGTACCAATGGCTTTTGAAGTTCCAACGCGCGATAGCGAGCCATTTGAAAGTGCTGATGCGGCCCGTGACTAGATCCGAACCATGCATCGTTTGAAATAGTGATTAACAGGTTGGATGAGCGCGAGCCCTTGGCAACGAAGTCAGGGTAAACAATCTCGTAGCAAATAAACGGTGCTAGCGATCCCATGGTGCTGGAGAGTGGGAGTTGTGACGCGTCACCTTTTGAGAAGTTGGACATGGGTAGATCGAAGAAGTCGATGACGCCTCTCAGACTCTCTTCAAGTGGTACAAACTCGCCGAAGGGGACCAATTTCTGTTTATTGTACGTTTGAGAAGACTGGCCAATAGAAACAATGCTATTGAAGCGTCGATTGCCTGAGCGAGTGGGCATGCCGGTGACAATGGTGCCTTCATTACTACTCGCAACGCGTCGCAGTTCAGACATGTAACTGGGGGCCTGACCGAAGTAAAAAGGCAGGGCGCCTTCCGGCCAAACTACAAGATCAGCCGAGGGCGCATAAGCCTTAGCATGTTCCAGAAAATCATTAAGGAGAATCGGAGCGTTGTTTCTATCCCAGGTGTCCTCTAGCGCAATATTGGGCTGGTAGATCGCGACCTTGCGAGCTTCGCCTGTTGGCTCTGTCCACTGAACGGAACTGAGCAAGTAGCCCGCTCCGGTGATCGACACGATCCACGACGCCAGTGCGATACCGCCCGAGGCACACTTATCGACCATAATTTCTGCCACTCCCGACGCCGTAACCGCAGTAAGCCATGACACCCCAAGAACACCGATCACCGGTGCCCATCCCGCCATCACGGTATCCAGCGTAATATATCCGGCGAATAGCCAGGGGAATCCTGTTAGTAGCCAGGTTCGGAGCCATTCGAACGTCACCCAAAGGCAAGCGAACAAGACGATGCGTAAGCTGAGTTGAGTGGGTTTAAGTAGCGCGAACACAGCCGCTTGGATGGCGAATAGAAGCGCCAGTCCAGCGCAAAATAACGTCGTTAGCGCGAGCGCTAAGACGAGTGGCGCATGACCGTAGACGTTGATGCTGACATACACCCACGAGACGCCGGCCCCAAAGAAACCCAGCCCAAAGCACCATCCAAGCAGCAGGCTCGGACGCCAGGATTGACCTGTCAGTGCAAAGGCAAAGACGGCCATACTGACGAGGGATAAAAGCTTCAGATCGAACGGCGCCAGCCCCAGAGTGAAGATCGAACCCGCCAGAAGGCAGAGTAATGCGCGACCAGCAAGACTCTGCATGATCATGACTTAGCCTTTTGGTAGGACCGTGACACGCAGGCTGTTGAGTTTGCGTTGATCCGAATTAATCACGCGGAACTCGAATCCATCGAAGTCGATTGTTTCGTTGCGTGTGGGTAGTCGACCAAACGCTTGCAGAACTAAGCCCCCAATGGTGGCGAATTCTTCGTCACTGAAATCGACATTGAACGCTTCGTTGAAGTCTTCGACCGGCGTCAGTGCTTGGACGAAGTAGCTGTCCTCAGTCAACTTGCGGATATGGATTTCCTCATCGGTATCGGTCTCATCTTCGATTTCACCGACGATTTCTTCGAGAACGTCTTCAATCGTGACCAGGCCCGCAACACCACCGTACTCGTCAATGACAATGGCCATGTGATTTCGTGCCTGCCGGAACTCTCTCAAAAGCACATTGAGACGCTTACTTTCCGGGACGATAACCGCAGAGCGCAGAAGCGCGGAGATATCGAAGTTTGCATCCGGATTGAGGACGAAGGGCAGGAGGTCTTTGGCCAGTAAGATACCGAGTACGTCATCGGTGCTCTCGCCAACCACGGGGTACCGCGAGTGTCCCGTATGAATGATTTGTGGCAGTACCTCTTCCAGTGTTGCGCCAGCGCGAATGACGACCATTTGAGCGCGAGGAATCATCACATCTCGGGCTTGCATTTCTCCAACGGTCAGTGCGCCTTCCATAATGGTTTTGGCGTCTTCATCGATGACCTCGTTCTCGGCTGCTAGCTCGAGGAGGCCCTCAAGATCAGCACGCGTGTAGGGCGTGCCAGTCACCATCTGAGTCAGACGGTCAAGCCAAGAGCGGTCGTCGGTATCGTTACTTCTTGAGTCGTGAGTGTTCATTTGATGTTGAGTGTCTCAAGCGTTGTAGGGATTGGGAATGGCTAAACCATTCAGTTTTTGTATTTCAAGTGCTTCCATGATCTCGGCTTCGTCCTCATTAATGTGGTCGTAACCCAGTAAATGAAGCACCCCATGAATTGTGATGTGCGCCCAGTGATGCTCTCTCGGCTTGGCTTGTTCCGCTGCCTCTCGATTAATGACCTCATCACAGAGAATGAGATCGCCCAAGAGACCCGTGCGATGTTGCAGGTCAGCATCCACCGGGAACGAGAGCACGTTGGTATCAGTGTGTTTATCGCGATAACACGTATTGAAGTCGGTCATTTGGTCACTGTTAACCAGGTGAATACTCAGCTCCGCGCTGTTACCTACGAGCCTATTTGAGTGATCCCCGCTGAGCGCAGACATCACCCATATCCGGAAGCTCTCGTCATCAGGTGCGTCAGCCTGGTCGCGATCGACATGAATGGTGACATCCATTATCGCCGCTCCTCCGAGTTTGCCATGATCGCGTTATGCTCCTCGTACGCGTTAACCACACGTTGGACTAACGGGTGGCGAACAACATCTTTCTTTCCGAACCAGGTGAAAGACACCCCGTCGACACCGTCAAGCACCTGCGTTGCGTGCACAAGCCCTGAGGGCTGGCCTCGTGGGAGGTCAATTTGCGTGGCATCACCGGTGATGACGGCAGTCGATCCAAAGCCCAAGCGAGTGAGGAACATCTTCATCTGCTCGCGGGTCGTATTCTGCGCTTCATCGAGAATAATGAAGGCATTGTTCAGCGTACGACCGCGCATGAACGCCAGTGGTGCCACCTCAATGACATTGCGCTCAATGTATTTTGCGACCGTTTCGAATCCCAGCATCTCGTAAAGTGCGTCATACAGGGGTCTCAAATAGGGGTCCACTTTTTGTGTCAAATCCCCCGGTAGGAAGCCCAGCCGCTCACCCGCCTCGACCGCTGGGCGTACTAAGAGGATACGCTTAACGTCTTCTTCCAGCAGCGCTTGAACGGCACAAGCCACGGCGAGGTAGGTTTTTCCGGTACCTGCAGGACCTATTCCAAAATTGAGATCGTGACGCTGAATATCTTTCACGTAGTTGATCTGGCTGTGACCGCGAGGCTTGATGGTGCCGCGCTTAGTTTTAATACCTTTGACAATCGGGGCGTCCGAGGTAGTCGGTGCTGACTTCAGAAGCTCAAGGTCCGCTTGCTGAAGTTGTAGGTGAATGGTCTCTGGACTCAATCGGATCCCCTGCGTTACGTCGCGGTAAAGCTTTTTGAGCAGCCGCTCACTCGACTCTCGCGCCGTATCGGGGCCAGACACTCGGATTTTGTTGCCTCTATTACTGATCGATACCCGCAATCGGTCCTCAATCAGCTTGAAATGGGCGTTCAGATGCCCGCAAAGCAGTGCAACATGCTTCGCGTCTTCAGGTTCTAGGGAAAATGAAGAGGATGTGATGTCCTCCCGACTGTCAGGCTCGGGAGGTGTCGGGTCAATGTCCAAGGACTGTTTGGCCGCTCATATGGTTGTGGGCAGGTGAAGATACTCATCTTTGCGCCCATGTCAACTCAGAAGCGCGCCTCTGAGCGAGTTAGGCAGTGCCTCGAGGATCTCAACTGTTGCGAACTCACCGATAAGGTCATGATCTAAGCACGAGAAGTTAACAACGCGGTTGTTCTCGGTCCGACCTGCCAATTGGCCAGGATCTTTCTTGGAAACGCCTGTAACCAGGATTCGCTGTGTCGTCCCCACCATGCGACGACTAATCGCCATGGCCTGTTGATTGATACGTTTCTGAAGCAGCTGCAAGCGCTTTTTCTTAACATCCTCGGGCGTATCATCGGCAAGGTCCGATGCCGGAGTACCCGGACGAGCCGAGTAAATAAAGCTAAAGGACGTATCGAAACCGACCTCTTCGATCAGCTTCATCGTCGCAAGGAAGTCCTGCTCGCTCTCACCGGGGAATCCAATAATAAAGTCAGAAGAAAGCGATATGTTAGGGCGAATAGCTCGCAAGGCTCGGATCTTCGCTTTGTATTCAATCGCCGTGTGGCCGCGCTTCATGGCCATCAAAATTCGATCAGAGCCACTTTGCACCGGTAGGTGGAGGTGGTCCACCAACGCTGGGATGTCACGATAGCACTCGATGAGCGCATCGCTGAACTCGACGGGGTGCGATGTGGTGTATCGAATGCGCTCGATGCCGGGTACTAAATTGACCAAACCCAATAGCTCGGCGAAATCGACAATATCTCCCAAATGGTTTTCGCCTCGGTAAGCATTCACGTTCTGGCCAAGCAGGTTGACCTCTTTGACACCCTCGTTTGCCAAGTGAGCGATCTCGGCAATGACGTCATCGACAGGCCGCGAGACCTCTTCACCGCGAGTGTAGGGTACTACGCAAAAGGTGCAGTACTTGCTGCAGCCTTCCATGATGGAGACGAAGGCTGTCGCGCTGTCACTGGTTGGTTGTGGTAGGCGATCAAACTTCTCAATTTCGGGAAACGAGATATCAACGACTGCGCTGTCGCGCTCGTTACGTGTCTCGAGCATCTCGGGCAATCGATGGAGTGTTTGCGGGCCGAAGATGAGGTCAACATAGGGTGCGCGGTCGCTAATGGCCTCGCCCTCCTGGCTCGCAACACATCCACCCACGCCGATCACCACCTCTGGGCGCTCAGCTTTTATCGCTTTCCATCGTCCCAACTGATGAAAGACTTTTTCTTGCGCTTTCTCCCGAATAGAGCAGGTGTTCAGGAGAAGCACGTCGGCTTCCTCGGCGTTGTCGGTTCGCTCCATACCATGGCTTTCTTTGAGTAGGTCGCCCATGCGCGCAGAGTCGTACTCATTCATCTGACAGCCATGTGTTTGGATAAAGACTTTAGAAGGCGTTTTTGTGCTCAATTGCGTGTGCTCGAAAGATCAATAACGCGTTATTATACCGTCGTACACAGGGAGTTTGCCTCCCCACAAGCCTTTCGAATTTTGGCAAAAGTGGTAGCATCGCGCGCCCACATCGGAACAACATGAGCACTATGTCGAACCAACCGGTCTACAAAATCATTTTTCACAACGGTAAACAGATCTTTGAGGTCTACGCCAAGCATATCTATCAGAGCGATATGTGGGGGTTCGTGGAAATTGAGGAGATGCTGTTTGGCGAACGCTCGGCGATTTTGGTTGATCCGGGCGAGGAGAAGCTCAAGTCCGAGTTTTCAGGCGTGAAGCGAAGCTACATCCCAATGCAATCGATCATCCGCATTGATGAAGTAGAAAAGCAGGGTGCTGCCAAGGTCAGTGAAGGCGGGGACTCGGGCAAAATTGCGAACTTCCCATTGACGCCCAATATGTCGTCAAGCGCGTCATCAGACGAGTGAGGCTACGGTAAGCGTGCGGTGACAATGGCGCGCATGGGCGCCGGATGACCCTCGACCGTCTTGTTGTGATCAGCGCTGTCGAGAAAATTTAACAGAGAATAAAACGTCATCCAGTCGGTCGAGCGCTGTTCGGCTACTGTGGTCTGATTTACGTCAACCAGCGCCACATCAATAAAACCTGCCTTGCTAATCCACTTCATAAGAGCCGCCGGGCTCGGTAAAAACCATACATTACCCATGCGAGCGTAACGATCCGGTGGGACAAATACGGTGTCCTCATCACCCTCTATCACCAATGTCTCTAAAACCAGCTGACCGCCCGCGACCAGGGTGTCGCGCAGATCCGTAAGGTGGTCGATCGGTGATCGGCGATGGTAAAGCACGCCCATCGAAAAAGTGGTGTCGAAGGCTTTCAGTTTCGGCGGTAACTGTTCTAGCGCAAGCGGCAGCACATGCACGGTATCGATGTTCAGGTAACGCTGTATTGCTTTGAATTGCAGTACGAACAATGGTGTTGGATCAATGCCAATAACCTCCGCAGCCCCGGCACCTTTCATCCTCCAGCAGTGATAGCCGCTCCCACAACCGACGTCCAATACGCGCCGGCCCTCCAAGGAATCAATGGCGGGTGCCAGTCGATCCCATTTGAAGTCTGATCGCCATTCAGTATCGATGTTCACGCCAAAAAGTGAATAAGGCCCTTTTCGCCAGGGGTGCAAGCCTCGCAGCGCAGTTTCGAGTTCCATGAGCTTTTCCGCATTCACCGTGCCGGATGCAGTGATGGCAATGGTATCGAGGTTGACGACCTCCGTTTCAAGTGAGGGCAGAGCGGCGATGGCTGCTCGCCAGCGCGGAATGTCACCGAACCGTTTTTCTGACATGCCTCGAGAGAATTGATCGGGCATCTCCCGAAGCCAGTCACGAAGACTAATCTCCTCCCATCGACCCTTGAAGGCTTCAATATCAACGATGAGCTCTGGCGGTGACTCAAACATTTCAGATGGTTGCGATCAGGCGATGGCGATAAAAGAGGCGAAATTCAGGCGCTGGAACCAGATGCTAGAGCGTGAGAACCCAGCCTCATTTAACCGCTGTGTATGTGTCTCAGCCGTCTCCGGAATCAGTACGTTTTCAATGGCATCCCGCTTCCGAGCAATCTCGAGATCGGTATAGCCCTGAGATCGTTTGAAGTCGTGATGCAGATCGATCATCAGCGCATCCATATCAGGATCGCATAGTGTCAGCTTTTCGGACAGTATGAGGAGTCCGCCCGGTATCATCGCCTTGCGTATTTTGGTGAGCAACGGCAATCGCTTTTCTAAGGGGATGAACTGAAGTGTGAAGTTCATGATAACCACGCTACTACGCTCGAGCGGAAGCGCTGTCACATCCGCGAGATGCCATGTAATACTCGAGTCAATTTCTTGCGCTTTGCTGATCATCGCTGGCGAGTTATCAACACCGACAAGATGACAGTCGCGGCCATTGAGCGCAGTCTCAACAGAGCGAATGGACTCGCCTAGGGAGCACCCTAAGTCATAAATATGAGTTCCTTCCTGAGCGTATTGTTCACTCAGGATCCCACTCATCCGAACCACGGTACCGTAGCCCGGCACGGATCGCTGAATCATATCGGCAAAGACATCGACAACCGCGTCGTTGAAGCTAAAGGTCGAAGGCTCCGCCACCAGTTCAGCGAACAGCGTATCTCGACTAGTGGGGGTTGCGTTGTCTGGCATAAGTGATCGGTCATTGGGGTTGAGACGAATAATATCAGGCATTTAAGGGAGTTCGGCCTTGCCGTATACTCCGAGCTCATTTTTTTTCTGAAAGAGTCACCGATGTTAGAGCAACTCTCCGTACTTCCTCCTGATCCGATTCTTGGACTTGCCGCTGCCTGCCGTGCGGACCCAAATCCAGAGAAAATCGATTTGACGGTCGGTGTGTACATGGATGAGGACGGTATTTGCCCGGTATTTGAGGCAGTAAAACAAGCACAAGCAGCGCTCGTGGCGGAGGAGGTCACTAAGGCCTATCTGCCCGCTGCTGGCGATATGGCTTATCTGACAGGAATGAAGACGCTGGTCTTTGGTGATGACCTTGCGGGTGACGGGTCGCATATCACGGCGGTCCAAACACCCGGCGGTTGCGGTGCGCTGAGGATTGCATCTGAGGTGCTGGCGGCGGCATCGCCCGATGCCACTGTTTGGATCAGTAATCCCACATGGCCCGTTCACATTCCGCTTGTGGGGTCGGTGGGCTTGAAATTCGCCACATACAGCTATTACGACCCAGCCTCACACGGTGTTGATTTCTCGGGCGTGGTTGATGATCTGAAAGCTGCCAAACCTGGCGACGTGGTTCTTTTGCACGGATGCTGTCACAACCCGTCTGGCGCTGATCTGACGCTCGAGCAGTGGTCGGTGATTGCTGATATGGCGATCGCTCAGGGCTTTACTGTACTTGTGGATTTGGCTTATCAGGGTATGGGGCAGGGCCTTGCCAAAGATGTCGCAGGCTTGCGTTTGTTAGCGACTCGGTTAGGGGAGTTGATTGTTGCTGCCTCCTGTTCGAAGAACCTAGGACTCTATCGCGAGAGAACAGGGGCTGCCCTGTTTTATGGTAAAGATACGCAAACAGCAGCGGCGACTCAGAGCCATGGTCTGGGTGCGGCTCGTCGTGTCTACTCCATGCCACCTGCGCATGGCGCCTTGCTGGCCGGGCGTGTATTAAGTACGCCCGAACTGCGCGCGTCGTGGGAAGCAGAGCTCAGTCAAATCTGCCGCCGCATGATCTCACTGCGGACACAGTTGTCCGACAAGCTGTCGGCGAAGACCGATCGGGATTTCTCCTTTATTGCCAAGGAAAACGGCATGTTCTCGTTCCTCGGCTTATCGGTTGAGCAAGCTCAGGGTCTGCGTAAAGAGCGTGGTCTCTATATGTTGGATTCTTCACGTATTAACGTTGCGGCATTGAATGATCGCAATATGGATATTGTCGTGGACGCCGTGGCGTCCGTGCTATGACGTCAGCCCTCGAGTTCGACTAACCGCTCCAGTGCGTTATCAAGCAACTCAACAACTTTCGTGAGTTGTTCGAGAGTTTTGCCGACCTCGATAGGGTCACCGTTAAAAAAGTTAGCGCTACCGGTTTTGCTCTCGAGCTTAGCTTGCTGCTCCTCCAACGATGCAATCAGTTCAGGAAGCTCATCTAGTTCGCGCTGTTCTTTGTAACTGAGCTTGGGTTTTTGTGGTGCCGACTTTGCTGCGTGCTGCTCTTTTAAATGATGACCGTTATTGTCGATCTGATGGCTCTTATGGTCGAGCTGCTGGCTCTGTTTTGCTGCTTTCGTGACGCTTCGGGCTTCATCAACAGTGCTGAGTAGGGTGCCGCCCCGTGCCTCCCAGTCAGAAAAACTGCCTGCTTGCTCCTTTACATTGCCATGCTCGTCAATGACTAGAAGACTTGTCACAACGCGATCCATAAAGTCCCGGTCGTGACTTACGAGGACAACTGTCCCCGAAAACTCGAGGAGTAACTCTTCTAGAAGCTCAAGCGTCTCAATATCAAGGTCGTTGGTGGGCTCATCCAGCACCAACAAGTTGGCGGGTTGCGTAAAGAGCTTGGCCAAAATAGCTCTGTTTCGTTCTCCACCGGAGAGTACTTTTGTTGGCGCTCTCACGCGGTCTGGTGAAAAAAGGAAGTCACCTAGATAGCCAATCGCGTGACGCTTCTTGCCATCAATTTCGATGAACTCCTGACCGCCACAAATGTTGTCGATCAGGGTTCCATTGGGATCCAAGTGGCCTCTTAACTGATCAGAATAGGCGACCTGTAGCTTGGTGCCTGTCTTCACCTGCCCTCTGGATGGCTCAATGTCACCGAGTAACATCTTGATAAGCGTTGTTTTCCCCGCGCCGTTTCGACCGACAATGCCGACGCGATCGCCGCGTTGGATGATGGTATTAACCCCAGTAATGATGGATCGCTCATCGAAGGCGATAGAGGCGTCTTTGACTTCAGCGACTAATTTTCCCGAGAGTGTCGCGTTCTCCAGTGAGATACTTGCTTTACCTACTTGGCTTCGGCGAGCCGCTCGGTCCTCGCGCATGGCTTTGAGGCGGCGAACACGCCCCTCGTTACGCGTTCTTCGAGCTTTGATGCCCTGACGGATCCACGCTTCCTCTTGGGCAAGTTTTTTATCAAACAGTGCGTTAGCTGTGGCCTCCGCAGCCAGCTGTTCTGCTCGATACTTCAAAAAGTCTCGGTAGCTACCCTCCCACAGTGTCAGCAGGCCCCGATCCAACTCCCCGATCCTATTGGCAATCGCCTGAAGGAATCGCCGGTCGTGGGTGATCAGCACGATGGCTCCATTAAAATTTTGAAGCTGCTGCTCCAGCCAGATGATGCTCGGGATGTCCAGGTGGTTCGTCGGCTCATCCAGGAGTAAGACATCAGGTTCCGAGACCAACGCATGCGCCAGCGCAACGCGTCGACGCCACCCGCCTGATAGGTCCTGCAATTTGGCCCGCCCGTCGAGACCCAGTTGAGACAATGTTGTCTCTACTCTGTTTTGAAGCGACCAGCCGTCAAGCGTATCCAGCGCCTGCTGAATTCGCGCCATCCGAGCTAAGTCGGCTTCCGTCTCCGCGCCAAGCAGCTCCGCATAAGCCACGAGTAGCTCACCGACCTCATCGAGGCCGCCAGCCACCCAATCAAAAACCGTCGCATCGCCCACTGTGGGCAGCTCTTGCTCTAAGCGGGCTAGCTTTACCGTGGGATCCAGCCATCGCTCTCCGTCATCAAGCGGCTGTTCGCCCGTTAGTACCCGAAACAAGGTTGTTTTTCCAACACCATTTCGGCCCAGCAACCCCAGACGTTCTCCCTTTGCGATAGTGAGATCAAGGTTGTCGAGGATGACTTGCGTGCCGAAATGCAGCTCGGCATGACTCAAACGCAAGAGCGTCATAATGGGTACTCCTTCACAGAAACGAGAGTGTACTTCAGTACCCGATTTGCCTGTCGATTTTGCTAAACTAGCGCCGTCGTTAAGGGGGGCAAAATGACAACAGCAGTTCACAACCACCATGACAAACTGATCGGCCGATGGCTGACGGTTTGTGCCGTGACCATTTTCGGAATGATTTTACTCGGGGGTGTTACACGCCTTACAGAGTCGGGTCTATCCATGGTCGATTGGCGTCCCATCATGGGAGTGATGCCGCCCTTATCCACTGAGGATTGGGTCTACCTCTTTGATCAATACAAACTGTATCCCGAATATCAGCTAGTCAATCAGGGCATGACGCTTCCGGAGTTCAAGAAGATCTTTTGGTTCGAATATCTGCATCGCATGCTGGGTCGATTGATCGGTCTAATGTTCTTCGTTCCCCTCGTGGTGTTTCTGTGGATGGGCAAGGTGCGAGCGTCACTCAAGCCCCACTTGTTCGCACTGCTGTTCCTCGGCGGATGTCAGGGGTTGATGGGTTGGTACATGGTTCAAAGTGGTTTAGTTGATCGTCCGGATGTGTCCCAGTATCGGCTAACAGCTCATTTAGGTCTTGCGATCGCAATCTACGCCTACATTGTCTGGTTGATTATTGGCTTGTTCTCGCCCGAGAGACAACAAAGAGATGGGGCGCTCAACAGTGTCTTTGGCATTATTGGGCTCGTTTATCTGATGATTCTCAGTGGCGGCTTCGTCGCTGGAACCAATGCCGGGTTGTCGTTTCCGACCTGGCCATTGATGGGCGATAGTTTTGTACCGCCGGCGCTATACCGAGAAGGAGTAACCTCGGCGTTTGAGCAGGTGACCACTATCCACTTTAACCACCGTATGTTGGCCTACCTCACCGGGGCTGTGCTGATCACTGCGGCAGTACGCGGCTTGCTGACAAAGACCGATCGGCGGCTGAAGCTGGCCAGTGTTCTGATGCTCACCGCAGTGTGCTTTCAAATTGTATTGGGCATATCCACGGTGTTGACGCACGTCGATATCACGATTGCGGCGGGCCATCAGAGCGGCGCAGTGGTGCTCCTGACCGCGGTTCTTTTTTGGGTGCATGTCTACGTAACACAGAGCGCCGATTAAAATCACTTTGTTCGCTCAATCCTGAGCTAAAAATTCTGTTTTGCTGATCGCCTGAGTTAACATGTTCGAAGGAAAATGTGGTGCAGTCGCAATGGCGGAAGAAGAATTGAATAAGCAGGACCAAAAGGAGTCTCAATCAGAGGTGATTCGCGCTATCAGAGACGCGGATCTTGCTATTGATCAGATTCGAGAAAGCTTTTCTTTGATTTTTGGAATGCTGGAAGATCGAGCACATGAATGGATAGTTAATTATGAGGCGGTCCAGCCAAGCAGGTCTGGAAACCACGATGAGGGGGAAATCGAGGAGCTGACAAGTCGACATCGCTCGAAGGTGAAGCCTCTTTGGCTAGTGGAGCGCGAAGCAATACAGTCCGCAATCGCTGCAAGTGGAGGCAATATCACAAGGGCCGCTGTGTTGCTGGAGGTTGCGCCGTCAACGGTATACCGCAAGCTACGGTCTTGGGAAGATGCTTAGTTCCCTCGTCATCGAGACTTGTTGCTGCTCCCGCATGAATTGTCTACCGAGTACTTAACTGATGAAAGCACTGGTCTGCTCCTCGATAACTGATGATTTTGCCGATATCCGTGTGGAGGACGTGGATTTACCAGAACCGGGCTATGGCGAGGTTCGCATCCGGATTCGTGCCACCAGCCTCAATTTCCCCGATATTTTGCTATGCCAAGGTAAATATCAGCTCAAACTTGAACCGCCGTTCACGCCGGGTATGGATATCGCGGGTGAGATTGATGCTGTCGGTAAGGGCGTTGAAGATTTTGCGGTTGGGGAGGCGGTTGTCGGGGGCATGCGCTTTGGCGGCTTTGCGGAGTTTGCAGTTGTTAGCACGGAAGGTCTTCAGAAAAAGCCAAGTCACCTTAGTTTTGCCGAGGCTGCCGCCTATCAAGTGGCTTATTTGACGGCCTATGTGGCTTTAGTGCGACGGGGGAATTTGCAAGCGGGAGAGACGCTGCTGGTTCATGGCGCGAGTGGTGGTGTCGGTATGGCCGCAGTCGATATTGGTAAGTTATTGGGTGCCACGGTCATTGCGACGGGTGGAAGTGATGCAAAACTTCAGCGTGTTCTAGCTTACGGTGCGGACCACGCCATCAACACGGAGTACGGATTTCGCGAACAGGTCAAAGCGCTGACGGGTGGGCTGGGCGCCGATGTGATCTACGACCCCGTGGGTGGAGATATTTTTGATGAGAGCACCCGCTGCATCAACTTCGATGGTCGACTATTGATCATTGGATTTACCAGCGGGCGCATTGCTTCAGTACCGACCAATATTCCGCTGATCAAGGGCTTCTCTGTAATGGGCGTGAGGGCAGGTGAATACGGTCGCCAGTTCCCTGAGAAGGGCGCCCAAAATCTCCAAATCATTTGGGATTGGGTCCGTGAAGAGAAAACGAGGCCTCACGTCCACGCCGAACTGCCCCTTTCCCAATCGGTCGAGGGGTTTCGGATGCTTCAACAGCGAGAGGTCATTGGCAAGCTGGTCATTTGCCCTGACCGCTAGCGCTGCTGCGTAAGTCCCTAGAGTTGCTTTGCCGGATGTTGAGCTACTTTAGCCGGGCCATACATACTTCCGCATATCGACCTTACGATCGTGAACGGCAACGCCTTCCTTGGTGAGGCGATCACTGGCGATATCGTTGCGCGGACAGGTGATGTCGCCGTTGTGTCCCAGCACGCGATGCCAAGGTATGGATGTATCGGCAGGTAGTTGTGAGAGTACTCGCCCCACCCAGCGAGCCCTTCTCGGGAAGCCCGCAGCCTCAGCAATTCTCCCAAACGAAGAGACGCGTCCTCGCGGAATACTGTTGACCGTGAGTAGCAGTCGGTCTCGCGCCTCCTGTTCCGAATCAGTCGGCAATGCGAACTCTTCCGACCCGATTCGAGCTGCTCTGGTGTATCAAGAGGTCGCCCTCTTGTGTCTCCCACGTGTGACGAATAATGCCGATACCGGAGGGCACTGCCCAGCTTTGAAATTGTTCTGTGGCAGGATCGAAACGTACAAGGGCGTCTGGCCGCATACCACTCTCGTTGTACCAGACAATGTCATTGATGACGGTCATTGAATAGGGATGAGAGGTGGGTCCACTGGGTGAATTCCACTGAGTCACCTCACCCGTGTCCACATCGAGTCTCCCGACTTTGCCCAGACTTGAGTTGACGAACCACACGTTCTGATCGCTGTCGATGTCGAGGCGGCGAATCCGCGTAGCTGTGTCTGGGATATCGTAGTAAAGAACCGACAAGGTGTCCGGATGCATTCGGCCAATAGCGTTGGTGCCGTTGTAGGCGATGAAGAGATCGCCCGATTTGCCTACCTTGATGCCGTAAGGCTTTTTGCGCGTCTCGATTTCTTTCAGCTTGCCAGTCTTGGGATTGAGCCTACCCAACATATTGGAATGTTGACTCGTGAAATACAGATTCCCATTGGGATGAAATACTGCGGTGTGAGGGTCACGGGCGCGGGTCGGGAATTCCTTTATGGACCCGTCTGCAGGATTTAGTCTGCCTATCGTCCCGTTACTGTTTCCCGTGTACCAGATGAAACCATCTGCGTCGGGAACAATGGAATGCGGGCGTGCCGAGCTGGGTAGTTGATACTCCTGCATGGCGCCCGTACTTGGATCGAGTCGTCCAACGAGAGAGGCCCACATACCGGTCCACCAGATAGCGCCGTCGGGTGATTCCACTGGATCTCGCGTGCGCTGACCTAGGGTCGGTGTAACCCACTCCTCGATAGTGATGTCCGTGTCGCCTTGTACCAGCACCGGTGCTCTTTCGGGCTTGTGCCGATAGTTTTCGGCGAGGTATTGGCTGATTGCCCGGTCGCGCTCTGGCGGAAGCTTGACCATACTGGCGATCAAATGAGACCACTCCGCTGGCGTGTCATAGCCCTGAGCTAAATCGAGATAACGCAGGCCATGACAAGCAGCACAGGTCTCTGCCACATCTGCTTTTACGTCATAATTTAGGCCAAGCGAGGTGGGTCCCGCATGCGCGAGTCCCACCCACAGCAACGAAAGCGCAGCCAGCAGCCGCATGATTAGACTCTAAGCAACGTGCAGATCTTGTTGCCAGAGGGATCTCGGAGATAAGCGAGGTGGATCGGTCCCATGTCGCCATCGCGAACACCGGGTGGGTCTTCACAATCCGTTCCGCCGTTGGCCAAGCCGGCTTCATGCCAGGCCTCAGAGGCTTCAACACTCGGCGATGCGAATCCAATGGTACCGCCGTTGGCCGCGGTGGCAGGATTGCCGTCGATGGGCGTTGAGATTGCAAAAATACCCGTATCCGTGATGTAGAACACACGGCCTTTGGGGTCCATGACGCCGGGCCCGTAGCCCAATGCACCCAAGGTCGCGTCGTAGAACTTTTTGGAGGCTTCGATGTCCGAGGCGCCCAGCATGATGTGACTAAACATGATTCACTTTTTCCTTGTGTTTTTTTAACGTGCTTGATAAGGCTACTTAACCAATAGGGCCGCTGTCGAGACCTAAGAGGAGCAGTTATGCCCAGCCAGTGACGATATCCTCTTTACCGACAGTGGTCGCAAACCGATGCTTAGTACCTCGAGAGTCTTTTCCTATATCACATCCATTCCTTATCTTTTGTCAGCGTGAATTTGGGTGGTTAGGACATCAATTTTGTGAGAGTTTGTGATATCGAAGGACAGAGAAAATGTTCGCGCAGGTTGTTTTAGGAGAAGTTTATGAGCACCAAGATGGGTTATTCAATTTGCTCTATTTGCGATATCGGCTGTCAGGTCAGGACCGAGGCGACAGGTGGGAAAGTGACTCGAGTTATTGCGCATGACAATCCGCTCCTGGCTAAAAATATTTGTTTCAAAGGTGTTGCAGCGCCGAGCATTCACAATGCTGATGACCGTCTGAGAGTGCCTCTTAAACGGATGGGCGAGAGGGGTGATAACCGCTGGGAAGAAATATCCTACGAACAGGCGATGGACGAAATTGCCGCGAAGCTTAAAACGGTAATCGATCAGTACGGTCCTGAGGGTTTTGCGGTATCCACTTCCGGTTGGAATACTCAAACTACACAATCAGCTGATCGCCGTTTCATGAATCTCATTGGCGCACCAAATTGGATAAGCGGTGTATCCCTGTGTGCGGGTAATACAGCGGCGGTGAACCGGCTCACCTATGGTTGGTTTCCCATGGGGGACTTTGCTAACACCAATTGTATTGTGCTCTTTGGCCATAATCCGAAAAAGCATTCTTGGACGCCCATTTACAATATGATTGAGGCGGCGCGTGAGCGTGGCGCTAAAGTGATCGTTCTCGATCCGCGCGTATCTGAGCAGGCTGAGGTGGCGGATTTACACTTAAGCCTTCGATCAGGCACCGATGCAGCAATGTGCCTAGGTTGGTTGAAAGTCATTTTTGACGAAGGCCTTTATGATAAGAAATTCGTCGAAAATTGGTGTACTGGCTTTGAAGCCCTCAAAGCGCGAGTCGATGAGTATCCACTCGATCGAGTTTCTAAGATCACAGGCGTTGATGCTGCGTTAATTGCCGAGGCTGCTCGGATGTATGCGACAGCAGACGGCGCTATCATTCCGTGGACACCTATAACCGATATGCAAATCTCGTCTACGTCGGCGATACGTCTACATTCAATTTTGCGTGCTGTTACGGGAAATTTAGATGTCGTTGGCGGCGAGACGTTAGGCGGATTCAATCCCGATATGATTCCAGAGACAGAGCTCGCAATGCACGATGTTCTTTCTCATGAGCAAAAGAAAAAACAACTCGGTTATGAAAAGCACCCTGCTTACACCTATCGTGTGGCCGAAATGCTCAAGGAGCCCACTGAGCGCGTATGGGGCTACCCGTATGCAGACCTAGTAATGGGCTGCCATATGGCAAATCCTAGCGAGGTGTTTCGTGCTATGGCGTACGAGGATCCGTATCCAATAAAAGCGTTTTTTGCTCTCGGCAATAACGCGCTCATGAGCTACCCGAACCAACATAAGATTCACAAAGCTATGATGAATCAGGATTTGATTGTCGCACACGAATTGTTCATGACTCCTACGGCGATGATGGCGGACTACGTGTTGCCCGGAGACGCATTCTCAGAGCGGAATCACATTGCAGATACCTGGAATTGGACCACCCGATTAGGACTTTCACAGAAGGTTGCAGAGCCACCCGAGCAGGCGAGTAATACTTACCAATTTTGGCGAGATTTAGCGTTTCGGTTTGGTTTGGAGGAACACTTTCCGTGGGCGACCCATGATGATGTGCTGGATTATCGTCTCTCGAGATCAGGTCGTTCGTTTTCGGATTTTGAGGCGCGAGGC
>CABYVD010000003.1:0-87785 GCA_902522335.1 Halieaceae bacterium | reverse complement strand
CGGCATCAGTGCTATTCAGCGATATGGCGGGATCAGAGTTACCCATCGTGGTTGCTCACGGCGAAGGGCGGGCTCAGTTTGCTGCCGATGACAGCGTGTCTAGTCTTGAGTCCTCGAATCGCGTCGCCTTGCGGTACATCAACAATCATGGAGAGACGGCTTCTCTTTTTCCGGCAAATCCAAATGGTTCACCTAATGGCATTACAGGTATCTGTAACGCCGATGGACGAATCAACATCATGATGCCGCACCCTGAGCGCGTGTTCCGAAGTGTGCAAATGTCATGGTCACCGAGTGACTGGCCCGAGGATTCGGGCTGGATGCGGCTATTCCGTAATGCACGGGTGTGGGTGAATTGACAAAGAATGCCAATAGCCTTGGCGGGTGCTACAAGCTACACTTCGCGCCTTTCTGGGATCTTGCAGTTGTGCACTCGTCTGATGGAGCTTGAATGCTAAATCGCTACCCGTTGTGGAAAAATTTGTTCATCACACTAATCGTGGCGATGGGCCTCTACTATGCGGCCCCAAACCTGTACGCGCCTGATCCTGCCTTGCAAATTGGGGGATCCAGCGGTGCACAGGGCATCAACGAGCGCCTTATGGAACGTGCTAGCGCTGCTCTCTCGGAGGCCGGCATTGGACACTTTGGTGAGGAAGTTCAAGACTCGGGCAAGACGGGCCTTATTCGCCTACAAAGTCGAGAGCAGCAACTAAAGGCACAAGCTATTCTGCAGCGAACACTGGGAGATGGGTATATCGTTGCCCTCAACTTGGCACCTACCACACCGGATTGGCTTGTTAGTGGTGGTGCTCAGCCCATGAAGCTAGGCCTCGATTTGAGCGGTGGTGTTCACTTCAAGCTCGAGGTCGATGTCAATGCGGCAACCGACCGTAAGCTTGAACAGTACGAAAACGGCATCAAGCGCCGATTGCGCGAGGAACGTATTCGCGGGCGGATAGCGCTTGAGGGGACTCGAATCGGTATGACCTTTCGCTCCGTGCAAGACCGCGAGGCGGCGCGGGCTGAAGTCAGAGATCTCTACCCCGAACTGCTGCTTGATCGCGTCGATGAGGATATGCCGCAGCTATTTGCTGAGGTGACGGAGACGACGATTGCTGAGGTGGTTGAGTATGCCGTTGCTCAGAACCTCACGACACTGCGGAATCGAGTCAATGAGCTCGGTGTATCAGAGCCCCTCGTTCAACGGCAGGGAAAGAATCGTATTGTCGTAGAGCTACCGGGCATTCAGGACACGGCTGAAGCCAAGCGTATTCTCGGCAAAGTGGCGAACCTCGAGTTTCGTCTCGTTGCAGAGGCAAATGCCCCTATCTCTGAGCGCCAGCGCTTTGATTACCGCGGTGAGACACGGCAGGGAATGACCGAGTGGCTGGAGCGGGACATCATCATCACCGGTGAGCGAGTTTCGAATGCTGCAGCCAGTTTTGATCAGAATGGACAGCCCAATGTACAGATAACCCTTGACGGTGAGGGTGGCATGCTGATGTCCCGTGCGACGCGCGCGAACGTAAAGCGGCGCATGGGTGTTCTCTTCATCGAACGAAAGTACCGCACGCGTTACGAGACTGATAAGAACGGTGAGACGGTGGTAATTCGTGATCCCTACGATGAGAAAAAGGTACTGACAGCGCCTGTCATCCAGTCAGCCTTGGGTGCGCAATTCCAGATCACGGGGCTGGACAGTCCTGCTGAGTCGTCGGAGCTTGCTTTGATGCTGCGTGCTGGTGCGCTTGCGGCACCCGTAAGCTTCGTTGAGGAGCGAACAGTAGGGCCCTCACTGGGCGCCGAGAACATTGAGCTGGGTGTGAAGTCGCTGCAGCTTGGATTGGCGTTAGTGGTCCTATTCATGATGGTTTACTACCGGATCTTCGGCGTTATTGCTGTTGTTGCGTTGACGGCAAACCTCGTTCTTCTAGTCGCAGTGATGTCGCTCTTGAGTGCGACGCTGACCTTGCCCGGTATCGCCGGAATCGTACTGACGGTGGGTATGGCGGTTGATGCGAACGTACTGATTTTTGCACGTATTCGTGAGGAGCTTGCCGCGGGAACTTCTAATCAGCTGGCCATCCACAGCGGCTTTGAGCGCGCTGTGACCACCATTTTGGATGCCAATATCACGACACTCATTGTGGCGATTATTCTCTACGCCGTCGGGACCGGGCCCATCAAGGGGTTTGCCGTCACGTTATCGGTAGGGATTATTACCTCGATGTTCACTGCGATTATGGGAACCCGAGCTCTGGTTAACCTGAGTTATGGTGGTCGGCGCGTGGAGCGCTTGAGTATTGGTCGGGTAAGAATGAAAGCCAATGCGGCTTCAAAGGAGGCGACGGCATGAAGCCTATCGCGTTCATGAAAGGCCGCTTCGTTGCCGCGGCAATCTCAGGACTGTTATTAATCGCCACGGTGGTTTCACTGTCTGTACAGCAACTTAATTGGGGTTTGGACTTCACAGGCGGCACGCTAATTGAGCTTAATTACGACTCGAGCGCGGACCTTGGCGATATTCGTGATCAGCTGATCGGCGGTGGCTACGAGGGTGCAATGGTGGTCAGTTTTGGTACTGATCGCGATGTGTTGGTTCGGCTACCCATTAGCTACTCCGATGCAGAAGGTGCCCGGATGGTTGAGGTGTTGCGGGGTGCGACATCGCAAGAAATTACGATGCAGCGTATGGAATTTGTCGGACCGCAGGTGGGCGACGAACTGCGCGAGCAAGGTGGGCTGGCTATGCTGCTAGCGCTCGGGTTGGTGTTGATCTACGTCGGCTTCCGTTTCCAGATTAAGTTTGCCATGGGTGCTGTAATAGCGCTTGCGCATGACGTGCTGATCATTCTCGGGTTTTTCTCGATTACGCGCTTTGAATTCGATCTATCTGTTTTGGCGGCCATTCTTGCTGTGATCGGGTATTCGCTCAACGATACCATCGTTGTGTCGGATCGCATTCGAGAGAATCTGCGGAAGATCCGCAAGATGGAGCCTCTTGGTGTGATCGATGTTTCACTCAATGAAACGCTGGGCCGTACCTTGGTGACCTCGTTGACTACCATGTTGGTATTGACGTCCTTGGCGGTCCTCGGCGGCGACATGATCTTCGGTTTTGCGATTGCCTTACTCGTCGGTGTAACGATAGGAACGTACTCGTCGATTTATGTGGCATCCACATCGCTGTTGGCTTTGGGTGTTACCAAAGAAGACGTAGCAATACCGGTCAAAGAGGGCGAGGACCAGGAAGCGCTGACAACCTAAAGGTGCCGGCACAATGTGGATTAGCAGGTGTTAGCGGATAGCGGCAGCTAGTTGTTTGAGCAGTCGTGGATTGGCGCAGATAATTTCGCCGCCAACGAGCACGTTGTCGCTGCCTTTAAAATCAGTCACGAGTCCGCCTGACTCCCTGACCAACAGTGTTCCCGCCGCGAGATCCCAGGGTTTGAGGCCTGCTTCCCAGAAGCCATCAAGCCGACCCGCTGCAACATAGGCGAGATCCAGAGCGGCTGCTCCTGCTCGGCGAATGCCCATTGAGTTGCCCGCCACTTCACCCAAGCCTTTGAGGTACCAGTCCATGCGGTCGTCCGACTGGCCCAAAAAGGGTGTGCCGGTGCCAATAAGACACTCTTTAAGATCGGTTCGGTCGGATACGCGGATGCGACGACCATTTAACTGAGCGCCGCGACCGCGTGAAGCGGTAAATTCTTCCTGCCGCACAGGATCCAGGATGATCGCATGCTCGAGCTTGCCGTTTCGGACGCAGGCCATACTGATGCAGTAGTGCGGAATGCCTCGCATAAAGTTGCTGGTGCCATCGAGCGGGTCGATAATCCAGACAAACTCGGCGTCCTCAGGGCCAGTACGACCACTTTCTTCGCAAATAAAGGCATGGTCTGGATAGGTCTTCTGAAGATTAGTAATCAGTTCCTGTTCTGAGGCGAGATCAACCTCGGTGACGAAATCCGCCTTACCCTTCGCCTCGAACCGGAGCCGGGTCAGGTCATCTGACGCGCGAGCTATCAAGTTGCCGGCTTTGCGAGCTGCGCGAAGCGCGATATTGACCGTTGGTTCCATGATGTTGTCCGGGTATTCGGCGGGAGCGCGATCATAACAAAGAGCGCGCTTAGGCGTTAGGGTTTGATACACTCGCGGCCCTTCGAAATGGGCGTTTTATGAATTCCTCCAACATACAGGTGGTATTGGTCAATCCATCGCACCCAGGGAACATCGGTGCGGTGGCACGCGCCATGAAAAATATGGGCTTGCGGCAGCTGGTGTTAGTGGACCCCCGCAAGTTCCCCGACCCTGAGGCTGAGTGGCGAGCGGCGAGTGCGCTGGACATCATTCAGGCAGCGCGTGTCGTTGAGACGTTGGATGAGGCGATTAGGGACAGCCAATTTGTCGTTGGGACTAGCGCTCGAGAGCGTCGGATTCCATGGCCCGTTCAGGATGCGCGCCTCACGGCAAGTCGTATTGTTCAACATTCATCGACTGACAAGGTATCGATTCTATTTGGACGCGAGGACAGTGGGCTTAATAATGATGAGCTACGTCGCTGTAATTTGCATTGCCACATACCCACTCACCCAGACTACGAGTCACTCAATCTATCAATGGCTGTTCAGATCGTCTGCTACGAGATTCGTATGGCTGAGCTTGAGGGTACGCTGCCCCAAGAAGAAGATGCGCACTGGGAGAATGACTTTGCTACGTCCCAGGACATGGAATATTTCTACCAGCACCTGGAGGAAACCCTAGTCGATCTGGAATTTCTCAACCCGGCAGCGCCGCGGCAGTTGATGACGCGATTGCGACGACTCTACAGCCGTGTTCGTCTGGACGAAATGGAAGTCCAGATTCTAAGAGGTATTTTGAAAGAAACCCGCCGTATAGTGCGCGAACGTAGCGATAAGTAGTCGATATAGTTGGCCAAATCCATAATTCTTGACTAAACTCGTCGGGTATTTGAACTATCGACGTCTTGCGCTGATGAAATTGACCACACGAGGCCGCTATGCGGTGACAGCGATGTTGGATCTTGCCATTCACGGTGGTGAGGATCCCATTACGCTGGCCGACATTTCGGCGCGTCAGGAAATATCCCTGTCGTATCTCGAGCAGCTGTTCTCCAAGTTGCGGCGGGAAGACCTGGTTCGAAGTATTAGAGGTCCGGGTGGTGGCTATCAGCTCGCGAGAGGGTATGACCGAATTTTTGTTGCACAGATTATCGATGCGGTCGATGAATCGATTGACGCAACAAACTGCCAGGGGCGCGGCGACTGCAACCATGGCGAGGTCTGCTTGACTCATCACCTTTGGCAGGATTTGTCAGATCAGATTCACGGTTTTCTGAGTGGCATAAGTTTAGAAGATATGGTCAACCGTGGCGGTTACCGGAAAGGCAGTTATATGGCGGGTTTGGTTGAGTCTCAGCCACTCACGCTGAGGGATATGTAGACCAAGCGGTCTGAGGAAAAGTTTATGGGAAAGGCAGAAGTGATCAACGTCCCAATCTATCTGGACTACCTGTCCACGACACCTGTTGACCCGCGTGTTGTCGAAGCGATGACGCAGTGCCTGTCGATGGATGGTGTATTCGGAAACCCTGCATCGCGCTCTCATCAGTATGGCTGGAAGGCGGAGGAGGCGATTGAAAACGCTCGCTGTCAGGTCGCTGAGCTGATCAACGCGGACGCTCGGGAGATTGTATGGACGTCAGGTGCCACTGAGTCAGATAACTTGGCGATCAAAGGCGCTGCCCATTTCTATCAGCGCAAAGGCAAGCACATCATCACCTCGAAAATAGAGCACAAAGCGGTGCTTGATACCTGTCGTCAGCTCGAACGCGAGGGTTTCGAGGTGACTTACCTAGAACCCAACACGGATGGTCTGACCACTCCTGAAATGATTGCGGATGCAATCCGAGAGGACACCAGTGTTGTGAGTGTTATGCACGCCAATAATGAAATTGGTGTTGTAAATGACATCGCAGGCATCGGTGAGGTGTGTCGTGCACGGGGTGTCATCTACCATGTCGATGCTGCGCAGAGCACCGGCAAGCTTCCGCTCGATATGGAGACGATGAAGGTCGACTTAATCTCTATTTCAGCGCATAAAATGTACGGTCCTAAGGGTATTGGCGCCCTTTACGTTCGCCGCAAGCCACGCGTCCGAATCGAAGCTCAAATGCACGGTGGCGGTCATGAGCGCGGTATGCGATCGGGCACCCTTGCAACCCACCAGATCGTGGGTTTGGGTGAGGCGGCACGCATTGCGACAGAGGAGATGCAAGCGGAGGGCGAACGTCTGCGCGCGTTACGTCAGCGATTCTGGGACGCCATCAACGATATCCCCGAGGTACACATCAACGGTTCCCGCGATCACCGTCTGCCTGGCGCACTGAACGTCAGCTTTGCCTTTGTCGAAGGCGAGTCATTGATTATGTCCCTCAAAGATTTGGCAATCTCGAGCGGTTCGGCGTGCACATCGGCCAGCTTGGAACCCTCTTATGTTCTGCGAGCGCTGGGACTCAATGACGAGCTGGCACACAGCTCACTGCGATTCAGTTTCGGTCGTTTTACGACGGAAGACGATGTGGATCGCGCTGCAATCAGTGTCCGCCACGCGGTGGACAAGCTAAGAGAACTGTCACCGCTCTGGGATATGTATCAGGACGGCATTGACCTCGACACAATTGAATGGGCAGCGCACTAATCGGCGTTTAGCGCCCGAAGGAGTAGGTTATGGCTTACAGCGAAAAAGTAATCGATCACTACGAAAATCCACGCAACGTTGGCAAGCTCGATGCCGATAGTGACAACGTGGGCACGGGTATGGTCGGAGCACCAGCATGTGGCGATGTTATGCGCTTGCAGATTCAGGTGAACGATGAGGGTGTCATCGAAGACGCCAAATTCAAGACCTATGGTTGCGGCTCTGCCATTGCGTCAAGTTCGCTTTTAACCGAGTGGGTTAAGGGCAAAAAGCTTGAGGAAGCCGAGGCGATCAAGAATACAGAGATCGCTCAGGAGTTGGCGCTTCCGCCCGTTAAAATTCACTGCTCAGTGCTAGCGGAAGACGCTATCAAAGCAGCGGTTAAAAACATCAGGGAAAAGCGGGGCGAGTAATGGCCATTAGTGTCACGTCTGCGGCGGCTGAGCACGTCAGTAAACAGCTACAAGCACGAGGTCGAGGTGAAGGCATCCGAATTGGTGTAAAGACCTCTGGCTGCTCCGGGCTTGCTTATGTCTTGGAGTTTGTCGACGCACAAGATCCAGAGGACACGCTGTTTGAGACGGATGGTGTGCGAGTATTTGTCGATCCCAAGAGCCTGGTCTATCTCGATGGCACAATTGTTGATTTTGCGAAAGAGGGCCTCAACGAGGGGCTAGAGTTCAGGAATCCAAATGTCGCGGGCGAATGCGGCTGCGGCGAGAGCTTCACTGTGTAAGACGTCATTCAAGAAACGTTTGTGAGGTCACGTGACCAACTATTTTCAGTCTTTTGATCTGACACCGAGTTTCGCCATTGACCAGGCAGCGCTCGAGGCCCGATACGAACAACTCATGGTGCTCTGCCATCCTGACAAGTTTGCAGGTGCGGCGACGTTCGAGCAGCGGGCAGCAGCAAAGCGAGCCGCTGATGTGAACGAAGCTTATGGTGTCCTGCGGCATGCCGTCAGACGAGCAGGACATTTGCTCGAATTACAGGGTGTAGACCTTCAGGAGCTGGAACGTCAACCTGCGTCGCCCGATTTTCTCTTTGAGCAAATGATGCTTCGCGAGCGGGTTCAGGATTTCGATTCACTGACCAGTAGCGAAGCAAGCGCGTTGGTATCCGATATTGAATCTGCCTACAGCGAAACGCAAAACGCCTTCGTTGCGCATTACGACCGTGATGATATCAGTGGTGCCTGCGCCAAGTGGGTTGAGTTCCACTTTCAGCAGAAGCTGCTCGATGAGTTGGTCAGGGCACAGCGCCAGGTAGCCTAAGAACCGTGTTACTTCAAATTTCCGAGCCCAACAGCACTGACAGTGCCGCCCGCGAGCGCAAGCGGGGTCTTGGCATCGACTTAGGTACGACCAACAGTCTCGTAGCAACCAAATCGGAGCAGGGCGCAGATGTTATTGCCGACGCCTCCGGCGCAAGACTTGTACCTTCCGTAGTTAACTTCAATGGAGGCGTCACCGTGGGTTCGGCGGCACTTGAGTTGGCTGTTTCAGATGTCCGAAACACGGTTCTCTCTGCTAAGCGCTTCATGGGGAGATCTCGCGATGATCTCAGCGAGTCGCAATTACTTGGGTTGGCAGCCTCCGATTCGCTTGCCTTTGATACGGGCGATGGCCCAAAGACGCCGGTTGAGGTTTCTAGTGAGGTCCTGCGTGCGCTCGCAACGCGAGCACGGGACAGTCTCGAGGAGCGGGAAGAGGGCGTGGTTATTACGGTACCCGCGTATTTCGACGATAGGCAGCGGCAGGCGACACTGCAAGCGGCTGAGCTGGCTGGCCTGAATGTGCTTCGCCTGTTGAATGAGCCCACGGCTGCGGCCGTCGCTTACGGACTTGACGAGAAGATTGCTGAATCGAGTGTCGTGGCCGTTTACGACCTTGGCGGCGGAACGTTTGATATTTCCATCTTGCGAATGGAGCGCGGTCTTCTGCGGGTATTAGCAACGGGTGGTGACAGCGCTCTCGGTGGTGACGATTTTGATGAAGTCATTGTTCACTGGATGATTGATCAATGGGGTCTTGTAGATCTCACACGAGATCAACAAAGACGACTTACCGTCATGGCAAGAGGGATTAAAGAGCAACTATCAGAGTCATCTAAGGTAGTCATAGAAGCGTCGGGTGATTTTGCAGATCTCGAAGATCTGTCCGTGACCCGAGACAGCTTCGCTTCGCTCTCGGACGGTCTTATCCAAAGGACGCTGAGTGCCTGTGATCAGGCGCTTGAAGATGCTGGCGTGTCAGAGGTTGCGCATGTGGTGCTGGTGGGTGGCTCGACACGCATGCCCGTCGTCCGTGACGCGGTAGCCCAACACTTCGATCGCGAGCCACTATGCTCGATTAACCCCGACGAAGTTGTTGCCTTGGGGGCTGCAATTCAGGCGGATATCTTAGTGGGTAATGGCGATGGTGATGAGGCTTTGTTGCTTGATGTGATTCCACTGTCGTTGGGTTTGGAGACCTACGGTGGTTTGATTGAGAAAATCATTCCACGCAACTCCGTTCTCCCGCTCGCGAAAGCGCAGGAATTTACGACAGCGAAAGATGGGCAAACCGGTCTAGTCGTCCACGTGCTTCAAGGGGAGCGAGAGCGTGTGGAGGATTGTCGCTCCTTGGCCCGCTTTGAGCTGAACGGCATACCCTCGATGGTCGCCGGTGCAGCCCGTATTTTAGTGACCTTTAAAGTGGACGCCGATGGTTTATTGGAGGTCTCTGCTCGGGAGGAAATTACCGGCACTGAGGCGGCATTGGTCGTAAAACCCTCATTCGGTCTGAGCGATGACGAGGTTGCTGCCATGTTGCGCGCCAGTCAGACCAATGCGGCTGAAGATATGCAAGCAAGACAACTCAGAGAGGCTAAGGTTGAGGCGGAATCGCTACTCCACGGTTTAGCCGGTGCGCTTGAGGCTGATGGTGATCTTCTCAGTGATGAGGAGCGAGCCGAACTTGAAAGCGAAGCGGGAGCGCTGGTGACCGCGCTTGAATCTGACAATATCGATATTATCCGTTCGGTCACTGATCAGTTGGGCCAGGCGTCCCTGACGTTTGCTGAGCGTCGTATGGACCGCAGTATTAAAAGTGCTTTGAGCGGTGTTGCCGTCTCAGAGCTGGAAGCCGAAGACTAGAGATAAGCTCATGCCCCAGATAATTGTTCTTCCTCATCACGAAATATGCCCTGATGGCGCGGCGGTTGAGGCCAGCAGCGGTAAAAGCGTCTGCGAAGTGCTATTAGCTAATGACATAGATATTGAGCACGCCTGTGAGATGTCCTGTGCTTGCACGACCTGTCACGTCATCGTCCGAGAGGGATTTGACTCGTTAAACGAGGCAGACGAACTGGAAGAGGACTATCTCGATAAAGCGTGGGGCTTGGAGCCCGAGTCACGATTGTCTTGCCAGGCTATCGTTGGTGACGAGCCGCTCGTCGTTGAAATCCCGAAGTACACGATTAATCACGCCTCAGAGAAGCATTAAAAAGCACACTTTTGTTGCTATGACAGGCTGAGTCAAAGGCCTTATACTCCGCGCCCGATAGCGGGTAGACCCTACAGGGATCCGTTGATCATTATTAACTCATCATCAGGAGACAGTCATGTCGGTTGAACGAACGCTTTCGATCATCAAGCCCGATGCCGTTGCAAAAAACGTCACAGGCCAAATCAACTCGCGCTTTGAAGCTGCAGGACTGCAGATCGTTGCTCAAAAAATGCTTCTTTTGTCTGATGAGCTCGCCGGCGGATTCTACGCCGAGCACAAAGAGCGACCTTTTTATCCCGATCTTGTCGCGTTCATGACCTCTGGCCCTGTTGTTGTTCAGGTCCTAGAGGGAGAGGGTGCCATTCTCAAGAATCGTGGGCTGATGGGCGCCACTAACCCGGCTGAAGCTGACGCGGGAACGATTCGTGCAGACTTTGCAAAGTCAATTGATGCTAATGCGGTTCACGGATCAGATTCACCGGCCTCGGCTGCGCGTGAAATTGCGTACTTCTTCGCTTCCAGCGACCTTTGCAGTCGATAAGTAACAAAGACTGATTCGTATGCCGGAGGCGCTCATTGCAACAACCGCTCCGGCCAGCAAGGTCAATCTGCTGGGCATGACACGTGCCCAGCTAGAATCGTTTTTTACGGAGATTGGTGAGAAGAAGTTTCGCGCCCAGCAGGTGATGAAATGGATCCACCATCAGGGTGTGCGCGATTTCCAGGAGATGACTAATCTTGGAAAGGCGCTCCGTAATCGACTCTCCCAGACGGCAGAAATCACGCCTCCGATTATCGACAGTCAGCAGGATTCAGCGGATGGGACCCGCAAATGGGCCATTAAAGTTGAGGGCGGCGCGTTAGTAGAAGCTGTGCTGATCCCCGAGGGAGATCGTGCCACCTTGTGCGTGTCGTCTCAGGTGGGCTGTAGCCTTGATTGCAAGTTTTGCTCCACGGGCAAACAGGGGTTCCAGCGTGATTTAACCTCGGCTGAAATCATTGGCCAGGTGTGGTTGGCTATCGACTCCTACGACGGCTGGCAGGCTGGTAAAGGCCGTGTGGTAACCAATGTCGTGATGATGGGCATGGGTGAGCCATTGCTCAATTTTGATAACGTCGTATCGTCTATGGAGCTTATGTGTGACGACCTCGCTTATGGGCTGTCCAAGCGAAAAGTGACGCTGTCTACCTCTGGTGTCGTGCCTGCTTTGGACCAGCTTTCCGACCTGTCTGATGTCAGTTTGGCAATTTCGCTACACGCGCCCAATGATACGATTCGCGATCAAATTGTCCCCATTAATAAGCGATACCCCATGGCGAAGTTACTGTCCTCGGCACGTGCCTATATTGATGCGCAGACAGACAAAAAGCGGGTTGTGACGATTGAGTACACCTTACTAGCCGGTGTTAATGATCAAGTTGAGCACGCCCGAGAGCTTGCTCAGCTACTGGATGGCTACCCCTGTAAAATTAACCTCATTCCCTTCAACGATTTTCCTAACTCGGGCTTCAAACGTCCGAGTGGTAATGCTGTCTCTCGCTTTTGGAAAGTCTTGATGGAAGCGGGATTCATCGTCACAGTACGAACGACACGCGGTGACGATATCGATGCGGCTTGTGGGCAGCTCGTTGGTGAGGTGAACGACCGCACCAAACGCTCGGCTCGATATCGTGCACAATACGAAGAAATAGACACAATCGAGGGGTAAGTATCCCTGTGAAACATCTTTGCTCATTGGTGATTACTGCTTTTCTTACGGGCTGCGTTGTCGAAACCAGCGGGCCGGAGCCGGCGCCAGTCGACCCAGTAAAGGCAGTAGAGCAGCGTGTGAGTCTTGCCCGTCAATACATTGGTGCCGGAGATTGGGAGAACGCCAAACGTAATCTGGAGCTAGCGGCAGCGATTGATGCTGACAATCCTGATGTATTAGAGGCGTTTGCACTGGTTTATCAGAGTACAGGTGAGTTCGAACTCGCCGAGTCCAATTTCAAAGAAGCGCTTTATGCCGGTGCCGGATCGCGGGCACGTAACAATTACGCGGCATTTTTATACGCGCGGGGTCATTACCTCGAGGCGGCAGCGTCGTTTCGTGAAGTGACAACGGATACGTTGTATAGCGGGAGGCCAAGAGCATTCGTGAATCTCGGATTGGCCTTGCTGCAAACTAAGGAGACCCTCGAGGCAAAGTCTGCATTCAGTCGAGCACTACTGATGGAACCTCGAAACAGCACTGCACTTCTTGAACTAACCCAAATCGAACTCACCGAGGGTGATGTAGCGGCCGCGAGTGGGTATTATGAGCGGTACAGGGCGGGCACGCGTAGGCAGACAGCGCGTGCACTGATTCTTGGTGTAGAAATTGCGCGTCTTAATGGTGATGCAAATATGGAGGCCAGTAACATGCTGGCACTGCGCAAGTTATACGACGAAACGCCGATTTATAAGGCGTGGACAGCTGCCCAAAAGGAGCAGCGTTAATACGATAAGAACAATGTAGGGGAACTCTCAATGAGTCAGGCTTCACCCATCAAGCGCCGCAAGAGTCGTCAGATTATGGTTGGCACAGTGCCAGTGGGTGGTGACGCCCCGATCAGTGTTCAAAGTATGACCAATACCGAAACGCGTGATGTCGACGCTACTCTGGCGCAAATCACCGCCATCGCTGACGCGGGCGCCGATATCGTGAGAGTCTCGGTGCCTAGCATGGACGCGGCTGAAGCTTTCAAGTTAATCCGCCAGCAGTCACCGGTACCACTCGTTGCCGACATTCATTTTGACCACAAGATTGCACTCAAAGTGGCTGAGTACGGTGTCGATTGTCTTCGAATTAACCCGGGTAATATCGGTAAAGAACAAAAAGTTCGTGAAGTCATTGCTGCCTGTAAGGATAAGGGAATTCCCATTCGCATCGGTGTAAACGCGGGTTCGCTCGGAAAAGAACTGATGCGAAAGTATCCTGAACCCAATTCAGAAGCATTGATCGAGTCCGCGCTGAAAAACGTCGATATTCTCGATCGTCATAACTTTCCCGACTTCAAGGTTAGTGTGAAGGCGTCCGAGGTCTTTATGGCCGTGGCGGCCTATCGCGGTCTAGCACAACAAATTGAGCAGCCGCTGCACCTAGGCATCACTGAGGCGGGGGCTCTACGCGGTGGGACCGTCAAGTCAGCCGTTGGTCTGGGCATGCTTCTTATGGAAGGTATCGGGGATACCATGAGAGTCTCGCTGGCAGCTGACCCAGTTGAAGAGGTCAAAGTCGGCTTCGAGATCCTGAAAAGCCTGAAATTGCGTACAAACGGTATTAATTTTGTCGCATGTCCCAGTTGTTCGCGCCAAAACTTTGATGTTATCGGTACAATGAACGAGTTGGAGCGGCGGTTGGAGGATATCCGGACGCCAATGGATGTGGCCGTAATTGGCTGTATCGTGAATGGACCGGGAGAAGCAAAGGAAGCTGACGTCGGCTTGACCGGGGCAACCCCCAGTAATTTGATTTACCTTGATGGCGAACCTGATCACAAAGTCAGTAACACTGATTTCGTTGATCACTTGGAGTCTGTCATCCGCAAGCGAGCCGAGAACCTGGAAGCCCAGCGTGCTCGAGAAGAAGCTGAGATTATTTCCAGCAGTCACTAGGACAAACAGTCAATGAGTCAGTACCGCGCTATTCGGGGAATGGTTGATGTTCTACCCGATGAGACACCGTTGTGGCAGATGCTCGAGCAAACTGCCCGTGATGTCTTGGCTGCGCACGGTTATGCCGAGATTCGCACCCCAATTGTTGAAAGTACGGAGTTGTTTGCTCGGTCCATTGGGGAAGTGACGGACATTGTCGAGAAAGAGATGTATTCGTTTCCCGACAGGAATGACGAGAGTCTATCGCTGAGACCTGAAGGTACCGCGAGCACAGTTCGTGCGGCTGTTCAGCACAATCTAATTCAATCTCCCCAGCGTGTCTGGTACACGGGCCCCATGTTCCGCTACGAGCGTCCACAGAAAGGTCGGCAGCGCCAGTTTCATCAGCTGGGCGTAGAGACGTTTGGTGTTGCGGGCCCGGAGCAAGATGCAGAGCTATTACTGATGTGCCGACAGTGGTGGACGCGACTTGGCATCAACGATGTGTTGACCCTTGAGCTGAATACCATCGGAAGTCCCGAGGCGCGTGCTTCCTACAAAGCCGCACTCACGGACTACTTGCGGAACCATTTTGATTCCTTGGATGAGGACAGTAAGCGCCGTTTGGACACCAATCCGTTACGGATTCTGGATAGTAAGTCGGCGACCACCCAGTCCATCCTAGACGATGCTCCCTCTGTGGCGGAGTACTTGGACGAAGAATCCCAGCGACATCACGATCGGCTGTGTCAGCTACTGGATATGGCTGGATTGACCTACACCATCAATCCCCGTCTGGTGCGCGGGCTGGATTACTACAACAAGACAGTCTTTGAGTGGACAACCGATAAGCTGGGAGCACAGGCAACTGTGTGCGGTGGTGGACGGTACGACATGATGGTGAGTCAGTTTGGCGGCAAAGCAACACCTGCTTCAGGGTTTGCTGCGGGACTGGAGCGTCTTGTCCTTCTTATGCAAACGCTCAATGTTGATGCGATCGCTGCACCCGATCTCTACATTGTGAGTTCTGACGAAAATGCCTTTGGCCAAGCGATGCTCGAGGCGGATAGAATACGCGCTGAATTCCCCGGGCTTGGTGTTGTCCAACACCTCGGCGGTGGCAGCTTCAAAAGTCAGTTTAAGCGAGCTGATAAAAGTGGTGCCGCGTGGGCTATGGTGTTTGGTGCAGAGGAGATGGTCTCCGGCAAGGTGACCTTGAAACCTTTACGGGCTAATGAAGAGCAAATGACTCTCTCGCGAGAGGATTTGGATGTATTTTTGGGTCAGTTGGAACAGTTGACGAGCGAGTATTGAGGAGTAGGTGGTGGCTGATCATCTTCAAGAAGAAGAGCAGTTAGAGGCAATTTCCCAGTGGTGGCAAGAGAAGCGTGCGTCGGTCATTGCCGTCGTCGTGCTGACCTTAGGGGGTACCATTGGTTGGTCGCAGTATGAGGACTACACCAGCGAGAAGGCGGTCGCCGCGGCGAATACTTACGATGATCTTCTACAGGGAAGAGAATCAGGTGAGTCTGCCGAGGAGCTGGCACTGATCAGTGCTGGTTTGCGAGAGATCCATGACGGCGGAGCCTTCGCAGCGTTTGCCTCGCTACAGGTGGCCGCAGCGGCTGTGGAAGCTGGTGATTTGGTATTGGCTCGCGATGAGCTTGAGTCTGTCATGGCAACTATAGAGTTAGATTCAACCTTGGGGCAGCTAGTGCAGTTGAGACTGGCTCGTGTCATGGCAGCGTCAGGTGACGCAGCTACGGCAGTAGCGATTCTTGAGCAGGGCAGCAGTTCGTTTCCTGCAAGCTATGCGCAGGCGCTTGGCGATATCCATCTGGCGGCAGGAAGAGAGTCGGAGGCTCTGATGGCCTATCAGTCTGCCCAAACCGAATCATTGGCGCTTGGCGGGCAGCTCGGTCTTGTGGATCTCAAAGTGAGCGGACTATCGCTTCGCGATGCTGAAGATTCAATCGAGGATTCACAGTAATGAAGTTGTTTAGGCTGCTGACTACCAGTGTATTACTGCTCCTTATCAGCGGGTGTAGCACGTTTCAGGAGTGGTTTGGTTCTGAGGAAGAGGACGCCACCGCGCCTGTCGAGCTTGAGCGAATTGATACAAAGGTCAAACTCAAAAAACAGTGGTCTTCCAAGATTGGCGATGGTCAGGGTGACGGCTTCTACAAAATAACGCCCACGTTGGTCGACGGTGTGCTCTACGTCGCCTCCAGTGATGGTGAGGTCGCGGCGATCAGTGCAGCTGACGGCGATCGGCTCTGGCGAGTTGAGTTGGAGCGTCCGCTGTCAGGTGGCGTTGGTTATCACGACCGAAGTCTTTATCTCGGTGGCGCTGACGGCTCTGTACTGCAGCTCTCGGCTGACGATGGTGTCGTCGAATGGGAAGCCGCTGTATCGGGTGAGGTGCTTGCGGCACCCGCGGTCTCAGATAATTGGGTCATTGTGCAGACCTATGACGGCAAATTGCTCGGATTTCAGCCTGGCGCTGATGAGCCCGCGTGGACATTTACAAGTGACGTGCCGGTACTCACACTGCGCGGAACCTCAACCCCTATATTAGTGGGGGGTAATGCAATTGCCGGGTTTGGTGATGGCAAGGTTATCGCTGTAGACGTCAACTCTGGAAACGTCTCGTGGGAGTCACGCATTGGCGTCCCGCAGGGTAGTTCAGAAATCGACCGTATTGTCGACATTGACGGTGCGATGACTCAACAGGGTATTGAGCTTTTTGTGGCTAGTTATCAGGGGCGCGTCGCTGCGCTAGACAACCGAACCGGGCGTAAACTATGGCAGCAGAACGTGTCGTCGGTTACGGGTACACACGTGGGCTTTGGTAATGTGTATGTGGCCGATGTCGACGGTACACTGAGTGCGTTCCTGCGAACGGGTCAAGGTGTGAGGTGGCAAAACATTGAGCTCGGTTATCGGCAGTTATCGCGACCGACTCCCGTCAGCAGCTATGTAGCAACGGTAGATTTTGATGGGTATCTGCATCTTCTCTCGCAAGTCGATGGACAAATTGTAGGTCGGACCAAGATCGGAGGCGATGCGGCACGGGCCGATATGATTGCGGATAGTGGGCGTCTGATTATCTTCGCCGATAACGGTCAGTTGCTCGCCTATGAGCTAGAGACCCTGGACTAAATTCCATGCTTCCCGTCATTGCGTTGGTAGGACGCCCCAATGTAGGGAAGTCTACGCTGTTCAATCAGCTCACTAAGACCCGTGATGCGCTCGTTGCGGACTACTCTGGACTTACCCGAGATCGAAAGTATGGTGAGGGGCGCTGTGATGAGCAGCGCTTTATGGTTATTGATACGGGTGGTATTACCGGAGAGGAAGAGGGTATTGATGCGGCGATGGCGGCTCAGTCGTTAGCGGCAATCAACGAAGCTGATGTCGTTTTACTCATGGTTGATGGTCGCGCAGGCTTGCAGGTCGGTGATCAAAGCCTCGTCCGGTTGCTCCGAGAGCGCAACAAACCTTTCGAACTCGTGGTCAATAAAATTGATGGCGTGGGTGAAGATGTTGCCGCCAGTGATTTTTACAGCTTAGGTGTATCCAAGCTGCACACCATCGCTGCCACTCACAACCGCGGTGTGCGGACAATGATTTCCGAGGTAATGGCGCCCTTTGATGATACCGATTCCGGAATAGATGAGGGCGGATCAGGCATTCGTGTTGCGGTGGTAGGCAGGCCCAATGTGGGAAAGTCGACCTTGGTCAATCGCTTGTTGGGCGAGGACAGAGTGGTGGTCTTCGATCAGCCGGGGACAACGCGTGACAGTGTTTTCATTGAGTACGAACGCCACGGACATGCCTATACGCTGATTGACACGGCGGGGGTTCGGCGGCGTAAGAATGTCAAAGAGACGGTAGAGAAATTTTCGATCGTCAAAACTCTGAAGGCCATCGACCAAGCAAACGTTGTGATTTTGTTGATGGATGCCCATGAAGGCGTGGTCGAACAGGATCTGCATTTGCTCGGTCAATGTATTGAGGCGGGTAGGGGCCTGGTGGTTGCGCTCAATAAATGGGATGGCATGGAGTCCGATGAACGTGAGCGGGTGAAGGTTGAACTACAGCGCCGCCTGCTATTTGTCGACTATGCCGATATCCACTTTATATCGGCGCTCCACGGGACAGGTGTGGGTCATCTCTACGACTCTATACACGGTGCTTACGAGTCGGCGACGCGGAAACTGACGACGCCACGATTGACTCAGTTACTCGAGGATATTGTCTCCACCCACCCACCGCCCGTTATCGGTGGCCGACGTGTGAAGCTCCGTTACGCACATATGGGGGGACATAACCCACCGCGTATCGTCATTCACGGTAACTCGACCAATAATCTACCACAGAGCTACGTTCGCTATCTCGAGAACTCGTTCCGGCGGCATCTAGATTTATCAGGTACACCCATACGCATTGAGTTGCGAACCGGCGATAACCCCTACGCGGGGCGCCGTAATAAGCTCACAGAGCGTCAGGTCCAGCGACGACGCCGAATGATGTCTCACATCAAAAAGTCTGAGAAGAAGCGCAAACAGAAAAAAACGCAATAACCCCTGAGTTGGTCTTACACTCGCCCATATATTCAGATAAATTATGAGCGAGATACAAACCATCTATTTCACAAATATCAGTGAGTAACTCATAGTTCGCCCATCGACGATGACACCGTATAGAGCGGGAGTGAACCATGAGTAATTATCTAGAACAGGTTGAAAAACTGCAGGGGGTGGCAACGGCTGCCAATGGGGTTAATGCTGAGCATGCGGTTCGTATGCGCCTGCAGAACCAGTTTAAAACCGGTCTCGACGTGGCGAAGTACACGGCGGACATTATGCGCCGTGATATTGAGAACTATGAGGCAGATACCTCGCAGTACACGCAGTCGCTGGGCTGTTGGCATGGTTTTATTGGCCAGCAGAAGATGATTGCCATCAAAAAGCATTTTGGAGACACCAACCGACGCTACCTGTACCTCTCTGGCTGGATGATCGCTGCATTGCGCTCAGAGTTTGGTCCTCTGCCAGATCAATCGATGCATGAGAAGACCTCAGTACCCGCTCTAATTGAGGAGCTCTATACGTTCTTGCGTCAGGCTGACGCGCGCGAGATGGGCGGTCTTTTCCGTCAACTCGATGCGGCACGGGCGGCTAACAACGACGTTCAAGAGCGAGCGATCATCAACCAGATTGATAATTTCCAGACACACGTCGTTCCCATTATTGCAGACATTGATGCCGGCTTTGGTAATGAGGAAGCAACCTACCTTCTCGCCAAGAAGATGATCGAAGCAGGTGCCTGTGCTATCCAGATCGAAAATCAGGTGTCTGACGAAAAGCAGTGTGGCCACCAGGACGGCAAAGTCACAGTTCCACACGCTGACTTCCTCGCTAAAATCCGCGCCGTGCGCTATGCGTTCATCGAGTTGGGCGTAGAGAACGGCATCATTGTAGCTCGCACTGATTCACTGGGTGCCGGCCTGACCAAGCAGATTGCTGTGACCAACGAGCCAGGCGATCTGGGTGATCGGTACAATAGCTTCCTTGACGGCGATGTTGTTCAAACTGCGGACGACTTGGCAAATGGCGACGTCGTTGTGAAGGCCAATGGTCAGCTGTTGCGTCCCAAGCGTCTCGCATCAGGTTTGTTCCGGTTCAAGCCTAATACGGGAGAAGACCGTGTTGTTCTCGACTGCATTACCTCGCTGCAGAATGGCGCCGACCTTCTGTGGATTGAGACCGAGAAGCCTCATGTGGGTCAGATTGCAAGCATGGTGAATCGCATTCGCGAGGTCGTCCCAAACGCGAAGCTGGTTTACAACAACAGTCCATCGTTTAACTGGACACTCAACTTCCGCCAGCAGGTTTTCGACTCATGGGCTGAAGAGGGGCGTGACGTGTCTGCCTTCGCTCGTGATGAGCTGATGTCGGCAGAGTACGACGAGACTGATTTGGCGATCGAAGCTGACCGCAGAATTCAATCTTTCCAAGCCGATGCAGCGCGGGAGGCGGGTATCTTCCACCATTTGATTACCCTACCCACCTACCACACGGCCGCACTGTCGACTGATAACTTGGCCAAAGAGTACTTTGGTGAGGCTGGTATGCTCGGATACGTCGCAGGGGTGCAGCGTAAAGAGATTCGTCAGGGTATCGCCTGTGTTAAGCATCAAAACATGGCTGGCTCAGATATGGGCGATGATCACAAAGAGTACTTCTCCGGTGATGCGGCACTCAAAGCCGGTGGTGCTGACAACACCATGAATCAGTTTGGATAATCACGCCCAATGGTTCGCTAAGCCCAGTCATTCGACTGGGCTTTTTTTGCGCCGCGTCTTGCCAAACCCGGCTGACCGAAGCACAGTTTCAAAATGAAATGGGAAAATATAGACGAACAAGTATGTTCCGTGGCTCGTGCACTCGCTATTGTCGGAGAACGCTGGACGCTCCTGATTATTAGAGATGCGTTCAAGGGGACCCGCCGGTTTGAGGGATTCCACAAGAATCTGGGTGTGACTCGACACCGACTTACTGAGCGACTTAATTCATTGGTCGAGTCGGGTGTCATGACCAAAGTGCCCTACAGTCGGAATCCAGAGCGTTTCGAGTATCGATTAACGCGCAAAGGACTGGGTCTTTACCCTGTTCTGATGAGTTTGAGTCAGTGGGGTGACCGATGGCTGGCAGACGAAAATGGGCCACCCATGACTTATTGGCATAGTCGTTGCGCACAGGACTGTGAGCCGATAATGGCGTGCAGCGAGTGTGGTGAAGCCCTAAAGCCAGAAGAGGTCTCGGCGAAACTGGGAACCGAACTCACCCAATATGTGGCACACTTAAAAGATCACGGGTTACCCATACCCAGTGATGCTGAATTACCGAAACGCGCAGGCGAATACCGAAAAACAAGGACGCGAAAGGAACTGAGCTTATGAACCAGCAAGTCAACAATCTGATCATGAATGCCGATGAGAACATGGGACAAGTCGAACGCAGCCCCATGGATGAACAGTTGTTTCGCAAGCAGCGCTTGGCAGCCGCTCTGCGGATTTTTGGTCGATTTGGGTTCGATGAGGGTGTGGCAGGCCACATTACCGTTCGAGACCCACTCGACCCCGAGACCTTCTGGGTTAATCCCATGGGGCGGTCATTCAAGATGATGCGCGTGTCCGATTTGATTCGCGTAGATCACGACGGAAACATTGTTGAGGGCAGTGGCATTCTCAATGGTGCTGCGTTTACGATTCACAGCCAGATTCATGCTGCGCGCCCCGATGTCACAGCAGCGGCACACGCGCACTCCATCTATGGTAAAGCTTGGGCTTCTCTTGGTCGTCTGCTGGACCCGCTCACTCAGGATGCCTGCTCATTCTATGGTGATCACGCGCTACTGGACGACTACACCGGCGTGGTCGTTGATATGGATGAGGGCGAGCGACTCGCTCAAACTTTGGGTAACAAGAAGGCGATCATTTTAAAAAACCACGGACACCTGACAGTGGGCCAATCCGTTGAAGAGGCTACCTGGTGGTACGTCACTATGGAGCGAACCTGCCAGGCACAACTGCTTGCAGAAGCAGCTGGTGAGCCAAAACCAATACCACACGAGATGGCGGTTCATACGCAAAAGCAGGTCGGCAGTACCTTGTCGGGTTGGTTCAGTGGTCAGCCGTTATTCGATGTGATCCTCAGCGAACAGCCCGACCTTCTAGACTGAGTAAGTAGAATATCTGCCGCCTAAAGCGGCTGATCGAATTTATTGCGATCGAATGAAGCGATCAGTAACGATAAATTACTCAGCTGTATAATTAGCAAGGGATAGTGCAAGTACTGAATCAGTACCAGCGTATCCTCGGTCCCTAGCCAAGTGCGGGCCAACTGATAAAATGCCAGTGCAAAGAGTGCTCCGGCCAGAGCGCCAAGCGTTTTGCCAATATCGACGGGTTTAAAGCTTTCCTTGGCAATGACCAGCGTCTCTAGCCTGACTAAATAGTTACCAAATATCAGCGCTAGTTGGAAACCGAGGTAGACTCCGGCGGCCAGTAAAAAGCTTTGCGGGTAAAGCAACACGGCCACGACACTCAGTAGCGCAATGACCTCGACACTCACTGATATTCGGAAAAACCAGTGTAGGTTCAGGAGTCGAGAGTAGGCCAATGCCACCAGTAGTGGACCCAAACTGAAGGCGAGCGGGCCCAGCGAGAAGGCCTCAGGAGGCAAAGGCGCCATGAGTGCGACATAAGCCGTCCCCCAGACTCCCTGAAAAAATGCGTTAATCGACTTGTAAGCGACGAAGGGCTTTAAGCGCAGCGCGGGGTGGATGGAGTCCCGCACTTAGTAATCAACGCCTTTTCTAGCTTTAATACCGGCACGAAATGCGTGTTTGACCTCCTTCACTTCGGAGACGGTATCTGCAAGTGTTTGTAAACCACTCCCACCGCCGCGCCCTGTCAGAACAACACTCTGGTGCTCCGGGCGCGCCTCAACGGTTTTGATGACCTGTGCCTCATCAAGGTAATCAAACGAGAGCATGTAGGTGATTTCGTCGAGCACCACCAAGTCATAGGTAGGATCTTGCAGCATTCGAGCCGCCTCAGCCCATGTGCGTTCAGCAGCCTCGATATCGCCCTGACGATTTTGTGTATCCCAGGTAAACCCGGTACCCATCTGGTAAAAATCAGAATCGGGAAGGTGTTCACGGGCGAACAGCTCCTCGCCAGATAGTTGCTCACCTTTGATGAATTGGACAATGCCAACGCGGTGACCGTAACCCATGGCCCGCATCACCGTGCCGAAGGCGGAGCTGGTCTTACCTTTGCCATTACCGGTGAGCAATAAAACAATGCTTTGATCTGTATCAGCAGCAGCGATTGATGCATCGACGCTGGACTTCTGTTTTTCCATAGAGGCTTTGTGCTTCGCATCTTTATCCATGGTCATACTTCAAATCGCCAGTTTTATACCGACATAAAGCGCACGACGGGGGCTTCGATAACCTGCAATGTCAGTGTAGGCCTGATTGGTCAGATTCTCTGCACGTACTGACAGATTAATCGAGTCTGTTACTTTGTGAGAGAAGGTCGCGTCCATAACGTTGTAGTCAGACAGCGCCGATCCAAACTCGTCTACTCGATCCGCTATATGCCGAGCGAGCAGCATCCAGCTGGAATCCCCGTCGCTATACCGCGCGTTAAGCTGCATCGTGAGCTCTGGCCGATAGGGCAACTGTGAGCCCTGCGAGTCTTCTGCATCCAATTGAGACACGAATCCGCCGACTGAAAAACGCTCCGCGAGCTGCCAGTCTACGGATGCTTCAATGCCGGTAGATTCGCTCTCGCCTGCAATCTGGACGTAACCGCTGTTGTTCATCAAATCAAAAATAATGGCGTCGGTGATTTGTTGATTAAAGTAGGTCAGATCCCAGGTCACAGCGCCCGTCACATCGCGCACGCCAAGTTCCCAGCCTTCACTTCGTTCTTCCTTCAGAGGAGCGTCAGTCGCTGGACTAAAAGCCCAGGGCCCCGTGTTGTAGCCAATCTCGTAGGGTGATGGAGCTCGAAAGCCCGTGCCAACGGCCACCTTCGCAAAAATACCGTCAAATGCGGTTGGCGCTACTGCAGTCAAGCGCCACGAGGTGTGTCTGCCAAAGTCATCGTTGTCATCAACGCGAATACCACCGGAGATAATCAGGCCATCACTCTCGCGCTGCAGGTTGGCGTAAGCTGCGTTGTTGTCGCGACTCCGTTGGTCAAACCCGTCGTCGTAGCCTTGCTCGTCAAGGTCCACACCGACTGTCACGCGCAAAGCGTCACCGACCTGTCGGCTGTGCATGGCTGTCAGCTGGTCGTTATGGCCTTGCGTGCTAAATCCAACGGACCCATCTGTCGCATAGGCACGTTCACTGGTGCTTTCACTCCAACTGATGCGGGTCTGGCTGCTGTCATTGCTGTGATTAATGATGGCGGTTTGGCTGTCATTCTTGTAGTCATCAGTGCAGTCGTTACTGATACCAAAGGCCGCTGTGTAGCACAGGTCATAATCAGTCTGGGCATCGACTTCACGGGCAATCAGTGTTGCCGACCATCCTTGCCACTCAGGTGATGTGTAGCTCAGGTGATAACTGTCGTTGTCGTATCCATCGCGGTCGGCAAGTACGGTGTCATCGAGGCGTGCGTTAAATCCGTCGAGTGCGACCTTGTTCATCAGAAGTGTCGCTTCACCTATTGAGGTCTCTCCTGATGCGGCGGTAATCGTCTCTAACTCGAAACCATAGCCGCCGCGCTCCACGTCGATGTCCAATGAAGCTTCGGCACTGCCACTGCGACTAGTTAGTGAAATAACTCCGCCGGCGTCCGCACCCCAGAGTAGCCCTTGCGTACCGCGAAGCACCTCAATGCGATCGAGCGAGCCCGAGAGCACATGCTCCATGCGAGGACCAATTTGCGGTGATGATGGATCGCTGATATCGACGCCATCCAATAACACTTTTGTTCTGAAACCATCCTGACCGCGAACCCGAACACCGCTCACTGCGCCAAGGCCACCTGTTTGAGTGGTCGAGACGCCAACCTGTGTTTTGAGTAGCTGAGGCAGGGTTGCCGAGCCCAGAGCCTCCATTAACTCGCGATCAATGATATTGACGGAGACTGCCAGCGACTGACTAGAGGTATCCACGCGATCGGCAACGATCACGGTTTCCTCAATGGTCTCAGCCAGTGTTGGAATAGGATTGAGGGCGAGGGAAACGACGACGGTCATGCGGAAAATGACGTGGGAAAGACGAGTTTGCATTAGTGCTCCTACTTTTTTAACAGGAGCGGCAAGAGGCAAAGAGGTGAGGCGCAGTGACAGCAAATAGCCTTAACTCCCTGCTGGAGCCCACCGCGCCATTGGGTTGTTTTTATAGGCAGGTATCGGGCTCTGATAGGCCTAGCTATCTATACCGTTGCGGGGGCAGCGCTGGCTCATCCAGACTTCCCTTTTAACCTACCCGGGCAAAACGCCTGTAGGCACCTAAGCCGCGCACGGTACTCGGTTGATGGCGGCGCGTCAATAAACTTTTATGCTAGGGTTGCGCGCATGATGGAAGTACAGAAAAGCGGCGAGCGTGTTGCTCAGTGGCGAGATTTCGTTGCCGAGCGTTTAGGGCGAGAACCGAGGGGTTTTCGTGATGTCGCAGCATTTAACGCCGAAGGTTTACCAGCCAGTATTCGTGTTAGCTCAATTGTCGACGGAAAGCCTTTTCCCACGCTCTATTGGCTAATTGATGCCGAACTGTCGCTTAACATCGATCGTTTAGAGGCTGCGGGGTGGATAGCTCGAGTACAGTCTGAGATCGCGATAAATGCCGACTTCAGACAACGCATGCAGCAGGACCACGCTACGTACATCGCTCTGCGCGACGGTTATCTCCTCGATGAAGAGCGTAAGCTCCTTGCATCCAACAACATGCTATCTGCGCTGTCCAAACGGGGTATCGGTGGCATCAGTGAGCCTGATCGAATCCGCTGTTTCCACACGTGGTATGCGGCGCATATGGTGGTGCCCAACGCTGTGGGTGAGATTGTTGATCAGCTACTCGCGGACTCGACTCCCCGAGCTTTACTCACTGATTTAGCCTAGTTAGACGTCTCTGCGGCTAGCCAAAATGGCAAAAGCAGAGTTTGTTCCCCTCGGCATCCCTTACGTAGGCGCCATAGAAGACGTTGGGGATCCGCTGACCCGGTTCGCCATCACAGGTGGCACCCAGCGAAATCGCTTTGGCGTAAAGCGCGTCCACGCCCTCCTTACTGCCCCCGTGAAAGGCAACCATGACACCATTACCTGAGGTTGGCGTCTGCTCGTCATAGGGCGTGCAGACTGCGAGGCAGGCCTCGCTCATGGAGGAACCGAAAAAGACGATGCGATCCGTTCCCATGATCTTTTTCCAACCCATAGTTTCTGTGAGTGCACCGTAGAATTCGACCGCGGTTTCCAAGTTTGATGCGCCGAGCGTGGTGTATGCCAGCATAGGTGTACTCCTTTTAGGTTGTGACATGTAGTCGTTGAGACTGAAAACTTGATCTTAGTGTTTACTCGAGCGCAGCGCGAATCTTGTGTCCCAATTGTCCAGCTCGAGGAATTAGCGGTATTCTCCGGCTATGGGGCAGGGGCTGTAATGGATACGTTTTACGCAGGTGCGATTTTAGCGGCGCTGTTTGTCGGGCTCGTGGTCTCGCGACTCAGTGCCACTGTGCTTTTTCTGATGGCTGCTGTCGCCTGCTTGCTAACTGGACTGATCGAGCCTGATGCCTTCTGGGCGAAAGCAACAAACGAGGGATTGGTGACCCTCATGCTTTTGATGCTGTGCGCCGTAGCACTGGAGCGTCTGCCGTGGTTGGGGTTGCTCTCTCGAGGCATTGATTCGCCAAACCGGTATCTCGCTGTGGCGCGGATTACTGCCGTGGCTGCCTCTACCTCGGCCTTTTTTAACAATACGACCATCGTTGCAGCTTTGGCGCAGGTACTAAGACGCAGCCGCTACCACTTACCCTCGCAATTGTTGTTGCCTCTGTCCTACGCAGCGATTCTCGGTGGCACGTTGACCCTCATCGGCACCTCGACCAATCTGATTATCAGTAGCTTTTTGGCAGATCGACGCGGCAGTGGTTTGGCATTCTTCGATTTTTTGTGGGTTGCTGGCCCTGTGGTGCTTGGTGCCTGCACACTCCTAGTGTTGGTGTCATCGAGATTACCCAAGCGAGCGATCGCGCAAGAAGAGCGAAGCGAATACGTTTTGGAAGCGGTCGTAGAGCGCGAGGGCGATCTTGTCGGTATGACAGTTCGCGATGCGGGGCTACGTGAGCTTGAGACCTTGTATCTCAGTGAAATCATCCGTGGGGGTCAAATCATTACTGCGGTCTCTCCGGGTGAGGTCTTACTCGGTGGCGATCGTCTTAATTTTGTTGGGGACATCAAGGATGCGTCACGACTGACGCAGATTAGCGGTCTTACCACCTTTGCCAGTGAGGAGGGCCTGATGCAGCCTTCATTAACAGAGGTGATCATTGCGCCTGGCTCGGTGCTAAACGGAAGAACACCCAAAGAGCTAGGGTTCAGAGCGCGCTTTGACGCAGCAATTGTAGGCTTGCAGCGAGACGGTGAAACGGTGAGCGGAAAGCTGGGTCGCACTGCTTTGAGAGCAGGTGACCTATTGGTCTTAGCGACCGGTGAGGATTTCACTCAGAGGAAAAATCTTGGCAGAAACTTTTACTTGTTGTCAGACGATCTTGACGTTCGACTCATGGACTCCAAACAGGGTTTTCTGGTGACCGCCGCCTTGGCAGGGGTCATTGGCCTATCGGCCACAGGTGCTCTCAGCTTGCCGGTTGGTCTATTGGCTCTGCTCGTTGGTCTTTGGTTGAGTGATCTCGTCAGCGTCGATGATTTACGCCGACGTTTTCCCTTCGATATCTGGATTTTGGTTGCCTCGGCGCTGGTGCTCGCTCAGTCACTGGTGGATTCGGCGCTCATCAGTACGGGCATGTCATGGGTCATGCCGATGTTGGCGGATCAGACCCCGCTCATCGCGCTCATTATTATCTTTTTCCTGACCTTGGCACTGACAGAATTGGTCACCAATAATGCGGCCGCAGCACTCATGTTCCCCATCGGATACGGGCTTGCCCAGAGCCTTAATGTGGACGTTTTGCCCTTTGTTCTGGCGGTTGCGTTTGCGGCGAGCGGATCATTTTTGACTCCCTACGGCTATGCCACGAACTTGATCGTTCAGAACATTGGTGGCTATACCCGGGGTGACTACCTGCGCTTTGGCTTTCCGATTTCGCTGGCTTATTCCGTCGGCATTTTGTCGATGCTGAAACTGACTTATTTCTAGTCGGAAGTCGTCAGTCGTCGCTAGGTTTGATCAACAATTTCCTAACGCGCTCTTTACGCCGGTGAGCGCTGAGCCGTTCTTGAAGCCTGATTTCAGCGATGCTGTCAGCCAAGTGTGCACGATCATCAACTTCAGGTGTTTCCGACAGAAGTTTTAACAGCGGTTGACGTGCATGCGACTGGCGCCAGAGTCGTAGATGAGATTCGATATCGCTGAGCAGGCTTACCCGCACTTGATAGCTCCGGGTAGACGCTGCGTGTAATGATAGGATCGCTTTTAACTCACCCGTCGCGTTCTCCAGTTTGAGCCAGTCCTTGTCGTTATCATGTTTGAGGACGCGATTCCGTAGTTTTAGGAATCGATGTTCAGCACGCTCAGTCATGGCGATGGTCAGGACTTCCGCTGGATCACGTGGCGGTATTGACTCGAGGTAACCGAACCACCAGCGTCTGATGCGAACCCATTCGGGCTTCGCCATGAGTTTGTGACATTTGCTAACGGGCTTTGACGACAGTCTGGCAACTGCGCCCGCAATTTTGTTGAGGTCTGACTCGTTCAGGGAGTCTCTCAGGAGATCAATGGTTCTCAACCAAGCGATGCCCTCACTCAGCTTTTGCTGTAGCTTCTCCCAGCGTTTGCATTGCTTTATCGCCTCGGGCTCGTCCAGCGTCGCGAGAAGGTGGCCAATGTCACTGACCGCGTAATTGAGCGTCCATAAGGGGGAGCCCATAAGACTGTCTTCCAGCCATGCTTTACGCGACTGCTCGAGCACATCGCTTCGCTCTCTTAGCAGGGTTAGCTGCGATTTTACTGGCTGATCAACCTCGGACATCGTTGGTTTCGCTACGACTAGAGAGTCTTAGGTGAAGGGGAGAATATGTTAGCATTTCACGGTGCGGCAACCAGTAGTGCATGTAAGTAAAGAGGAATAATCATGAAACCCAACGAGGTGCTGACATCGCAAGAGCGTGATCTGTTACTTCGGCGTAGCGACCTCAAGGCGTGGCTGATGGTATTGCGGACATGGACGCTAACGTTTGGGATTCTCTGGTTGGTCGCTGCCTATCCTGGTGTGCTGACGCTTCTCTTTGCTTGGCTAGTGCTTCCCGGCCGCCAGCTCAGCCTTGCCGTGCTCATGCACGAAACCGGACATGGCACTCTTTTTAAAACACGTGCTCTCAATCAATGGGTTGGTCAGTGGCTGTGCGCATTGCCAACATTAGGCGACCTTCATTCCTATGCTCGGGGCCATACGGCGCACCATAGGTTTGCGGGTAGTCACGACGATCCGGATCTACCCAACTATCAGGCCTATCCAATTTCGCGCGACAGTCTGTATCGAAAATGGCGTCGAGATTTATTCGGTACGACCGGATTGAAGCTATTGCGTGCGCTGGCAAGTGGCACCTCGAGTCAGATGAGTCGCGAAACTCATGGTTCTCACCACTTGGTTGCCAAACAGATCCTCGTGCATGGGGTGTTTATCGCGGCTTTATCAGCTCTCGGTATTGGTTGGACCTGGTTCGTTTGGATGTTCACATTTCTAACGTCTTACATGTGGGTGGTGCGCTTAAGACAGGTAGGGGAGCACGCTGTCGTGACAGATCTTTATGACCCCGACGTTCGACTGAACACGCGTACCGTCGAAGCGCCATTTTGGCAGCGATTCCTGCTTGCACCCAATAACGTTAACTATCACATGGAGCACCATTTCATGGCGGGTGTTCCCTGCTACAACCTGCCAAAACTGCGATCGCTGCTAAAGCAGAAAGGCGTTCTTGATGGTGTGCCTGTGGTTTCCGGCTATGGGCAGGTGCTGAAGATGGCCGTAGCGTCCTAGGCACCAGCTGTGGCTTCAGGAAACGACAGGCATTGTCCTTGAGCTGGAGTAATTGCCTTAGGTAAGGTCGTGTTGCGTCCAGCCCAAGTCGACCAGCACATTGCTCGCCGCTGTTTTCGCATCTGTCAGGATTACTGAGGTGCTCGCATCCAATCGCAAGTAAGTTGAAGCAACACGCTGCAGATCATCAATCGTCGTTGAGATGATGGCATCTCTGAGCTGGCGTTTGTGCTCAGCCGTTCGACCATAAAGTTCATCGTAGAAGGCTTTCTTTACCTCCCCAGCGGGCGATGCGGGTTTATCCAGACTCGACATGACACTGAGAATAGCTTCCTCAAGCGCCAGGTCATCGTGTTTTGCGGTCAGTAACCAGTCTATGGATGCATCGAAATCGGCTAGCGTCTCAAGATTGCGGGGATCGCGGTACGAGAAAAACCGAAAGGCGCCCACGTTCGCGTCGTGACTAGCGCCACCACCATAAGCACCACCTTGTTCTCTGATGCTTCGGTGTAGAAACCCATTTCGCAAGTAGGCCCCAAGTACCGCTAATACCGGTGCGTCTGGATGACCACTTGGTACGGTTGGATACGCTTTCGCACAGAAGTTGACCTGCGTGTTGGCGGCCCAAATCTGATTATCAGTCTCGGCTTGCTCCGTCGGCGACCAAGCACCGACCGCGCTCTGCGTTGAGAGGCGACTGGCGACTGAAGATAAGCACTGCATGGCCTCATCAATGTGACTTGGATCGGCGACCGACAATAAATTGATCGAGTGCGTGGATAGTAGGTGATCTCTAAGGGCTGTCAGCGAGGCTCCCATCTTCTCGACTTCACTGTTATCAGCGAGGCGGTCGTCTATTTGACGTAAGCGTTTGATTCCCTCCAGACCACTTTGTCGATGATACAGCGATGCGAGAGGGCTCATACAGGCACTCGCCGCTGTCATAGCTAGACTGTGGCCCGCGCCGCTGATGCTTTGATCACGGCGGGCGCGCATCTGACTAATGAGCTCTTTGATGCGCCCACCTTCGTTAAACGAGGCTGAGGTCAAGGTATCGATCATTAAATTTGACTGCTCGGCCATCCGATTCGCCAGTGCCTTTGAGGATACGACAAGAAAACCCGAGGCCTGATCAATATCGGTGCGTGATGCGCGTGTTGATACGCTCAGACCCAAACTACCGACAGTCGCCGATTGTCGGTCCTGTACTTCGAGGTAGGAGGCATTGTTGATGCCTACCTCTGACCCGAGAGCGCACAATAGCGGCAGCTCGCTTTGCTGTTCCTCGGTAAGGGTGGGCAGGGCGAGTGCCATTTGCTGATAAACCAGTCCGTTGGTTCCCGCTTCGCCCACGATGTGTCGCTTACCCTCGGCCAATGGCTTCGCGTCAAGATTGGGTGTTAGAACATCCTTGGGGATATCAGCGAGACCCACTTTGGGCAGGATGCTGACATCGTCTACCTGATTTTGGCGCTGCTCGAGATCGCTTGCGAGCTTGCGCACATTTGCAATCGCATCCTCATCCAGATTGGCTCGCATATCGGCGAGTCTTTGCGCCTCGCGTTCCTTTCTTAGCTCATCGAGATCAGGATTGGGTGCCACGACTAAGGTGATTCGGTGCGGATTATCGAGTACCAACGCATTCAGCCGTTCTTTAATGAAATTCGGCTCACGCATCTTGGCTCTCAATCGCTCAACAGCGGGACTCAAGTCGAGGGCAGCAACGGCGTCACCGTTATGTGTGGCCGCCCCCAGTGCTCTTAGCATGAGGTTGAGACCGTAAGGCATACCATCACCGGTTACTTCTCTTTGATTGAGCTCAATCTGATGAAGAATAGCTTCCAAGCGATCCAAGCCCACGCCTTCCTCAGCTGTGCGACGAATAACACCGAGCACCTGCGTTTCAAAGTCATCCACACAGTTCTGGTTGCTGCCCTCGATGCCACAACAGAGCACCATTTCGCGCATTGAGTCTTCAAGGCCACAGAGCGGCGAGGGTGCCGAACCCAAGTCGTTGGTCTCCAGCCATTGCATTAATGGCGAGGCGCTATTTTCCATGAGAACGGACGACAACAACTGTGCTTCCAGCATTGCATCAAGGTCAGCGCTCTCGCCTAATTTCCAGCCCATGATGAGGTGGGTTTTGTTGTCGGTATCGGCGTCTTCTAACGCATAGTGATGCACAGCGCGTTTGGGCGCATCGAAGGCCTGCTCGAGAGTGACCTCGATATGCTCATCAGAGCGCTCAAACCGGCTCAAAGCCTCCCGCTCAAAGACATCATGATGCTGCGACACCGGGAGATTACCGAAAGTCAGTAAAATGGCATTACTTGGATGGTAGTGACCCTTGTAGAAGGCCATTAGCTGATCATAGCTGAGGTCTGGGATAGCCTCGGGGTCACCACCGCTGTTGTGGTGATAAGTACTGGTAGGGAAGAGCTCGAAACACAATCGATCCCACAGTACAGACGAAATAGACGACATCGCTCCTTTCATCTCATTGAAGACAACCCCTTTGTAGACCAGAGGTGCGTCGGTCTCATCGGAGGCTAGCTCGACCCGGTGACCTTCTTGAGCAAAATCGAGAGGATCGAGTCGAGAAAAGAAAACAGCGTCGAGATATACCGACAGTAGATTGTCGAAATCCTTGGGATTCTGTGTGGCAAAGGGATAGGCCGTCCAATCTGAGCTCGTGAAGGCATTCATGAAGGTGTTGAGCGATCGGCGAAGCATCATGAAAAAGGGATCACGCACCGGATACTTTTCGCTGCCACATAGAACGGTGTGCTCCAATATGTGGGCAACCCCCGTAGAGTCCTCCGGTACGGTCTTCAGAGCGACCATGAAGACATTCTCATCCGAGTTCGTCGCCATATGAAGGTGGCGCGCGCCGGTCGCTTTGTGGATGTATTCCTGAACTTCCAAACCCAGTGACTCGATAGGGACGCGACGCGTTAGCTCAAATGCTGGATGGGTGGAGGGCGTTACGACTGCGTTCATGATGTGTCCCGAGGTTACTGGGTTATGCGCTCAATGAGCTCAACATTGAAGAGGGAGGGCCAGCGTTTACCACCCAACCAAACTGCGCCTGTTTTGGGATCTACCGCAATGCCGTTTAAGACGTCTGTATCACGTCGCCGTTCACGGCGCGGAAGTAATCCCCGGAGGTCAATAATACTGGTGATTATGCCAGAAATGGGGTCTATTCTAACGATCTGGTCTGTCAGCCACACATTTGCCCAGATTTCCCCGTCGATCCACTCGAGTTCATTAAGGCGAGAGACACGCTGACCGTCGTAGGTCACCTCAATCGTTTGTTTTACTTCGCCGTCTTCCCAAACGGCAAGCCGGTGAGTGCCATCCGAGATCCAGAGTTGGCCGCCGTCGCTGGTAAGACCCCAGCCCTCTCCCAAGAGGGGATGGGTTTCGATGATTTCCATTGAATCGGGATCCAATACCAGTAAGTCCTGAGATCGCCAGGTGAGCACATAGATCCTGCCATTGAGCTCAGCGATCCCCTCGGCAAAATACTGATCGGGTAGTTTAGTGATCTTGCGGCTCGCCATGGATGGCCAATCGTAGCGAGCAACGAAGGATTCACCGTAGAGGCCTGAACTCACCCAGAGCGCTTCATCCCAGATCAGTAAACCCTGAGTGAAATGATCGCGGTCAATAGCACGGGTCTCTTTGGCAACGTAGTCGAATACCTGCGGTGGATTGGCAGTCGCATTCGAGGCCAATGCGAGGCAGGCCACCAGTGCGATTACGCTTTGATGTATGACGTTTTTCATTAGCGCTAGCCTTTCACCAGACGTCGCTTCAAAAACCGCGCTGGTGAGACAGCTTGGTAAAGGTAGCGGGTCACAGGAGGCGGTGTATCCATCATCTGAGACACAAGAAGTTCGGAAAGTAGCGGCGCAGACGTCAACCCGCGAGACCCCAGCCCTGTCAGAACATACAAGCCTTTGATGTTTGGCTGCTTCTCGTTGATGAGACGCTTTCGGTCGTGCCGAAGCTGCTCGAAGGTGGTCATGAATTCAGTTTCATTCGGTACGGGGCCTGCAATGGGCAAGTAGTCGGCGGTCGCGCAACGCACAGCCGCTTGTCCTACGGGGCTTTCAGAGCCAATCGCGGAGTCCAGAGAGGGGAGGTTTGAAAGCAGTTGTTGAATGTTGGTCTCGTGATCTGCTTTGCGCTCTTCCGTCGATGTTTCGTTGAGCCCATAGGTAGCGCCAATACAATGCACATTACCTTTCGCGGGTGGTGTATATCCTGCATGACAGACCGTGCACTTCAAATCCTTTAATGCGCCTTTAGATGGGAGCAGGGTAGTTTGTCCTCGGATGGGTTGCAGCGGCAACCAATCTAGCCTCGTTTCCGCTACCGCCTCCCATGCTGTTGTGACTACGGCCGCATCACCGGAGGCAACACAGTCTCCAGTAGCGGCGATGGCAAACCATTGGTCATCATCACCTTGGCGCAGCGTCGTATCGCCCAGACCTTCGATAATCGTGATATTTGGATGGTTGAGAAGTTCAGCACAAATGGCGCGCGGATGAAGCCAGCCTGAGTCCGGGTAATACTGAGCACCTTGAGTTAGAGCTATTCCCGCGATTGATGATGCCACCTCACGACTCACGACCTTGAGCGGACTGTCCTCATCATCGAATGCAGTGGCTAATCGCTCGAGTACATCGTCCGATGACAATTGAAGGTAGCCGGATAGCGCACCGTCGATGCCTTCCTCAAGTGAACCCTCGCGAAACTTTCGCTGGTGGTGATCAACTGAAAACTCATAGGCGGTCAGCGAAAAATCGGCCAACTTTCCGTGTTTGTGGGAGGGTCGGGTGTAAATGACGCCTTGTGGTTGTGTTGAGCCACCCGAGCCAATAGTGCCCCGCTCGAGTACAGTCACGTTGCAGTTACGCTCTGCGAGTCTTCTCGCAATGTGACTACCCGCGAGGCCTGCACCCAATATGAGGCATGACTGTGGCTTTTCGGTGCAGGCGGGTTGATCCCAAGCCGTGGGTCTTACAGGCGTTACCTGCTCTTCATTTGATGCCTGAGACGGGCCTAAAACGCCGTTTAGGCACTCCCGCTTTCGACCGAAGCCAGGCCGCTTCGATATCTTGAAGCCAACATGCTCGAGTAACCGACGCACGTCGCCTGAGGCTGTAAACGTGGCGGCATGAGCGGCATCGCGACTTAGGTTTGCTACACCGCGCAGCACGTCCGCTGTCCACATAGCTTCATTTCTAGAGGGTGTGAAACCATCTAAGAACCACACATCGACCCACCGGTGGCCATAGGACTCAAGATCACCTAGTGCATCCGAGACATCTTCCCACCAAAAATCTACGGTTAGGCCATCGATCAACTCAGATCGTCGGTGATTGCCGGGAATCGGCGACGGCCAGCGCTGGAGAATGGTTTCAAACTCCTGACTCAGCGACGTCCATCGAGCGCTGGTTGTGTGCAGCTGAGACCTTGAAAGCGGGTGTTTTTCAATGGTGATGACATGGCAGCGTGCCCCCGCAGGGCCATGTTCCGACCAAGCCTGCAGGATGAGCGCCAGATTGAGTGCGGTTCCCAGACCCAGTTCACCAATTGTGAGTGTTTCTCCAGCTTGCAGGGCTTGCATGCGGTTGATCACATCGCCACCCTCGATGAAGACGTAGGTGCTTTCAGCTAGGCCGTCCTCGGGAGAGTAATAATCGTCATCGAATTCGCTAGATCGCGGCGTTTCTTTTATGAAATCGAGACGCGGGCGCGACATTAAGCGCCAATCTTTGTTGCCACGCTCGATCATACTGATAAGCTCTCTCCTCGGAGAAGTGCCCACACCTCACTACGGGAATTATAAGAAAGCGGCGCGTCAAAACTGTTCATTGTTCGATCAATTTGTTGGGAAGTAATCATGGCCTTGGGTAATTCTACGATGACATACGACCAGTTGGGCCAGCTAACGGCTCACTTGTTGCACAAAGCGTTCATCGAGACAACACGCACGGTCTCCAAAGGCGTGTTTCGGCGTCTTGTTGACGGCGAAATAGTTCCTATTACCCAACTTGAATTTGAGGGCGATGAAACGGTTCAGCTCAACATGAAGCTGCACATGTCTGCTTATCGCGGTGATATCAACTACACGCGATTCCGAGACGGCGTGGTGGCACTCCTTCAGGAGCTTCTGACGGCGCTGAGCAAAGAGGGTGCGTTAAAGACCTTTACGGCAAACGATGCAGACGGAGTTGCAACCGCTACACGGCTTTTAGGTGCGTCAGGACCCACGCAGCACGGGGAAGACATCAACGTTCTCATGGTCGCAATGACGCCCTCGCAGGGTGAGCCCAAGATTGTCGTCGAGTTGATGTATATGGATCCAGATCAGTTCGTGTCAGCCAAGCGCGGCGAGTCGTGATCTAACAGTTCCACCGAAGGTGGCGGTACGACTGTCACGGTTTTCTTCTCAGTCGGTGCGATCACGCGAGATTCGCCTCGGCACACTTCTTTGCCATCCTGATTCTTGACGGAGAGCGCCATGGTGACCCACGGCTTGCGCGCGTGCTTGTCGGTTACTGTTAAGCCAATGCTAAGGGTGTCTCTCAGAAAAATGGGCGACCGAAACTCGAGGTTCTGGCCGAGATAGACGGTGCCCGGCCCCATGAACTCAAGTCCAATCACTGCGCTCACGAAAGCACCAATCAACATGCCATGACCAATACACTCGCCGAACTGCGTGGTAGCCGCATACTCGGGATCGAGGTGCAGGGGGTTGTGATCGCCCGATACGACGGCAAAAAGTTCGACATCTCGCGCTGTGACTAAGCGGCTAACTTCGATACCATCCCCGATCGCGAGTTCGTCAAACGTAATGTTGGTGATGTCCATGGGGGTACCTCGCGTAAACGGCTTTTGGGTCGTTCAAAAATACCATAATCAAAAAAACGGGGTTAACCGAATGCAAGCCGATATCTCTGCGGCCATTGCCGCGCGCTATCAGGATCTCAACATCGAGTGGGATGTAGACGTCACAGCCTATCCGTCGATCGTAGCTTTGTTCGAGGAGGCGATGACCGATTTCGCGGATATGCCAGCGTGTTCGAGTGTAGGGCATGCGCTCTCCTATGCTGAGCTAGATACTTTATCGGCTAATTTTGCGAGCTGGCTGCAGAATGAGTCAGGGTTGGATCGAGGTGATCGCGTCGCGATACAGATGCCAAATCTGATTCAGTATTTGGTCGCGTGCTTAGGAACGCTCCGAGCGGGTATGGTTGTGGTAAATACAAACCCTCTCTACACGGAGCGGGAACTAGAGCATCAGCTGAAAGACTCGGGAGCCCGCATTCTTGTCCTGCAGGCGAATGTGTCCGAGACAGCTGCCAATGTCGTTGCCAAGACGGGTATTGAGAAAATTGTGCTGACCGAAATTGCGGATCTTCACCCAGCGCCCAAGCGTTGGCTGTTGAATGCCGCTGTTAAGTACATCAAAAAAATGGTTCCCAAGGTCAGTTTGCCCAATGTCATCAAGTTCAATGACGCATTAAAGCAAGGCGCTCAACAGCAGTTCACTCCCGTAGTGTTAAACCTCACTGATTTGGCGATGTTGCAGTACACAGGTGGGACGACCGGGGTCGCGAAGGGGGCCATGCTGTCTCACGGCAACATTGTCGCCAACGTTATGCAGATTGACGGATTTTTTGAGACCTTTGGCATCGATGCCAAGGGCAGTGTGTTTATGCAGCCGCTGCCGGTCTATCACATCTACGCGTTTACTGTGTCCATGTACTCGCTCCGCAAAGGGGCACACACGCTATTCATTCCTAATCCTCGCGACTTAGGCTCAGTTGTAGACGCATTCCAGAAATATCAGCCCACCGTGTTTGCTGGACTCAACACCTTATTCGTGGCGCTGTGCAACAACGAGCGCTTTAGAAGCATCACCTTTGAAAATCTGCAGCTGACGATGTCCGGCGGTATGGCGCTCACGCAAGCCGCTGCCGAACGATGGGCAGACGTCACGGGTTGTAATGTTTATGAGGGCTACGGATTGACCGAGACCTCACCGACGGCCACGACGAACCCGGGTAACGGCCGGCAGTTGGGCACAATTGGTATTCCTGTGCCGCAGACCTATGTCAAAACGGTGAATGACACCGGTGAAACACTGGGCTTTGAAGAAGCTGGTGAGCTTTGCATCAAGGGTCCTCAGGTAATGCAGGGTTACTGGCAGCGTCCCGAGGCGACAGCGGATGTACTTGATTCTGAAGGTTGGTTTTCGACGGGTGACGTCGCGGTCATTCAGCCCGATGGCTACATAAAGATTGTTGATCGCATCAAGGACATGATCATCGTCTCTGGATTCAATGTGTATCCTAACGAGCTGGAAGATGTCTGTGCCAAGCATCCGGGGGTGCTAGAATGCGCCGCGGTTGGCTTGCCATCGGAGGCGACAGGAGAGGCAATTCGCCTGTATGTCGTGAAGGCTGATGATGCGCTTACCGAGGATGAGGTCATCGCCTACATGCGCGAGCAGGTGACTGCCTACAAAGTGCCAAAGTCGATTGTTTTCAAGGATGATCTGCCCAAAACCAATGTAGGTAAAATCCTTCGTCGGGAGCTGAGAGACCTCGCTGCCGAAGGTTGATATCAAACGTGTCTTGAATTGAGGAGCGCGTGAGTAAAAGTCATGAGGGCCGCATAGAGCGGCTAGTTCCTCAACACATTTCATACCCCGAGCAACTCCCGGTTGTTGCGCGCAGAGACGAAATCATGCGCGCTATCGCCGAGAATCAGGTTGTTGTTATTGCGGGTGAGACAGGCTCGGGTAAGACCACGCAACTGCCCAAGATGTGTCTCGAGCTGGGCCGTGGCCGCGAAAAGCGTATAGGCCATACTCAGCCCCGCCGAATTGCCGCGCGTGCCGTATCAAGCCGCATCGCTGAAGAGCTAAACACCACGGTGGGCGGCCTGGTCGGTTATCAGGTGCGCTTCAATGACGATGTCACCGAGCAAACGGCCGTAAAAGTGATGACTGACGGTATTTTGCTGACGGAGCTATCGCGAGATCGTCAGCTTCAGGCGTATGACACGCTGATCATTGATGAGGCGCACGAGCGCAGTCTCAATATCGATTTTATTCTCGGATATCTGAAGCGATTACTGCCAAAACGTCCTGATCTGAAAGTCATAATCACGTCGGCAACGATCGATGTAGAGCGATTCAGCCAGCACTTTAATGATGCCCCCGTTATTGAGGTCTCGGGGCGTACTTATCCGGTGGATGTCCATTATCTCGAAAGTGTTGAAGATCGTGACCGAGGATTGCAGCGGCAGGTATCTCAGCTTATCGATGAAATAGAAGCGGAGCGGTACGGTCCCCGTGGTGATGTCCTGGTTTTTTGTCCGGGTGAACGGCAAATACGTGATCTCGCTAAAGAGCTCCGGGGTCGAGAGCGGATTCAGGTATTACCGCTCTACGCTCGCCTCAGTAATGCCGAGCAAAACCGTGTCTTTAACCGTGCCGGTGCAGGTATGCGCGTCGTCCTCGCAACCAACGTGGCGGAGACATCGCTGACGGTGCCCGGTATCCGCTATGTGATTGATCCGGGGGATGCTCGCATTAGTCGATACAGTCACCGATCTGGTCTTCAGCGGTTGCCAATTGAATCTATTTCACAGGCGAGCGCTAACCAGCGAAAGGGGCGATGCGGTCGGGTAGCTGAAGGTGTGTGCTTCAGGCTGTACTCAGAGCAGGATTTTGTTTCGCGCCCAGAGTTTACTGACGCCGAGATTTTACGCACCAATCTTGCGTCGGTGATTCTGAGAATGCTGGAGCTGGGCTTGGGGGACGTACGGCAGTTTCCCTTTGTCGACCCGCCCGACCCCAAAATGGTCCGTGATGGGTTTCGACTGCTAACGGAGTTGGGCGCAGTCGATGGTAATGCCAAGCTCACCCCCCTCGGTCGGGCCATGGCGAAGCTACCGGTAGATCCAAAATTAAGCCGTATTTTGTTGGATGCAGCGAGCCGTGACTGCCTGAATGAGGCGCTGGTCATTATCAGTGCGCTATCGGTTCAGGACCCACGCGAGCGACCCCAAGAGAAGCGTGCGCAGTCTGATCAGCAACACGCAAGATTTAATAACCCCCAGTCGGATTTCATTGCCTGGCTGAATCTATGGCAGTACCTCGAAGAACAGCGGCAGGCCCTGAGCCAAAATCAGTTTCGTAAGCTGTGCGACCGGGAGTTTCTCTCCTACTTGCGTATCAGGGAGTGGCGTGAGGTTCACTACCAGCTGGTGGTCTCGTGTCGTCAGATGAAGTTTCGGGTAACCGAACTAAAGTCCTACGAGGATAAATACGAGGCAGTCCACCGTGCGCTATTGTCGGGCTTATTGGGCAATATCGCTCAGCAAGATGATGGCCGGCGGTTCAATGCTGCCCGCAACCGGAAGGCTCAGGTGTTTCCGGCGTCGGGACAGTACAAAAAGCCGCCTAAATGGTTGGTTGCAGCCGAACTGGTGGAGACCTCACAGGTCTTCGCTCGTCAATGCGCAGCCATCGAGCCCAGCTGGCTTCTCGAGACCAATCCGGCGCTTCTCAAGCGCCATCACTATGAGCCAGCCTGGAATGCGCGCTCGAGTCGTGTGATGGCCAAAGAGCGGGTGTCGTTGTTTGGTTTGACCATTTGTGACGGACAAAGGGTGCATTACGCGGGTATCGATTCGAAAACCTCTAGATCCATCATGATCCGTGATGGTCTGGTATCAGGAAATTACCGCCAGCCACCGGATTTCTTGAAGCACAATTTAAAACTCGTTAATGATGTCATGGAGCTTGAGTCGAGGACTCGGCGGCGTGACCTCTTGGTCGACGAAGAGTCGATGGTCCGGTTTTACGATGAGCGACTTCCAGCGGACTGTGCGAGCGGGGTAGCGCTTGATAAGTGGTTGCGTCGTGACGAGGCCGCTGCGCAAAGCCTCAGGATGAACCGAGAACAAGTGCTGACCCGTGACCCGGGTGGTGAGGTTGAGGCGCAGTTCCCGAAGACATTCACGGTAGGTGACATTAGCTTTCAGTTGAGTTACCAGTTCGAGCCTGGGGGTAATCGTGATGGTGTCACGGTTACTATTCCCCGCGCGCTGATGAACCGTGTACCGCGATACCGTTTTGAGTGGTTGGTCCCGGGCCTGTTGAGGGACAAATTGATAGCTATGATCAAGGGCTTACCCAAACAACTGCGCAAGCAACTCGTGCCAGCACCGGATGTTGCAGACGCATTGCTTGAGCGCCTGAAAGCAGCCGACGAACCACTAACTCATGCGCTGACCCGAGAAATTAAGGCCCTTCGCTCTGTCAGTGTTTCGACCAGCGATTGGGCGCAGGTGGATATTGAGTCGTTCTATTTGATGAATATCCGCGTAGTAGACGATCGCAAAAAGCTACTTGGAGAAGGTCGTGACCTAGCTGCTTTGGTATCCGAATTTCGCAGCAATTCACCAGTTGAGGTGGTCACCACTCGGAACAACCTCGAGCGGGTTAATGTAACGCGCTGGGATTTCGACGATTTGCCAACGGAGTGGCGCGGCAAGTCAGCAGGCGTCGAGGTACTGGCCTACCCCGCGGTGATTAAGGAGGGGTCGGGGCAGTTATCCGTGCGTCTCCTTGATTACCCAGTGGAAGCTGACCGCCAGCACCGCCTCGGTGTGGCCGGGCTCCTGCTTCAAAGTGATCTAAAAACTGCGAAATACCTCAAAAAGCAGCTATTTGTCGATAATATGTCAAAACTCTCTCTTGCTGGCGCTCGTTTGGAGCGGGAGTCGTTGGTAGATGCCATCGTCGAGGGAGGTTTATGGCAGCTGCTCGATGGCGTAAAGCTACCAAGATCGCAAGATGAGTTTGCGTTGGTCCAACGCGCCGTCACAGCACAGTGGGTGCCGCATGTGCTGGAGATGGGGAACCACTTGGCGCAAGCGATTAAGGTCGCGTCTGACACGTGGACTGTGCTCTCGCGTTACGGCGCGAATGAGTACGGGCAGGCGCGGGCAGATATGGAGCAGCAATTGCAAATGCTCTTCAGTCCGAAAAGCCTTATCGAGACCCCGTCTGAATGGATAACCTACTACCCACGATACCTCAAAGCGATCGCTAATCGTGCTGAGCGTCTACCAGCGCAGGGCGGTAAAGACGATAAGTCTATGGCGATGTTGCTGCCGCAAGTGGAGCGATTGAATGATGGCAAGAAACGCTATCCTGGGCTCGACGTTCTGTGTCCTGAGGCTGTTCGCTTCCGCTGGATGCTCGAGGAGTTTCGCGTGTCCTTATTCGCTCAACAGCTGGGCACCAAATTACCCGTCTCGGCAAAGCGCCTAGATCAGCAGTGGCAATCAGTTGAGTCGTGGATGACAAATAATCCGCGTTGATATTCATACTTTTTGTTAAAGTAGCGCCATGCACATGCGGGAAATTCAGAGTGTCACCAGCATCTAATCCAGTCATATCAGCAGTTTTAGCGATCTGGCTGTCGATTGTGATGGCGCCTGCAGCAGCGAATGACGACCCCTTTGAGTCACTCAATCGCGAGATTCTCGAATTCAACGATGCCGCTGATTCAGCGATCCTAAGGCCGATTGCGGTTGCCTACGACGAAACCGTCCCCAGGCCTATTCGGCGCGGATTGATGAACGCCTACGATAACCTGACCGATGTGAACGCAGCGGTGAACGCCTTGCTTCAGGGTAGGCCGGGATACGCCGTAAAAAATACGGGACGCGTGCTAATTAATACGACCCTCGGTTTGCTGGGCGTCATCGATGTTGCCAGTGACATGGGTATTGAATCTTACGAGACTGACTTCGGGCATACCCTTGCTCGCTGGGGTGCCCCGGAGGGACCGTATGTCATGGTGCCATTTCTTGGTCCTCGAACATTCCGGTCCGGTATCGGCGATATCACTGACAGCTTTATGTCAGCCAACGACTACGTATTCGACGATGACCTCATCACCTGGGGATCAAGAGGCTGGCGAGCGCTAGAGTACCGAGCGGACCTTCTGGAGGCCGAGGATCTCATCACGGGTGATCGCTATGTCTTCATTCGCGACGCTTACCTACAGAACCGCGAGGCCTTGGTGAATGATGGCGTGGTTGAAGATACATTTTCTGACTTCGAAGAAGACGAGTGGGACGAGGATTTTTAAGCGCTGCGGCGGGCGATTTGTGCCTCAGTAGCATCCACCGCTTCTTTGAAGAGTGCAGCACCTGCTCCTGTCTTATGCATGCCTTCACTCAGTAGTCTGCGAAACAACTTTCCACCCGGTTGGCGTTGATACAAACCCAGCACATGACGAAGCACATGGTTCACACGACCACCCTGTGCAAGGACAGTCTCCAGGTAGGGCATCAACGCCAGGGCGACATCGTAGCGAGACAGATCCCGCTCAGTGTCGCCAAAAAGCCGAGCGTCTACTTGAGATAGCAACCATGGGTTCTGATAGGGCTCTCGCCCCAGCATGACGCCATCCACATGATTGAGATGCGCCTGACAGTCATCAAGCGAGGTAATGCCACCGTTCAGCACAATGGTGAGGTCGGGGAAGTCGCGTTTAAGCTGGTATACCCACTCGTATCTCAGCGGCGGGACTTCTCTGTTCTCCTTGGGCGAGAGTCCCTGAAGCCACGCGTTGCGTGCGTGCACTATGAAGACATCACTGCCGCCCTCAGCTATGGTGCCGACAAAATCACGGACAATGTCGTAGCTGTTGTCATCATCGATGCCAAGCCTGTGTTTGACGGTGACTGGCAACTCGACGGCCTCGCTCATCGCGGCAACGCAGTCACGAACAAGCTCCGGCTCACGCATCAAGCAGGCACCAAAGGCACCGTTCTGAACACGATCTGACGGGCATCCGCAGTTGAGATTGATCTCATCATAGCCATAGCTCGCACCCAGTTTGGCTGCGATGGCAAGATCGAGTGGAGTCGATCCACCTAATTGAAGGGCAACCGGGTGCTCTTCCTCGTTGAATCTAAGGTGTCTGTCGCTGTCACCATGGATCAATGCACCCGTGGTGACCATTTCGGTGTAAACGCGGGCATGGCGCGTCATGAGACGCCAAAAATACCGGCAGTGCCGGTCGCTCCAGTCCATGCAGGGCGCTGTGCTAAAACGCCACGGGCTGTTTATCTTTGGCTTGCTCGAATCATTCATTACGATATTGTCGCATAGTGAGCGTTGGACGGATTAGCCTCTTTTCAAAGCAACAATAACTAAATAAATCATTCATAAATGCTTAGTCTGGTGCCCTGACACTTCGGCGATGCATTCAGAGAGTTTAATCATCATGAAGTTAGATCGAAGACAGATACTCAAAGGCCTTGGCTTGGGCGCCGGCGCCTTGAGTGTGCGGGGCGTGGCGGCTAACGGTGGGTCAGCATCAGGCTTCACTCACGGTGTTGCGTCAGGAGATCCACTGGCCGATCGCGTGATTATTTGGTCGAGGTATGTCCCTGCGACCGGCAGCGACTGCGTCGATAACATTATTTGGCAGGTCGCCTACGACCGCTCGTTTGGGGACCTCGCTGCAAGTGGCGTAACAGAGACGTCTGCCGAACGAGACTTCACAATCAAGGTCGATGCCACAGGTTTGAAGCCCGGTCGCCGGTTTTTTTATCGCTTTATTGTCAACGGACAACGCTCCGATATCGGAAGCACCAAAACCCTACCGAAAGGTGCTGTTGGTCAATTCCGCATGGGTGTCGCGTCCTGCTCAAACTACCCTCAAGGTTATTTTCATGCCTACGACGATATCGCAAAGAGCGACCTTGACGTGGTGCTTCACCTGGGTGACTACCTCTATGAATACGCTCGGGGCCGCTACGTAAACCCGATTGCAGAAGAAACGCTTGGACGCACTGTGTCGCCCGTCAACGAGATCATATCGCTCGCTGACTATAGAGGGCGATATGCGGTCTACCGTTCAGATAGGGACCTACAAGCTGCTCATGCAGCGCATCCATGGATTTGTGTTTGGGATGATCACGAATTGACCAACAACACCTGGAAAGAAGGTGCGGAAAATCACAACAAAGGTGAGGGTGATTTTGATGAGCGCATCGCGATAGCACGCAAGGTGTATCACGAGTGGATGCCCATTCGAACGGCCGCTCAAACCGATCAGGCACCCATCTATCGTGCCTTTGAAATAGGGCAGTTGGCGGACCTGATCATGTTGGACACGCGACTTCACGGTCGTGACCAGCAATTTATCTACCAGCGTGACCTCGAAAAATTCGGGGGTCCAGAGGCCTTTATTAAAGAGCAGCTCATGAATCCTGAACGGACCATTCTGGGCGCAGATCAGGAGAATTGGTTGGGCTCGCAATTGGCGGCCAGCCATGATCGTGGCAGTGTTTGGCAGGTCATTGGTCAACAGGTGTTAATGGGTAAGCTCACCACGCCATTGATCCCTCAGGAGACCATCGACAAGATGGAGCTGCCCGAGCGATACGGCAAGCGCCTTGAGGGGCTTCAACAAATTGCCGAGGCGAAGCTTCCCATGAACCTCGACGCCTGGGACGGTTACCCTGCCTGCCGTGAGCGTATTCATGGCCTATTCACGCAGTTTGCTAAAAACCCTGTAGTACTTGCCGGCGATACGCACAATGCCTGGGCGTTTAATATGCGTAATGGCGCAGGCGACGCAGTTGGCGTGGAAATTGGTACACCTGGCGTTACCAGTCCCGGCATGGAGGCCTATTTGCCGGCGCCGCCAGAGATGATGCGTGAGGCCTTACTCAGCAGCAGCGCTGAGTTACACGATCTCGATACATCCCAACGTGGCTGGACAGTCGTTGAGTTCACACCTGAGCTAGTAACTTCCACCTGGCGTTTTGTATCGACCATTCTGGAGAGTCAGTACTCCGTCGCGGAGAGCACGCCGATCGTCTGTAAGGCCGGAGACAGGGCATTCAGCTGAACTTGCTTTTGCTAATGAGCTGCAATTCCCGCACGTCTACTCAGGGATCAAAGGCCATCTATCGCTTCGGCTAGCCAATCCATCCGAGTGTCGAGCCACTCAATCAAATGCTCAACTTCCTCTTCATAGGTGTCGTAGACAAAGGGGTTCGGCCACACATAGGTACCAATTGTTTTCCATATAGAGTCATTCTCTGCTTGAGACAGGCTCAGATGCTCAGCCCATGCGTTGATGTCGGTTTTGATCTCGGGACGCTGAGAGTCAATATCTGCGTAGCGCTCCTTAACTCGCTGAGCGAAGTAGGGATCCTCAAGCATACGATCGATCCAGGTATTCCAACGAACCCACCAACCCTCTGGATACGTGGCATCAGCGTAATCGACGTTGCCGAAGCCCAAATCGAAGTCCCAAATGGGCCCCATTCGAATTTTTTCACCCGGTATCCAGTGGAGGAAAATGCTCGAATACCACTGGGCATCAACGTTCTTCGCAATTTCATTGACTAAGAACCAATCGATGAAGCTATCAACATCTGCATAAGCGCGATAGCCATTAGTTGGGTCTGCAAACGCATTACTGAACAGGACAGTCTCAAATTCGTTGATGTGTTGGCGCACTTGAGCGAACTCGGGGTCTGAATAGGCAAGCCCGGGCTCTTTGATATTGATGAGGTAAGTGGGGGTTTGAAACGAAACATCATCGGGATCCAGGCGATCCGGTTGATCGATCTCCAGTAGAAAACCCTTATCCCCAATATCGACGCGGTTGCTGCCGTCCTCCACTTTTTCAGTAACGTGATAGAAGCCGTCATGCTCCCCGTTGACAAAGACCTCTGCGAAATGCCCGCTGGGTGTCCAAGTCAACGTCGAGCGGTGGCCTAGGGCAAAAGCAAGGTGATTTCGCACCAGCGTTTTATCGGAGTACTCGGCGAGGAAGAGCCATTTTTTATCTTCAAGCATGCCAAACAGATCTCGTTTGGATTCGAGCTTCATTTGGTACGGCTTTTTGGGATGAACAAACCACGTTGAATTGCCTCGACCCCGGATCTCCATGGCCATCTCATCCACGGAGTCGTATTCTCTGCCACCCTCCAGGCGGAAAGTGCCATTTACGTAGTCTTCTTTTGATACCACGGGTGATTCGGTCGTCAGATAAATGATGGGAAGCCCTGTGAATCGCGTTAAGTCGACTTGATAGGTTTTCGTTGTTCCCGATTCGTTGGCAACCGTGTAATTCAAAATGGGAGTGAAGTCCTGGCTCGATTCACCGGAGGTTTGCTCGGCACCATTTACAGACACTTCACTTCCGGTGAACGAAAACGTTGGCGTCAGCGAGGCCACAGATAGATCTGTCGGTGATCTTGCCGAGAAGGTATCTCCCTCCAAAACGAATTCGATATCACCCTCTAGCTCTGGATTATTTTCCTTCAGGAGTGAGAACGTCTCCAGGACAGGTGCTGCGGGCGGCGGAGGCGGATCTAGTATTATCACAGACTCTGAGGCACCCCCCGATCCGCCCCCACAGGCGCTGAGTCCAATTAAACCTGCGAAGATTAGCGATGACCCCAACAGTTTCATATTTGACACGATCTCCCCCATTAAATCGTTGTTGGCGCCACTTGTAATAAGCGTAATGGCTTGGCGCTGTTATGTTAAAGCCGGACGGGATTATATGTCCCGACCCACATGAAGCTTTTAGCTACGGTCTCTCAGTGTATGAAACACGGACTCATTCGCCAGTTGTATTGCGTCAGGCGGCTGATTTTCCCGGTATTGCGGCCAGTAAGCGCCGGGTGTAATCGCTTTGAGGCGAGTTGAATACGTCGATCGTATTGCCCACTTCCTCGAGTTTTCCTTGGTAAAGCACCGCTACACGGTCGGCAATTTGCCGAATGACAGCAAGATCGTGCGAGACAAATAGCATAGTCAGCCCGTACTCGTCCTTTAGGTCTTTCAGCAGGTCGAGGATCTGCGCCTGAATGGTGACATCGAGGGCCGAGACCGGCTCGTCCGCAACAATGAACTCGGGTTTGGTTGCCAGTGCTCGACCAATGGCAATGCGCTGCCGTTGACCACCTGAGAATTCGTGTGGGTATTTCTTGGCAAAGCCTCGCGCCAGGCCCACGTTGTCCATAAGTTCTCTGATGGCCGCATCAAGAACCGTACGATCAACAATCTTGTGCAGCAGGAGTGGCTCAGCCAACGTATCGTAGACCGTCATACGAGGGTTCAGTGATGCATAGGGGTCCTGGAAAATCATCTGCATGCGCCGCCTGAGCGATTTGAGCGCATTACGATCGAGACCCCCAACATCAGTAGTGCCATCAAAACTAATATGACCATCGGTAATGGGTGTCAATCGCAGCAATGAGCGGCCAAAGGTCGACTTACCACTGCCTGACTCACCCACCAAACCCAAGACTTCGCCCCGCTGTATAGACAGCGATACGTCATCAACGGCCTTGATGGGCTCATCGCTATTTTCAGACGTGAAGTAGGTTTTCAGGTTAGTGGCTGTGATGAGCGTGTCACGCCCGGTGTCAGGCTCGGGCGGTGCGCCGCTCGGAATGGCTGCCAATAACTTTTGCGTGTAGGGGTGCTGGGCATTGGTGAAGATGTCCGCGGGGGCACCTTGCTCGACCACCAGTCCCTTCTCCATGACGACAATGTGATCAGCGATATCGGACACCACAGCGAGATCGTGACTGATGAACAAAACGCCAATGTCGCGCTTTTCCTGTAGCGACTTAATCAAGCGAAGAATCTGAGCCTGAATGGTGACGTCCAGGGCCGTGGTCGGTTCATCGGCAATTAGTAGCTTGGGCTCGGTGATGAGGGCCATGGCAATCATGACGCGCTGTCGCATACCGCCCGAGAACTCGAATGGATAGGCCCTCATGGCCGTTTCAGGGTTGTGAATACCAACTTCATCAAGCAGCTCTATGGCGCGTCGCGTCGCGGTCTCCTTGTCCGCCACACCGTGCACGAGAAGCGGCTCAATCAGTTGCTCACCAATTCGCATGTAAGGATTAAGGCATGTCATCGGATCCTGAAAGATCATGGCAATGTCCGAGCCGCGAATACCCCGAAGTTCTCGCTCGGACAGGGCGAGCAAATCTTGACCGTTAAATTCGGCAGTGCCAGAGTCAATCCGCCCTGGGGGCTGTGGAATCAGGCCCAAGAGTGCGTAACAGGAGACCGATTTACCCGAACCGCTCTCGCCAATGATGGCCGTGATCGACTTGGCTTCAACTGCGAAATTGACGTTTTTGACGGCTTCCGTTGTCCCGTTACGGGTAACGAAGCTGACGCTTAAATCATTAACGTTGAGCAGACCCATCGATTAATCCTTTGAACCGCGAACATCGAGCGCGTCACGAAGACCATCGCCGAGGAAATTGAGAGAGAACAGCGTAATCGTCAGCGCCAAACCGGGGAAAATGAGTAGCCAGGGGTACTCCTCCATGGTTTCGGCGCCGTAGCTGATAAGCAGTCCCCAGCTGGTTTGTGGCGGCTGAATGCCGAGACCCAGGAAGCTTAAGAATGCCTCCAGCAACATCACGCTCGGAATCGTCAGAGTTGTGTAGACAATGATTGGACCGAGGGCGTTGGGGATGATGTGCTTGAAAATGATGGCCGAGGGAGGGAGTCCCAACGATACGGCCGCTTCGACAAACTCCTGCTGACGTAAGGATTGCACCTGAGTCCGCATGATTCTCGCCATGGTTAGCCACTCAACCGCACCAATTGCGAGGAAAAGGAGCAGGATGTTTCGGCCAAAGACCACCATCAGTAGGATGATGAAGATCATGAAGGGCAGGGCGTAGAGGATGTCGACAAAGCGCATCATGACTGAGTCGATGCGGCCACCCACATAGCCGGCAACGGCTCCCCAAGTCACACCGATGGCCAGTGCCACGGCTGTGGCGATGAAGCCAACTGCCAGTGAGATTCGTCCACCGTAGAGAATTTGGGTGAGTAGGTCTCTTCCAAAAATGTCGGTACCCAGCCAGTGCGCAGCGGAGGGTGGTGTGGCGCCTAGGTCCAGGTTTTGAGCCTCATAACCGTAGGGTGCAATCCAGGGTGTCAAAATCGCCAGAACGACCATCACGGCAAGCACCATGCCACCAGTGACTGCGGCGCGGTTCTTCTTGAGTCGCAGCCAGGCGTCGTGCCAGAGCGATGCGCCGTCCTCCGCCTCTATGAGAAGCGCCGTTTGTTCAGCATTCATTAAGCACCTCCTTTGAACTGCGCTCGCAGACGCGGATTAAGCCACGCGGCGATTACATCACTGATCAGGTTGAAGAAGACGATTAATGTCGACAGGAACACCGTGGTACCCAGGATCATCGTGTAGTCGCGGTTAAAGGCCGCCTGAACGTAGAACCGACCCAGTCCCGGTATCTGGAAGATTGTCTCGACAACGAACGATCCCGCGAGTAAGCCAGCGAAAGCTGGCCCCAAAAATGCGATAACGGGAATAAGGCCACCGCGCAAGGCATGCTGAATTACGACTCGCCACTCAGGAAGCCCTTTGGCCCTGGCTGTCCTTATGTAGTCCTGCGACAAGATTTCGAGCATCCCAGCCCGGCTGAGACGGGCTATGTATGCCGCATAGGTGCTACCCAATGTAATCGATGGCAGTATCTTGTCTCCGGGGAGGTCGCCCCACCCTGCGATGGGTAGCCAGTCTAGATAGATACCGAAAATGAGGACCAGCAAAGGCCCTAACAGGAATGACGGCATACAAATACCAATCATGGCCATCCCCATGGGTATGTAATCTTGCCGCGTATTGGGCCTGAGTGCGGCGAACACGCCGGCCAGAACGCCGATCAGAAGTGCAAAACTCAGCGCGTAGAGGCCCAGCTCAGCTGTAACCGGGAGCCCACTACCCAAAATTTCGTTGACGCTTCGGCCTGGGTATTTGAACGAGGGACCCAAATCGCCATTACTCAGGTCACCTAAATAGGCGATGTATTGCTCGTGGAGCGGCAGGTCAAGTTTGTACTGCGCCTCGAGCGCACGCTTCACCTCGGGGAGTACTGCTTTCTCACTGTCGAATGGACCACCGGGTGCGGAGCGCACCAGAAAAAACGTCGCGGTGATCACGACGAAGATAACTGGGATTGCCTGCAGCAGTCGCCAAAAGATAAATCTCAGCACCTTAGTTTGTCTCCCCATAGAGACTGCGACCGGGGTGCAGTTTCACATATTTTAAATTAAGTGAATCCATGAGGTTGGGATAAATGCCTTCAACGCTTGGGTGGACTAGGTGCTTACTGGTGTAGGTATAGATGGGGATGATGGGCATCTCGTTCATCATCATAGTTTCAGCCTTATAGAACAGACCGTAGCGCTCATCGCGAGACCTAGCCTTGGGCGCCAAGTTGAGGATGATGTCGTCAAACTCGTCACTGCCGTAGCCGGTGTTGTTGTTGCCACCGTCGGTGATGAACAGGTCCAGGAAATTGTTCGCATCAACGTAGTCTCCAATCCAGCCGCGCCGTGCTACTTGGAAGTCGCGCTGCGATACCGAGTTGAGGTACACCTTCCATTCCTGGTTAGAGATGGTGACGTCGATATTAAGCTCTTTTTTCCACATCTGCTGAATGGCCACCGCAATTTTTCGGTGTGCTTCCTGCGTGTTGTAGATGATTTCCAGCCCCGGCCATCCCTCGCCATTGGGGTAGCCTGCCTCTGCTAACAGCTTGCGGGCTTTCGCGGGGTCGTAGTCAAATAGCTTGGGAGGGTTGTAACCCAAGGTATCAGGCGGCGTGATGCTGTAGGCGGGAATAGCGGTTTCTTGCAGCACGGTTCGCGTCAGTGTATCCCGATCGAGCGCATATGAGAGGGCGCGGCGCACGAGTACATTGTCCACGGGTGGTCTATCTGTGTTGACGAGGTAGTAGTAGGTTCCAAGGTAGGCGGCCTGGACGTAGTAAGTATTACCTTGCTTTCGGTATTCCGGAATCTTGTCCAAGGGCACTACCTGGGTGTAATGCAGCTGCTCCGCACGGAACATACGCTCTTCGCTGACAACGTTTTCGGTTGGATAAAAATAGACGCCGTTTAGAGCCACGTTATCGCGATCCCAGTAATGCTCACTTTTTTTAATGATGATGCGGCGGTTGAGTGACCACTCATCGAGGGTGAACGCGCCATTGCTCACGATGTTACCGACGCGCGTCCACGGCGTGAATCGGTCCGTCATTTTTCCGTGTTTCAGCAGTGTTTCAGGATGTACCGCGAAGCTACTGTAGTGATCCATCAACTGAAGAAAATAGGGGGTGGGTGCGTTCAGAGTGACCTGTAACGTCAGATCGTCCAGCGCCTTGACACCCACTTGATCAAAGTCGGTAATTTCGCGCTTGGAATAGGCCTCTGAATTGACAATCGGGTAGAGCATGTAAGCGTAGAGAGAGCCGGTATCGGGATGCAGCGCCCGGTTCCAGGACCAAACGTAGTCCGATGCCGTCATCGGCTCCCCATTGCTCCATTTGGCTTCAGGATTGATGTAGAACGTATAGACCGTCCCATCATCGGAAATGTCCCACCGCTCGGCAACACCGGGCTCGGGCTCAAGCGTGATGGGATTTTTAACCGCTAAACCTTCAAACAAGGCGCGGATAATGTGGTTCTCGGGAACGCCCGTAACCACATGAGGGTCGAGACCCTGAGGCTCTGCTCCGTTACCGTAATGAAGGAAGCCGTCGCGGTTTCCCGACTCCACATTGCTCTCGCCACCGCCACACGCGGTGAGCAGTATCATCAGGACACTGGAAGGTATGATCGATTGAAAAAGGCGCATGATTCTTCTTGCTCTTGGCTTTGACGCATCCTATCCAATTTTCACAGCGCGTTGTATGCAAAGTGCCGAATAGTGACGCTGAAAAGCACAGTTTCTGACTCTGTCTCAACCGGTCTTCTGGTAAACTGCGGGCCTCAAATGAGTTGGCACACAAGAGTATCCAATGACCCTACGAACCCGCGTCGCACCTTCACCCACTGGCGATCCTCACGTTGGGACGGCCTACATGGCGTTGTTCAATCGGTGTTTTGCTCGCGCGCATGGCGGTCAATTCATTTTGCGCATTGAAGACACGGATCAAGCACGCAGCACGGCTGCCGCGGAGCAGATGATTCTCGACTCTTTGCGCTGGCTTGGACTCGATTGGGATGAAGGTCCTGATGTCGGTGGCGAGTATGGTCCTTATCGGCAGAGTGAGCGTCGCGATATTTACGCACAGCACGCTTGGCAGCTAGTCGAGCAGGGCGATGCCTTCGTTTGCTACCGCACGCCAGAAGAGCTCGATGCGCTGCGCGAAGCACGGCGCGAGACGGGAAAGTCAACTGCCCTAAAGCCTGCCGACCTCGAATTATCCGCTGAAGAGCAAGCCGCTCGAAAGAGTGCGGGTGCACCCTTTGTCATCCGTATGCGAGTTCCCGACGAGGCGGGAGCTTGTGTTGTAAAGGATCGGTTGCGGGGTGATATCGAGCTGGACTGGGGCATGGTCGACGCCCAGATTCTTTTGAAATCTGACGGTATGCCCACTTACCATCTTGCCAATGTAGTGGACGACCACCTCATGGACATCACGCATGTTATCCGTGGTGAGGAGTGGCTCAACTCGGCGCCCAAGCACCAGCTTCTGTATCAATATTTTGGTTGGGAGATACCAGAGCTTTGCCATATGCCGCTCCTGAGAAACCCAGATAAATCAAAGCTCAGCAAGCGAAAGAATCCGACGAGTATTTTGTATTACGAGCGTATGGGCTTCCTACCCGAGGCTCTGGTGAATTACTTGGGTCGAATGGGCTGGTCGATGCCCGATGAGCGGGAAAAGTTTTCGCTCGATGACATGCAAGCGGCGTTTGATATCGATCGCGTATCGCTCGGCGGTCCCATCTTCGATGTGGAAAAACTTAAGTGGTTGAACGGGCTCTGGCTGCGCGAAAACTTTGATGCTGAACAGCTAAAAGAGCGTTTGAAAACGTGGCTTTGGAATGACGCAACACTCGACAAAATACTGCCCCACGCGCAGGGTCGCATGGAGGTGCTTTCTGACTTTGTGCCCATGTCATCCTATCTCTTGTCGGGGGAGGTTGCAGTAGACGCTGCTGCATTTTACGGTTCCGCGGAAACAACTGAAGAGGTTCTCAGACGACTACAGTTTGTTTTGTGGCGTCTCGAGGCTCAGCAGGACTGGGAGCGTGGCGCGCTGTTTGAGAGTCTGAAGCAGCTCGCCGAGTCGCTGGGACTGAAGCCTAAGGCCCTATTTGCGCCACTGTTTGTAGCGGTTTCGGGTAAGAGCAGTGCGTATTCGATTCCCGATTCTATGTCGATTCTGGGGCCTGATTTGACGCGCGCACGCTTGCGTGATGCGATCGTTGTTCTGGGCGGCGTGTCCAAGAAAGCGGCGAAGCGACTCGAGAAAGAGTACGCCGCACTGAGCTGAGACTCAGCGCGGTCGGTTGAGAAGTGCGATTAGCGCCAAAACTGAGATAACGACTTCAAACCCCAATACACCCCAGGTGTAGCCTGTAAAGCTTGAGGTCATCTCGATGTCTACTTGGCTGCCAGCCACCTCAAATTTTGAATCGAGTTCACGGAACACCGTGAAGGCTCGCGCGGCACCAATGTAGCTGATTATGACAAATAGGAGCCAGAGTCCGGCCTTGAGGTATTCCTTGATGAAGGCTGAGGCGAGGAGAATGGAGCCGATAGCGATCTCCAGACCGCCGTACATGGCCGCAATTTCCGCATAAGCATCCTGAGAGGCAATGAAAATGCCTGACCATCCCGCTGGTATTTCAGGGTCGTAGACACTAATAACGCCCAGCCCAAAGAAAATCGCGCCCGTGATACCTAGTAGCAGTTGACCAAACACAAATATCTCCTTCTGACTGGCGCGGATGATAGTAAACTGCAGGTTCGGACAATAGCAATCTGTTGATGTGCGTGCGTACTCTTTAAAGTCCGCACGCTCAACTTTTCCTCGATTCTGTTGATCACTCGTATCGAGCGCGGACCGCCTCCTGGATTAACGGCAATGCAGTCCGCAGAATTGCGCTACCTTGGCCACCGGCTCTGCTGGTGTAGTCGTCAATGGCAATGAATCCACCAATTCCCGTATTAAGATCAAGAAAACTTACGGCCCCAAATAAACCGCTATCTGTATATACGCCTGGCTCTTCGCTAGAGATGCGCCAGCCCATTCCATAGGGGGTAGGATTAATAGGAACCGCGCTTCCTCTGTCCCTAAGCATAGAGTCAATCGACCCCTGACTCAGCACTTGATTGGATCCGCATACACCACCATTAAGCAATGCATGCAGCAATTTCGAATAGTCTGAAAGATTTGTAATTGCTCCCCCTTCAACATTTGGATTGTGCTGACCCACCAAGCTTGCCGGCGTACCGTCAAAGGAGGTGTATGTAAACCCTGAATAGATGAGCTCTTCATACGGGTTACCAAAAGTGAATACATCTAAATCACACGGTGTACCTATGTACTCATCGAAGAGTTGATTCCACGACGAGTTATTAACAATGCTTGCGGTCACGCCAGCGATCTGCCACTGACTACCACCGTAGTCGAAGATGCTCCCCGCGGGATTGCTTGTAGGTAGTTCAGTAGAGACTAAAAGCTGCCCACATCCCTCAAAAGTCATAAACGGCTGAGAGCTGGCTTGGCAACCGTGAACTCCACGGGACGCAACATAGGCCGGAGACAGTGTTACCCGTAATCCGGGGATACCTGACGTATTACTTAACATTTGCTCTACTGTACGGTCGGCATAAACGCCATCGAACGGGAGATAGGTGCTCACCGGCTCACTTATTGAAAACTCGACATCGGGGTCCTCGTCCAACGCCATGATGGCCATCACGGCGGGAACTTTACTGGTGGATGCCAGCATCGTTATGAGGTCCTCAGTGTGATCACCAAATACCGCTTTATGAGTCGTACCTTCTTTATCCACTAAGACGTAGCTAATGCCATCAAGCACCTCGTGGTTATCAAGAAACTCTTGGAATGCAGCGTCTACCGCAGAGTAGTCTGCAGGTGGGAATGGGATTGCGGTGGGGGCCGCTAATGACGGCGCCGTGTAATCACCACCCCCACCACCACCGCAGGCAGCAAGACCAAAGGGGGTAAGTGCAAGGAGCAGGGGTAGCTTTAACTTTTTAATGTTGTAATTAAAACTATTATTGCGATAGCGACTAAACATAATGTTGGCCTTCTTCTTATTGGTATCTTGTTTCCTTGCTTCCGCGGTTTAGTCACGGTGAAGGGGTCATAAAAATGAAACAGTAATGTTACAAAAATTTAACATATCTAAGACAAGTGAAACGATCAAGACGTCACCCAGGTATTCGACCTGCATCGGATACGCAGAAAGATTAGCTAGCGAAAAAATTTCTAGATATACTTATGCTGGCTAGTGACATGCATTTTTTGGGGCCATAGCTCAGCTGGGAGAGCGCAACACTGGCAGTGTTGAGGTCGGCGGTTCGATCCCGCCTGGCTCCACCAATGCTCTGTTTCAAAAAGGCTTCGGCAACGTTCGCCACACAAATCACTTACTGGCGGATGTTGCTCTGACCTCGACCCGCAACTTGTCTCGCCCTACAAGACAAACATTTTTTCTTAATTCACAAACGGTTTTTGGCATATCGTGAGTTTATGTTTTGTTACTGGAAGAAATCCTAATAGTCCGCGGCCACTTGTCTATGCAGATGCTTGGAAATACGCTCAAAGAGTATCTTACAAATACGGGATGTCACTAACATGCTGAGATACCTGATAACCGGCCTTTTGCTATCAGTTGTGGCGTTACTTCACTCCTGTGGTGGCGGAGGTGGCAGCAATACAGGCAGTGAAAGCACCGGGAGCGCACCACCACCCAATCCGGGTGACGGTACAAGTCCCGGCGTTAACAATCCCTCAGCGGGATGCAGTGCCAATACTGGATTGCTGACTGAAAGTGGCGCCTATCTGTTTCAATTTAATAACATTGAGCGTGCTTACCGAGTTCATGTACCCGAGAACTATGAAAGCACCTCAGCCAGTTCCCTCGTAATGTTATTTCATGGATGGGGGGGCGGTCAGAATGAGTTCGTTGGCAACGCGACGGTGACCAGTGAAGCGGATCAACAGGGCTATATCCTGGTTGCGCCTGTGGGCCTTGGCTCCGGTGAGCCCGATAATTCCTTTAACTCATGGACCTTTAGTGGATCCGCCAATGGACTTGACGGTGATGGCGGTAATGGCATCGAAGGCGCCATATGCGATTTTAATAACACACCTGACTATAGGTACGCCTCTTGTGATGGTATCGCGGAGAACAGCTGCTCCTGGACGCATTGCCAGCAAGACGACGTTGCATTCACGGCCGCGCTGCTTGAGCACGTTGGTAACCGCATGTGCGTGGATACAGATAACGTCTTCGCCAGCGGTGGTTCAAACGGAGGCATGTTTACCTGGGAATTGGGACAGAACCCCTTGACGGCACCTTTATTCAGAGCGATAGCACCGATCATTGGATTGCCGCACCGGGGCTACCTGAACGGTAAGGGTAAAAATGAGGACATGCCCGCGTTGCTCATTACTGGCCTCAATGATTCCACCGTACCACCCGGTGACTGGGAAGATGATAACTTTACCACCACGAGTAATGGCGAATCGTTTTATTATACAGGCGCTACTGGAATTACGCAGAGCTGGGCCGAGTCGCACGGCTGTGATGTGACGAACAACGCCGTTATCTTTGATGCCAACACCAGCGAGGCCGAATGTCGGACGTATTGCTCGAGTGACACGGGCTGGCCTCGAGTTTTGGATTGTCGCTCTGACATGGGTCATACCTACCAGTTCAGTTGGACTTGGCCACTCATCTTGGAATTTTTTAACGCGCACTCGCTCTAATTGGAGCTAGTAAGACAGACCAGTCCCGACTACCGGTCACGTTAAAGGTTCAAGGTTTGTTTTAACTTAATTTTTCATATCCCGACTGGCCCCACCAAATCGAAGCCCCTCACTCACATCTCCCTAATTTCGACTATCGCTCGTCCGAAATGGATATAGCGTATCTATAGGTGCATATTGGTAGTCCAGCGCATCAAGGCGCGTCGTGCCAAACCAATCGCCTGGCGCATCAACCACCATGATGGTTTTTGCATACCCCGTCTCGTCAAAGCCCCGTCGAAAATGAACGCGGGATTTTACGACAAATACGTCGTAGTGGTCGGGATTAAGTCCTTCGATACGCAGAGGCGATAGCGTTCTGATCTGGGTGTAGGTTGGAACAATGAAAAGTAGATTGTTATCCCCGAATTCAATCATTGCGATCTCGTCGTAACCCCAGCCCTCGCCAAAATATTTAACTGTTCCTTTGATGCGGACAGGCTTGCCAGCTTGCTCACCTGTGAAGCCCCCGACAGACATATCGAAGGCATCGCCTGGTTTGGCCTGAGTTGCGCTCAGTGCGGAAAGGGCACGTTCATCGCGTAACGCCGCATACATCATGTTGCTGACGTCCTCATCCATCAATGCTTTGAGAATCCACGTTGCATCCCCGGGGCGATCCGAATAGTCACCGAGAACCACCGGTGTGGCGCTTCGTTTCATTGCCTGTATCGTCTGCTTTGCAGCGGCCTTGGGCATAGGGAAGTTGCCATTGGCAAAGGGCTCTCTTACGCGCCAAATGAACTCTGACATGTCGTCCGCTATTGCGTCAGCTAACTGCTGATCTTCATTAGTCATGACGTGCACCGTTGCGCCTACGTCTGGCACGTCTGACCAGGGAAAGCCATAAAACACGCTGACGAACGCATCAGGCTCTCGCGCTTCCCAGCGGCGGGCTCGCTCCATGATATCCATCGACGGAGACTGCCCTGTCCATTGGAGAACACTGGCGGTAATAACGGGCGGCTTTCGTGTGGCCGTCGTCGCGTTGTAGAGACCCTTTAAACTTCGATAGAGGAACCGCGCTGAGCGCTCGCCTTGCAATGCCGCGTCGTAATGCGGGTATCGTTTGGTAACGAAGGCAGCATTGGCCCACTGCAGAAATTGCTCGTCCTCATTGCCGTGTAAGTCGAAAGAACCGGCAATGGGGATATCGGGTCCAACGATTTGCCGAACGCGCCGTGCTATCTCGGCTTCCGGTCGGGGAACGCCTCTTACGGCCATGGCGCCGTGAAGCGCAAGATACACACCGTCAACGGGCATATTGGCTTTGAGGTCATCAGTGATGATCGTCATGAAATGCTCGAAGCTTTCTCGACTTTCCCAGCTTCGAGAGGAGCCACCGTAAACTCCATCGGGCGAGTTGATCCCGATTACCTTAACATCAGGGTATTCGCGTGCGGCATGCACAAAGCCGCCAATAAATCCTCGTTCACGGTCAATGAGTTCGTCGCCCTTTACGAAGGGAACGCGCCACGCTCGGTCCTCAATTTGAGTGTCTCCCCCGGGACAGAATGTGCAGGTTTCCTGCATGTATGTGATCACCGCGAGCTTGTGAGGCTCAGCGCTCGTCGAGGGTGGAGCGTGAGTGAAAAACGTGAGCAATAAAACTGCGACTGCTCGGCGTAGGACGGCGTTGCAATGATTCGTCATGATTTCGCTCCTTTAATTCGGTGCTTTTTCTATATGCCAGCCCGCTCTAAAAACTTCCCGCGGCATTTTTTATAGTAGCGGAGTCGCGATCTCGTGTGCCTCGCCTAATTGTCAGTTGCCTGAGATCAAATTTTTACCGGCCTTTGTGCATGGCTTTTGTATCCTGGTATCCCGCTCTGCTTCTCCTTGCTAGACCTGACTTCTCCTCTGAATAGTAGACTGCAGGGAAGGTCATTGTTGTCAATTACGCTAGGTGTCATTTCCGGTTTTGGGAACCCCCTACACGCAGGAGGACATTTTTCTCCCTCGCAACGCCAATAGCACACAGAGCAGTGTCCCAATCGGAAATAACCACGGCCAAGCCAGGAGTGGTGTGTTTGCGGTCTTTGGAAGCACCCAGTGGAAGAGCTCGGGCTCGTTAATGATCAGCACGCCGAGCATGCTCAGGGCGACGGCTGGTGCCAAACCACCGACGTTAAAGCGTGTGCTCAGGATACCTAGCGCGAAGAGGCCGAGCATAGGGCCCAGTGTGTAAGTCGTCATCGAGAAGGCGAGGGTGATCAGGTCGCCACTGTTTCGCGAGAATTGCCACGCGGTGAAGCCCAACACAATGCCCCAAATGATGACTAGGCCCCTCGATACCTTAAGGTAATGACTATCATCACTGCCGGGTCGCACAAAAGGTTTGTAAAACATGGTGACCGAAATCTGAGCTAGAGCCGCGAGGATAGAGTCGAGGCTTGAAATGGCAGCACTGAGAATGCCTGCGATGAGTAAGCCACGAACGCCCACTGGCATTTCGCTAATGATGAAGACAGGGAAGATGCGATCGCCTTTTGCGTGCACCAGCGACGCAAGTTCTGGCGCAAGCGGATTGAGTGTATAAAACGCGTAGAGACCCACACCGACGAGTAGCATCAATGCAGGAATAGTCTCGCCCGCGATGCTCCATAATAGCGCTTTCTTTGCTTGGTCTTGGTCTTTGCAACAGAGCAGCCGCTGAGTAAACAGGTGATCAGTCCCGTACACCGAAATACCCTGAAACGGCAGTGCAATGAGTGCCGCCCAGAATGTGAATGCCACGCTCGGGTCGCTACTGAAATCGAAAACCTGAAATTTCTCGGCGGTACTCCCCATCTCAGAGAGGGTATGCCAGCCGTCAGGCAGTGCACCGATCATCACCACCAGCGCAGCCACCGCACCGGCAATTAAAATGAAGAATTGCACCACGTCGGTCCAGATGACAGTGGCGACACCCCCCATCCACGTCCACAGAATGGCAAACAACGCGATTACGGTGATGCTCTCGGCCATGCTCCAGCCCGTCAGCAGCTCACACACCAGTGCTGTGGCGTACACGCGAACACTTTGACCCAGTATGCCGCCAACGATGAAAAGCCCAGCTGTCAAGCGCCCAATGCCCACGCCGAGTCGGTCGCTCATGTAGTCATAGGGGCTGTAGTAGTCGGCTTGGTAATAGCGCGGGATTAGATAACGGGCGATCAGTAAGCGCGCAATCACGCCACCGATGGCAAGCTGCAGGTACGTGAAATTACCGTCGCTGGCAAACGCAATTGCCGGAACGCCAATAAAGGTAACGGCACTGATGGTGGTGGCGATAATAGAGGCGCTGACTGCATACCAAGGGATCTGCCGACCCGCCAAGAAGAAGTCGTGCGTTGTCTCTTGTTTGCCTTTCAGTCGGTGACCAATCCACGTTGTGACCGCGACATAGGCCGCCACGATGAACCAGTCGAAAACAGAAAAATCCATTACATCGCTTCTTAGAGAGTTAGATGATTCGGATGGCACAGCATGCCATGAGTTAATTCTCGGCTCACTAGACTTTCGTTCCACATAGCTTTCCTTTCACAAAGCTCTCGTTTCACAAAGCGTTCGTTTCACAAATCACTACATAAAAAGCGGTTTCTACCGTGCATGCACTTGACTCGAGATGACGCCTGATGGAGGGTAGAGGCTCAGGGAGAGCTGCCGTGAAGCCAATGAAAACAGGGACAAAAATTGCGTTAGTGGCAGCCGTCATTGCGGCGGTGACTGCACGCTATTGGTTTTACCTTGCGGCGGAAGTTTCGCTTCCCACGGACCGGACAGGCTTCGTCATCGCATTCTTAGGTGCGGCGGCTTTGGGTGTTTTCGCCTTGATTAAGCGAACGAGCTGGTTGGGTGCCATTCCAGCTGTCTTCGCAATTGTTGTCGGTGCTTTTTTACCCTTCACAGTGTCAATAAGTGCACAAATCGTCGAGCGCGATTCGGTGATTGAAGTGGGTGATGCGATGCCTCGGTTCACGTCGATCGACGGGCAAGGACAGGCATTCGACTCTGCGTCACTCAATGGGCACTTGGTGCTCATAAAATTCTTCAGAGCACATTGGTGACCCTACTGTGTCGGCGAGTTACGTCGACTAGAAGAACTGCGCGCAGAGTTTGACAAGCGCGGCGTAAAGGTCCTCACCGTTAGTGTCGATTTACCAGAGGTCATAGCGGACCGACGCCATCTCCATGGTTTGCAGGCGACCATGCTGTCTGACCAGCAACTTACCGTTACGGATAAGTTTGGACTGCGAAACAAGGGGTTTCATTCGGCGCCAGGTAGCGAGGAAGCCGAGGCCTTACCGGTGCCCGCCACGCTACTGATTGATGAGTCCGGCAAAGTCGTTTGGATAGATCTCTCCGCCGACTACCAACGACGCTCTGACCCCTCGGTCGTCCTAGCTGCCATGGAAGCGCACTTCGATATCGCCGGTCATTAACCTCAGCGCTTCGATCTGCGTTCCATACGTTTACGATTCCAGATGAACTGCAAAAGTCTAAGTGGGTTCTTTCTTACTTTCCGCCAGACAAGCCGCTTCATGGCGGGTGTGCTGTCGTAATTACCTTCTCGCTGCCCGTGACCGGTGTGTATCGGGAGATTTGGTACGTCTACTTCTTCAAGTTCAACACGAAGCGTCAGTATGCGTGTTTGTGGCAACAAGCACGTTTCATCTGTGCACGCTTGAAAAGTCACGTGCACTGAGAGTTCTACCTCTCGCTCATCAATAGGACGACACTCGCTCACCAATTCGCCTACCGGATAAAGTGGTGTGGCGAAGCGAACGGTGCCGCTCCACACATTTAGATCGATATCTAATGTTTTTAAACGCAGTGGCGCCGTTGATGGCGCCTCCATCGGAAGCGTTACCAATCCAGCAGGTCCCTCGACTTTGATTTCAGTGGCGGTCAAACCCTGAGGTACGGGCTCTCCGTAGATGTGAAGGCCCTCGGGAAGCTCAAATGTCGTGACCAGTTGCCGGACAATACCTTGCCGTAAACTTCCGTTGCCGCCATGCAGCGCCGCTGTTATTCGGATGCCATCATCACTACTTTCAGCGCGTGGTGCGGTCTCATCGATGGTGATGCGTCCGAGGGCTGCATCGATCAGCATTTCGGGGCTTTCACGTTTCTTGTACGAGTCGTGAAAGAATTTCGAGATAACCGTGCCGTCTTCATCGCAGACGAATACACCCGGGTAGGGAATACCGTAGAGGAAGGCGTCCTTTTTCGATAGCTGCTCGTTGAGCAACCCGTATCGTTTTATGACCTGGGAGTCGGTATCTGAAAGCAGTTTATATTGGACTCCCTGCTTTTTAGCGAATTCAGCCAGTGTTTCCTGGTCGTCATACGACAGGGCATATAGCTTGATCCCGGCAGCCTCAAACTTATCAAACGCATCTCGCAACTCACCTAGCTGCGTCCAGCAAGGGGGTCACCAAACGGCGGAGCGGTAGAAAACCAATGCGGCTTTGCTCTGGCCGCGATCCTCATGGAAGTTAACCACACGTCCGAAAGCATCAGGCAGGGAAAAGTTTGGAAGTCGATCACCAATGGCGGGGCCGGTAGGTGCATCCGCAGGGAGGCTTGCGCGAACCGGGTGTCCCACCGGTGCTGGCGCATCAAATCCGAGTTCGTCGCGTTCTGCTTTCATGGCTTCAATGTGCCATAACCTGTTCGCGTGTTGAAGAGAGTGAGGGCATGTATCGATACAGTTATGTCTTTCCTCTGGGCCTAAACCCAAGGCATGATGGCAGGGCGCTGTCGGGTGACTGTCATGGCTTTGGCGCCACCGACTTCAATCTTTTTGATTCAATCTCTATCACCAGAACGCAGAAAGGACAGGTCAGTGATAAAAAGCCTCAGAACCAAGCACCACTACTCGCAGGAGCAACTCGCGCAGATGTCAGGTCTGAGCCTCCGCACAATTCAACGTGTTGAGTCAGGTCAAAGCGCGAGCCTTGAAACACTGAAATCCCTTGCTGCGGTCTTTGAAATTGATGTCGATACATTGAAGGGAGACATTACGGTGATTGATAAGAAATCAGAGGAGTGGGCTTTGGCCCCGGCATGGGTGAAGTTTGGGTTTTGGGGAATACGAGACCGGCGCGTGGCGATACGGTTTGAGATCTTTTCTCTGGTGTGTGGCTTTATTGGAAGTTCGGCGGCCTTGTTTTATCCAGTTGCCGCTGGTGCGCCACTCTTCTTTCTAGCGGCCTATTGCTACGCAGTTCAGATTCGGTGGGTTGACAACAAGGGGCTCTGGACCTGAGCTGTACCTCTCGATGCAGGCACAGTTGCCGATGTTGCTCGCAAGATTGAATTAGTCAGTGTCCGGGGAAAATATCTCTTCAATGGGAAGCCCAAAAAGCGCCGCAATCTTAAATGCCAACGGTAAACTCGGGTCGTATTTGCCTTTTTCAATCGCGTTAATGGTTTGTCGGGTGACGTGCAGCCGATCTGCGAGCTCCGCCTGAGTCCAATCGCGATCCGCCCTCAGTGCCTTAAGTCTATTTTTCATTCACTTGTGCGCCACAACCAAAGGGTTATTACTGACAGGATGTAAGAGATACCGATGACAAATAAGACGTTGGCCGGTTGTGTGCTAGCGAGCACCTTGGCTTGTGGGAGGGCACCATAGATAACGGTCAGCACCATGGTTATCCCCAAAGTTAATGCCATGGCTTCAAGATGCGTTCGTCGCTGAAGTTCATCCATATTTTTTAAGTGTTTAAAAAAGCTGTAAAGCATGAAACTGCCCACTATTAGATTTACGGTGATGGCTAAAAACGTGACTGCAACATCAAAGCCCCAAATCGTGCTTGGACCAAACGACATGAGGGCAGTGCTCCCCACCCAGGCGCCCGTTGCGAGGAACAGTTGAAAAGTGGATTTTTTGAGGCCTGCCTGTAGCGAGGTCTCTGTGCGCGTGTCGGTCATGTATTGTCACCCTTATAAAATGTTAAGTATGCTTTACATATTATGCCGAACCTCTCGGAAAGTAAAGGACGCTTTACATGTTATCTTTTTTGCAGAGGTTTACTCAGTGAAGCCCAAAAACGTGGCTGCTTCAGCAATGGTTTTACGCTCCGATACGACCGCGTTGGCGGGGAATGAGTCATCGGGCCACCCGAGCGCTACTGCCTTCATGATGATTTGATCGTCAGCAATATTGGCGTGCTCTCTAACGACGGGGGACTGCATGATGCCCTGGCTATTGATTACCGCTCCGAGACCTCTAGACCAAGCGGCGTTGACCAGCGCCGTGGTGACCGCACCGCAGTCAAAGGCTGTGTCGTCACTGCCTGATAGCACCGCATCATAGGTAATGATGATGCAGACGGGTGCATCAAACTGTCTAAACCCACGAAGCACCCAATCCTGACGTTTTTCCGCGTCCTCACGGGCAATATTCATCGCGGCAAATAACTGTTTTGCTACGCCGACTTGTCGATCTCTGTGTTGCCCCGCAAATGGAGACCCAATCCGAAATTCCCGCGAGTGAGGAATACCGGCTAAGTTGCGCTCGGTATTACCTTTGCGGATACGATCCAGCACTTCGCCAGTTACGACAGTGAAGTTCCAGGGCTGAGTATTCATGGAGGAGGGCGAGCGCATCGCCAGTGCCAAGACTTCTTTTATCAGGGACTCTGGAACTGGGTCCGGCTTGTAACCCCGAATACTCCGCCGGCCTAAAACTACCTCGTCATAATGCACTATTTTTCTCCTTTATCATTCGCCACAGTCAACCTAAAACAAACTCGCGGTAAACGATACAAACATTGGAGTTTAACTCTTGTGCTTGATCTGACAGCGCAGTATCTACTTGGTGCCAACAGAGGTTTCGACGCTATATTCAGGAAATGTATTAGGCTGACCCTAGCCATTTTTCTAATTGCATTAATAGCTACAGAGTCTGTAACTGGTCCGCTCGGTAACGGCTAAGAAGTGCGAACAAAATTGCCGTAGTTTCAGCGTCAATTTCGCCGTCTACCTTATGCGAGCGGAAATGCAGTTGAAAAGCTTCCAATGCAGCCCTTGTTTGATCATCCCAGACAGTAGTTGCTTCAACGCGGTAACCATAAATCGACAAGGCTCTTTGAACGGTCTCAACGGTCGGCAGTTCAGCGGAAAAATGGCTCAAAAAATTAGTCGCGACCGTTTCATCGTACCAGGCGCCAATACCCGCCTGGTGAAGCCTCCGCCAGGGAAATCGCGGACCTGGATCGACCTTACGACCCGGAGCAATATCGCTGTGGCCAACAACATTGGTAGGGTCTATATCCGGGTGTCTAGACAATATTTGCCTGGTTAACACGATGAGCTGGTCAATTTGATCGTCAGCATATGTGGGAAACGAACACAGGATGTTCCGGCCAAGCAACTTATAAGTGTCAGACTTTTTCTGTTGTAAACAACGGCCTAGATTGACGACTTCGATGCCAATAGATTGATCATTTAGACCACTTTTACCGCGCCAGAAACTCTGTCCCGCATGCCATGCTCGCCTATTCTCATCGACAAGCTGATAAGTTTTCAGCTTCCCATGCGGGTATGAACTGTCGTTAGATTCTGGAAGCAAATAATGAGCACTAACGGGATTTGACGAGCGCTTCGTTAACAACTCTAGAGAGTCTGCAAAGTTCTCGGAGGTATAGTGAATTACGATCATCCTGACTCTACTGTTCTGATTTTCGGACTCTATAAAAGTCGCGTTCGACCCTGTGATGCAACCTGTCAGGCTGGCCATGATGACGAGGCAATAAAGTCTGAAGTTCATAAAAGTATCATCCTGTTTTTGAGAGTGACGTGTCGTATTGCTGAATCCGAAGGCGTACCAGTTCAACTCTCTAAGAAAATAATGAACCTCAACACTAGGCTGTTGCTACGACTTGAAACCGTCGGTATGGCACTCGTGGGAAGTTTGTGTGTTTTATATTCCGGCTACTAGAACTCATGTCGGGCAATGTTGATTGTATTCGAAGACCTGTGGCGGCAGGCGACTGGGCAATTGATGCTTACAAATAGGTCAAAGCCATATGTGTGCATTATAGTCGCCCAAGTACTTCTCAAAGACCGCATGTGTTGACAGGTTCTGCAGATGAGCGAAGGTTCTAGGGTATGCGGTTTCCGCGTAGTGGCTTATGCAGTGAAGGTCGACGGGGTCAAGTCTGTTTTGCATCAACCTCTCTCGCAGGAATTGGCTGAAGTCGCAGGCAAACGCTATGTCGGCAAGCGTCATTTCGTCACCAACTAGGAATCTATTGTGTTGCAGGGTTTGCTCGATTCCGGCTGAAAAAAATTCGAATGCTTCGGCCATGCGCTCATATTGATAAGTCGTCATTTTATCCATTGCAAGCAGATACTCTTGAGCTTCACGACTGAAAACCAGAATGCTGTCTAGAAAGCCATCAATGCGGGATGCTTCCGAAACATTCCGCCCGTAAAGCCCGATACCCTGGTCTCCCAGTCGGGCGACCGCACGAAGGATGCTGTTTGATTCAAAGATACCCACGTTACCGTCTTCACTGAATCCAGCGGGAACCGTTCCAAAAGGGTGAGCGAGCATGAAAGCGTCTGTTTTGAAGAGCGTTTGAGAGAATCCTCTTCTCGACTCGCGCGCGGCTGGGTTACCGGAGTGCCTCTCGTGGTCCTCAAGCAGACGCGCTTCACGATCCCACAACCACTTGTCTAGGTTACTGGGTTTGTCTCCCGCAACCTCAATTTGTAGATTGAGTAGGTCCGCGGCAATTAATGCTTTCCAAACGCGAGGATTCGGCAAGTAAGAAAAAACCTTTAACACGGGCTCAGACATGGGAGGTGACCTTAGTTTCTTCACTAGCGGTCGATCCAACTTAGCAGAAGGGACAAGCGTGTAGAAAGTGAACGACGGTCTAAATTTGCAGACTCAAAAAAACGCGAAGTAAAAAAATGTAAATATTTACAAAAAAGTGTTGACAACGTTTTGTGGATGTTCTTTACTGAGGTTGCTGGCGGCGACTGACGAGTGACCAACTGCAGACGGGAGCGAGAGGGAAGCCGACAGAAGAGTACTCAGGTAGAAAGCGTGACAGAGGGCCGGCATAGAAAGCGCTTTGTTGCCCACCGAGGGCGGAGGGATAGCGTCCGAGGAGCTGAAGGAGAGTCCCACTTCAGACGCCTGAGGAACTCGAACAAAAGCAGAGCATTCGCTCTGTTTTTTTTTGGGCGAGGGATTTCTATCGTGGCGAGATCGTCGCCCCTCCGGCCTAGAGTCGTGACCCGGGGCCTCTCCACTGGACACGGACAGTGACGTCGTGTCGGTTCATGGAAAAACTGGATGAGGGTTTGGGGGAGCGACGTCTTTTGTTTATTTTGTCTTTTGCATTAGTAACGCATCCTGTGGCGCCCTCTTGTTAGTCTAGGCACTGATCTAGTCGAATAACTTATCCGCCTGCGCGTATCGCAAAAATACAACCAACCCAACCAAAGAGATGACCGCAGCAGTGCCGAATACCAGCGCCCAAGAACCTGTCAGCTCTAGAATCATCCCGGACAAAAATACGCCAACGATGCCTGGAATAGTCCCAGCGGTATTGGTAATGCCCATCAGTGTTCCAGCATGTTTTGGTGCAATATCCATATGATTTACCGCAAATCCACCCGTGGAACCTGCACCCAGCGCACTGCCTAGGGCCATTATCGCGATAGCACCTGTTACCGTTTCTGCAGACGTCACTAGTAACAGGCAAACCGCGAGCCCACCAAAACCGACAGTCTGCATCAGCTTTCTCACTCGTAGTACTGGCATGCCACTCGTGATCAGGCGATCGGCCAAGTTTCCTGCGAGGTTGATTGAGACAAATGATGCGGCTTGGGGAATCATTGCCAACAAACCCACTGAAGCCAGCTCTACCCCAAGGCCTTTGTTGATAAATGTGGGGGCCCAAGATAGGAGCACATAAAGCGTCCAGTTATTGCAAAAGTGTGCCACTGCAATAGCCCAAACAGCCTTGTATTTCAGAAAATGGGTCCAAGGAATTTCACTGGCTTGGTCGTCAGCTTCGATACCTTGCTGAATGTGCGATAGCTCCTCAGCGGTTATTTTTGAATGTGTTCTGGGATCGGACGTGACCATACGATGCCAGAATGCGTACCAAATAAACCCCATAAAACCGAATATATAAAACACCCACTCCCAGCCAAGCCGTTGAATGATGATGGGCGAAATGATCAGCGCAAAGGCGGTTCCCAGTGGAATAGCACTATTGGCGAAACCGACCGCGCGCGCTCGTTCGTTGAGCGGTATCCACTTTCCATAGAGGCTATAGAAAGAAGGGAAAGTGACCGCCTCACCCATGCCCATAAGAATTCGAGTCATGATCAGCAGTGTTATACCCAGTGCCGCGGCGGGGGGTGCCAATATCGTGAATAATGACCATACCAAAACCCCAATTCCCAATACGATTTTGCCACCGTAACGATCAGCTAATCGGCCGCCGATGACTTGGAGCAATATGTATCCCACGGCAAAGGACGACAAAATCATCCCTTGGGTTTGTAACCCCCAGTTGTACTCTTCAGCCATCGGGATGATCGCAACTGAAATATTTACTCTATCTATGTAGCAAATAAAGACAGCTGCGAAGGTAAGAAAGACAACGTGCACTCGTTGGGGAAGGTTTGAAGGCATGAATTTCCCGTTTCTTTGCTTAACTCAAAACCGCATTATGACAAATCTCGATCCAACCATCCTGCTTTCTCGTAACGTCGAGAATTGATTCGACCCCATGATCTACCCAGCTACTTTAGCCATTACGAGGCGGTGGGGAAGACCTCTGGTCCGGCAGAGTATCAAAATTACAGTTAGATACTGAAGTATGGCGGAAGAGGTAGGAGTCGAACCCACCAGGCGCTTTGTCAGCACCTCACTGGTTTTGAAGACCAGGCACCCCACCGGGGACGTCGCTCTTCCATAGTCTTAAAGCTTGAGTCGGCTGCGGATAGCCCTCGGATTTGAGATTGTACGCTCATTACCCTTTCGTTGCGTGAAGTTAATACTGTCGAAGAACTCGAGTATTTCAACCGCCAGCTTCCGGCCAATGCCAAGCGCCTCTTTGAAACCTGCAACGCTAAAATTACGCTCCGAGGCGAGTGACTCAGACATCTCGGCAAAGTCCAATAAGGTAGGCGTCAGTGCGTATCGCGTGGCGTTGATGCGATGAAGAAAACCTTTGTCAGTACCGTACTTCAGGGCTAGCTTGAGAGAAGTTTCGTCGAGCTGTGCATCGCGCTGAAGTTCCGACAGTACTGGAATGTGGCGTCCCGCTGTCTGCAATTGACATTCTAAACTTGACCAATTTCGCTCATTGCCGTCGCGCTTGTTGCGATCCTTGGGATCATGCACTCGCCCATCCGTCACCCCAAGCACCCCGGTTTTTATCAGGTTTGTCAGCGTTGCCTCGAGCACTGCGCTATTGAAGGCCGGCCCGGCTAGGTTAATGAGCTTTTCCCGTGGGACACCTCTGGAATCACTCTCCTGCGCTTTTTCATCGTTCAACGCATCGAGCAAAGCCTGCCTTGCGTCGGTAATTGCACTTCGAGTCGTGATCCATGTGCTCTGGTTTAGGTCAAACTTCACGGCTGTGTCGGGAAACGTGGGTATAGCAGCTCCCTCTTTTAAATGAAAAGCACGAGTAAGATCTGACCAGTTAGTGGTCACGTTATTGATCAAGAGATATTGAAGGGCCGTGTCTACACTGCCTGTGGTCAGTGCACTAAGCCATGTCAATCGCTCGGGCTTGGCTTTCCTATATTGTGGGCCGTTGGGGTCCAAAATCACACCGCCACCAAGATGGAACGATTCGGAATCATCTCTAAGTACGAAGCGCTCTCCCGAGTAAGCACTGATTGGCGCATCTAGAATGAGCTGGGCCATTGATGTTTGACCGGGAGTTAGCAATGAGATCCCTTTCTCAATCAGGGCCACTTTCGCGCTCTCTCGTCGTGCTCCAATGTAGACTTTGACTGGCAAAAGATGCTTGAGTGCATTGGGCGCATCGGACAAAAGTGTTAATTCAACATCAAGCCGTTGCGAAAGCTGATCAAGCGTGGGCTCCACTAGGCAATCACCTCGATCAATATCGCCCAGTTCAACTTTGCCAGCCAAACACAGCGCGACACGCTGACCGGCGACTGCCGATTTGACCATGACATCATTGGCGCGTAGCTCGCGCACTCGGATTTCCAGCCCTTTGGGTTGAAGGATTAAATGATCACCAACACCGACGGAACCGGTGCTTGCAGTCCCCGTCACAACTAAACCTGCGCCGCTGATATGAAAGCGACGATCAATCGAGAGTCTGAAGCCGCGCTCGAGCGCTTGATCTCTGCCTTTGGGTGGCAGTGATTCAAGATGGGACTTAAGCGCATCGATACCGTCACCCGTGACCGAGGAAACCTGAAACACCTCGCCTTCGCTCTCGCAGCGGGCATCGACAAGTTCCCGTGCCCTTTGAGCCACCTGCACCACCCGCTCAGGCGTTACTGCATCAATCTTTGTGATCACAATATCGATATCAGCGATACCGAGCACACTCAGTACATTTAAGTGCTCACTCGTTTGCGGCATCGGCCCATCATCGGCGGCGATAATCAACAAGGCGCGATCGATACCCGAGACCCCGGAAATCATGGTGTTGATAAAGCGATGATGACCGGGCACGTCGACAAAACCGATGACTCGGTCGTTACTCGAGGGGAGGTAGGCGTATCCTAGGTTAATCGTCAATCCGCGCGCTTTCTCTTCAGCGAGCGTGTCGGTATCGACACCAGTAAGGGCCTTGATCAACGATGTTTTGCCGTGATCAACGTGGCCGGCGGTTGCGACAATCACAGAGGGAGCTCTGAGAGTTGCTCGATGAACTCGTCTTCGTGAATCGCTTCAAGGCAACGAAGATCCAATAGGAGCGCGCGATTATGGAGCCGCCCGATAACGGGCTTGGGAAGTTGGCGGAAGCGCGCAGCTAGCGCGCGTAATGGCTCGTCCTCACCATTGGCTGCGGTGATTGAGAGTGCGGCACTGGGGAGCACCTCAATTGGGAGCGCGCCACTACCAATTTGGCTGGAGACCGATGCTGTGTCGACATGGTAGTGATCGCCCAGCACTGATCTGACTTTTAGGGCAAGCTTGTTGGCCTGATCACGAATACTGTCCTCTGCTCGCGTGAGTAATCTCAGTGTGGGCAACGTTGAGACCAGTTCATCCGGATTGCGGTATAGCTGTAGAGTTGCCTCGAGCGCTGCCAAGGTCACTTTATCGAGTCTCAATGCACGCTTCAGCGGGTTCTGCTTAACACGCGCGACAAGATCGGCGCGGCCAGCAATAATGCCGGATTGGGGGCCACCAAGTAGCTTGTCTCCGCTGAAAAGGACCAAGTCGGCCCCATGAGTCAGGGTTTGCTGTGCTGTGGCTTCGTGGGGTAGGCCGAGTGCTTTCAAATCGATGAGGTTGCCACAGCCCATATCGACGACGAACGGTATTTGGTTTGCTTTAGCAAGTGCCGCAAGCTCGGGCTCCGGCACCGTATTGGTAAACCCTTCAATCCGATAGTTACTCGTGTGTACGCGCATTAACAGCGCTGTATCAGCATCAATGGCGTTCGCGTAGTCTTTGAGATGTGTTCGATTGGTCGTGCCGACTTCAACGAGGCTGCAGCCCGAACGTGCCATGATGTCAGGTACACGAAAGGAGCCCCCGATCTCAACGAGTTCTCCCCGAGAAACAGGCACTTTTCTACCAAGCGCCAGGGTGTTCAGTGTAAGCAGGACCGCAGCGGCGTTGTTGTTGGCGACCGTTGCCGCCTCTGCGCCCGTGAGCTCACAAATTAGCGACTCAATATGACTGTCGCGATCCCCTCGTTGACCCTTTTCAAGATCGTATTCGAGGTTGTTGGCACTACCCGCTACTCGATTCATGGCTTCGATAGCGGCATCTGCTAGGTTCGCGCGCCCAAGATTACTGTGAAGGACTATGCCCGTGAGGTTGAAGACCGATTTCAAAGCCGGTTGAGACGCGTTAGTAAGCCCGTCGCGAATGTTTTGCTGAATCATTGAGAGATCCGATGACACCGATTCACCTAATTGGATCGCGGCTCTTAGTGCTTCAAGGTGCGCGCGCGCAGCGCTTGTCACCGCATCATGCCCCCACTGCGAGACCTCCGACTGCAAGTGGTCGAGAATGACACTGACAGAGGGGAGGTCTCTCAGCTGCTGTTGTCCGTTTTTATTCACGCTGGCACTGCTCTGATGTCCGTCTCACAGTGTAACGCGTGAAAAGCGATGCGGGCAGTCGATTAGACTTCGGCGGCGGTTTCTTTACTCGATTGCAGCCAGTAAACCGATGCGGATACGAGTAGCGCAGGGAAGACCTCGTGGAGCAGAGCGCTTAGACCCAACGTGATCCAGAGTATCAGCGTACTCACTCCCAGAATCATTGACACCAGCGTGGTCTTTGCAGACGCCACACGGCCATACAGGCCAAAAACCACCGGTGGGAAGAAGCAAACGGCGTACAGGCTACCCGAGAAGATGGTGATGCCCACAATGTCGCCCGGTGGATTGAGTGCCATGAATGCGGAAATGCACGCGAAAGCGATGACTGCAGCACGGGACCAGCGCACCTCGTTTTCAATTGTTTTAAACGGCGAAATGATGTTTTTGTAGAGGGTGGATGAGGCCACCAGAAGCACGCTATCCATTGAGGACATGGCGGCGGACACGATCGATACGATCAGCAGATCGGTTACCCAAAACGGGAAAATTGCTGGGTCGTTAACGAGCCGGGGAATAATCAGGTCAGTATCTGTAACGTTCTCGAGAATCAGGTGTGCGTACAGGCCAATGGGGAACATACAGGCCAGGATCAGCGTCATACCCAGCACGGCAATCCACATCCCGCGTTTTACCTCTGCATCACTCTTAAGGCCATAAAAGCGTGAGAGCTGCCGTGGATCTACAATGAGCTTTAGGGCCCCCGACAGCGATACACCTAACAGCACAGCAAACGGCACCGCGCCGTTAAGATCGAAAAGATATTCTTTTCCGGGCATATCGGTCAGCTTACCGACTGATCTGATGCCACCGGCCGCCTGTGTAACGAAGTAGAAGATCGTCATGGCGCCGATGAGCATTAGCACACCTTGAATCGCATCCGTTCTGACAACCGAGACGAAGCCACCGATGGAGGTGTACAGCACGACAACTAGCAGGGTAACGCCGACTGCGACCTCGTAAGGCACACCGAGAAAGATCTGAAATAAATGTCCAGCGCCTTTGAAAATGGCCAAGAGGTAGAGGATGCTGGCGAAAACTATCACTGATGCAGACAGCAAAAGTAGAGGATGCCGCTCGGCATCAGGGTTGTCGCCCAATATCCGCCCCCGAATGTAATCGGGAATGGTCAGCGCGTCCCATGCGGCGGCAAAACGCCTGAGCGGTGGTCCGATCCACCGCCAGGACATCCAGGAGAAGATGACGAGCAGAACGGCCATGGTGAACCACGCCACACCGTAGTCGTAGCCTTTGCCTGCATGTCCAACAAAGGTGTTGGTCGAGGCAAACGTCGCGAAAAATGAGATTCCTACAACGGTGCCGCCCAACTGGCGGTTACCTACGTAGTACCCACCAACGCCAGTAGCCGCTTTATTTCCGACGTAGGCGTTGTAGAACAGCACGCTGACATAGATCACGAGAAGTGAGCTTGCGATCCAATGTTCGACTAACCAGGACATGTTTTAACTCACTTAACGGCGCGGCTCTTTAAAGTGCAGATTCGCTGCCCTTAATCTTCTCCACACCCATATTCTTCAGTGTGAAACTGTAGATGTCAGCATACTGATCAACCAGTTTATCTATTGGGGTGCCCGCACCATGTCCAGCGTTGCTATCGATACGGATTAAGACTGGCGTATCGCCCGTGTGATCGTACTGCATCTGAGCTGCAAACTTGTAGGAGTGCGCCGGTACGACGCGGTCGTCACGCTCGGCTGTCGTGATAAGCGTCGCCGGATAAACGGTTCCGGGCTTGGTATTGTGCAGCGGCGAGTAACCCAACAGGTAGCGGAACATTTCCTCACTTTCTTCAGACGTCCCATAATCATACGCCCAGCCCGCACCGGCGGTGAAGGTGTGGTAACGCAACATGTCGAGCACCCCGACACCGGGGAGTGATACCTGGAAGAGATCAGGGCGCTGTGTCGTTACTGCGCCGACCAGCAGACCACCATTGGATCGACCACTGACAGCCAGTTTTTCCTTGCTGGTATAGCCCTCTGCGATCAGATACTCAGCTGCCGCGATAAAGTCATCGAAGACATTTTGCTTTTGGGTTTTGGTGCCCGCGATGTGCCACGCTTTGCCGTATTCACCACCACCACGAATATTGGGCACGGCGTAAATTCCACCCATCTCAAGCCACGCCGCAACTGTGCTGCTAAAACGAGGTCGAATACTGATATCAAACCCGCCGTAACCATAGAGAATGGTAGGGGTACTGCCGTCGAGCACGGCCCCCTTGGCGTATGTAATGGTCATGGGTACGCGAGTGCCATCCTTGGATGTGTAGAACACCTGCTCTGTTTGATATTCGTTGCCGTCAAACGGTGACTTTGATGCGCGGTACAAGCTGACATCGCCCGACTCAGGGTCAAGGGAGAAAATGGCAGGCGCGATACGGTAATTGGTGAACGTAAAAAAGACGTTTTCTTGCTCTTTTTTGCCACCAAAGCCTGTCGCGCTTCCGAGGTCAGGTAGTTCGATATCCCTGATGAGATTGCCTTCGAGGTCGTACTGTTTCACCTGACTGATTGCATCAATCATGTATTCGGCGAAAAGATAGCCGGCGCTCGAACTGGCGTTGAGCACGTGCTCGCTCTCCGGGATAACGTCGCGCCAGTCGGTTTTGCCAGCCGCCTGCGGATCCAACGCAATCACCCGACCTTTAGGCGCATCGCGATTTGTTTCGATCAAAAGATAGTCATCGTGACTTTCGAGAAGTGAACCGTCAGCGGACTCGTCAGCAAAGACGACAATGAGCTCGTCAGATTCGGACGCTAAATCCTTGATAAACAGCTTATTGCCCGACGTGGAGTTGGCTGCACTGATCACCAAGTAGCGGTCGTTGCCACCCACGGAGGCACCCACGTAGCGATGCTTTTGCTCAGCGGCCGCGCCAAAAATCACCTCATCACTGCTCTGCGGTGTGCCCAGCGCGTGGAAATACAACTTGTGCTGATCGGTTTTCGCGGAAAGTTCACTGCCGTCAGGTTTGTCATAGCTTGAGTAGAAAAAACCCTCATTACCCAGCCAGTTGATGCCAGAGAACTTTACGTCAACCAGCGGTGATTCAAGTACATCGCCGGTGGCGACGTCTCTGATCACAATCGATCGCCAGTCACTGCCGCCCTCGGAGAGTTGATAGGCTACGATACTGCCGTCTTCAGAAAAGCTGACGCTCGACATGCTGACCGTGCCATCCTCGCTGAACGTGTTCGGATCTAAGAACACAACTTCGCTGCCATCCTCCTCAATGCGATAAAGAACTCGTTGATTCTGAAGCCCGGAGTTTCGATAGAAATACCGTTTTCCACCTTCAATGAAGGGCGCGGTTTCGCGCTCGAAGTTCAGCAGGCGGGCCACGGTGTTTTTGACGTCATCGCGCAGTGAGATAGCGTCAATATACGAGCGCGTTGAGGCATTTTGATCAGCAATCCAGTCAGCGGTGTCTTTGCTCAGATCATCTTCTAACCATCGATAGGGATCGGGTACCCCCATGCCAAAGTAGGTATCTACGTGGTCACCGCGCGCGGTTGCTACTAATTTGTCGCCAGCAGCGCTTGCGGAGTCAGTGTTTTCGTTACTAGGCTCGCTACAGCCCATTAGTAAAAGCGTTGCAGTTAACATTAAAAGTGCGTTTCTCATTATTTACCCCGCTCATGGTCGATTGAGCTTCATTGATTGTAGCTGGATTACCTAGTTGATTATTCGAAGTGGCCAGCAGTTCCTAACGCCGACTGGTCAGTAATAACTTGGTTATAAAAGCAGCGCTCCAACGCTTCGCTGATGACCGCAATACCCATTCCTTCAAGGAGGCTGGCTTGCGTAATCGTCTTGGGCGCCAAGCGATAGATCTCGCGCACCTCTCCGTTATGCCATAGCCAGAGCATCACGAGTTCATCGTCGCTGGTGTTTTCCCAAATAGTGACAATTTCATCACCCGTGCGCTTATTGGATCGTATTAACTCGGCACCGCAGGTGTCGATCAGGCCGGCCGACAGCTCGTAGTCTGGAAAATGACTGGTATTTCGGAGAGCGACCGTATTCATAGTGTTGAGCGTAGTGCAGCCAGCCACGAAAGCAATACTGAGGCTAGTGAGAAGTAGTCGCGTTAAGCCTGCCACGACCTAACTAGTCTTACTGGCGAGAATGAGGCTGATATCCAAGGACTCCCCGGGAATTTTATCAATCTGTTCGATGCTCAGATCCTCGCTCATGAGCCATCCCATGATCGATTTCATATCAACACTGACGGGTACAGGCTGTGAAGCGGGATCTTCATGTTGTGTGAAGGCAACAACCAACAGTTTCCCTCCGCGGTTGAGCACGCGTGTTGCCTCCTCAAATAAGGCTTTCGGGTCGTCAGCAAAATACAGCACTTGATCGATGGTAACGGTGTCGAAGCTGTTGGCAGCGAAGCGCATTTGATACATATCTTCTTGCCGTACGGACAGGTGTGTCAGTCCCGCCGTTTCTATGGCATCTCGAGCGACAATCACCATCTTTTTAGAGAGATCGACACCGAAGCCACTGTCGGCCAGCGGCCCCACTAGCCGCAACATCCGACCCGTGCCGGTAGCAATATCCAATAGGTGTCCGACGGAGTGACCAGAGAGTAATTGGCTGACGTGTGATTTAAATGTGGCTTCGTCACCGTGATATCGATGAAGTTCCAGCCACTCCGGAACCTCGTCCTCAACGTAGGCCTCGGCAAGTTGCGCGCGGGCATCGCGAATGACCGCAAGTCGCCGGCTGTCTTCCGCTAGGGTGCTGTCCGCCGTATCTAGGTTGCCCAGCAGTGTGCTGAGAATGGTTTGCTGGGGCTGCTGGCGATTGGCGCGGTAAAAAATAAAGTGCTGCTCGCGAAAGCTCTCAAGAAGCCCCGCATCTTGCAAAATTTTTAGGTGACGCGATGTGCGAGGTTGGCTGTAGCCCGTGATCCGCACAAGATCAGATACGGTGAGTTCACCCTGGCTGCATAGTGCCATGAGGCGGAGCCGGCTAGGGTCAGCCACCGCTTTCAAGCATTGTGATAAAGCATCAATGTCCATAAGCATAAAGATATCTTTATATCTAAAAAATAAATACGGCTTTAACAGATTTTTACTGTGACAAACGCTACGCTAGTAAGTTGTGGCATTAGATACGAGGCGCGTGGAGCGCCTGATAAATCAAAAATAACCATCGATAAGGGGTTTCACATGCTAAAACTTCATTTCGCACCACACTCCCGGGCTGGTCGTATTTTGTGGCTCCTAGAGGAACTCCAGCTTCCTTACGAGCTTAACGCCATGGCGTTTCACCCCAAGGATCTCAAATCGGATGAGCACCGCAGTAGGCACCCGCTGGGGCGTATTCCGGTTTTAGACGACGGCGATGTGTCGATTTATGAGTCTGGTGCCATTGTGGAGTACGTAATGGCCCGGCATAAAGACGGTGGTCTGAAACCTGCCGTGGAAGACCCCATGTTCCCTGAATACCTGCAGTGGTTTCACTACTGTGAAGGGATGGTCATGCCCCCAATGAACACGATTGTTGTTCACACGATATTGTTGCCAGAGGATCGACGTGACCCCGTGGTATTGGGCCAAGCACAACGCCTTCTCAACAAGGCGCTTCATCCTGTAAATGAAGCATTGGAGGGCCGCGATTACCTCATTGGCGATTTCTCGGCTGCGGACATTATGCTGGGGCATGCCTGTTTCATGAGTAATCGTATGGGCTGTGTCTCTGATGACATGCCTAATTTGAAAGCGTACGTTCAGCGGATTACAGAGCGTCCAGCGTTTCAAACCGCCATCAACATGACCTAACGCGTAACGAGACTTGGTGGGACGCGCCGCATTGCTTATCTTGCGCCCCGAGGATTGGCATCTAAACACAGGAGTTATCGTGTCAAAGCAACTGATTATTGCACTGGGCTTGAGCGTATTGGTTACCGCATGCGGTGGCGGTGGTGGCGGTGGCACGACACCCCAGCAGCCAACTGCAGGTGGTGGGTCTGGTGGAGGCGGCACAACGGATCCATGCGGTAACACAGCGCAGATTCAGTTCGTTAAAGAGGTGTCTGAAAGCTACTACTACTGGTACGACGAACTCGCGCAGGTCAATGAAAATGACTATGACGATGCGTCCGATTACCTGGCCGCCATTATGCAGCCCATTTGGACAGATGGGTCCGGCCGTGACCCCGGTTTCTCCTATCTCACAACCATTGAGGATGATGAGGCGCGTTTCACCTCAGGTACATTTTACGGTTATGGCGTGAGATACCGCATCATCAACAATAACTTCTATTTCGCCGACTCCTACGAGGAAGGTCCCGCGCACACGGCCGGTATTCGACGAGGCCAACGTTTGTTAGCCGTCAAGCGCGACGGTGAGAGTGACTTTGAGACCTGGGATGAAATGGTCGCCCGGAATGCTGAGCTGCCCGGAGCTGTTTTCGGTGCGCGTGGAGAGCTACAAACGACGGTCTTCCGCGTCGAATATGAGGGCGTGACTAGCGAGATTACGGTAACCACAGCAGAAACCAGTACAACGCCTCTGGCTGGCGATGCGCTGGTAATCCCAAGAGACAGCGGTGGTCCGGTCGGCTACATCAACTTCCGGACGTTTATCGACGCGGCGGATGGCCCACTTCGAGCCGCGGCAACAACCTTTGGTGAGGCCGGCGTTACTGATCTCATTATTGACCTTCGGTACAACGGTGGCGGTTTGGTACGTGTGGCTGAGACCTTCTTAAATCTGTTGGCCGGCGAAACGGCGAACGGCGAGTTGAGCTACATCGTGAATCTCAACGACAAGCATCAGGATCAGAACAGCACGGCGAACTTCGCTCAGCTGCCTGAGACCTTTAGCCCGCTTAGAATCGCGTTCATCACCACAAGCGGCTCAGCGTCCGCCAGTGAACTCCTGATCAATGGCTTGGATCCGTACATCGAGCTTGCGATTGTGGGTTCCGAGACGTCGGGCAAGGCCGTTGGTCAGTACGCCTTTGATCTGGACTCTGATAACTGCCAAACCCGACTGAGATTGATTGCATTTGAAATTCAAAACGGTCTAGGGCAGGGCGGTTACTTCACAGGTCTTGTCAGTACCGGCCGCTTTACCTTCTTTGCGGCAGCTGATGATGCGACGCGCCCCTTCGGAGACGCGGACGAGGATTCTTTCGCAGCTGCCATGGCGTGGCTTAGCGGAACGCAGCCCAAAACTGGCGCGGTGGGGGATGTCAAAGTTGACGTGCCACAACCGCTTCGCGTTGCCGGGTTTGATGCTACTTGGCCGGTTAATAAGGATGCACCACTTAACCCTGATGGGAGTGTTCGCTCCTTCTGAGTATGTGATGCACTGTGCCTAATCCCGTTTGGGCTATTCACTCAGTTAAGAAGTCGGTGTAGCCTCGCTGCATCGTCTTTTTTGGTTTGCAGATAGTAGAAAATAGAGATAGGTAGCGTGATGAGTAATACAGCGGAAACTTTTCAGACGATAGTTAACGAGCGGCGATCCATCCGAGCGTTTAAATCTGATCCAGTCAGCCGAGAGATTATCGACGCCGTATTTGCGCCAGCGCTTCGTGCACCCAGCAACTGCAACACCCAGCCATGGTTCGTTCACATTGTGACGGGTGACAAGCTCGAGCAATTACGCGAAAAGCTGCCGGCTGCCTTCGCCATGGGTGATGTAGCGCCTGACTTCCCTTACGACGGCGTCTACGAGGGTGTTTATAAGGATCGCCAGTACGGTGCTGCAAAGGCGCTGTATGACGCACTCGGGATTCCGCGCGAGGAAAAAGCCAAACGACAGGAATGGTTTATGGGGAACTTCCGCTTTTTTGATGCACCAGTCGTGGCTTTTTTCATGTTGCCCGATGGCTTTGGCCTTCGTGAGGCCTGTGACCTGGGGATGTTCACGCAAACAGTGATGCTGGGCCTAACTGCGCAAGGCCTTGGGTCCTGCCCTCAGACCGCGCTTGGCTTCATGGCAAAGCAGATTCGTGAAGTCATTGACGTTCCAGAGCATCACAAGCTGATGTTTGGTCTGTCGTTCGGTTATCCCGTGGATACACCCATCAATGACGTTGTCACGGATCGAACCGATCTAGAGTCAGCGGTAACGTTCCACAGCTAGGCAAACACGTTATCGACGCCCGCGTGTGAATGAAGCGTTTAGCTCTCGCTGGGTCGCGAAATAAAGCCTGATACTTCCAGCTGGAATCCAGAGATTGCATTGAATTTGATCGGTGCGGACATGACTTTCATGTTTGTAACACCTAGATGCCGAAGTATTTGTGCGCCCGTGCCAATTACTCTGTAGTTCTGGGGAGGCGCCTCCGCTGCGGCTTCACCTGCAAGTTCTGCGATATTGCGCATGATTGCCTCTGGAGACTCCCAGCCACCCAGCATGACAACGAGCCCCCGTCCTTGCTCAGCGATATAGGCCATGGCGGATTCGTAAGACCACCCCTGAGATCTCTGCGGTAGCCGCGTGCCCAATACATCGCGGAGCGTGTTGATGGGTTGTATGCGCACGGGTAGGCCTGCGGCAGTCAGGTCGCCCTGGTGCAAAGCATATTGAATTTGGCCGTCGACCAAATCTTCGAATGTCGTCAGCGTGAACTTGCCCCACTGTGTGTCAATAGGTAATTCGCCAGTGCAGCGTACGGACTGCTCGTGCAAGGCCCGATATTCAATCAGATCGGCAATGGTTCCGATGCGAAGGTTGTGTTTTTTTGCAAACACCTCTAGCTCAGGCCGTCGCGCCATCGTGCCGTCTTCATTCATGATCTCGACAATGACGGCAGCTGGCTCACAGCCAGCCATACGCGCTAGATCCACACCCGCCTCAGTATGACCTGCACGTTGAAGGACACCACCGGGTTTTGCGACCAAGGGGAAGATATGCCCAGGTTGCGAAATGTCAGCGGGCGTCGCACCGGCTTTCACGGCCTCAAGGATCGTATGTGCACGCTGACGTGCGCTGATACCCGGACCTACTGAGTGCGTCGCATCGATGGATACGGTGAAGTTGGTCTCGTGCTGAGAGCGGTTGTCACGCACCATCAGTGGGATGCGTAGCTGCCTTGCACGATCTGCGGTGATGGGCATGCAAATCAGACCGCAGGCCTCACTGGCAAAGAAGTTGATAATTTCTGGCGTGACTCTCTCGGCAGCGATTACAAGGTCTCCCTCGTTTTCCCTGTCCTCATCATCCATGAGGATGACCATCTTACCTTCGCGAATGTCGTCCAAAATATCTGGAACGGTATCGAGGGCCATCTTAACTCTCCTGCTCTAGCACGCTCTTTTACTGCCTTTCTTTAGTTCGCTGTTAGCACTTCTCAATTGCAACGGCAGTAGCCTCACCACCACCAATACAGAGCGCTGCTACACCACGCTCCTTGCCATAGTGATGCATTGCGTGCATGAGCGTGACGATGATTCGAGAGCCCGTTGAGCCAATAGGGTGGCCTTGGGCACATGCACCACCGTGTACGTTTACTTTGCTGTGATCGAGGCCGTGCGCTTTAATTGCCAGCATGGTGACCATGGCAAAGGCCTCGTTAATCTCCCACAGATCTACGTCATCAGCGGACCAACCGGTTTTCTTGAGCAACGAAGAAATGGCATCAACGGGTGCCAATGTGAACTCTGCGGGTAGGCGGCTGGAGCGCGCATGTGCAACGATTTTTGCCATTGGCTTTAGGTCTTGGGCTTGGACCGCGGATTCATTCGCTAGAATGAGAGCGCTTGCACCGTCTGAAATAGAAGAGGCGTTGGCTGCGGTAATGGTGCCGTCTTGCGCAAAGGCCGCGCGCAGGCTGGGAATCTTGTCGATGCGACCTTTGTGCGGTTGCTCATCATCGACAACCGTGATGGTTTCTCGTCGTGTTTTGACCTCCACGGGCGCAGTTTCTGCCTTTAGCAGGCCTTGTTCGATAGCATTTTTAGCGCGTGTCAGGCTCTGAATCGCAAAGTCGTCCATCGCTTCTCGCGTAATACCGTGCTCATCGGCTGTCGCCTGAGCAAAACTGCCCATAGCGCCTCCTGTATAGGCGTCTTCCAAGCCATCCATGAACATATGATCGTAAATCTTGGTGTGACCTAGACGTTGTCCTGCGCGTCCTGAGGGCATTAGGTGCGGTGCGTTCGACATGCTCTCGAGACCACCGGCGATAGCGATGCTATTGGTTTCCGCACGGATACTGTCGATGCCAAAGATTGTTGCCTGCATGCCACTGCCACAGGCCTTGTTCACGGTAACGGCACCCACGTGGTCAGGTACACCAGCATAGCGAGCAGCCTGGCGTGCCGGGCACTGCTTGAGTCCTGCGGGTAGTACGCAGCCCATAAAGACTTCATCAATGGCGGCTGCATCGAGACTAGCGCGTTCCACAGCGGCTTTAATCGCCGTACTGCCTAATTCAGGTGCTGAGACGGAAGCGAGATCGCCCATCAGCCCACCCATGGGTGTTCTTGCTCCGCCCACGATATAGATTGCTTCTGACATGTTGTGTCCTGTTTATGCGATAGCTTGATTGGGGGGAGGATTAAGCCACAGGCGCGATGGAGCCACAATGCGAGGGCGCGTTCAAATAGGTGAAAATACCTTTCCTTTGACGGCTTTACGGTATTCCGATGGGCTCAATCGATTGGCCTTCTTAAATTGCCGAGCGAAATGTGCTGAATCAACCATGCCCACCTCCGCTGCAATCTCTGTGATGCTCAAGTTGGTTGTCCTCAAGAGCGACTCCGCCTCTGATAGCCGCAGGTTGAGCAAGTACTGCCATGGTGTGGTGCCTGCGGCGCGCTGGAAGCGGCGCGTCAAGGTTCGCTCTGATAGCTCGACTGTGGTTGCAATCGACGCCATGGAAAGGGGCTGGGTAAATTTCTCCTGCAGGTACATCTGGACATCCAGAACTACCTCGTCTCGATGCTCTCGAATCACCTGCGAACCCAACTGTGTCGATTTGAACCGCCGACGTATCTCAGGCGAGAACTGGTTTTCAACGTGGCGCGCAATATTGGTGTTGTAGAAATTACCCATGAGGTAGACCAGCAAATCACTGATGGAGTTGACGCTCCCCGCGCAGTAGAGGTTGTCCGACTGCACAATAAGTTCATCGCGGCGCAGATCGACGGCGGGGTAGCGCGATGCAAACTCGTCCAACCAGAACCAGTGTGTGGTGGCCGGCTTTTTATCAAGAAGCCCTGTCTCGGCTAAAAGGAAGCTGCCCGTACCGACGGCGGCAATGGAAGAGCCCTGATTGACAAGCTTCGCAATAAAAGGGATTAGCTCGGGATGGCGTTTGATCACACGACGCGGATCACGCCAAATTGCTGCGATGACAAGGAGATCAAGCGACGCCGCCTCGGAAACAGGTTGTGTCGCAATCTCCAGTCCACCACTGGTCTTGATTTGTCCCCCTTTGGGGGAAAACAAGGTCACGGGCAGCTCGCCAGTGCCGGTGCTTTGGCCGCTGGCTTGCGCGGCAGCCATTGCCAGCTCGGAGGGCAAAGTGACCGAACTTGCTAATGCAAACTCGTGGACAAGTGCACCAATTCTCGGTGTTCGTCTGGGTCTTTGGGCCCTTCTGCGAAATTTTTCCGTCGGTTTTTTCATGATTTTTGTCCGTAAAAAACAAATCATATCGACGTCGCTATCTACAATCTAGGGCATTGCGTTGTTTTCGTGGTTATAGAGTTATGGCAAAGCTACCCATCATCGTTGCGTCCGGGGGGATCAATGCGGCCGGAAGAACCTCCCATCGGCATGCGCACAACCGACTTGTATTCGATTCGCTTGATCAGGCGAAGCGAGATAAAACAGCGCGCGCATTGAAGGTTATGATGGATGCTCAGGACGTCGACGAAGTCCTGAATGGCACGCTGGTGCGCAAAATAGAGCGTACTCACTTTGATCCCGCTGCCGTCCCTACGAATCACCGGTTCCGCGTTGATGATGTGCACGGAGTCATCAATTTAACCCCCGATGGTTTTGCCACGTCGCGGGCTACTGATGCACTTCGAGGACTGTCATTGGGTGACACTATTTACGTCGCATCTGAACGCGAATTCGATGTCAGCGTCGCGGGTCAGTTGCCTTCGAGTTTTGATCCCGGCGCGCTATACACCTCCCGCAATCATCCCCGCGGGCTACAGATGTCAATCTATGCCATGTCGGACGCGTTGGCAGATTTGGGCTTGGATTGGGATCAGTTGACGGCCGATTTACCGCCCGATGCCGTCAGCGTTTATGTGTCGAGTTCAATGGGTCAGCTGGATGAAGCTGCAACGGGAGGTATGCTCACAGCCGCACTGCGCGGTGAGCGCGTCTTAGCGAAGAATTGCCCTCTTGGCTTTGCGGAGATGCCGGGCGATTTTTTGAATGCCTACGTGCTTAAGTCGCTAGGTCAGACAGGTCCGGCGCTCGGTGCTTGCGCTACATTCCTCTACAACCTACAGCGGGGTGTCGATGACATTCGATCGGGTCGCGCACGCATTGCTGTAGTAGGTGCCTCTGAGGCGCCCATACTTCCATCGCTCATGGATGGCTATGTGGCCATGGGCGCTCTGGCGACCGATAAAGAATTAAGAGCCTTGCAAGGAATCGATGCCGATGGATTGGTTGATTATCGGTCGGCCTGCCGGCCCTTCGGTAACAACTGCGGCTTTGTTATGGCCGAGTCGGCGCAGATTCTCGTATTAATGGATGATGAGTTGGCGCTAGAGCAGGGCTCGCCCGTCCTAGGTGCTGTGCCCTTTGTATCGGTTCATGCAGACGGCGCCAAGAAGTCGATCCCGGGCCCCGGCCCTGGTAATTACCTCACCATGGCCCGTGCCGCGCAGGCAGCGCGCGATATCGTGGGTGATAGGGTCTTCCGGTCGCAGGGCTTGGTCATGGCTCATGGGACTGGTACACCACAAAACAGAACAACCGAGTCAGCCATCATGAGTACGGTCGCGAAGGCCCTGGGGGTTTCGGACTGGCGCGTCTCGGCGATTAAGAGTCACACCGGACACTCCCTGGGCGCCGCCGGTGGTGATCAACTTTCTGCGCTTTTGGGCGTCTGGGACTCTGGGTGGATACCTGGCATCGGCACAATTGAGACCGTTGCTGAGGATGTTGAGACCGACCGGCTGAGCTTCTTGCTCGATAATGCACCGACCAACCAATGCGCTTATTCATTGGTTAACAGCAAAGGCTTTGGTGGCAATAACGCAACAGCGACCGTAATGAGCCCAGCGGTGTCGCACTCGCTGCTCAAAAGTCTGCACGGAGGTCGCGCACTCGATGCATGGCTGGCGCGCTATGAGGCGATTCAGCAGCGACGACAGGATATCGAGGACGCTCGTCTCTCGGGTGATTGGCAGCCACTCTATCGTTTCAATGACGGTGTGCTCGATGACAGCGATATCGAGGCAGAAGTGGGAAAGCTCAAATTGGGTGCTGTTGAAATTTTGACCAGTAAGCGACTCATGCCATCCGATTGGGTCCTGAAGACCTTAGAAGGGAGTTCCTGTTAAACTTCGTCCATGACAGACACTCCCTCATCTACTATTCAACTGCTCACAGAGCGTGTATCGCATGCCAGTCTCGGTTTGCCAGGGCCCTCCCAGAATGAGCTTGACACCATTATTCGTGCTGGCATGCGGGCGCCTGATCATGCCTTGCAGCGACCATGGCACTTTGTCGTTGTAGAAGGCGAGCGTCGGGACGCCCTCGGTGTGGTACTTAACGAAAGCCTAAAAATTCGCGGTGTGACTGATGAAGCGCAGCTGAATAAGGCACTTAAAGCACCATTGCGTGCTCCCGTGGTTATTGCAGTACTGCTTAAGTTTAAAGATCACCCAAAGGTAGAGCGCAATGAGCAGATTGGCTCTGCAGCCGCTGCCACGTATGCCATGTCGCTTGCTGCCAATGCCCTGGGTTTTGGTTCAATGTGGCGAACGGGTCTGTATGCCACCGACCCGCATGTGATTTCAGCGCTTGGGGGTGCTGACAAGGATGAGGTGATCGGGTTCCTTTACTTAGGCACACGAGAGGGACCTTCAAAACTGACGCCGACTCTTGACCCCGAGGATTACATCACGCACTTTTAGCGCTCTTGGGGGAGTGTGTAGTAATGCAGTTGTTTCGATCTGTCTGGGGTCAGTTTGTCATCATGGGGTTGGGCCTCTTCTTGCTCGACCGAACGTTTTTTCCAGAACCTAAACCTGTGATTGGGCCACCTAATGCAGAGCGCGTAGCGCTGCAAGCTGGCGCGTTGTCTCAGCTTCAGGGCGCGGAGCTTAGTGAGTCGCAACTTGTTGCCATCAAAGAGCGAGAAATACGCGACGAGCTACTGTTCATTGAGGCACTGGACCGCGGTTTTATTGAACAGGACCAAGTGGTTGGGCGCCGTCTTGTCCGCAATATGCGATTTATGGATCCCGAGCGAGATGTAGATGACCAAACGCTGCTGACCGAAGCCTTTGAATTGCGTCTGCATCTGGCAGATGAGGTGATTCGTCGCCGCACGGTACAGGTGATGGAGACACTCATCGTGGCCAGTCGAGGAGATCCCACGATTACCGAGCAGGATTTGCAAATTGAGTACGAGGCACAACGTGATAATTTTCAAGTGCCGGTGCGCTACAGCTTCACGCACGTTTTTCTTCGTGATGGCGCGTCTGATGAGAAGCGGTCGGGGCTGCTTGCACGGCTGGGTAATAATGCAAGTCCTGAGCAAGCCCGAGGGGTGGGTGACGTTTTCCTAGCGGGGTATCAGTTCCAGGAGCGCAGCCTGTCCGAGATCTCTCGGCAGTTTGGTGATGAATTTGCCTATGGCTTTGCGTCCCAAGCCGAGTCGCTTGGTGAATGGGTGGGGCCCATTCGATCTATATTCGGTAGCCACTGGGTATGGGTCGATGAGATCGCAGAAAGTCGGGTGAAAACCTTCGCCGAGGTAGCGCAGGATTTACGCCGC
>CABYVD010000002.1:0-102250 GCA_902522335.1 Halieaceae bacterium | reverse complement strand
CAGCGCATTGGGATAGACAGAGAACCCCCGGCGAATTGCATACCGTATTGCTGCTGAACGGGCGCCGCCTCGCATATAACATCTTCCCACGTAGCGTCGAGTTCCTCTGCCACAATCATGGGTAAAGACGTATTAACGCCCTGGCCTACTTCTGGGTTCGGACCGTAAATGGTGACACTGCCATCCGCGTTGATGTTCACGTAAGCGTTTAGGGTTCCCGACGCCTCAGCTGATGCCAGAGACATCATCGAAATGCCGCCTGAGGACGATAGGGCTAGGCCCAGTGAAATTTTAAGGAAGTCGCGTCGCTCGGTATTGGCGATCTGATTGGACGGCTGATTCATGCTGACACCTCCGCTGCTTCCATTGCGTTGTAGAACGGGGCAGAAGCGGTCATCGCACCGCTGGCCGCTTTAATCGCCGACTTAATGCGCACATAGGTACCGCAGCGGCAAAGGTTGCCCGCCATGGCTGCATCGATCTCATCATCGGTAGGGCTCGGATTTCGCTCAAGGAGTGCGGCTGCTGACATGATTTGGCCTGCCTGACAATAGCCACACTGTGCGACATCATGGTCAATCCATGCCTGCTGAACAGGGTGTAGTGTCGCCGTTGCCAGTCCTTCAACCGTAGTAACGGCGCGGCCTTCAAGTGCACCGACTGTCAGCTGACATGAACGGACGGCGAAACCGTCAAGCCATACAGTGCAGGCACCGCATTGGCCCACGCCACAGCCGTATTTGACGCCCTGAATTCCCGCATAATCGCGCAGGGCCCAAAGCAAGGGCATTGCGGGATCAATACCGTTGAAGGAATGGTCTTTCCCGTTGATGGTGATAGTGGTCACGAAAGTCTGCCTCAATAGTTCTTGTTTGATTCAATATTGGCACAAATCGCCTTAAATAAAAGGTGATGACGTCCGAATTGACGCAGGTTGCCGTGATTAATAGAACGATGTTAGGCGCTACTAGTTGAGGATTGCTCGAAGGCCTGTCCTGAGCCCAACTAACCAGGGAGGGGGCATCAAAGCTCGGTGGCGGCTTCCAGTTCCTGCTCCAGTTTCAGCCGCGCATCGGCTCGAGGCTTGGAGAAGCGTGCGACAGCAAGGTAAATGACAGGTGTCAGAAACAGTGTGAAGAATGCCGTAAGACCCAGACCACCAAAGACGACCCAGCCCACAGCCTCGCGTGCTTCAGATCCGGGACCCGAGGACAAGATAAGCGGTAGTGCGCCGAGCACCGTCGAGATCAGTGTCATTGCAATCGGCCGGAGTCGAATGTTTGCAGCATTCTCAATGGCATCTCGCACGCTGGCACCCGCATCACGCCGTTGATCGGCAAATTCGACCAATAGAATGCCATTCTTGGCGATTAACCCAATGAGCATGACGAGTCCCACTTGTGAATACACATTGAGTGACGTCCCGGTGATGAACAGGGCGAAGATCGCCGCCGCAAGACCGAATGGAACAATGGTCATGATGACTAGCGCCGAGGTTAGGCTTTCAAACTGCGCAACGAGCACCAAGAACACAATCAAGAGTGCGAGACCATAGGCGTAGAGGGAGTCTCGCTGAGATTCGCCCAAGCGTGCGGCCTCGCCCTCGGGAACAACCGTAATGGAGCTAGGGACAACTTCTTTGGCTAAGGCCATGAGATCGTCCACGGCGGTTTGTAAGGCCACCCCTTCAACGGTTTGCATATCAATACTGATAGAGCGCCGCTGATAGAGCCGCCGCAATTCATCGGGAACACCTTCCTCGACGACGGTGACCAGCGACGCCAATGGGATGAGTTGACCGGTCTGCGAGCGAACGAACAGATTCACCAGATCATTTGGGCCCTGAATCCGGTTCTTACCCGCCTTCAATACAATGGGGATCGATTGATCGCGCCCGTTTAAATCGACGACCCGAACGCCGTCAACCATGACGCGCAGTGTCTGAGCCAATTCGTCGATGGATACGTTGAGATCCGCGAGTCGCTCTCTGTCAATTTTGATGGCTACCTGGGCTTGCGATGGGGTGTAGTCGATGCGTGGATTCTCGACACTATTGAGTCGCTCTCGTATCGCGTCAGCGTAGACGCGGGCTGCCGCGTATATTTCCTCGTATTCACTGCCCAGTAGGACAAACTGGATACCACCGCGCCAACCCCCACGCATATTCAGGCTATTGCTTCCGTACACGCGAGCAGTCACGCCCGGCAACTGTCTCAGCTGTGGCTGAATCTCTGCTGCTAGCTCTTGCTGAGATATCTCTCTGTCTTCCCACGGCTTGAGTGTTCCCACGACGTAAATAATGTTTGGGTCCCAGCGCCCTGCGACGCTGTACAACCGCTCTATCACGCCCGAGTCGAGATAAGGTTGGAAAATAGCCTCAATATGGTCGGACTGGCGCTCGGTGTAGGGTAGGCCGACGCCAGCAGGGCCACGCGCAAACATATTCAATTTGCCGCGATCCTCTGTGGGCAATAATTCGCTATCCAATGACGTGTAAACACTGGCGGCTGCCGCAGCAATACCCATTGATACTAGGACCGATGTCACCGGGTAAGTCAGAACCGATCGCAAACTACCACTGTAGATGCGCTGAAAGATATTGGGGTTTTCTGATTGGCCAGGAATTGCGGACTCGGATTTGCCCAACCGCGCCATGAGCGCAGGTACCAGCGACAATGCCACAAACGACGAAATGCCAACTGCCACTGTGAGAACCAGACCAAACTCTCGGAACAGGCGCCCCGACGTTCCCGGCAAAAACGCAATGGGAACAAAGACAGCAACCAGCACCATGGTCGTCGCGATAACTGCGAAGAAGACGGATTGCGTTCCAAGGACAGACGAAGCGCTGGTACCTTCACCACGTTTCTGTCGGCGCTGAATACTCTCAAGTACCACGATGGCATCGTCGACAATCAGTCCTGTTGCCAGAACAAGCGCTAGCAGCGTCAAGATATTGATTGAAAAGCCAAGTACCCAACTCGCAGCGAGCGTGCCGAGAAGAGAGATGGGAATCGCAACCGCAGGCACGAGGGTAAAGCGCCAGCTACCGGAAAACAGACGAATTGTCAGAATAACTATGAGTACTGAGAACGCGAGTGTCCGTAACACTTCCGATACCGCGCCGTTAATGAAGATAGCTTCATCAGAGATGACCTCTAGCTTGATGTCATCTCGTTGCGCATTGAAACGCGCAACCGCCTGATGAGCCCCTTCTGAAATTTGAATTGTATTTGAGCCAGCCTGCCGAACCACACCTACGCCCAGTACTCGCTGACCATTCAGTCTAACCACAGAGGTCGCGTCGTCAGGCGTGTAGGCAATTCGAGCCACATCACGCAAACGCACCTTGTCGGTGATAAGAAGATTGCCAATGTCGGCTTCCGAGTCCACTGCGGCGTCTGCTCGCACCAAGAGTGTCTGATCGCTTGTTCTAAAGCTCCCAGCGGGTACATCGAGCGGTGCCTGTGTCAGCACTGAGCGGACGTCCGTTACGGTAAGTCCGTAGGTGCTCATGCGACCGGGGTCAAGTTCGACTCTGAGAATCTGCCGACGCGAGCCGAAGACCGGTACGTCGGCAACGCCCGGGAGAGAGATAAAGGCAGGAACGACATCGCGCTCGACGATAGTGGCAAGGTCTTGCTCTGACATGCCATCCGCGAGAACGGCGATACGCATGATTTCCTCCGCGTCCTCGTCTGCCTTGAAGACAGCTAACTGTTCGACATTGTCAGGCAGTTGCCGCTGAACTCGGCTGACAGCCTCCCGAACATCGGCTGCCGCACGATCAACATCGGAGCTAGGATTGAATACGGCGCGAATACGAGTGTTTCCCTCCTCGCTGTTGGAGTTCACCTCTTTAACGCCACTAACGCGAGCGACTGCACCCTCGAGTATGCGGGTGACCTCCGCGTCCATGGTCTCTGGAGACGCCCCCGGTAGATTGGCACGGACGTTGACTACCGGTTCATCGACGTCCGGTAATTCTCTAACTTCAATGGCAAAAATGGCGACCAAACCCGCAATAGCGATCAACAGGTTCATGACGGTGACGAGCCATGGGCGCTTCACACCGAGTGCGGGAAGGCCATCACCGGCCAGGGCGTTAAGTGTGGCTTTCATTGGTTTTTGCTGCGCATTTTAGCTGCGATCAGCCTGTTCGGTTTTGGGTGATCGAGCAGTCGCTGTCGCTGCGTTAATGTCTTTAATTTTCATGCCGGGCCGAACACTCTGAATTCCTTCGAGAATGACCCGCTGGCCCTCGGCTAATTCACTGCGAATCAGCATTCGCCCCTCGACGCGTCGCACCATCTCAACGCGCGAGCGCATTGCTCGATCGCCTTGGGTAGACCACACATAGGGGCCGTCGGCACCCCATTGAACGGATAACTCTGGGACGCTCAAGTACTCACCTTTTTCGATCGACGCATCAATTTCGAACGCCATGCCCGGCCGAAGGTTGTCGGCGCTGTTGTCGATCGCCGCTCGTGCTCTGAAGGCGCGCGTCGCTGAGTCCACGCGAGAATCAACCGCGACAATTCTCCCGGAGGTATTGTCGTCTGGTGATTCCCATTGGCGCGCTTGCACTTCAAGCTCCCTCACGATGCGCCCAATAAAGCTCTCGGGCACCGTAAAGTCAACGAGCAAAACACTCCGATCATCGAGTGTAGTAATGACGGTTGAAGTATCCACCCGATCACCAATTTCCACATCGGTGATGCCAATGCGCCCTGAGAATGGAGCTGTTACCTGGCGACGGGAGAGCTCGACCTCGGCTTGGGCCAAACGAATCTCCGCCAAATCAACGTTACTTTGCGCGGTATCGATGGTGCTCTGCGGGATATTCGCCTCAGTCACGTTGAGAGAAAGATAGCGCTTCAGTGTTCGCTTTGCTTCTGCAAGCTCCACCTCCGCTTGGCGAACCGCAAGTGCCTGATCACGATCATCCAACTTCAGGAGTGTCTCGCCCTTTGTCACTAGCGTATCGGGCGCGAGCTTTGCGAAAGTGACTACGCCCGAGCTCTCTGGATACAGCGTCACGCTTTGGCGAGCCCGCGCCGTGCCCACAGATTTTATTGAATCGATGAGCGGTGCACGCTCGACAGGTGCGGTTACGACGGGCAGCTCGCGCGTACCCCAGGTGCCGCGTGATCCGCGTGTTTCTTCATCAGGGGTGTCTGAGCAGCCGGCCATGAGCGCGCATGCCAGCAGAGCTGACATAAGTGAGAACCGCATAACCAAGCGAAAGTTGAGCATCGCGGGAGTATATCTGAGATTTCAGAATCGCAAGCTTTTTATTTTCAGTTTGCGGCAATGCCGACGTCGACAAAGACGCGACTGTGGCTTACAGGATGACCTCTATAAGGCGAGGGCCTCTCTCCGCCATTGCCAAGGCCATCGCGCTATCTAATGCTTCAACTGTATCGACGCGCTCTGCGGCCATCCCCATACCTTTGGCGATATCGGTCCACTTAATCGCCGGGTTGGTAAGATCGAGCAATGACAAAGCCGTAGGTCCCGGTTTTTCCACACCGACGCGCGCAAGCTCAATATTTAGGATGGCGTACGATCCGTTGTTGAGAATCAACACAGTCACGTCGAGATCCTCACGCACTATCGTCCATAACGCTTGGACCGTGTACATCGCCGATCCATCAGCCTCCAATGCGAGAACTTTTCGGTCGGGACAAGCGACCGCGGCACCCAATGCAAGGGGCAGGCCTTGCCCAATTGCACCACCAGTAAGCGTTAACCAGTCGTGAGGTGCGGCGTTTCCGGTCATGAGGAAGGCGCCTAAACCATTGGTTGCGCCTTCGTCAGAAACGATCGCATTCTCCGGAAGTCGATTGGCGATCACTTTACCCAGCTCTACTGCATTGATAGGGCCGGTTTCCAGTGCATGTTCAACACGTTGCGCAACGTTCTTCACCTCGCTTGGGGCACCGAGAGCATCGGCAAGGCGAGTCAATGTATCGATCGCATCGACACCGTGGTCGCCCATTTGAAGCAGACTCGACCCTTCAGGTGAGAGCCATCCGGGTTTTCCGGGGTAGGCAAAGAAGGATACCGGTGGCTTGCTGCCGATAATGATCAAGGTATCGAGCCCTTGTAGGTGCTCCGCAGCCATTTCACCGAAATAGGGCAGACGCTCGGTCTCAACACGTCCGACACCTCGCTGTTGACGCGTGAAGAACGTTTCGGTGATCAGCCGCGCGCCAGTTGCTTCAGCAATACGGCCTGCTTGAATCAGGCCTGACTCGCGGAGCGCATGACCGCCCATGAATAAGGCCGCGGAATCACTATTTCGAAGCGCTTCGGCTGCCTCCATGATCTCACCGTCACTCAGGTTTTTGGGCGCTGGAATATCAGGGATATCCACGTCACCACCTGCGGGATCCCAGGCGTGGTTTGCTGGGGCCACAAAGGCGGTGACGTTACCGGGATATTCCATGCTGGCTTGCCAAGCCTTCAGTCCAACTTCGGGCAAGTCGTACGGACTGGTTGACACCCCTGTCCAGGCGCAGACAGCCGAGGTCAGTCCGTCGATATCTGACGTGAGTGGTGCATCCAATTCCAAGTGATGCGTTGCGTGATCGCCAATCATGTTCAATACGGGCACTCGCGCTCGCGATGCATTGTGAAGATTGGCGATGCCGTTGGCGTAGCCCGGTCCAAGGTGAAGTAGCGTCAGGGCTGGCGTGTCGGTCATGCGTGCAAACCCATCTGCAGCACCTGTAACGACGCCTTCAAAAAGACCAAGTACAGCTCGAATTCGGGGTTCTTTATCTAGCGCGGCGACGAGCTGCATCTCTGAAGTGCCGGGATTGGCGAAGCAAGCGCTGACTCCAGCGTCTGCGAGTTTCTTTATCAGTAAATCTGCGCCATTCATTACCACTCAACCCCTAATGTGTTTTTTTATTAGATCCTAGTATACGCATGAACAAAGGCGTATATGGGCGCTGTTTGTCCTCGGAGCTATCTAGCTAGCTATGACATCCTATCCATGAGATCGAGCTAAACCACGTTAGGCAGGACACACCCACTGCAAGTCGTGATCTAGTCTTACAGCTGGAGCGACAGTGCGGGTTTGCCAGAGCGATCGGCTCGATAAATACCCCAGTGTTTCTCCGGTTCCAGCGGATGGTCTGATCCTTTCCAGTTTTCGTCGAACGCTTCGAAGATATAAACCAGTATCTCTTTTTCCTCGGCCCAGTCGAGTAACTCCCGCAGATAAGTCTCTTGAAATAGCTCACCCACGTTCTCTGGTGGAATCCCGCGTCCGTTCGACGCTGTAGCCCAGCCAGCCTCGGTGATGATGACCTGCTTATTTGGGTAGGCGCTCTGAACCGCATCAAAGTTCTCGCGGGTGTACGCCATTGCCTCGGCTACTGTTTTGTATTCCCACACCGGGTAGGTATGAATCGCAATGACATCCAGCTCTTCAGCGAGGCCGGTGAGCTTATCTAGCCAGGGAAGGTAGTTTTCGCAAAAAGTCACCGGTTGAGAGATGCGTTCGCGCAAAAAGGCCGCATACGCTGTCACTGCCTCGGGCTCGATAAGATGGTCAGTCCAGTCGACGGTCGCCTCGTTGCCTACGGATACGATGTCGACAATCGCGTCATAGCGATTAGCCCACGCCACGGCACGATCCAACTCCTGCTGGTTGTTGATACGATTCTTTTGAAGTGTCTCATCACTGTAAACACCGCCCCATAGGCAATTAGGATTATTCACCTCTGCACCGATATACGCACCGAGCATGACGGTGAAGGGTAGATTCCCGCGCTCGATGACCTTTAGCACTCGCTCGGTATGCAGATCACAGGCGTAGACCCGAAGGGCATCCCAATGTCCCTCGAGAAGCCGCAAATCCTCCAGAATTTCCGACTCTGAAGGGAAAACGCCCGCATCTGGGCTTTGCCCATCCCGGAACCCCGAGTAGCAAATGGCGCGTTTGGAGGGCAGGCGTTTCGTCTTATTCATAACAGGTTTGAGTACTTAAACTTTTCGTTTTCATCCCACAATCCCCATTGGGCACCAACGTCACCTTCACCGGCTTCGCCGGACACTTTCCATTCTTCATCAAACGATGCGAAATAAAACATCTCCACGTCATCTTCAGCCGCCCACTCCATCGCTTTTAGAAAGTAGAGGTAGGCCCCCTGTGACGATGACTCAGCGCCGTAAAAGTTTCTACCAGAACTTGGCCAACCAGTCTCTGAAATGATGACGCGCTTTCCGTTCGCAACTTTTTGCACTCGACGATACATGTCCTGCATATAAAGAGTTGCGTAGGGTAGAGCACAGCCTTCCCAAAACGGATAACAGTTAGTGAGGAGGACGTCGCAGGCTTCGGTCACTTGCGGCCGGTCCTCGAACTCGTAATAGGCATCGACATAGCCCATAGGAACATTAGAGGGGAGTCGCTCTCTGACCTCGGCCATGTAGTCGAGCAGCTCGGTCTCATCCAAGTCGCCGCGATAAAGAACCTCATTACCTGCTGTGGCGATGTCAACGGCACCCGCCTGCGCGAGCTCGATCAATTTATCAACTTCATTCCTGTTCTTATCCGCATCCTCGCCCAGCCAGGCACCAACTAAGGTCTTTAAGCCCATGGCTTTGGCTACCTGCGGGACGTGCTCATTGCCTTGAGTGGTAGAAAAAGAACGAATCCAGTTGAAACGAGGGGCCAGAATCGCCATTCGATGCTCGATCTGCTGGCGTGTGAGTTTATCGCCGGGTTTTTGACCCTTGGTGTAGGAGCTGAAGGAAATGCCATGCATCTTTTCTTCGAGCAAAAGCTCGAGACGGGTATCTAAATCGAGCTCGCTCGCGCTGCGATTATCTTGCCCAATTAAATAATGGTGTTTCCCTGTACGCTTACCCATATGTCTCCTCGTGTGTTTTTTCGTGTGCGTGGTTATGGAGACGCGATGCTAAGCAAGGATGCTGTTTCAGACATCTTCAATACGACGAGACGGCGCATTCACTGGTTAAGTTGGATGAACGTTGGTATCGCTGGGCTAGGTGGTGTTTTAGCATATCGTTCCGAGTTGAGAGGGATGTAATCAAACGTGCTTTTGATCCCTCGTACGTCAGTAGAGCTGATACGCCGACAATTAGGATAAGCGGCGCCATGAGAGTAGGACAGTCGACTCCGCGTCGACTTCATCGCTTCACAGTTCGAATATCACGAAATTAATGATTGAGAGATATGACTAACGAAACGCTGTATCTGGGTGCCAATCCGCTTAATGCTTCTGCCAATGCCGTTGAGGGTGGCTACGTCACCCGTGATGGCGAATCTTTTTATCGTATTGCCAACGTCGACGGTATGGATGATTTCTTCATCAGTGTCGTTAGCGATTCCAATCATTGGATGTTTATCTCTACACGTGGCGGGCTGTCTGCCGGCCGCACGGATTGCGACAGTGCGCTGTTCCCGTATTACACCGAAGATAAAATTCGCGACAACTCGGATAACACGGGCAGTCGAACGATCGTCATTGCCGATCAGGGTGGCAAGCGGATGTTGTGGGAGCCCTTCTCTCGCCGTCACACGGGCATCTACAGCATCACGAGAAACCTCTACAAGAATGTTCTTGGTGACAAGCTCATTTTTGAAGAGACCAATCACGATCTTGGACTCCAGTTTAGTTATTCATGGTTGACCTCGGATCGCTTTGGCTTTGTAAAGCAGTCCACGATTGCGGCTACTGGGAATGCCGAGTCTACAGTCGAGATCCTCGATGGCATTGAGAATCTGCTGCCTTATGGCGTGTTGGCTGGCACGCAAAACGAGCTGAGTTGTCTGGTCGATGCTTACAAGAAAAATGAGTTGGTACCCAACTCGGGCCTGGCTGTTTATGCAATGAGTTCGATCCTGTCGGACAAAGCCGAACCCAGCGAGGCACTGTCAGCAACAACCGTTTGGTCGTATGGGGTAGGGGATGCAAGGTATCTCATCAGTTCAAACCAGCTGGGCCAATTTAGATCTGGCGCCGCCATCAGCGAAGAGCAGGAAGTCTTGGGGCGACGAGGAGCATATTTCGTTCACCAGACATTTGCGCTCGCCGCAGGTGCTGAGCGGAGCTGGGGAATTGTGGCGGACGTCAATCAAGGTCCGGCAGCGGTCAGAGACACTGTGTCGTTGATTCAAAGTGACAGCGAACTTTCCGCCTTGATTGCAGACGATATCGAGCTCGGTTCTAGAAATCTGGAGCGCCTGATTAGTACCGCTGATGGCATACAGATGACGGGTGACACGCTGAGCACCAATCACCATGCGTCAAATGTGCTGTTTAATATCATGCGCGGCGGGTTGTTCATTGATAACTACGCCATCGAAAAGTCTGATCTCATGGCTTTTTGTGCCGAGTGGAATCGTGCGGTCTTTGACGCCAACAAGCCTTTCTTTGATGTGTTGCCAGCGCGCATGACCTATCACGATCTTGACGCGGCGCTTGCAAGCAATACGGATCTGCAGCTCGAGCGTCTGTGCAGAGAATATTTACCGCTGAGCTTCAGTCGTCGTCACGGGGACCCATCGCGGCCGTGGAATCGATTTGCCATCAAAGTGAAAGATGAGAAGGGCAATAAGCTTCTCAACTATGAGGGGAACTGGCGCGATATTTTCCAAAACTGGGAAGCGTTGAGTTCCTCCATCCCGTGCTTTGGCGCGAACATTATTTCAAAGTTCGTCAATGCGACGACAGCGGATGGTTACAACCCCTACCGAATTACCCGTCAGGGGATCGACTGGGAGCGTCCAGAGCCTGAAAATCCCTGGGCGAACATTGGTTACTGGGGTGATCACCAGCTCATTTATCTGCTCAAGTTGATTGAACAGTCTGTTGCGCACAACCCCGTGGCGCTGAGGTCTATGATGTTCAGTGAGACCTTTGCCTACGCTAATGTCCCCTACCGCATTAAGTCATACGCCAGCATTCTGAGTGACCCTTACGACACTATTGAGTTTGACGAGGATCTGGATCGCGTCATCGATGGCCGTGTTGAGGCGATGGGGGCGGATGGTCGTTTGATGCCCGCGCCGAGCGGTGAGGTCTATCAAGTCAACCTCGCCGAGAAGATCTTGGTTACGCTGCTTTCCAAAATAGCCAACTTCATCCCGGATACGGGTATCTGGATGAACACGCAGCGACCCGAGTGGAATGATGCGAACAATGCACTCGTAGGTACCGGTGTTTCTGTTGTGACCTTGTGTTACCTCCATCGTTTTCTAAATAAGGCGGTACCGTTGTTCGCAGATCTCAAGCAGGACTCGGTGCAGTTATCTGCGGAGGTTGCAGCGTTTATGTCTGACGTAGCTTCTGTACTCGAGGCGCACCAGGGGTCAATCGGCAAAGGCCCGGTCTCTGATGTCGTCAGAAAAGAGGTGATGGAGGCCCTTGGCACCACGGCAGAATGCTACCGTCAAGGTATCTACGATCGCGGTTTCTCAGCGTCTAAAAAGTCGGTTAGCCTCGCCAGCGTAGTCGATTGTCTATCCCGTGCGCGTGACATCAGTGCCGTTAGTATCCGATCTAACCGTCGTCAGGATGGCCTCTACCATGCCTACAATCGCATTGCGGTGTGCGACGAAGGTGTAGAAATCAAGTATCTCTACGAAATGCTTGAGGGTCAGGTTGCGGTGTTGAGTTCAGAGCTTTTGGAAGCCGATGAGTCACTCGCGTTGCTCAAAACGCTTCGGGCATCCTCTCTCTACACTGCGCGACAGCACTCCTACCTGCTGTACCCCAACCGTCAGCTACCGAGCTTTATGGCGCGCAATCTGGTTCCCGGCGAGTTCGTGAAGTCGTCGACGTTAATGACCAAACTGGTTGCCACTGGCAACACGGATCTGATTGAAGTTGATGGATCGGGCCAGGCGTTTTTCGCAGGAAAATTCAATAACACGGCTTCGGTGGCGGCAGCTCTGACAAGCCTTGCAGAGGATGGTTATGCAGAAGACGTCTTGGCAGAGAGAGCTGCCATCGAGACCTTGTTCTCTGACCTCTTTGACTGCGCAAACTTTACGGGCCGTTCAGGCGGTATGTACGCCTACGAAGGGCTGGGCTCTATTTACTGGCATATGGTGTCCAAACTGCTGCTCGCCGTTATGGAAACGGTCAAGTCAGCGGAGGAGGCGGGTACATCTGCGGAGGTATTAGCAGGCTTACGGGCTGCATACTACGATGTGCGTGAGGGTATTGGCTTTAACAAGACGCCAGTCGTCTATGGTGCCTTCCCAACCGATCCGTATTCCCACACACCTGGCTTCGCTGGTGCGCGTCAACCGGGTATGACGGGGCAGGTGAAAGAGGAAGTGCTGACACGTCTCCTCGAGTTGGGCGTAGAGGTTGCAGACGCCCGCGTGAGCTTCAAGCCGTCAGTACTTCGCCGATCAGAGTTTTTGGGATCTTCGGCAACGCTGCGCTACTTCGACACAGCGGGTGCCTCGCAAGCGGTTGCATTGGAGGCCGGCGAGCTGGGCTTTACCTACTGTCAGGTGCCGGTTGTTATGGCGCTTACTGATTCGCCATCAATCACCTTGCACACCGCTGATGGTGCAACGGAGTCCGTTGAAGGAAGCGTGTTGACTGCCGAGCAATCAGAAGCTCTGTTTAAAAAGACGGGACACTATGTGCGCCTCGATGTGCGGGTCACACAGGTCATGGATTAAATTATTGCCATACATAAAAAAGCGGATCGATGCAGCATTACGCCGCTTGGGTATGAGCGGTCTATGTGTCTTCCTTTCAGTATTGGGCGGCAGACACTCGTGTCACCCCGGTAGCGGTCAGACGGTATTATGCCCCTCGGGAATCAAGCTCTTCTCTGATGGCAGTGACCGCCTCCTCGTTGAGGTCGTAGTTCCACATCGCCCAAATGCCTATCAAGGTTCCCGTTGCAGGTACCAGAATAAAGGCCGCTCGAAGACCGTTGAGTGCGTCCTCGGTTTGTACGGCAACATTCTGATCGAACCCTACGAATGCCAAAATGAGACCGCTCAATAGCCCGGCGAAAGCAGCACCGAACTTCACCATCCACCAATAAATAGCACCAAAGAGTCCCTCGCGCCGCTCATGTGTTTCTAGCTCGTCCAAATCACAGATATCAGCGGTCATAGACATCATGATGGTAAACAGGCCGCCGATGCCAAAGACAAATAACGGGATTGGAAGGAACATTAGCCAGGGGTTCTCGGGAGAGAAACTCCACCAAAACATGGCGTAGCCTGCCAGCGACATGCTCTGAGTGATCAAGAAGGTACGGTGCTTTCCGAGTGTCTGCGCCATGTAGTTGACGACCGGTATGACCAGGAAACAGGTAAAAAGCGCTGAAACACTTCCAAACAGTGCTGGCCAGTTACCCGCTGCAACTGGATCGCCGTTATTCATGTAGTAGACGATGATGAAAAATGCGAAACCAGCGACGCAGTTGTATGCATTGAAGATAAAGAAAGTCGCCGTGCAGATGCGCTGAAATGGCTTGTTCTTCAAGGTAATACCAATTCCTCTAAAAAGCTCTGTGAAGGTTTGCGCCAGTGTTTTACCGTCTGACGTTGGCTCCGCACTACTCGTATCTTCAGAGTCACAGAAAATGGCCGGCACCATTGCCAGTAACATGCAGATCAGCCCCACATAGATTGATACGGTTCGAGCGCCCTCGGTCGCAGACGCAAACCACTCGGGGTCATAAAGGACAACCCAGCCCCAGGGAGCAATGACCCAGGCCCATTGACCTATCCACTGCGCCACGGCCATTAAGCGCGTGCGCTCATGGTAGTCGTCGCTCATTTCATAGCCCATGGCGACGTAGGGAACACTAAAGACGGTCATCCCTAGGAAAAATACAATCGACCATCCTAAGAAGTACCAAAAATTGTAGGTGATGCTGTTGTCTTCATACAGCTGCCACATGGCAATGTAGGAAAGGCCTGCAACCACCGCCCCAATGAAAACAAACGGTCGGCGTTTGCCCCATCGTGACTCCGTTCGATCCGAGATGTACCCCATGAGCGGATCCGTAAGCGCATCCACTAGCTTGGGCAAGAAGAAGATGAGGCCCCACATCAAAGGGCTCATGCCCAGACTTTCCACGAGAATCACCATGAAGATGCCGAGAGCAGCTGGGAACATTTGATTAGCCAGCATTCCTATGCCAAATGCCACCTTTCGCGACATTGGAATTTTCGATGTTCGTGGCGTGTCTGACATCAGATCGGATGATTGAATGAGGGTGCTAGTTGTCATGCTGCGCTTCTTCTGGACAAATTGAAGAACCTCGTACGTTTTTGAGGCTCGGCTCTAATAAGAAAAGGAATATTGGCAACGGCGCTACTGTCGTGGGGTGTGTCTATCTGACAGAACAGGCGGTACTGGCCAGGCTCGGATAGCTGAAAATTAAATTGTCGGTTCTGCGTTCCGACGACCGCTTCAACCGTAGGCGGGGTCGGTTCAAAATCGCCACCATCGCTTTGGAGTGCGGTCGGGACTTCCTCGCGCACACGCCAAGAGATGAGGTGATTATCGCTCTCAGTCGCATGGACCTCGGCGCAGAATACCTGATTGACAGTCCCTTCAATGCTTGTCGGTGCTTCTTGCGCATTGAGGCGCAGCGATTGAATCTGTGGAGCTTGATATGTCGGCCAGTCGCCGGTCCACGCCTTTTGCATGACATCCACAGCCGCTGTGCGTTCACCTGTCTCCAAAAATATACCGTACCAGGTGGGTGTTCGTTCCTGTTTGTGGCCCCATAAGAAGATGTAGGCACCTAAACAGCGCTTGCTGTCGGCCAAAATAATTTCGTCGTAGCGACGGGCGATGTCATTTGCCTTCTGTGTGCTTGAAGGCTCAAAAGGCCGACCCCAGTCAGTCTCTGGACTTTCCCAATGTCCCGTCGGGCCCCACTCGGTTATTTGGTAGGGGCCGTCGTATCCCACCCTCTCCAGAATTTCTGGTAGCTGGTCTATCTCTCCGTAGATTTGGAACGATAAAAAGTCGAGCGAGGGCGCCCTCTCGGCAATAGCTGTCACAGTGGGCTCATCGATTCCTGCAAGCATGGTGGTGACAGGATGATCAGGGTCGACCTGTTTAATGCGAACCGCCAGATCCTCAATTGCATCCCAGACGCTGTCATTCTTGGCGCGCAAATTCAGCTCGTTGCCCAGTCCCCACATGAGCAGCGCCGGATGATCTTTCAGCCGAATCTCATCGAGCATCATCGCCTCATTTTGAGCGATAACCGCGGCCTGATTTGAGTAATCGAATCCATGCCGCTCGCGTGCGATATCGAGTCCCATGCACACCTTTAAGCCTAGCGCCTCTGCTTCATCCAAGATATCGATCGCATCGCGCTCGCCATTGGTTACGCGCCAGGTTCGAAAGGCGTTTCCGCCGGCCTCAGCCAATGATTTCAGGTGCCCGAACTCCAGCCCCGCTCCTTTAATAAAGAAGGGCTCTCCATCAAGGGTTAGTTGATAACCACCCGCCTTGTCGCCGAGGAGTTGTACCTTTGCCATGGTCGTTCGTATGTAACTCTTTTATTGAGATTTTTTACTAATTTCAGCATATCAACCGGTAGAAAAGCCGATAGACCAAAGCAGGCCAAATGGGACTGAGATGAGACTAATGGGGAAGCCGCCAGCACAATGTGAAGACTGTTGTAGGCAGTCCCAAATAGTGAGCCAAGAACTCAGCCTTCAGGTGTGGCTGGGCGTTGAGTTCCGTGAGCGATATGAATGCTCTTGGGGGAAACGTTTTTGACTCAATCTGAGCGAACGGTGTATTGCTTTGTTATCCGTCCGCGGCGACTGTTCGCGGTGAATAAGGGCTCGTGGAGGATCTCGTTGGTGTAGTCCTCGGCTTGGTCCAGATAGTGCGGTGACGATGGGTTGGTCATGTCATTTCCGTATTGATGCGTGCCGAGTACTTTTTGCTCGCCATCGGGCATCCATCGGATGAAGTAGTAGAGTCCATCCCCGGCAACAGCCGTCAGATGGTCGTCTCCATCAAGCCGTCGAGAATAAATCGCGCGCAATGTGTCAGGGCCTCCGGCAACTGGCCAGTGTGTCCCATCTCTGCCATGTCGATTGACATCACCCCAGCGCGGATCAAGACGACCACCGATCTCCAAGGTTTGATCAATACAATCGTCAAGAATTGCTTGTGCTTCAGGGTTACTGGTGCCGCTGCTCTCGGCTTGCCATTCGGCGGCAAGGACGCAGACACCGAGTGCAGCGCCTCGATTTTCTTTGTCAGTCCCAAGATTCCAGCGCTCAAGAATATCGATTGCACGGCTCACTGTGTCGCTCTCCCTTGGGAGAGCAATCACTTCGCTCAAAAACGCGATGCCTCTGTAGTTCGCCGAGTAGTTGTTGTCGTGTTTTAGCTCCCAAGCCTCATCAAAAGAAATCTGTTCAAAGTCAGCAAACAGTTCCAGTCCGCGAGTTGCGCGGTTGGTCATCCGTGTCTGCCATCCACCGTCAGCAGGTACCGCGTTCGGCTGTGGGTTGTCCTGTGGCTCGGTGATGTTGAAAGGCGTCTGGTTGGCACTGTGCACAAAGCCAGACCCAGGGTTGGTCACCTGAGGAAGTACTGAAGTGGGGTGGTAACGCTGCCAGATGAGATCTGAGCGATCGCCCGGGAGGTATTGCTGCCAATTCCAGTCTGGGGCCCTTACCGGCAACTGAGCGTTATGAATGAAGTGAATGTCACCGTGTCGATTGGCATAAACGAAATTGAAGCTCTGTATGTGATTTAGAGCAACTGCTGCTCTCCATTCCTCGAAGTTCTTGGCCTTGTTCATAGCCAACCATTGCTCAACCTGCTTCATCTCGTCGATGCCAGCGTAGCGAATGGCATACACACCGTGCTTGGTCCTCAAGGCAGGGCCATGCATTGATCGGAGTACTTCCCGTTTGACCGACCACGGAATAAAGCCCCATAGTTTTAATTTGAGCTTTACCTCGCCAACCTCGAGGTCACGCCACGCACCATCGAGACGGTATTGGTTGGGGTTATCGGGGTTCATCTCGAGCACGTAAATGTCCACCAGATCAGGCTTGTTTACCGTCGCGCCCCATCCGTGTTCTTCCGTAAAACCGACGCCCATGGTCGGTGCGCCAGGAAACAGGCCACCCATGACATTGAGTCCCTCGCCTGACTCGATATGTGCTTCGTACCAAGCGACCGGTCCTGTCAGCGGCTGGTGGGAGTTGATAATGAGGTAGGTTGATCCGTCCTCGGTTCGCGAAGGTGCAATGGCCGTTGCATTGGAGCCAATAGGGTCTTTAGGCTTGGGGTTGTAGGGTGCTTTGCTGACCCTGTTAGGCCGCTCGTCGCCAAAGAGTTCGAGCACGGGGCCATCAAAACCGTAGAACAGCGGGTGCCTCAGCATGTGGCCCGCAATAATGTCCTTGCCCGTTATCGGCAATAGCTCAGGGTGCTTTACTTCGGACGGGTTATCTCGAGTAAAGGCATTAAAGCCTTCAGCGAACGCCTCGACATAACGGCGAATCTCGTGCGACAGGACTCGCTCGTAGTCGCGATCAAGCGTTCCCCACAAGTCTAGCCATTTCACCAGATAGTCAGACTGCGCGCCTTCCTGACCCTCGTAGAGCCCTGCCGTGCCCCGGAAAAAGGGCAGGCTACCTTCCATAATCGGCCATGAATCCTCTGCCTGGGCATAGGCCAGACCGAATGCGGCATCGGCATCTGTCTCGCCGTAAATGTGTGGAACGCCGTACTGATCGCGCTCAATACTGGCTTCGTGAGTTGCGCCGACAGCATATTGGCCCCAGACCAGCAAGCAGACTAGGACTGTGAACGCAGTGAAGGTAGCGCCAAGAGAAGAAGAGCGTACTGTAAGGGTGCGTATATGCATCGTTATTGTTCCGTGCCGTATTATGGAGTGACCTGCAGCGGGCCGCGCCACGTGTTATCCCACAATTTACTGACGCTGTGTACCGACGGTAAGTATTCCTCATTTGCTCGCACCAAACGGCTTTGTCGATGTTGTGACGTGGGGATTGCACACGGACAGGGTTATACTCGCATCATGGATCTTATTGCTTTAGCTGTACCGTTTTTCCTGCTTTCTATTGTCATCGAATGGTCATGGGGGCGCTGGTGCGGGCGAGACACGTACCGGCTGACCGATGCGGTGAGCAGTTTGACGCTCGGTGGTCTGTCTCAGGCGCGTCGATTCGTGGCACTAGGCGTGGGTGGTGCTGTCTACGCATGGCTAGCATCGGTAACGCCGATCACGACATGGTCGACAGAGGGTTGGCAAGCCTGGTTGATCGCCTTTGTGCTCTACGATCTTTGCTACTACTGGTCGCACCGTGCGGGCCATGAGGTGAAGCTCTTTTGGGCCGCACACGTGGTTCATCACCAAAGCGAGGACTACAACCTATCGACTGCGTTGCGTCAGACAAGCTCCGGGTTCCTCTTTGGTTGGATTTTTTACACGCCTTTGTTCTTTATCGGCGTCCCGGCTGAGATGATGGTGACGGTAGGTGCGCTAAACCTGATTTATCAGTTTTGGGTGCACACCGAGCATGTTGGCGAGCTTGGTTGGTTTGAATACGTATTTGTCTCTCCATCAAATCACCGCGTGCATCACGCGAGGAACGCTTGCTACCTAGACCGCAATTACGGCGGCGTATTCATCGTTTGGGACCGATTGTTTGGTTCCTATCAACGCGAGTTGCCGTCTGAGCCCTGCGTATACGGCATTACTAAGCCGATACGATCTTGGTCGCCTCTGGAAGCATGGATTCACGTCTACAGAGATATGGCCAGTGATATGTGGCAAACACGGAGTTGGTCTGATCGCTTACGGGTGCCTTTCTCGCACCCCGCTTGGCAGCCCTCGGATCTGGTGGCAGCCGCGGAACCGGTCATCGGCCAACCTTTCGAAAAGTACGACCCGCAGGTGTCCCGAGCTCGGAAGATGAGCGGGACCATCAATTTAATCTTGATAACGCTGCTGTTGGTAACAGCCCAGCAGAGTCAAATGCTGCAAGGCTACGAAGCCTTTGCCTGGGGGATGATGCTATGGCTAGGTGTCGCGAACGCGGCTTTACTGAGCAATTATGACTCGGTCTGGTTCAGGGTGCAGGACGCACTGAAATTGCTGCCCCTTTGTGCGCTTGCTGCACAGCTGTCGGTAGCAATGGCATTTGTCGCTATCCCGTTGGCCGTGATGGGAACGGTCTGGCAGTGGTTTGAAACGGAAGCAGAGGTGGCGAACGCCACCCCGTAAATAACCTCTTAAAGAGTACCGATATACGCTGCAATATTGCCAATATCTTCGTCGGTCATTGGTTTTGCAACAGGCCACATCATCGCTGACTGGGCGCCCTGTGGCTCGCCCGCACGGTAGCCGGTTAGCTTGTCTGCGATATCACTGACAGCTTGGCCTGCGAGCTTGGGTCCGATACCACCCTCGCCGTTACCACCGTGACAGGCGATGCACTGCCCGTAGTAAGTCTCACCAAGCGCTTCGGGTGACGCTGCGGCTAGCGCTTCCTGTTTCACGCGCTCAATGTCGGCAATGCTTCCGCCATTGTCTGCCTTCCATGCTTCATAGCACTCTCCGACACAGACGTTGCGGTTGCCAGTCCAAGACTCGTCATTGTTTGTCGTACCGAACCAGATAATAACGGTAACAGCGATCGTGAAAGCCGCGACGATGACATTCGTATTCATTAATTTCCCCCGGATAAAAACGCTGACTCTTCGGTCGGCGCGAATGATAAGGCCTTTGTACAGCTGATGTAAGTACGATCAGCATCAAGCTGGAAATTTCACCTTAATTAAGGTTATTGGCCGCACGGATGGATGCATGTTCGTGATATGACCATAGGTAAATGGATGTATGGCGATGCTCGAACATGGTAAGTCAAAACGATTACGCCCATACTGCGTCACCTTCGAACACTAGCCTTGGTCAAGATTGTTAAAGAGGAACTACAATCGTGAAAGCTGCTTACACCGGACAAATAAAAGTCCGTTTCGCCGATACAGATGCCAATGGACACACTTATTTCGGGAGCTATCTTGTCCTCGCAGATGAGGTGGTGTCTGAGTACCTCGAGCAGGTTGGCTGGGATGCGGGCCCTGACGGTGACTTCCTAACATTTACTGCTAATGCCAACATCGATTTTGTCGGTGAGTGCCTGGCGTGGGACATTTTGGATGTGTCTTGCAGTTTCACTAGACTGGGCAATTCCAGCTGTGCACTAGAGTTTGAAATGCTGAACACGACGACCAATGAAATCGCCACTCGTGGCAGTTTTGTTTACGTCTTTGTTGATAAGGAAACGCGTAAAAGCCGACCTATCCCTCAGCAGGTCAGAGACTCCATCATTGCAGCGCAACCTGAATTAGCGGGCTGATAGAAACGCATGAACGAGACTGTAAATCCACGCGGCAATCCTCAAGGCAAGGGGCTTGTCATGGTGCTTCAGCAGATGGCTGCTGCCGCGCCCGCGGAAATTCGTCCAAAATCTGCAGATGAGGCGCTGCTGGACTACTGGTGCTCGAGTCTTGTCCTATCGGCAGCGTTTAAGTTTCGCGTAGCTCCTGATAACACCTACTACCTTTATCGTGCGGAAGGCGAGTGGCAGTTATCGCTTATCTCACCCGAGGAGTGGGGTAGACGGTTGCCCGGTGATTATGTGGCCGAGTGCCAGCTCAGCCAGGATATGACCTGGAAGCTTCGGTTTGACTCTGATCTCAGCCAGTCGGTTAGAGACGCGCTGGTTATGTTCCTTGAAGGATTCCAAGAGCAGGCTGCACGGTCGCAAAGCTTTGACGAATTACTGCCTGACTATGTGGAAAGTCTTCCGTATCAGCAGCGCGTACTGGCCTCTGCGCTCAAGAGGTCACTCAAACACTCATTGCGCCTCGCTGGCGATAACGGCGTCGGGCTGTTAGCGGCGGTAGTCGAGCGGCGGCTCTCTATCTCCTAAGAGCGCTTCGTACTGGAAGTTAGCGCCACGTCGAAGGTCAAACTCGGCTTTCGCTTCCATCAAAATACCCGGATTTTCAAATAGCTCCACGGCCGTGAGCGCCATCGATTTGGCCGCGACGATCATGCCTTTATGGCCAATTGGCGTGCCGCCCGCGGCAACGGCTTGCCATGTGTGGGCACCGGTGCCGGGAACCCAGGTTGCCGTACTCATGCCAACCGTTGGAACCGTCCAGCTGACGTCGCCCACATCGGTGGATCCATTGCCTCGCTGCCCGGTCTCGAAGGGCTTTATCATGGCCGCACGGCCTTTGGTATAGGTGCCCGTGGGCAACGTTTTTGAAATCTCGGCAGCAAAGACTTCATCGGCCTCGCTGTACTCAACACCACCAACCGACGACAACTTGGCGTGCATGACTTTTGCCAAGGTGTCGTTGGGAAGCACGCTGTAGTTGCCGTGGATAATCTCGTATTTCATGGAGGTGCCTGTCCCAACTGCCGCAGCTTCTGCAGTGGCCATAACACGATCCCAAATCTCACGCAGGGTTGTCTCGTTGGGGTGTCGGACGTAGTAGAACGATTGAGCAGTATTTGGCACCACATTGGGCGCTGAACCGCCGTTCGTAATGACATAGTGAAGACGAGTGGAGGTTGGTACATGTTCTCGTAGCAAGTTCACCATGAAGTTCATGGCTTCTACGGCGTCCAGCGCGGATCGTCCGCGGTCAGGCGCCGAAGCCGCGTGTGATGAGACACCCGCGAAGGTGAACTTGGCTGACCGATTGGCCAAGGTGCTCGCCGAATCAGCGGCGTTAACGGAGGAGGGGTGCCAGTGGATTACGGTATCCACATCATCAAAGAGACCCGCCCGCACCATATAGACCTTTCCAGAGCCACCTTCCTCAGCCGGCGTACCGAAGAACTGAATTGTGCCCGGGGTGCCCGTGCGCTCGAGCCATTCTTTGACTGCAATAGCCGCGCCGGCTGAACCTGCGCCAAACAGGTGATGGCCGCAGGCCTGAGCCGCATTCTTGCCCTCGATTTTTTGCTCGAAAGGCACCGCTGCTTGGCTAATACCGGGTAGTGCATCGAATTCGCCCATGACAGCAATGACTGGCTCGCCGGATCCGTAACTGGCAACAAACGCCGTCGGGATATCAGCGACACCGCCTTCAATGCTGAAGCCTTCAGCTGACAAGGCACTTTTTAATGCTTCGCTTGAGCGCGTTTCCTGATAGCCCACCTCGGCGAGATCCCAAATGAGGTCACTGAGATCTGTTAGCTGCTGTGATCGGGTTTCAATACTGCTGATGACACCCTCATTAGCCTGTGAGGCGAGTGACCAGAGTGTGAGGAGTGCGGAGGCGAGGGTGGATCGAATGAATTTTGAAGGCATTGTGGTCGCTCTTGTTTACAGTGCGTTTCCAATAAAAGTAGATCTTAGGACCATAGTAGCAAAGCGGTGAGGAATAGAGTCGAAGTACGGCACCGGAATCAGATACAAGCAAACCGCTCATTCAACTCGATCGGGCCTAAGACCGAATTATCCGATAACCCTCCGGTGACGGTAACTTTGTCAAAGCATGTTCCCTCGCGCAGCAGGGTGAGTCCAAAAGGCGCGATAGTGACAGGTGTGCAGTGGCAAGTGGTGTCGGTGTACACTTTGCGATTCCAAACCCTTGTGGCCTGGAAGGCATGATGGCAAACAACAATGCAGTGGTCTCGGTAGATGGTCGTCGACAGCGTGGCGAGCGCACACGTTTGGCCATTATTGAGGCCGCACTCTCACTTCAAGAAGAGGGTGTGCTGGTGCCGACTGCCCAGCAAATATCTGATCGTGCTGGTGTGTTAATACGTTCCTTTTTTCGACACTTCGAAGACATGGAGACACTGTTTAAAGCGGTAGACGACCACCTCCGTGATTCCTACGAAGCGCTATTTTTGGGTGGTGATCGTGAAGGGTCGCTGGAGGAGAGGGTAAGCCGAGCCATTGAGCGGCGCAGTGATGCATTTGAGCGTTTGAAAAATCTTATGCTAGGGACCAAAGCGCAACTCTGGCGGTATGAGATGCTTCGATCAAACTACGCACGCAGCCAGCGAGGACTTCGCAAAGATCTCGAGCAATGGCTTCCTGAGATCAGCAATCTTTCTGAATCAACTCGGGAATCGATCGATGCGATTGCGTCGTTCGAAATGTGGCAGCGATTGCGAGGTGAGCAGAGGCTCACCAGAGCTGATAGTGCCGCCATCATTCAGTCATTGCTTCTGGGGCTTATCGCCCGCGCGTAAACCGACAACTACCCCTTTAATTAAATGCTTGATTGCATTGCCGGCTTTAATTGACATAATCTATGACTAAATAACTGGCGTGTGTCTTTAAAGGCCATGCGTATAACTACCCAATGTCATAACCGCTGCGGTAATCCATTACGTTGAGGTGGTGCTGACGAGGTGATGCGACTCTCTCCAGAACTATTCATCTAGAGGTGGTGGATCGTGAGAGAGTCAACGATAGATCGACGGGGAGGTAATGGAAACGATGAGGAAAGTTCTACTGTCCGTTGCAGCATTACTGACGATCGCGGCGCTGGGTGCATATCAAAATCAAACGCAGATCTTATTAGCTCTCGTGAAGTATCAGTCGGCGAATGAATACGAGGTTGGTCCACCACGCGATATTCCGTGGAATAAAGGGCCGGATGAAGCCGTTATCCCTCTCACTGAGCGTCCACCTAATATCATTCTTATCGTCGCTGATGATCTGGGCTACAACGATATCTCTGCGTTTGGCGGTGGCCTAGCTGATGGCCGCGTCAAGACGCCTCACATTGATCAGTTAGCGGCAGACGGCGTGGTCTTTACCCAGTCCTACTCTGGCGCCGGCACCTGCGCCCCGTCGCGTGCCATGTTGATGACGGGTCGTTACCCGACACGAACGGGATTTGAGTTCACACCAATGCCGTCTGGCATGGCGCCAATGATTTCCAGAATTTCAGAGGAGATGAATCGGGGCGCACCGCCCATGCTCTATGACGCCGCGCTCGATGAAACTAAGCCGCCCTATGAGGAGCAAGGTCTTCCACCTCAAGAAGTAACAATTGCCGAGGTTCTCAAAGATAAGGGCTATGCCACCTACCATATTGGGAAGTGGCATTTAGGACGTAAAAACGGCATGGCGCCACATGAACAGGGCTTCGATCAGAGCTTGCTCATGGCCAGCGCGCTCTACCTTCCAGAGGACGATCCGAATGTCGTAAATGCAAAGCTCAATTTTGACCCCATTGATCAGTTTCTGTGGGCTCGTTTGAGATTCGCTAATAGCTTTAATTCGGGCGATCAAGATCGATTTGAGCCACGAGGTTACCTAACGGATTACTGGACCGATGAGTCCATCAACATCATTAACGCCAATAAATATCAACCTTTTTTCTTGTATTTAGGTCATTGGGGCGTACATACGCCCTTGCAGGCAACGCGTGAGGATTACGAGGCAGTGGGCGACATCACTCCACACCGCGCACGGGTTTACGCTGCCATGATCCGCTCGCTTGACCGAAGTGTGGGTCGTATCAACGCTGCACTGGAAGAGGCTGGTTTGGACGATAACACCCTGGTTATCTTTACAAACGACAATGGGGGGCCGGGCTATATTGGCCTACCTGACATTAACAAGCCGTTCCGGGGCTGGAAGATTAGCCAGTTTGAGGGTGGCATCCGGGTACCCCTCATGATGAAGTGGCCAGCCAGGATAACGGCGGGTACTGTCGCAGAGGAGCCCGTCGCGCATATTGACGTTATGCCAACACTCACTGCAGCTGCGGGTGCTGATGAGCCCCAAAACGTGATCATCGACGGTAAGAACCTGCTGCCCTTGGCGACAGAGTCCGGCAAAGATGCGTGGAGCCGTGACACGTTATTCTGGCAGAGTGGACATTACAGAGTCGTGCGTCACGAAGACTGGAAGCTTCAGGTCACGGCGAACCCGGACAAGCAGTGGCTGTTCAATCTCGCCGACGACCCTAACGAGCAACACAACTTAGCGATGAGCGACCCTGAAAAAGTCGCCGAGTTGATGGCTCTGCTTGATGAGCACGCCGCGAGTGCGAGAACGCCGCTGTATCCCGCAGTTATGGAAAGTGCGATTAGTATCGACAAGACATTGGTGGAGCATTTTGAGGGCGGTGACGAGTACATTTACTGGCCGAATTAATATCGGCCGACCGATGGATTTATTTTTAAAGTTGAAAATGACGCATCAACAGGTACAAACAGGATGAAAGTAGAGAACAGTGTAATTCCAACACAGGAGCAGATGGCGGGGTTTCTGGCCCCTGGCCCTGATGGCCCCATAAGCATGGTCAATCTGTTGAAGTTTAAGGACAAGGCGAGCTACGAGGACGGCCGTGAGACTGAGCTGACGGGCGCAGAGGCCTACGCTATTTATTCGAGAGGCGTGATGAAGACTCTTGCTAAAGTCGGTGGCAAGCTGGTCTTTTCTGGTGAGGTCAGCCGTCTAATGTTGGGTGAGGTTGAGGAACTCTGGGATTCGGTAGCTATCGCTCAGTACCCATCGCGGGCCGCCATGTTGGAGATGATGCAGCTGCCGGAGTATCAAGAGATCTCGGTGCACCGGTCGGCGGGCTTGGCGGGCCAGCTGAATATTGAAACTGCGAATGCCGTGATCTTCTGATCTAAAAACAAACGCTTACTCAAACCAACCACAGTAAGATGGTTAGGGCATAAATGGCCAAACCCTATATTTTGTATGCGATGACACACTCCCTATATTCGGGTCGTGCGCGCAGTTACCTCATCAAACATCAAATCCCCTTTCAGGAGCTCTCAACAGGTCACGAGAGCTTCAAGGCAGACGTCTTACCTAAAGGGAAATTACCTACTATTCCGACACTCGTGACGCCCGAGGGCGAGGTCATTCGTGATGGCGCCGCCATCATTGAACACTTTGAGGCGGCAAATGGTCGACCGAGTCGTCCGACAGGTCCGAAGCAGCGAATCATCAGTGCACTTTTTGACGTCATTGGTACGGATGGGTTGTTGCGTCCAGCCATGCACTATCGATGGAATTTTCCCGAGGACAATTTGGCTTTCGTTCGTTACCACTTTCTTTATTCGCAGCGAGATACACCCGAGCGACGCGAGAAGACCGAGGCCATGATGAATCGTATGCGTTATGCCGCGATGATATTTGGTGTCACTGCGCAAACTCAGGCCGTGGTCGAGTCACTCTACCTCGACTATCTGGAGGCTTTGAATACGCATTTCGAGCAGTATCCGTACTTACTTGGATGGCGCCCCAGTATTGGCGACTTTGGCCTCATTGCGCCGATGTATGCGCATCTGGGACGAGATCCCCACCCTGCAAAGCTCATGCAGCAGCGCGCGGTGTCGGTGCACCGATGGGTGGAGCGGATGAACCGCTACGATCAGGATATACCGGAGTTTTTCAATGCAGGTACCGACTTTGTTGAAGATGATGAGGTGCCTGAGTCGTTGATGGCTGTCTTGCGAATCTTGGCCGAAGATTTTGTGCCTGAAACCCTTGGTGCGGCTGATGTAATTAATTGTTGGTTAGCTGAAAACAAGCCAGAAACCGGTGCGCCGGCAGTAGGGCGGCTTGCCAAAGCACCGGGGACGGCGAGCTTCGTTTTACGGGGCGAGACCATCGAAGCCTTAACTCAACCGCATCGTTTTTACCTCCTGCAACGGGTTCAGGACGATTACGCGAGTCTGTCTGCGGCAGAGAGGCTTGGTGTCGATGCGGTACTTACCGAGTCGGGTATGGCCGCCATCCTTAAGGCATCTTTGAGCCGACGCATCGAGCGTGCAGATAACCTCGAGGTCTGGGCTTAATCCTCAAATTCGCTGCGTTGAGACGCCAAGGGGTGGTAGGAACTCCTCTGAGTGGGGAGTGCGGTTACCTGTCTTATCCTCGTTGTGATGAGTGCCGTGCATCAGCGAGGGCCGATAAGGAGAGGATCAATAGTCCAAGCAGTAGCCGTGGATCTCCCAAATTGAAGTCGGGCTCGACAGGGAAGGCGATGGTTTTCTCGAGTGCCGCTGCTTTGAAGTGGTGTTTACCGCTGAACGCAGGGTCGGTCACAATCTCGAGGAAATCACGTCGACTTCGGTAGCGCACTAACCCGCCCATATCCCATACATCGACACCCTCTACACCAATGACATCCATGCTGCGGTAGGCGGCTGGCCCCAACATGACCGGATGTGACCCTCGCGAGAGCATGGCCGGGATCATATGTCCCATGTAACGGTCCATAAGTTGTTGTGCATTTTCCCCGGGCGCTGCCCCAGCTGCGTCCCCGGGCGACTCGTTGTAATCGATGTTGTTGATCATGATGAAGTGCTTGCCGGTATCCTCTTCACCAAATTGCCTGATCATCGCCATGGCCTCTGACGCGCCACCGTTTTGCTCCATTTTTGCGATGAAGTTGTCAACTTCGACGTCAGATAGAGGGCCACCTGTAGGCGTGTACCAGAAAAGAAAAGCACCGTAGAGGAGGGCAGGTAGGAGCCAAATCTTCATTCGAGCAGACATGATGAATTTCCACGTTGATTAGGTTTCTTAGAATTTGTTTTAGGTCGTCAACACTACAGCTTTTTGTTTCTAAGTGCTGAAGACATTGCTTTTTTACCGATGCCTCTTACCACTCTACGGCGAACGGCGAATACTCCATGCAAAGGCTTACATATTGACATTAATTGTGTCACTATTTCTGTCGTAAGTTAAAGCATTAACGCGAATAAAAATGAGGATGCATATGAGGTCAGAGGCACCACTCAAATTGGTGGGTGGCACAGGGTCACCCTACACGCAGAAGATGGTAGCGCTGCTTCGCTACCGCCGCATTCCTTACAGTATTCACTGGGGGCAACCGGAGACAGCTTGCGATGCAATGAGTGTCGAAAAGCCACGTCCCATCTTTATGCCGACGTTTTTTTTCGAAAGCGATGATGGAATGGCTGCCGAGTGCGACTCGACCCCGATTATTCGAAGGCTTGAAGCCATGTATTCGGGTCGATCGGTGTTGCCAGAGGATCCGGCGCTCGCCTTCATCGATTACCTGATTGAGGATTTCGCTGACGAGTGGTGTACCAAATACATGTTCCATTACCGCTGGCACTTTAGTGACGATGCGGATAATGCTGGGACACTCCTGCCGCTGGGCATGGATGTCAGTATGCCCACTGAGTTTTTTCAGCAATTCAAGCAGCATATTTCGGAGCGTCAGATAGGGCGTCTTTATGTTGTTGGCTCAAATGACACCACTGCGCCCGTGATTGATGCGAGCTATCGACGTTTTCTTGCGGCGATGGAATCCCACCTGTCGAACCAAAAGTTCATGCTCGGCAATCGCCCCGGTGCTGGTGATTTTGGGTTGCATGGGCAGCTAACGCAGCTAGTTGGGTTCGATCCAACCTCCCGTGCAATAGCGCATGAGGTATCGCCGCGAACAGTGGCCTGGGTTGATCAAATTGAAGATCAGAGTGGGCTGGAGCCTACACGACAGGACTGGACTGATCTTGAAGAGCAACCAGAGAGCTTGCGCGAACTTCTGTCTGAAATTGGTCGCGTTTATGCGCCCGCACAATTGGCCAATGCAAAGGCCGTTGAGCAGGGCGAAAAGACCTGGGAATGCGAAATTGATGGTGCGCCTTGGGTGCAGCAAACCTTCCCTTACCAGGCCAAGTGCCTCCGGTGGACCAACGAGCAGTATCAGGCGCTATCGGAGTCTGATCGCGCGTTGGTTGATGCGGTACTTGAGGGGACCGGTATTGAAGCGATGCTATTCGCATCGTGACATTTGGTAAGAGTGATTACTGACACCCCGGGACGCGCTGTTCAAGCGATGTTCCCGTATTTTTGAAGAGGAAAGAGGCTCATGGGTTTTGAATTAAATGATCGGGTGATGGGGCTCAAAGTGCAGTTACAGTCATTTATGGATAAGCACATATACCCCCGAGAACACGATTGGCACGAGTGGTGTCTAGATCAAGATAAGCTGTGGACCACGCCACCTTGGTACGACGAGTTGCGCGCGTTGGCAAAGGCAGAGGGTTTATGGAACCTGTTCCTTCCCCATGAGTACCAGCCGTGGAGTCCCGGTCTCACCAATGTCGAAATTGCGCCGTTGTTTGAAACCATGAGCAAGGTGTCATGGGCACAGTCTGTCTTCAATTGTAATGCCCCTGACCGGGGCAACATGGAAGTACTGGCTAAATACGGTACTGAGGCACAGCAAAAAGAATGGCTCGAGCCCTTATTGGCTGGTGAAATTCGAAGTGCCTACGCTATGACGGAGCCACAGGTTGCCTCGAGCGACGCGACGAATATGGAGTTGGAAATAAAGCGTGACGGCGACGAGTACGTGCTTAACGGGCGCAAGTGGTGGACCACAGGTGCCGTCAATCCGCGTTGTAAAGTCATGCTGGTCATGGGTAAGTCAAATCCGGAGAACCCACGGCATCGTCAGCACTCAACGATTTTGGTTCCCCGAGACACTCCCGGGATTAAGTTGGTTCGCGAGCTACGCGTCTTTGACTCACTTCACTCGCCTGCCGGCGAGGCAGAGCTACTGTTTGAGGACGTGCGTGTGCCAGTGACCAATATGATTAAGGGTGAGGGCTGTGGCTTTGAAATCGCGCAAGGTCGTTTGGGCCCGGGTCGGTTTCAGTATGCGATGGGCTTCGTGGGTATGGCACAGCGCTGTCTTGAGCTCATGTGCTCCCGTGTTGAGGAGCGCGTGGCCTTTGGTGAGCCATTGATCAAGAAAACGAGCGTGCAGCATGAGATTGCCCGCTGCCGCTGCGATATCGAGCAAGCGCGCCTGCTGACCCTCCATGCGGCGCATGTGATGGACACGCAGGGTATGACGGCCGCACGACCACTCATCAGCATGGTTAAGATCGTGGCGCCACAAATGGCGCAACAGGTGGCTGATCGCGCCATGCAGGTCTTTGGTGGTATGGGTGTCTGTCAGGATACGATGATTCCTGAAGTTTTCATGCTGGCGAGATTCTGCCGAATTGCCGATGGTCCCGATGAGGTGCACATGTCACAGCTCGGCAAGATGACTGTTCGGGAGATCAACGAGGGCTAAAGCGATTAGGTGGTTAGGCGCGCTCACCTCGAGGGTCGGGCGCGCAGAATCTTCAGCTCAAGCACCAGTCCGACAGTGGATCGCTCTAGGAAGCTGACCGCGCTACGACGTCAATAATGACCTGAGACACCTCTTTTGGACGCGTTTCCTGTAAGAAGTGCCCAGCACCTTTGATAGTGGTATGCGGCTGACCTTTGGTACCTGGAACCCGCTGTAAGAAGATGGCGTCGCCACCTTTGGTGACAGGGTCATCGTCGGCAAACGCGCAAACAAAAGGCTTATCAAAGGTGTCGAAAAATTCCCAAGCCAGTCGTTGCTGCTCGAGTGACGGTGATGTTGGTAACGACGGTACCTGACTGGGCATTGCGCGCGGCCCCATCGTGTACTCGGCGTTCGGAAAAGGCGCGTCATAAGCTTTGGCAACGGACGAGGGTAGCGGCGCTCGCATGCCCAATTTGTGCAGTAGCGCCTTGGCGATCTTCATGAACGCCGGTTGCTGCTCGGTCATCATTGATAGCATAAGCCCAATCGGTAGGTATGCGGTTTCCCAACAGAACTTTTGCCAGACGGCGAAGATGCGCGCGGGGTTTGCGGCCTCGCCGCCCCATGATAGCGATCGCAGCTCCTTGGTCATGCTGAATAGCGTCGGTGTCGGCGCATTAGCACGATAGTCCTCAACTTCGTCAACCAATGCTTGCGGAACGTCTGGATTATAAGGCAGGCCCGTATTGCCAATTACCACGTTAGCAAAGCGCTCTGAGTAGGCGGCAACCAGACGAAGTCCAATGAGTCCACCCCAGTCCTGACCAAAGAACGTGATCCCTGAAAAGTTATTTTGCTCTAACCAAGCGCCCATCCATTCGACTTGGCGCTCGTAGGTATAGTCTTCACGGGCCGCAGGCTTATCGCTCTTCCCATAGCCCACAAGGTCAGGGCAGATGACGCGCAGACCGGCGACCGTGAGATAAGGAATCATTTTTCGGTAGAGATAACTCCATACGGGCTGGCCGTGTATGCACAGCACTAGGGCACCGTCTCTTGGGCCTTCATCGATGTGATGGATTCTCAAATCCTGACCGTCATGCGTCTTTATAGTCGTGTAGTGAGGCTCGAACGGATAGTCCGTCAAGTCCTCGAAGCAGCTATCTGGGGTTCTTAAGATTTTCATATACACTACCAATTTTTGTGTCACAGCTTATGACAGTATTTTCGATTTGACCATGCAAATAGAACGCGTCTTAACGATATAGGCGTGGGTGCCCAATCATGTGCCCAGTAAAACCGCTGCAAATCTCAGGTCACATGATGCGTTAAAAACGCCAGGAGCAATGTGAATCCTTGCCTAATTAAATGACTACAGCCTAATTCCCGACCGCTGCACAACAGATTCCATCACAGGGTAGCTCTTAGACTCTTGCACATTGGGTAGTTGGAGCAGCGAGCCGGCCAGAAGGTCCTTGTAGTGGGTCATATTCTTTACTCGCGCTTTAACCAAGAAGTCGAACTCACCAGAGACAAGGTGGCACTCTTCAACCTCGGGGATGAGTTCGACCGCGTCGGTAAACGTTTTAAAGGCATCGCCTGCCGTCCGTTGCAATGTCACTTGAACGAAAACAACTAAACCGGCATCCAATTTGGTGGGGGACAAGCGCGCGTAGTAGCCCGTAATCACACCCTGACTTTCCAGGCGCTTAATACGATCGGCACAGGGTGAAGCGGTGAGTCCTACGCGACGACCAATTTCAGCCACACTCATTCTGCCGTCTTTTTGAAGCAACCACAGAATCTTTCTATCAGTTTTTGAAAGGGTTTCTATTACCAAATCTCGAGCAGTGGTTTATTGAAAAATAGCGCAACTATAAAGTGGATTCCACTGAAAAATACGCAAATTTAAAACAAATAAAGTCACAAATCGGCCCTAATATCGGAATATCACCTGCTCGTTTTAGAGGCCTCATAGAGTAAAAAGGTCAACCGTTATGCGTATTGGCGTTCCAAAGGAAATCAAAAACCACGAGTACCGTGTGGGTCTGCCTCCCGCAGGTGTTGTTGAGCTGGTCAACGATGGTCATGAGGTCATGATTGAGACACACGCCGGTGAGGGCGCAGGTTTCTCGAACGAGGATTATGTCGCCGCCGGAGCGACCATTGCTGACGCGTCTACCACGATTTTTGCCGAGTGTGACCTGATTGTTAAGGTGAAGGAACCGCAGCCTGACGAGTGTCGGCAACTTCGCCCGGGTCAATTGCTGTTTACTTACCTTCATTTGGCCGCTGATCGTCAGCAAACCGACTTGCTCATGGAGAGCGGAGCAACCTGCATTGCTTATGAAACGGTAGAGGGTACGAACGGCGGCTTGCCACTCCTAGCGCCTATGTCAGAGATCGCCGGTCGCCTGGCGGCCCAGGCGGGTGGTGACTTCCTTAAGAAATCCAGTGGAGGCCGCGGTGTGCTACTCGGTGGGGTGCCAGGCGTTGCACCTGCCAAAGTTGTGGTCATCGGCGGAGGTGTTGTAGGCACCAATGCGGCGCGTGTCGCGCAGGGTATGGGCGCACGGGTTGTAGTTCTCGATCGTTCACTCGATCGACTTCGCTATCTCGATGACATCTTCATGTCATGCATCGAGACCGTCTGGTCGAGTGCGGCGGCACTTGAAGAGCAGGTCATGGATGCGGATTTGATCATTGGTGCTGTGCTCATTCCCGGTGCCGCTGCACCAAAGTTAGTGAGCCGCGATCTGGTTTCAAAGCTTCAAAAGGGCAGTGTCATGGTTGACGTAGCGATCGATCAGGGCGGTTGCTTCGAGACGTCTCGTGCAACGTCATACCAAGATCCCACCTACGAGGTGGATGGCGTCGTTCATTATTGTGTGGCAAATATGCCAGGTGGTGTGGCGAGAACGGCAACCTTAGCACTCACTAATGCAACGCTTCCCTACGTGTTGCGTTTGGCCGATCAAGGGCTGGATGCATTGCGAGGAGATGCGCGATTTGCGCTTGGCTTGAACGTGCACGCGGGCAAGCTGACGCACGCCGGTGTCGGGGAAGCGTTAAGTTTGGATGCGATATCGCCCGCCGAAGCCCTGACTTCTTAAGCTAATACGCTATAGTTGAGCCGCTTTTAAAAGGCGGTCAGCTATGAATACAGCATCCTTACAATCTGCCTCAACCCTACCTGCTCACCTTGCGGGCGAGATGCGCTCGAATCATGCAGGCGAGACCGGCGCGGTTTGGATTTACAAAGGTGTGCTGGCCGTTTCGCGTGATGCTGAAATACGCGCCTTCGCTGAGCATCATCTGGCGACCGAGGAGACCCATCTCGGTTTCTTTGAGGAGTGGTTAACGTCCCGTCAGAAAAGCCTGTTGCTACCCCTCTGGCGGCTGTCTGGGTTCATTTTGGGTGCGGTCTCTGCGCTCGGTGGACGAAATTGGGTCTATGCCTCGATAGAGGCGGTTGAAACCTTCGTTGTCAAACACTACGAGTCGCAGTATGCGGCGCTGGAGGCGTACGGAGACACGACACTAACCGCTGCGATACATCAGTTCTGCGACGATGAAGCTGACCATCGCGACGAGGCTGGCGGTGAAGCGGAGGGTCAATCGAGCCTGCTCAAGGCGTGGTGCTGGGTTGTGGGTTTTGGGTCGGAGCAAGCCGTCAAAATCGCTCGTCGAGTCTAATTCATACGAGAATTAATGCCTCCGAGCCGGTGCACTTCCGGCGGACAGGCACAGCTTTTTCGTTTTATCATCGAGCTTATCGATAGGATGTTTGATTAGCCCCATTTTTCGGGTGCGAGCGGCAGCCGCAGGCAGAGCAAAAGGAAAGACCATGAGTGCTGATTTGGTGCGAGCACGCATCGACGAGGGGCCCGTTGTGCCACTCATGTGGTTGGTTGTTCTGCTCGGGTTTATGCTGAATCTTGCTGACGGTATTGATGTCGTCGCCATGTCAGTAACGGCGCCCAGTGTGGCGGCTTCCTGGGGTCTTGAGCGGGCGGCTTTAGGTCCGTTATTTAGCGCAGCATTGGTTGGTATGGCCATTGGCGCGGCGGGTTTGGCACCGCTATCGGATCAGCTAGGCCGCCGTCTTTTGTTAGTTGCTGCGATGATCCTTGTGAGTCTAAGCATGCTTGCTGTCAGTTGGATCGCGAGTACGGCTTCCGTCACCATTTTTGCCATCCTTCGGTTCATTTCGGGTCTTGGTATCGGCGTGATTTTTGGCAGTGCACCTGCACTTGCTTCCGAGTTCATGCCGAGTCGCTATCGGAGTCTGGCCGTTTCGCTGGTGGTTATGGGCTATCCCGTCGGGGCGGTGTTAGCCGGCCCCATCGCCAATGCGTTGATTCCTGATTATGGCTGGACCGCGGTTTTTACGGCGGGCGGCATTCTGACCTCATTGATTGGCCTCGTGACCTGGGCGTTTTTACCCGAGTCCCCCGAGTTTCTGGCAAGCCGCGCGGGTAACCAACCGGAACGCGAGGCAGCGGTGAACGCTTTGTTAGCGCGCCTGAGCCGGGAGGCCGTGAATGGCATGAGTGCCACCGTCACGAGGCCCAGCGCGACGCCCGTTGTGCAGATTCTGACAGCTGAGCGGCGTCTTAGAACACTGGTGCTCTGGGCCATTTATTTCATGGGTTTTCTCACCATGTACTTCATGCTGTCGTGGATACCGATATTGTTTGTGGACTCAGGCTATACACGTGCGCAGGGTATTGAGGCGCTGACAGGATTCAATCTGGGCGCAATTCCCGGCATTTTGGTGCTTGCGTTTCTCACCACGCGCTTACCGCTGGCGCCGTTACTTTCAATGTTTTTCGTATCAGCTGGGGGCGTATTAGCCTACGTCGGCTTAACCGAGCCCACTGCGCTCGGTAGCCTCACGACGCTCATGTTTATTGGCGGTGTGTTCTTACATGGCGGCTTCACCTGTCTCTATGCATTGGCTACGCGGGCCTATCCGAGCGATGTGCGTGCCGCCGGCGTCGGCTGGGCTGCTGGGCTGGGAAGAACTGGAGCCATCGCATCGCCCTTGTTGGCGGCGGCCCTCATTTCTGCCGGCTGGGGTATGTACAGCCTGTTTCTGAGCTTCGCCTTACCGCTGGTTATCGGCGGCCTGCTTTTGTGGGTGTTTGCCGGTGAGCGCTGAGCCCGTGAGCACTGAAAAGGTGACGTGGTTTCCGAGCCTCAACCACGCGGGTGAGGCGATCGCGCTGGTTGATGGTGAGCGGAGTCTCACTTACACCGAGTTAAACGATGCTGTAAGTCATGTTATTGCTGGCTTGCTGAACGGTGAGGCTTCATTAAAAGAAGAGCGCGTGGCGTTCCTGTATCCCGCAAGCTTTGATTACGCGGCACTGATTATTGGTGTTGTGGCGGCAGGTGGTATTGCCGTTCCTCTGAGTGTTCACGCGAGTGCAGGCGAGCTGTCGCATTGTCTATCGGTCGCCGGTGTCAGACGACTGCTTCTCCCCAGTGAGATGCGCTCGAAGGCGCTCGATGCCGTCTGTGAAACGCTCGGGGTTGAGCAGCTTGCGGTCGAAGACTTACCCGAGGCGGAGGCGCCGAGTGCTTTGCCGCTGGCGGGGGAGCAGGGTGCGATCATTGTTTTCACCAGCGGTACAACCGGAAAGCCCAAAGGCGTCGTTCATACGGTCGCTAGCGTCTCGGCAATGGTGACTTCGCTAGTTGAGGCCTGGGGCTGGGAAGCGACGGATGTTATCCCATTATTTTTGCCGCTCCATCACGTCCACGGCATCGTCAATATTTTGCTGTGTGCGTTGTGGCGAGGCGCGACGGTCGATCTTTACGCGCGGTTTGATGCCCAGCAGGTCTGTCAAAAGGTGGCGAACGATCGCTACTCGGTCTTCATGGCGGTGCCTACCATCTATGTCAAACTCGTTGCCTATCTAAAGACATTGGATGACGCCACGCGTGACCAAGTAACTGAGGGCTTCGCCAATATGCGTCTCAACGTTTCGGGCTCTGCTGCCTGCCCGGTGCCCCTCTTCGACGAGTGGGAAACGCTGACATCTCAGCGTTTCCTTGAGCGTTATGGCATGACCGAGTTAGGTATGGCGCTCTCCAACCCTTACGAGGGTGATCGTCGGCCCGGCCATGTAGGGCAACCGCTGCCCGGTGTTGTGATTAAACGTGTCAGCGAGAGCGGTGAGGACATTACCGATCCAGCAACGCCCGGAGAGCTAGCTGTGAAAAGCCGGACAGCCTTCAGAGAGTATTGGGGCAATCCTGAATCCACTGCAAAGGCGTTTGCCGACGGGTGGTTTCTGACAGGTGATATTGCGGTTGTTGATGAAGGCGCGTATCGCATCTTGGGGCGTGCCTCCATCGACATTATCAAGTCGGGTGGTTACAAGCTCTCTGCGCTCGAGATTGAGGCCACCTTGCTTGAGCACCCGGATGTCAGCGAAGTAGCCGTGATTGGTGTGCCGGATGATGAATGGGGCGAAATCGTTGCCGCGGCTGTTGTTCTGGCTAACGCTGTCTCTGAGGGTGACCTCGTTCAGTGGTCACGTGAGCGCATGAGTGGCTACAAGGTCCCTCGAAAGTGGATTTTCACCGATGCCTTGCCGCGCAACGCGCTCGGTAAGGTCACCAAGCCAGCACTCAATGCGTGGTTTGAGGGGTAGATCTTCCATGGCTGCCTTCACGTCTGACTGAGTGGAACTGCCATGCAGCGCAAGATCATTCACATCGACGCTGATTGCTTTTACGCCGCCATAGAGATGCGTGACGACCCAACGTTGCGCGGTATCCCCATGGCGGTGGGGGGCAGTGCCGAACGTCGGGGTGTACTCACGACGGCCAACTATGATGCGCGCAAGTTCGGGGTGCGCTCAGCCATGTCCACAGCGCATGCCATGCGCCTCTGTCCGCATTTAACCGTCGTACCGCCGCAGTTCATGAAATACCGTGAGGCGTCCAAGGCCATGCGCGGCATATTTGAGGAGTACACCGAAATCATCGAGCCGCTGTCGCTGGACGAGGCTTATCTGGATGTATCTGAGTCGAGTGGCGAGAGCTTGACTGCGACGAAAATCGCTAAGGAAATTCGGGCCAAGGTACTAAAGGAGCTCGATATCACGGTCTCGGCGGGTGTCTCAGTAAATAAGTTTATCGCCAAGGTCGCCTCGGACTGGAAGAAGCCCGACGGATTGACCGTTGTGACGCCCGAGCAGGTCGACGCCTTTGTCGGCGCATTGCCTGTGAAAAAGATACCCGGTGTCGGCTCGGTGACCGCTGAAAAAATGCATCGCTACGGCCTCAAGACCTGCGCGGATATCCGCGAGTGGGAACTCCATGACCTCATTCGCCGTTTTGGCAAGTTCGGTGTTGTGCTTCACGAGCGCGCGCGTGGCAAAGACGAGCGCCCGGTCCAACCGAGCCGTATCCGCAAATCGATCAGCGTTGAAACCACCTTTGGTGAAGACCTCGCGGGACCCACAGTGTGGGAGCCTTACGTCGACAAGCTCTTCGAGCAATTACTGGGCCGCATTGAGTCAGCGAATGCCAGCGAAAGCATTCACAAAGCCTTTGTGAAACTGAAATTCTCCGACTTCAGCAGTACAACGGTCGAGCGTGTGGGGACCGCAGCCGTCGAGTCTGACTATCGTCAGCTACTCATCGAGGGATGGCAGCGGCGCGAGATGCCGGTGCGTCTCATTGGCATCGGCGTCAGGCTTCAGGATGGTTGGGAGCACGCATCGCGGCGGTTGCCATTTGAGCAGAATGAGGACTAGACCGCTCACACGTGCGATTGCCTTTTACTCACCACGATTGGACCAGACTCACGTAGCTTGGCGAAACACAGCGAGACGCACAAGAAACTCATTCTCTCGTCTGAAACGGGACGGTGAACTGGGAAGCCAATTGAAATTCCCATTGGCAGGCGATAACCCTTGGGTTTGAAAAAGCAGCCACGTATCCTTGCAGCACTGGCTTAGACAATCAAAACTAAGGAAGGACGCTATGTCCCGAATGATTTCTCAACTCGATTCTGTCGTTGTTGGCGTCAACGACCTGCCTGCTGCGGCGATTGATTATGCGGCTCTGACGGGGACTGGCGGGCAGGAAGGGGAGTTCCGAGGCGGTTCTTCAGTGAGTTTTCAGCTGGCAAATACCTGCCTCCGATTGGTCGAAACCTCTGAGAGGCAGGGCCTCAAACAGCTGGTCTTTGGCTGTCCTGACTTGGACGGTGCGCGTCGCCGACTGCCCAATGTAGGCATCGAGATCGTTGATGATGCGTCGGATAATCAATTCCTGGCTCTCAATCCGGAGACTACTCGCAGCGTGAACTTGGCTCTGACGGCCGCGCGTGACATCGAGTCCGGCGATTTGCCAAGCCCGGGGGCCTTATCAGGTCTTGATCATGCAGTGGTTGCTAGTGGGGATGGAGACTTCACCTCTGCGTTACTGGGTGGTCGGTTACAGCTCGATATGCGGCTCGATCTCACCAACGAGAACTGGGATGCGCGTCTGATGTTCTTTCGCTGCGGTGATCTCATCGTTGAGGTCTACCAGCCCATATCGAAGCCTCTAGGTCCCGAGCGGGATCGCTTCTTCGGTTTGAGCTGGCGTACGGACAATATCGAAGCGACCCATTGCGAGCTCACTGAGCGTGGTTTTGATGTCTCAGAGGTCCGCACCGGCCGACGTCCCGGCACTAGGGTCTGCACGGTGCGTGACAAAACTCATGGTGTGCCCACACTCATTCTAGGTAGGGACTAACCTTTGATTGCAGCTTGAAGGTTTACCGTGAGCCGTGCCCCCTTGTCTAAAACCGTTTTTCAAAAACCGTTGCCCAAGAAAAAAAAGGTCGCCTTAACTAACGTACACCTCTTGAGTCGTTGAAAGTCAGAGTTTACGAGCCGAAAGACGCCGCAATTGCCTTCATCGCAGCATCGGCATGGGCGTGGTAGTTGGTTTCCACGGCCGCAGGCGCATTGCTGTGCATCGAGATTACGACATCATTATTTGGATCGATGAAGATGAACTGGCCAAAGATACCCGCAGCCATATAGCTACCGCCGCCCTCTAGCCACCACTTGTACCCGTAGCCTTCATATCCTTTTGAGGGTGATGTGGCCTCGGCCATCCAGCCATCGGGCACGATGGACTCACCTACCGCATTCACCGCGCCGTTTTTCACGAAAATACCGAGTCGCGCATAGTCACGGACGGATGCACTGATGCAGCAGCCGCCGGTTTCGCCAGCAAACGGGGCGGACTGCATCCAATTACCCCAATGCTCCATGCCAAAACCTTGCCAGATTTTGGCGTTCATATAGTCAGTGGCCGAGTTGCCGACTGCCGCTCTCAATACCTCACCCAAGAGATTGCTTTCAGCTGTGTTGTAGTTAAACACCTTTCCGGGTTTGTGCTTTTGCGGCAGCGTTCCCAAGTAATCCGTTAGCTGGGTCCCTTGGTACGTACCCGCTTTCGCGACGTCAGAATCCGGATCGGCGTAGTTCTCATTCCATGCCACGCCCGAAGACATTTGAAGAATGTTTTTAATCGACACCGCGCCGTAAGCCGTGCCTTTGAGCCGCGGCAAATAGGTCTCGACCGTGTCATCAATACTGCCGATGTACCCATCTTTTACCGCGGCACCAATGAGCGTTGAGGTAAAGGACTTGGTTACCGAGAACGGGACCCAGACAGACTCCGGACTATGGTCTTTAGCGTAGTGCTCAAGCTTGATGGTGTCGCCCTTGACGACCGCCATACCCATGAGGGGTTCCCGCTTCAGAAAATCCCCAACCGTGAATGTCTCACCACCGACTTGATAACTCACATTTTCAAGATCCCCGTCAATCTCTGTGGTCAGGGCATGGGGATTCTCGGATGGAAACAAGGGACGCGTCGGCATCCAGGCGTTGGCATGCGCAAAGGCCACACGGCGATCAGCGGTGGGGTAAAGCAGAACATTGGCGTCAAGATCGCCTGATTTGAGTCGCTCGAGGAGACCTTCTACTTCTTGCTTTGTCGTGGCGCTCGCTGGCAGCGCTACAGCACTTAGCGTGATGGCCCCGAGAGTAAGGGCAGTAAGGAGTGATCGCATGGGTTTACCTTCTTAAAAATTATTTCTTTGGGTTGTATCTGGACCGTAGTTGTCTCGTTTTCGGCGTGTGGGTGCGGGCTATTTAGCCGCACCGTCCTCTGCATCACTCACATCATCCCTGTAGCGCTCAAACCACGCCAAGATATTGTTGACCTTCGCGATGAGGTTGGAGGGCCGCGCATAAATGCTATGGCTTGCGCCGGGGATGCGAACCATCAACGTATCAACGCCCCGGTGCTTCAAGGCTTGATAGTACTGCTCGGTTTCGCTCATGGGCGTTCGGTAATCCTCCTCGCCCGTAAGCAACATTGTGGGCGTCGAGACATTACCCACTAGCGACAGGGGTGAGCGCTTCCAGTAACTCTCGTAATCTTCCCATGGGGCGACATCGAACCAGGTGGTCGCAAAGAAGTAGTTGAGATCGGCCGTTAACACGAAACTCGCCCAGTTAATGACGGGCTTTGCGACCACGGCCGCTCGGAACCGATCGGTTTTACCGACAATCCAGGCGGTTAAGACGCCACCACCGGAGCCGCCAGTAACAAACACTTGGTCGCTATCGACATAGCCTTTGTCGATGAGTGCATCCACGCCTGATATCAGGTCATCGTAGTCGTAGCCGGGATAGGCCAAGTCGATTTCATTCGCGAACTTCTCGCCATAGCTCGTGCTGCCCCGAGGGTTGGTGTAGAACACCACGTAGCCTGCGGCCGCAAACAGCTGTGCTTCGGTCGAATAGTTCGGTCCATAGGCCGAGTGCGGACCGCCATGGATCTCCAGAATCATGGGGTACTGTTTTTCGGGATCAAAGCCGGGTGGTTTCATCACCCAGCCTTCGATTTCCATGCTGTCGTGGGAGGAGGGCCAGACCATGCGCTCAACCCGCGACATTTCACGTTGCCCCATGAGGTCACTGTTGAGGTCTGTCAGCTGCAGCGGTTGCTTGCCAGACCGCATTAGCGCGAGATCTGCGGGTCGATCGTCGCGACCTAGCGTGTAGGCAATACGGTCTTTACCCCCGACCGAGAACGTGCCACTGGTGTAAGGACGTCCCAGTGCCGTACCACCGAGAACAACATCGGCTCGCGTGAGGTTGCCCTTCAGATCAACTTCGGCAATGCGGGCCATGCCCAGATCGTTGTAGCGAATCCAGATGCTTTTGCTGTCGGCTGACCATTGGATATCAGACACCGATCGATCGAGGTCGGCTGTCAGCGAACGGCTCTCGCCCGAGGTTAAATCCATGACGCGGAGGTCCGCGCGGTTATAGCCCTGCCGTGTATCGGCGGCTGACGTGTAGGCAAGGTATCGACCATTGGGTGATACCGCGGGATTGCCTTCAGGACCCGCATGGTCCGTCATTTGAGTGAGCTCACCCGTGGTTATTGAAGCGACATACAAATCATTTTGACGTGGGTGGTACTCAACATTTTCGCGTCGATTGCTTGAGAAGACGATCGACTGGCTGTCAGGCATCCACGAGACCGTCCCGCTGATGGGGTAATCCCCTGAGGTCATCTGACGCGGGGTGCCGCCGTCTGCGGGCACAACGAACACCTGCTGGTTGCCGGTAGGTAGGTAGCCGCCACCATCAAATCGGAAGGTCATGCGATCAACCACGGTTGCTGGCTCTGCCCACTTCGCGTCTTTTGGCTTGGCTGGCATATCGGCCAATGTGGGAGGTGGTGCAGGAACAAATCGAGTAAAGGCAATGTGTTTACCATCGGGTGACCAGACAATACTGCGTGGCGACTGGGGTAGGGTGGTTACCTTGGCGGTTTCACCACCCTCGAGCCACTGCACGAACAACTGGGTTTTGCCCTCGGTATTCGACAGGTAGGCCAGCCGATCACCGGAGGGCGACCAGCGTGGTGAGCTGAAATTCCCGGCGCCACTGACCAATGGGCGGTGACCGCTGCCATCAATATCAACTACCCAAATGGTGCGTCGCGTGCGGTCAGTCATGATGTCCATGGAACTTCTAACGTAGGCAACACGAGACCCATCGGGCGATACCTTAGGGTCGTTAGCGTATTCCATCTCAAATACGTCCTCAGCACTGAAGGCTGGAAGATCGGCGGCAGGTGCTGAATATCCAAACAAGGCCATGGTGCTGAGCGAGCTGACGAGTGCGCTAAAAACGAGGGTATATCGGGTGCGGTGCGTTGTTTTACGGGTCATGTGAGGTGGTTCTTATACTGGTGTTTACAGCAGAGTATTACCGAAGCCGATTCCACCGAAAAGGCCCAGTGCGACGAAATGTCCTCGCTGTGTAAAAGCGGGCATAGGTGACATTGGGTGCTCACTTTGCTCGGGTTCGGCATATAGGCAATGCAGTGGCTATTTCAGTAGGTGCTCGGCTGCAGTAGGTTTAAGGCAGCGTGCATGGCACGGCACGTGTCGGTCCAGTCATGTCTCAAGCGCAATGTGCTTCGAGATACCCTTAACCACAGCACCACCTTGGCGTCTATTCAAGAGTCTGCCCTCGTAAAACCCGTAATGCCGTACTAAGCTGTGAGTAATCGAGCAGAGGAATTGCCCATGCGCTTCTCCGTTGGTCTTATCGCCATCATCACAAGCTTCACGCTAGCAGGCTGTGCCACACCCAAGCAGCGCGAGGTCGCTGCGCTCGAGAAAGAACTGGGGCTCGACAGCACACCGTATTTCCCAAAGTGTTTGAGTCAGGAAATTGCACCAAAAGCAGGTGTGGTGGCAGGTCAGTACAGTCTGGGCAACACTATCGATAATCCGCAGGGCAATGTGGCCATCGATCGATGCGTGCGATGGGAGACGAACGAGCCGATTGGAAAGTCGAAGGATAAACCTCAAAAACTTATTTTGACGTCGCCGGAGAAGGACGATGCCGGCAATGAAGACTTGCTGGAAGGCGACAGCTAGAAACGACCAAAAGCCGTTAAAATTCGCTATAAGTCGAGAAAAATAGCGAAAAATCCCTAAAAGATCGAAAAGTACCGGCTTTAGATGGTGCTTCAGTCTCTGGATGACACCCAGATAGGTGAACTCCATGCCATTTCGGTTATGGCGGCCGGTACGTCTGTCGGCGGCGCCTGTCCTAGCCGCAAACTGTCATAGGTGGTCCAGCGGCAGCTCGGTATCTGAATCACTCTCGCGTAATAAAACGCGTTGTGATTGGCATCGTAGTCCGGGTCTACCCAGTCCGCGCGAAGTTCTGGCGCGCCTGCATTGGCGGACCAGGAACAGTCACTGAGATCGACTGGCGCTAGCGTGGAAACGCAGGCACCACTGACGTGGGTATCCGCGCAAGCAACCTCAAAGATTTTTTCACGGGTCTCGCCGTCCTCGAGCCAGCCTTTGATGATTTGTATTTTCGCTAACGGTGCATGGTCGGGGTCTTGCGTGGCCCAAACAAACAGTCGTGGCGCACCATCATCAGGATTGAGGGTGCCACCCATGGCAACACCATTGGTATAAGCGGCTTCAAGATCACCTGTTTGCGCGATGTCCTCAGGTAAGTTGGCACCTGCAAAGAAGCGGAGCGTTGGGCGTGTTCCACTGGTCGCGTAGACCTCACGACGGCTCATGGCGTCAAACAAGGCATCACGCGTGTTTTCCGGTGCCCATACCGCGGCGAGACCACCCGGGTTGGTGACTTTGGGTTGTCGCAGGCCATCTGAAAGCCTTTCTTTAGCCGGCGAGCCCATGTAGGAGTTGGCACCGCGGTAGTCCCATTCTTCTGCATCACCCGGGTTCGAGTTGTGGGTATCAGTCGAGGCCATTAGGCCAAACTTCATGGGGTTAAAACCGAGGGTCTCCTCCAACACCAGTCCTTTCTTAAGACCGTCTCGAGCCATTGAGGTTGGATGAATGCACATTGTGACCTGTCCTTCCTCACAAACGGGGAAGAACTGTTCGAAGCCACACTCTTCATCGGTGGCGCCAAAGCCAAGCACACACTCGGAGTTACCCTTGATCTGGAACATCTCAACCAAAGGCTCAAATTTCTCACGAAGGCGCCAGTCATCGCGGGTGTAGGGAACGCCATCAATCGTTTCGCTGGCGAAGGCCAAGCCCCAACTCTTGTTCGGATTGTGGGGAATCGTCAGAAACTCACAGCCCTCGCCGCAAGACGCATCCAGTTGTTTCCAGAGATTAATCTCGGAGTCGGCGTCATAGGCAGAGACGGCGTAGTCGGGCGTGACACTGGTGCGGAAGATCACGTTACGGTGGTGCTTACCCCGATCGACCATGGCAGGGGAGTACTCGTAGGCAGCAAAGGTAGTGAAGACGCCTGGTTCGTTGTGTCGCTCAGCCGCCGCTTTTATCGCCTCCCACGTATTCAGGTGATACTGACGCTCCACCGCTTTGTCATCGCCAAAATAACTGAGGTTTTCGACCAAGGGCCGGTTCTCAACATTTGCTCTTATCTCTATAAACGACAGTAAGTTAGGGCTGTTGAGCAGCTCACAGCTCTCCGCAATCTCTGGTGTTGCAGGATCAAAGCATGCCGTGACACGCCCAAAGCCCTCGGCGTGGTCGGTGACCGCGGCAAAGTCTAGGGGTCGTGTAATTTCAATAATTTCACCGGTCTCAATCGGCGCTGACTCGCCTTTGCCGAACCGGTAGGTCGCATCGAGATCTCGCCGGTTACCAAAAAGGTAAGCGTCCGCAGACAAGTTAGAGTGAACGTGAAGGTCCCCGAAGTAGACGTTGTTAAGTGGGTTTGCCGGCTGAAGTGACCTTGGACCCTGCACAGGTTTGTAGAAGGTGTTTTCGTCTTGCGCTGCTATCTCAGCTCGAATCGCCGCGCGCTCTTCATCAGTGTTAGGTATAAATTTGAGATTGGTCACCAAGTAGTCGTAAGCAAACCATCCACTAAGCAGGACCACCGGGGTAGCGAGAAGTAGGGTCTTTTTTGTCGTCGACATCAATCTTCGTTCCTATCGTTTAAATTTAGGTTTTTATTTTGTTTACTCGCGGACCACGTTTAGCTCCCTTCCCGTGAGTAAACGACAAGTTGCTGGTGACTGCCAGTGCTTTTACTTTTGCAGGCGGCAGGCCTATGGTGATGACACTGCCAAAGCGAAGTGTCCGCATGCGTCGAGAAGCAGGTAATTGCAGCCACTATCCGTGTAAAGAAAGTTCAAGAAGGTTTAGAACAGCATTTGAAGGGAGCAGCGACTAAAGCAATGAAGCGCCCAGTAAAGCAAAAACTCACACGCCGTGATTTTATCAATGGCATGGCTGTTGGTGCAGCTGGGCTCCACCTGACGCCACTCGAAGTACTCGCGCAAGGTTTACTCCCGTCCCACTCATTGGGACCTGATTACTATCCGCCCGCGCTCACCGGTATGCGTGGCAGTGTGGATGGTACCTATGAGATCGCCCATGCGCTGGCACGCGAGGGTAGAGCATTCACTCTACCTAAAGAGCAAACGGAGACAACCTACGACCTAATAGTCGTCGGTGGTGGGATCTCGGGACTGGCGGCTGCCAAGTTCTTTAGAGACCGGCACGGAAGCGACAGCAAGATCCTCGTATTGGATAACCACGATGACTTTGGTGGGCATGCGCGTCGTAACGAGCTCTCGGTCGATGGCGACACACTGATTGGTTACGGGGGGAGTCAAGCGATTGATACGCCCTCGGCCTACTCACCGGTCGCGAGTCAGCTGCTGAGGGATCTCGGCATCTTCGTTGAGCGCTTCTACGACTACCACGACCAGTCTTTCTTCGAAGAGCGCGGTATGACCCGCGGCATTTATTTCGACGAGGCGACCTTTGGAAAACGCGCCATCACTGAAAACCCTATTCAGGACTGGTGGGATCGCTGGGGTTTTCAACTCAATAACATCACGGGTGACATGCCCATCTGTAAAGAGGATCAGCAGGCTTTCGCCAGTCTGTTGAAGGGTGGCAAAGATTATTTGGAGGGTCTCTCAAATACAGAGCGCGAGGCAGTTCTACGCGAGACGAGTTACCTCGATTTCCTCAAAGATTACGCACAACAACCCGAGTCCGTTAGAGGCATTCTGCAGGATTCCTGGCTTCCGTTGATGGGCGCGGGCTGGGAGGCCATTTCGGCGTGGGAAGCGATGATTTACTGGTTCCCGGGTACGGACGAAGTGGGGGTGCGACCATCGGAGGAAAAAGAAGAGCCTTATATTTTCAAGTTTCCGGACGGCAATGCCAGCATTGCGCGTGCCTTGGTCCGTAACCTGATTCCCGACGCTATGCCCAGCAGCACCATGGAAGACCTGGTGACGGCAAAAGCTGATTACAGTCGGTTAGACAGACCCGATAATGCGATCAAGATTCGGCTCAACAGCACCGTGGTCAGGGCGCAGAACACGCCTGATGGCAAATACGTCGATGTCGCTTACGTCAACGGCGGTAAAACCTACCGAGTGCGAGCGAAGCATACGGTTATGGCCTGCTATAACCAAATCATCCCGCACCTGTGTCCCGAGGCGAGTCAGGCTCAAACCGAGGCGATAGGTCAGGCCACCAAGATTCCGTTCGTGCTGGGCACATTTGCGTTAAGGAACTGGCAGTCGTTTAAAGATGCAGGACATTTCATGTTTTATTCGCCGGGCGATGTTTATTTCAAGTACTTGCACTTGGACTACCCGGTCAGCATTGGTGACTACGAATATGCCCAATACACCGACAGACCCATTGTGGTTACCGCTTGGTATTCGCCGACAGCGAGAGGGCTGCCCGCCAAGGACCAATACCGGGCAGGGCGCATGAAACTACTCGAAATGTCTTATCAAGATTTTGAAGACGACATTATCAAACACTTTGATGGCATGCTCGGCCCTCATGGGTTTGATGTGGACCGCGACATGGCCGGCATTACGCTCAATCGCTGGCCCCATGGTTATGCCTTCGAGTTCGAGGGGATTGGAATTAACCCCAGCTATAACCGATATAACGGCCCGCATATTGCTGGAAGAGCGCAAATAGGGCGCATTAGCATCGCGAACTCGGACTCAGAGGCACACGCCTATGTCGATGGGGCGGTGGATGCTGCGGATCGGGCGGTCAACGAGCAAATTGAATTGGCTGAGGGCTAATGAACAACACTCATGCGACGCCCTGATCAGTAGCCTGAATGCATAGGGGCGAGGCATCTCAAATCCGAGAGGGTGTAAAATCTTTGTGAGCGAACTGAGTGGCACCTCGATATTAAATAATGAGCCTGTGCGGAAGGGGGACTATGAATCGATGATTAGAACTATAACTGGAACCAATGCTTTGATGACTCGCTATTTGAAAGGTCTCACGGCCTCAATCTTCTTGACGGCTGCAAGTTCACTGACAGTCGCCGAGACAATACATCCCGCCAAGCTATCGAATGCCGATCTGATGGGTAAAGCCTTTGATAATCCAAAAACCATCGTCACTGAGACACCGACCGGTAATATCCTGGACATCACTGCCCTGAGGTCGTCTGACGGCAAGTTCGCCTCCGGTATGTACAAAGCGGGTAAGTCGCGATCTGAGATTACTGAACCCTACGGCGTCGATGAGTTCATGTTTTTTCTCGAGGGCAGCGTCACACTGACATCTGATGACGGCAGCCAAATGACCATCAATGCAGGAGAAGCGGTCACCATCCCCAAGGAGTGGACGGGTATTTGGGAAACCGATGGTTATCGAAAGATTTGGGTGATCTATTCGGACTCGGGCGAGGGGCTCTAAAGCTTATTTTCAATAAAATAGGACGGCTCCTTCCACAGCCTATGGCCGCATTTAGTTCAGTTCTAGGGGGGAAGCGGAATCCCCAGTTTCCTCGTCAACTACCCCCCAATGCTTTGCTTCAGTCTACTCAAGACTATGGTGTGATCAAGCGATTGCATGGTCAGTCGTGGCCTACGTGTTAGGGTTGAGCGTGATTTCATCAGGATTGTAGTAAATGAGCACGAACGAAATCGGAAGCACGGGCGAGTCCGATCTGTTGACCTTAATTGCGCAGATGTCGCCGTCGCTGGATGATCAGATCTGGGCCTTCGTGTCGGTGGATGAGGTCTCGAGCGAGTATTTGGCGGAGCACGCACTAGCGACGTTTCGGGAGACTGAAGGCACGACCCTGATTGTCCCGTGGGAAAGAGCCGAGGAGTTTGATGTCTCCAGTGAGCCCATGGCGCGCATCACGCTCAATATTCACTCGAGCTTAGAGGCGGTGGGTCTCACTGCTGCGGTGTCACAAGCCCTCGCTTCCGAGGCGATTAGCGCCAATGTGGTTGCGGGTTTTTATCACGATCACATCTTCGTTCCGCAGACGGCAGGGGAGCGAGCGGTGGCATGTTTGACACTCTTATCTGCAGCCGCAGAGGGCTTTTGAACGCCCTGTACATCATACTACAGGGGAGCGCGCGCACAAGCCGGTCAGCACCAATTCAGTGCATACCTCAACGCAACTTCACCAATTTGGGGCTTTTCGTCGAAATTTCATTGGCATGAAAAAATTACAAGCCATTGTTTTTGGTAATAATTTTTCTGTTGGTGTGGCCTTAGCTTGTCACATGTGTGCACAGCTATATACTGCAAAGTGCGTAATGTAACGCGGGCACGTTTGTGCCGAATAACTAAAGAAAACGCGCGGTCCGTGCCTATGGATGGATCGAGCAACCAAACCATGAAAGGACGCTAAGATGATCAAGTCATTGTCTCGGAAACCCGGCTTTGCATTGGCAGTCGCCGTTGCCACAGCAGCACCCGCGGTTTCAGCCCAGGAAAAGTTGGAAGAAGTCATCGTTACGGGATCCCGTATTCCCGTTGATTCAAACGCCATCTCTTCAGTACCCATTCAGGCGGTATCTGAGGAAGACATCCGTAACTCGGGTGAAATCAACATTGCCGATATCGTTGCCGATATCCCCGCGCTTGTTTCCTCGATTACTGCTGAGAACTCATCAACCGGCGCAAACAGCCTCAACCTTCGCGGGTTGGGCGGCTCACGAACCTTGACGCTGGTCAATGGGCGCCGTCACGTGGCAGGTTTTCGTGGTTCACAAGCGGTTGATGTCGGCTCGATTCCCCGTGCCTTGGTTAAAAGCGTTGAAGTGACGACCGGTGGCGCCTCAGCGGTTTATGGTGCTGATGCGGTAACCGGTGTTGTGAACTTCATCTTGAAAGACGACTTTGAAGGTCTGGAGATTGATCTATCGACAGGGCGTCCAGAGCGCGGCGCTGGTGAAACCACGGTTCTCGATATCGCTTGGGGAACAAATTTTGCCGATGGTCGCGGTAATGCCGTGCTGACCGTCAGTGCAGAGGATGACTCAGGTATTTTGTACGGCGAGCGTTCGTGGTCACGTGATAATGGAATTGGATTTACCGTAAATAATCCGGATCCTAACGGTCCACCTCGCACGGTGCTAAATGACGTTGGTTATTGGCTGACGTCCCATGAAGGTTCGGTTGCACCCGGTTTTGGTGGGCGAGGGAATATTTATGTCGATATTAACGGGAATGGCATTGCCGACTGCCAGGAATCAGAGGGTGGTCGAGTCGGCTATCTCGCGGGTTGCTGGTTAACAAACCCAGACGGCAGCGTTCGCGTAAACCAGGACGGTGTCCTCATTGACGGCCTGCTCAGTACGGGCGGTGACAGCGCATACGGAAACCACAACATCGATACGCTTTATCCAGAGACGGATCGTCAGGTCGTCAATTTTAATGTGAGCTATGAATTTAGCGACAGTTTGAAAGGTTTTCTCGAGACTAAGTACGTGAAAGCTGAAACAAATACCTACTCTGAGTACGACGGGTTTTTCGATACGCTTGAGATTACGCCCGATAACCCTTACCTACCGGCCGAGCTTCAGCCCGTTATGGATCAGGTGGGTTATTTGATCTTCACTAAAGACGCGCTCGATTGGCATGAAGACGGCTCTGAGTACACGCGCGAAACGACACGTGTCGTAGCCGGTCTTGAGTGGCAACCGGCTGAGGACCATATGGTCGAGTTTTCGGTGAATCAGGGCACCTTTGAGCAGAAGTCAGCCTCAACCAGTATCCTGCTTGACCGGTTCTACGCAGCAATGGATACAGTGGCGGACGCCAATGGTAACCCCGTTTGTCGCTCAGATTTGGATCCAACAGCTGCATACCCGATCGACTACTTTGCGTGGGCAAACGGTTACACTGAGGGCAGTTTTTACAGTGACCGTTATTACACATTCACACCAGGTGATGGTCAGTGTCAGCCGCTTAACCCCTTTGGCACTTACGCTGCTAGCCCAGAGGCACAGGACTTTATCACCGAGCGTTTGACAGATGAGCTCGAAGTCGAACAGTTTGTTCTGAACATCACAGCGGTCGGTTCGTTTGATGTCCTTAGTGGGTTGCTGGATGGTCCCATAGGTTACGCAGCTGGTATCGAGTATCGCGATGAGTCAAGCGACAACCAATTGGACCCCCTTACGCTGGGTATTCTGCCAGCGGGAACATCCTTCACGCCTGGAGTGCAGGTCAGTGAGGTGTCGCCATGGTTGTTTGGCTTCACTTCGTTCGATAACACCCAGCAGTTCAATACGTCGGGTGATTATGATGTAACTGACGTGTTTGCGGAAATTCGCCTTCCCATTTTTGCTGATCGCTCGTTTGCACGTGAGTTAACAGTGGATGCAGCGGTGCGACAGGCGGATTACTCGACGCTGGGCGAAGCCACTTCATGGAAGTTCGGTGCAACGTGGGCGCCCTTTGATCAAGTCCGTTTGCGCTACACAACCTCTGAGGCTGTTCGCGCTCCAAACATCTCCGAGCTGTATGATCCGCGTCTCCCAATCTTCATCGGTAAGAACGAAGACCCCTGTGATGCGCTGCGAATCAACGAAGGTTCGTCGGTTCGTGAAGCAAACTGTGCGGCAGCACTCCAGGCGATTGGCGTAGCAAACTCTGCTATCTACAACGAAGCGGGTGAGTACGCGTGGGCGAACCCACTTACAGCGCGTTTTAACGGAGTATCTGGTGGCAACCCTAATCTGGGCGTAGAGACTGCGGATACCGATACCATCGGCTTTGTGCTGACACCTAGCTTTATCGAGGGCCTCACTATCACAGTAGATTACTGGGATGTTGCCATCGAAGATGCGATCTCAGCCGTTGGTGCGGGTGACATCCTCAAAGGTTGTTACGACTCCACCAACTACCCTAACCTCGGGTTCTGTGACGCGTTTACGCGTCGTGCGGACGGTGGTTTGAACTTCCTCGAGACGGGGCAAATCAACTTCGCGAGTCTTGAAGCAGATGGTTATGATGTTACCGCGGCTTACGAGTTTGCGCTCGAAGATTTAGACTTCCGACTAAGCTTGACCGGTTCAAAACAAGACCAGCTGAATCGTTTCTTTAATCCGCTCGATGCGTCTGATGTGGACCCTGAAATGCAGGAAATTGGGCGGCCCAAAACTACGGCAGTCTTCCGCGCCTCAGTTGGTCGAGGAGCGATGACTTTAGGAATGAAAACTACATACCAGAGCAAGCAAGGTGTAGACGAAATCGAGGAAGTCCTTGGTTTGGGAGATAACCAGGCGCTTTATGGCGATGCAGGGTTCTTCGACTCAGTCGTGATTACTGATTTAAATGCCAGGTATCGCTATAGCGATGCTTTGACGTTCCGCGCGATAATCAACAATGTTACTGATGAAGAACCGTATGCGACTCAGAACGCATGGCCCGTCGGTCCGCGTGGTCGCACCTTCATTTTGGGTCTTTCTTACTCAATATAAGGACTTTCCATCTGATGAAGAGCCCGCAGCGCAAACTGCGGGCTTTTTTTTGCATGAAATCGCCGAATAGCTCCAGCTTCGGCGTTGCCTCACTGGTTAGCTGCACTCGTCACGGTGTACTGGTTTTTCGTGTGTGTTTAGGAATGGAGTTCTTGCAACTATCAGGCATATGAATGGGCTGCTGGGCGATATATCCTAGCTTTGAGCGGATACCGCGGTTTCTTCGGACTCGGCTCGGATGAATGTGAGAAAGTCGTAAAGAATGACGTAAAGGGCCGGTATCAATACCAAAGTAACTGCCGTAGAGAAGACGACACCAAACCCAAGTGACACTGCGAGGGGTACGAAGGGCGCTGTATCAAAGTCACGGGTGACCATAAGCGGTAGTAAACCCATGAATGTGGTTACCGATGTCAAGAAAATAGGCCGGAAACGCGACATTCCCGAGTCAATGACCGCCTCTCTGAGTCCCATACCGTGGAGGCGTTGGTTACGGTTAATAAAGTCGACGAGCACCAGGCTTGAATTTATTACCACGCCCGCGAGTGCAATCATCCCGAGCAACGAGAAGAATACCAGGTCATAGTTCATGATCTCGTGCCCCAGAATGGCGCCAATGAAACCAAACGGAATACTGGCCATGACTACGAGGGGCTGCAAGTACGACTTCAATGGGATTGCAAGCAAGGTATAGATGACCATCAATGCCACGAGGCTGGCACTCAAAAGGCCACTCAATGCGCGGGTTCGCTCCTCGGCTTCACCCGCCTGTGACACGCTGATTCCTGGATAGTTTTCCATCAGCTGCGGTACGTGCTTCCTGAATATCTCGGCGAGGACTGTTTCCGGTGGTGTAAGTTCTCGGTCGGCAGACGCTATAACGTTGATTGTCCGCTGTCCGTCCGTTCGGTTAATGGCAGAATTACCAACCGTGGGTGTTATTTTGGCGACTGACAGAGCCGGTACCTCGGTACTGTCGGGCAGACGTATGGTCATTGTTTCCAAACTGGCAAGTGACCGACGATCATCTTGTGGGAATCGTACCATCACTCGAACATCATCGCGGCCTCGTTGCACGCGCTGCGCTTCTCGCCCATAAAAAGCATCTCGCACCTGATTGCCAAGATCCGCCTGTGTCAGTCCCAGCGCTTCAGCTTCGGGGAGCACCTTCAAGGCGAGCTCGCGCTTACCAGAACGGTAACTATTACTAATGTCGTAAAGACCACCGTAAGTTGTAAGGATTTCAGTCAACTCGTTGGCAGCGCGTCCAAGTTGCTCAATATCTCGGCCTCGGAGTTCAAGATCAATATCGGCACCCATGGAGACGGCGTCCGCCGAGAAGCTGAGTTCAACGACATCGGGAATCGGGGGGGTCAGGTCTCGCCAGAGATTTACTACCTCTTGAGGCGTCATACCGCCGCGCTCACGATAGGGAACAAGGTTTAAAGAGACTTCGGCAACGTTAGATCCAGTATCGCCTACCATAGCAAAGTCTTGGGTAATGCTGACGCCGACCGATGAGAGCTCGTTTTTGAACGCTGACTTGCCGTCATCGCGCCCGGCATCTACTCTTAGTCGCGTCTCGGCCGCGGAGGCCTGAATCTTCTCGATGACGGCCTGTGTGCTTTCCAGTGGGTAGCCCTCGGGCATGACCACTCGTGCGACTACATTATTTCCCGCGACTGCAGGAAAGAACTGGAAAACGACACGACCACTTGCTACCAAACCACCCATGATAACCATCATCGCAAGTGCAATAGACAAAGTTGTGTAGCGGTTATCGATACCCCACTCAATCCATCGCTTATAGCGGCGTGTCGCAAAAGACTCCAGCGAGCCAGCAATCCGGTCCTGTAATGTCTCCCATCGTTGACTAAATCCATACTGAGCTCGTTTTTGACTGCGGTGGGCGAGGTGGGACGGTAAAATCAGCTGAGATTCGACAATGCTGAAGATCAGACAAAGCACGACAGTGCCGCCTATCGAGACAAAAAACTGCCCCAGATTACTGTTCACATTCAGTAGCGGCATGAACGCGGCAATGGTCGTCAGAACTCCAAAGAAGACGGGTACTGCGACCTCACTCGTGCCCCGGATCGCGGCGGTGCGAGGGTCAAAGCCTTCTTGCTCCTTTGTGTAGATTCGTTCACCAACTACAATCGCGTCGTCGACAACTACCCCCAGTGACAGTAGAAGACCCATGAGGGATAGGGTGCTGATGCTCAATCCTGCACTTGGGAAGAAAGCTAGTGCGCCGAAAATGGCAACGGGAATACCCGCACTAACCCACAGCGCGAGTCGTACTCGGAGAAACAGCGATAGGCTGACAATGACGAGCAAAAGACCCCCTAATGCGTTATTAACCATGGTTCCTAGTCGCCCGACGAGCTCGTCGGCTTCATTACTCCACATCGTGAAATGAATACCCTCGGGGAGTTCCCGTTCTTTGCTCTCAATGTAGGCAACAACGGCCTCCGAAATTTCGATGGCATCGTCGTTACCGATACGCGAAATTTGAATCATCATGGCTTGTTCGCCATTAAATTCGCCGTATTGATCCACATTTTCAAACCCATCGACGATCGTAGCGATATCTCGGAGCAACAGACGACCACCACCAGGCTCGTATGCCACTACAACGTTTTCCAGCTCTTCTCCTGTGTAGCGCTGACCGGTGCTTCGCAGACGAATCTCGCCAGCATCGGCCTTAACAGAACCGCCGGGTATATCGATGCTGGAACTGTAAATAGCGTGCGCGACTTGCTCCAATGTCAGTTGGTGTCTGCGCAATGTGGCTTCAGATATCTCAACAGATATCTCGTCTGCACGCATGTAAAGTGTCTCGACAAGGCTTACTTCGGAGAGTTCGAGCAGATCCTTTCGGATCGACTCGGTGATGTTTTTCAGTGAACGCTCATCTGTATCGCCGTGCACCGCTATTTGAGCCACAAGACTGCGCATAGTGACCTGCGAGACAATGGGAGGCTCCGTATTTGCAGGAAAGGTAGAGATGGCGTTGATCTGAGCCTTGATATCGTCAAGCGCTTTGGGTTTATCAGCGTCCATTTCCAGCTCGACAGCGACACTGCACTGACCCTCCGCAGCAGTCGTTTTGACCTTGACAATATTCTCAATGCCGTCGATCGATTCTTCGATGCGCGCACAGACGCCAGTTTCTACTTCGGCTGGTGCTGCACCCAAGTAGGGGACAGTGACCATGACGACGGGCGCATCGACGTTTGGGAACTCTTCCTTACGTAAATCGTTGAGCGCCAATAGCCCCGAGGCAATTAGGATGGACATTAATAGATTGGCGGCAACGGGGTTATCGACAAACCAGGCTATGAGCTTTGGCATTTGCGGGCCTCAGTCAATCACGGTCACAGGCATACCCTCAACCACAAACTGTAATGGAGAGATGCTGATGCGCTCTCCCGAGGCTAGTCCTTCAGAGACAAGTACGTCGGTGTCCGAGAGCTTGAACACAGAAACATCTCGGAAGTGGAGCTGATTATCGTCGTCGATAACCATGACCGAGTTATCGGACCGTAGGGCACCCCGTGGCACAGACACTAAACCGTCGACGGTACGACCTGCTATGACTGCGTCAACGAATAGCCCAACGGGCAGTCGGACGCCATTATCGTTGAGCGTCTCGGTCACTTCGACGATGACATGCAAAAAGCGACTTTTTGTTGAGATTTCTCCTTCCGTTCGAAGTAGTTTGGCCGACCATGATTGCTGGTCTCCGGCGTAGTTGGCGCTCAGCGTCACATTCGCCGGTTCTTCACCCGACAGTCCGGTTTGCGCATAGCTTGGATCCAGATAAGCAAGCTGCGCGTCTGCCAGAGGCAGGCGAACTTGGAGTCGATCGGTGTCATACAGGGTGGCAATCATGGCCCCCTTGGACAAAAACTGCCCGATATCCACGTTCTCTGCGCGAACACGACCATTGAAGGGTGCGGTGAAGACCGTGCGCTCGAGATCCACATTCGCGCGTTTCATAGCTGCAGACGCGTCATCCACGTTGGCGTTTGCGATCGATAGTAATCGTTCGGCGCTCTGCAGCTGCGCGATGCTCGTCAACTCATCACCGTACAGTGATCGAACGCGCGAAGCCTCCTCAGCGGCAAAGCGCTGCTCTGCTTGCGCGCGTGACAATGCGGCTTCAGACCTCGCCAGTGCAATTTCATAGTCTCGCGGATCCAACTTCAGCAAAATATCGCCTTCGCTGAATTCCCCGCCAGCAACAAGGCTTGAGGAGAGTTTGACTACCTCGCCCGCCACTTGTGCAACTAGCTTCGTCTCTACACTGGGCTGCACATTGCCTTCAGAGTTGACGCTGAGTTGCATTGGGGCAAGATTGATATCGAGAGCCCTAACCGCGACGGGAACTGGCTTCTTCGCGGTCGTCTTCAGTGTCGGTTGGTTTTTTACCAGCGCAACAAAAATCGCAGTAGAAACTGCCAATATTAGTATTGGTGAGATTAACCTTTTTACACCCAAAAGCTCGCTAGACTCACGGTCGCTCATCATGGATTCCAGTTTAAAGAAGCTCGGTTCGTGGCCGCCGTTATCGGACGCTTCAGCATACGAGTTGCTAAGTCTAACCCACCCTTTATGAGATTAGTGTGAATTACCCTAGAGCAGAACTCCTTAATTATCACAATGCAGTCTCAGAAGTTTTTTCCTCGTTCCCAAAAGCGTTTGAGGGCAAGGCGTTATTGAAAACATTCGCGTTGGTACCATGCAGTCTGCAAACTGCTGGGAGTTGCTGAACCTTTATCAGTAAACAAACGATTGCGGATTGCTAACATTCGATTGGATATTTTGCGGTCTAAAACGCAATAAGGCTTGTTATTTTGGACTACAAAAACAGGCTTGATCAGTGAGAACGATGCTCCAACACCTCCGAGTTTTCGCATAAGATCGGTATCAGATCCACTCAATGGACTAGGCATGCAGGTTACGCACAATTACCCATCATCTACCGTGCCGCAAGGGAGAACAAAATGAGCGATGTTAGAAACGATCATGATGAAGTAGGTGATTCAGTCATCTACGAATTTGGCGCTGGAATTGCTTGGATCTCCATGAATCGGCCCAAGTATGGCAATGCGCAGAATAGTCGCATGACTTATCAGCTGGATGCCGCTTTCATGAAGGCGGTCGCCGACGACGATGTTAAAGTCATTGTACTGCGCGGTGAGGGAAAGCATTTTTCAGCCGGGCACGACATTGGCACACCTGGGCAGGATTTGCAGTGCAGTCAGGATCGCGTCACCAGTTGGTATGACCACGCAAATAAGTCAGGTGGCGAGTTTCTTTACGTCCGAGAAGCGGAGGCTTATCTCGGGATGTGTCGCCGGTGGCGCGATATCCCTAAACCAACTATTGCAGCGGTACAGGGTGCTTGTATCGCCGGTGGCTTGATGCTTGCGTGGATTTGCGACTTGATAGTTGCTACAGACGACGCGTATTTTTCTGACCCTGTTGTCCGAATGGGGATCCCAGGCGTCGAGTATTTTGCACATCCCTATGAGCTCAATCCGCGAATCGCAAAAGAGTTTTTGTTTACAGGCAGCAAAATGGGCGCCGAGCGGGCTTACCAGATGGGTATGGTCAATCTGATTAGCTCCCGGGACAGCCTAATAGATGATGTAACCGCGCTCGCTACTAAGATTGCAGCGGTGCCGCGCCTTGGTCTAGCTCTGACGAAGCAGGCGATCAATAACGTCGAGGACCTTCAGGGCAAGCGGCAAGGTATGGAGGCGGCGTTTGCTTGGCATCATTTTGCCCACGCACATAATGACCTGCTGTCCGGTGATAAATTGGGTGGGTTCGACGCAAAGGCGATGGCGGCGGCAAATAAGTTTGAAGAGAATTGACGCCCTGGATCTGTTGCATCCCAAGCAACAAAAAGCCTTCATAGTAGGCGTTCGAGACTCGTGAGCAGAGCGATGTTCGGAGTTTACGAAAATGGCCATTTTTTTGCAGATTGGGAGCTACGGGTTAATCTTTGGTGGAGGCTACGCAAAAGAGGTTATCGATGTTCGTCATACTGCCAAAAGAATGTAAAGGCGTAGTTTGTGAAGATTGAGTGGGTGCAAAATTACAGGCATAGGTAGCAGGGTCGATATAAGCTAACAGGACTTGACGCTAATTTGTGTAATTGGAAAACGTCGTGAATTTGAAAATAAGATACGTTGCCGCAATAGACTTATCGGCGACTAGGGTCAATTTACTAGCAGGAAGGAATTCGATATGAGAGATGTGTTAGTAGTAGATAGCGTGCGCACCGGACTGGCCAAGTCGTTTAGGGGGAGTTTTAATTGGACGCGCTCCGATGATATGGCTGCGTTTTTGATTGATGCGCTCATCGATCGAAACCCCCAATTTGATCCGGGAGAGGTCGAGGACGTCATCTTAGGTGCAGCAAATCAGTCGGGTGAGCAAGGTGGCAATCTTGCACGCATGGCCTCTGTTCTGTCGAAGCTACCGATCGAGGCGACGGGTACTACAGTGAATCGTTTCTGTGCCTCGGGACTCCAGACAGTCGCGATGGCAGCAAATCAAATTGGTTCGGGCTACACCGATGTCATGATGGCCGGCGGCGCAGAGTCCATCTCAATGCGAATGCGCCAGGAGGAAGGTCAGTACCAGCAGAACTGTGCGCTGCTCGAAAACAAGCCTGAGGTATTCATGCAGATGGGCAATACAGCTGAAGTGGTAGCTCGGCGATACAACGTTACTCGCGAGTCTCAGGATGAGTATGCGCTTCAGAGCCAGCAGCGTTATGCTCAGGCCGTCGATGCCGGTGCGATTCAGGACGAGATCGTACCTATGCCTGCCACCATGAAGTTGGTGAACAAGGAAACAGGAGACGAGACATTGAAAAATGTGATGGTTGATCGCGACGAGTGCAATCGGGTCGACACCACACTCGATGGACTCTCCATGCTAAAGCCGGCGTTTGAAGAAGGTGGTAGCGTCACTGCTGGCAACTCGTCACAGTTGAGCGATGGTGCCTCAATGACGCTTCTTATGAGTGCTGAACGCGCTAAACAACTGGGTGTAGAGCCTTTGGGTTACTTCCGCGGCTTTGTCACTGCAGGCTGTGAACCTGATGAGATGGGGATTGGACCCGTATTTGCGATTCCAAAGCTCCTTAAGCGCGCGGGCCTCAGTCAGGATGATATTGATCTTTGGGAGCTTAACGAGGCGTTCGCATCGCAGTGTGTCTATTGCCGGGACTTCCTTGGTATCGACAATGCCAAGTACAACGTGAATGGCGGCAGTATCGCTATCGGTCACCCCTTCGGTATGACGGGCTCACGGATGGTGGGTCGCATTCTGCGTGAGCTGAAACGCACCAATGGTCGTTATGGCGTTGTGACTATGTGTGTTGGGGGAGGTCAGGGCGCCGCCGGTTTGGTAGAGGCCTGCTGAAACCTCTGTGCCGGAGAATAAAAAAAGGCGCAATGGCGCCTTTTTTTATGGTTTTTAATCGGGTCTGTCGATGAATTAGAGAATGGCTGGAAGCTGCTTGGTCAGCGGCATCCGCTCTTTCACGGCCTGGCCCGTTAGCGCAAAGCCAAGTAGGTCACCCTTTGGACTGTGGAACAAGGCCTTGACGTCCTGTCCATCAGCCTCAATGGTCCATTCACCTTCGGCGTCACGCCCTACGGGTGATACACAGACCGGACACGCGGGTGTTTTAATAGTCACCGGCATGGCGGGATAGGCTACTTCCGTCGGCGTGCCAGTCAGCGTGGCCGCTAGAGCACGCGCAGCTGCCATGAGCGGTGCGACGTAGACTAAGACGTTGCCTTCCACCTCGGCACAGTCGCCAATGGCGTAGACATTCTCGACACTCGTGCGCAGGTACCGGTCCGTTTTAATACCGCGTCCGCACTCAATCCCCGCGTCAGCCGCAAGTTGCGTTCTGGGGCGAACACCCACTGCGGACAGTACGGCGTCTGCTTCGATGATTTCGCGGTTATTAAGGGTAACGGTGTAGCCGTCCTCGGATCGGTTGATGTCCGTTGCCAGCGGCCCGAAGTGAAAGCGTGCTCCTTTTTCTTCTAGCGCTCGCTGAACAGCGCGTCCTGCGGTTTCAGGCAATAGCGTGGGTAGGCAGTAATCCATCGGATCGACAGCTTCAACCGAGAAGTCACCATTGAGAAGATCGTTAGTGAACTCGCAGCCAATGAGTCCTGCACCAATAACCGCGACCTTTTTGACACCCGTCTGAGCTAGTGTGTCTCTGAACCGTCTGTAGTCATCCAGATCGTTAACCCCCATGACCTCATCGGCGGCATCTCCGCCCATGGGTGGGCGAATCAGCTCAGCGCCCAGCGTGAGTACCAGGCTCGAGTAGGGTACTCGCTCTCCGGACGTCAGCACTACTTCACTCGAATCCGTATCGAGCGACGCAACTTCGGTGCGTGTTCGTACGGTGACGCCCAGATTGTCTGACATGTTTTCGGCGGTTTGAGTGGCCAGTTGATCAGGCTCAAATTTCTTGGTGAAACCTGTTGAGATCATAGGTTTAGAGTAGTTTTCACCACCGTCGCGCGTGATTAGCGTTATGGCCGCATCTGCATCCGTTTTCTTGATGGCATTAGCCAAGCTGTAAGCCGCAAGTCCAGAACCGATGACGACTATAGGGTGGTCCGCAGGTCCGGCGTTGCGCGATACAGATGCGTCCTCAGATTCTGCTTCATCTTCTGTGCCTGGAATGAGCTCGAAATCATCTTTACCAACACCGCAATCAGGACATGTCCAGTCGTCGGGTACGTCAGACCACTTTGTGCCGGACGCAATACCATCATCGGGCCATCCTTCTTTCTCGTCGTAGATCAGACCACAAACGATGCATTCCCACTGAGCCATGAACAATCCTTTTAATCTCTCTCGAGTCAAAGATTACAGCGCTTCGTAGCGCCGCTAACAAATGAGCCGGAAGTCTGCCCAAAATCTTTTGTTTCGTCATCCACTTGTCGGACTAACGGCAAAGAAAATGGATCTGCTTATCGAAAATGAATCGAAGCGATTGGGTTGTCAGACCGTTGTTACCCAGTAAAGGCTGCCGAGGCTCAGAGCCGACCAAAGCACCAGTGCCATGCCAATCAGCCGAGGGCAGATCGTCTTGAGCGACTCCAGAGACATCTGTGAACCGATTAGAAATAGAGCGAGACCAAATAGGCTCTTACTGATCAGTGAGAACAGGCTGGTGACCCCCCCATCGAACTGGGAGTAGCTGCCGATCAGACTGGCTACGATGAAGCCAGTGACGAAGAGCGGTATCCGAATCTCGTTGGCGCTGATGCGCTTCATCGAGTAGCTCGCCACGATTATCACCGGGATGAGCCACAAAATACGAAGGATCTTTAATGTCGCCGCAGTCGTTAGTGCCTCGTCACCATAGGCGGCGGCAGCACCTACAACGGAAGAGGTGTCGTGAATGGCGATAGCAGTCCACATGCCGAATTGCTGCTGACTCAAATCCATCGTATGGCCGATCGCAGGAAACAAAATAATGGCGATGCCGTTAAGGACGAAGATAATAGTGAGGGTTTGAGCGACCTGCTGGTTCTCGGCTTTGATCACCGGTGCGAGGGTGGCCACCGCGGTACCCCCACAGACTGCTGTACCCGTTGTCAAAAGTTTTCCGCTGACATCATCGGTCCGAAGCAGCTTTAACAAGATAAGACCACTGACCAGGGTGGCTAGAACCATTGCCGAGACGACAGCGCCATTAGCCGAACCCAGTGTCATGACCTCTCTGAACGGTAGGGCTAATCCCAGGATAACCACACCGCTTTGTAGCGCACCGCGTGATAGTCGAGAGGCATCGCTCAGAGGGGCCGGACCGACGGTTACGGCGAGTCCAATACCCAAGAAGAGTGCGAGCGCAGCTTGCTGGGAGTAGATCGCAAGACCTGCGCCCATCAAATAGGAAATATGTGTATTCGTTTTAGTCATATGGTGAGTATGACAGTTAGAACGTCATTTTCCAGCCGTTCAAATGGGCGTATTTAGTCTTGACTGCTGGCGCCTATCGGCGGCATCAGTGGTCTGCCATTTTCGACCTTAACTTTATGTCAATCGAGATGATGTATGGTGATAATAGATTGGTTTTGGTTTCCGCCAGACTCGTTGCAGTTTGAAGTTGGTCTCTGTCAGTGGTTTTGGTTATCACCCCATAAATAAGACGTGGAGGGCGTCGAATGCTAGCAACGCTTGATTGGTTCGTCGTGGTAATTTACCTGTCCGGTTTAGTGGCGATGAGTCTGCATTTGTCACGACGCCAGGAGACTGCCGAGGATTACTTTGTTGCCGGTAACAGCAGTGGCCCGATCAGTGTTGCGCTCTCCGTTATGGCAACACAGTGCTCGACCAACAGTATTCTCGGTGCACCTGCGTTTGTCGCCTTTGTTGTCGGTGGTGGACTCGTCTGGCTGCAGTACGAGCTAGCGCTGCCGTTAGCGATGATTTTTATCGCCATATTTTTAATTCCCGTGTTTCATCGGCAGCGTTTGGTGTCGGTTTACCTTTATCTGGGGCGGCGTTTTGACGATAAAACGCAGCTACTTATCAGTGGCATGTTTCAGTTGTCGCGGGCTGCAGTAGCGGGTATCACCGTTTATGGCGTGGCAAGCATGATCGCCATCACGACTGGGCTTTCGTTTGCTCAATCGGTTGTCTTATTTGGCGCCATCACGATTATCTACGATGTTCTGGGTGGCATACGTGCCGTCATAGTCAGTGATGTTATCCAAATGATCATTTTGACCAGTGTCCTTGGTTATCTTGCGTACTTATTGATTGGGTCGGCAGGTGGTCTTGAATCAATGCTGGCGCAGATCCCAGCTGAGCGCACTGCGGCGCTGTCATTTCGACATCACGGTCTGGGTGACGGTCATGACTTTGCCTTCTTGCCTATGCTGATCGGCGGATTTTTCCTTTATGTTGCCTATTATGGCTGCGATCAGAGTCAGGTGCAGCGACAGCTCTGTGCAGCGACGCAGGACGACAACCAAAAGATATTGATTATCAACGGTGTCCTGCGTTTCCCTCTGGTCTTGCTCTACTGCCTTATTGGCGCGGGACTCGCAGCATACGCGGGCTTAAATACCGACTTTCTGTCGTCGCTGCCTTTGATCAACGATGCACCCAATTACAACATGGCGCTGCCTGTCCTTTTCTCGCGGGAGTTACCGGTTGGGGTGATGGGGCTAGCTGTCGTTGCGCTGCTCGCCGCAGCCATGTCGTCGCTTGACTCCGTGATTAACAGTTTATCTGCCACCACATTGAAGGACTTTGTGAAGCCCGCCATGAAAGAGCGGATTGCCACGCCAGCGCAAGAGCTATGGTGGGGCAGGGCACTCACCGTCTTTTGGGGCGTGTTCGCATTGGTGACAGCGTTCTTCGTTGACGATATCGCATCGACAGTGATCGTAGCGGTTAACAAGGTAGGCTCGCTCATTAACGGTCCTATTCTTGGCGTCTTCCTTTTGGGACTAATGACGAAGAGCGCCACTGGACGCGGTGCCCGAATTGGCTTCTTTGCCGGTCTCGCTATCAATGCCTTATTGTGGACAGCTATGCCCTCTGTTTCTTGGCTATGGTGGAACGTTATCGGGTTGGCAGCCACGATGGGTGTAGGGCTGATGACCAGTGGCCAGCCCTCATCGGAACAGGAACTTACAGACCTCCTTTGGAGTCCCGCCTTCTATCAGAACGCTGGGTTTACGAAAAGCTGGGTGCCGGCTTACGGGTTCCTCGGGCTTTGGACGTTTTTACTCTTGGGCGTGCTTGTGGTGTTTGGCACACAATAATTAGCGCTCTCTAGAATTCACATCCGTCCTGGCGGCACCTCCAGCCAATGGGTTGCTTGTCCGCATTGAACCGCCTGTGAGCATGGCGAACCAGTCCTTAAAGGGACCAGTTGTGTTTTGCCAGAAGCTCCGATATTGATCCTGCGTTTCGGGCCCTAGTCCCCAGGGGGTGTACTCGTCCTTTTCAGGGATATAAAGCGTCCCGAATAGTCGATCCCAAAGACTGGTCACGGCCGCTAGGTTGGTGTCCCAGTGCTTCTCCAGGTAGCTGTGATGCGTGTGATGCATGACCGGGCTCTGTAACCATTTTGATAGCCACACGGGGTAATGGAACGCAACGTGATAATGCCGAAACGATCCATTGAAGCCGAACAGTAGTGAAAAGAAACCGATGTTAAACAGCGTCGCTTGTGTGATGTCAGCTTCAATTAGCCAGCTAAAAAGACCACCTGCGATGCCATAAGCCAAGGCTGCGCCTGCAGCGTAGATGGGGCCTTCTAGGAAGTGTTCTCGGTACCGTGTTAGTGGGGTTAAGACCTCAGCTGAGTGGTGCACTTTGTGGATGACCCACAAAGCGGGCACTTTGTGTTCTGTGTAGTGAATGGCGTAAAAGACAAAGTCATACACCAGCAGTGTTACCAGGCTGTAGAAGAGCATCCATCCTAGGCCTGTATCGAGCGCAGGCCCGCTACCCATTACCGCGCTTAATCCTGCTATCACTTGCGTCTCGGCAAATGCTCCAACGCTTAGAATCAAGGCAGCAGCCCATAGGGGTCGCAACAGCCGCTCGAAGACGTAGAGCGTAATATCCACGCGCGCTGAAGTGTGCGTGTATATGTCGCGAGGCAGCAGATAATCGAGTAAGTCGGCGGGACGCTCCCGACCTGAAGCATTCTTCGAGCCGCGACCACCGCGTAAGAACCAGATGGCTATGGCAATTACCAGTGTGAGTAAGAGGAATGGCCACGTGAGGTCTCGCGGTAGGTTATCTCTTAGAAGCGTAAGTAACTCACTCGAAATGTCAGCCAGCGGTCCGATAACAAGACTCCGTTTCTAATACATCGTCGTAGACGATACTTCGACCGCTTTGGTCAGTCCAGTGGCGCAGCAGACGTGTCAGGGTCTCGTGGCCCAAATTTGTATCTCTCGAGCGGTATTGAAAGCGCATTTTTGGGTGCTATTCTCCAGCGTATAAAACATATAAGACCCGCCACACATGAAGATACTTTCAATAGCGCTTTGCTTTGCACTACTCGGATTAGCCGCATGCGAGGCTGACAATTCTGGTCAGCACCCTAATTTGACTGATATCCGTGACGACTGGTTGGTAACACCCGAAGAGGCCATTGAGTGGGCATCAGTAAAACACAAGAACCTACCCACACTGACGGGGAGCTCCGAATGGTTGAGCTACATGTTGTTTCTAGAGACCACGCTCGATACCTATGGCGTAGTTGATGGAACAAGGAATGCCTGGCAATTCGAGCGTTGGCAGACGTCCGAAGATAGCACTCAATGGTCGCTATCATCCGATGGAGCATCGGTGAGAGTTGCACACTATGGTGCCTACTCGGGCTCAACAGGGCCCGAAGGTATTACTGCGGAGCTCATTTATTACGATCATGACGATCCTCCGGAGTCGATTGAAGGAAAGATCGTCGTCATTCCCACGATGAAACACCCCAACTCTCCGTATTCCGATACTTACTTAATTAACTACACCTTTAATGATTATGAATATGCAACCGATGCGGAAACGTTACCGGCGCCGTTTGAGTTCGTTCCACCCGCCGAGAGTTTTACGTTTGATATCTGGTGGCAGTTAGCGCAGGGGCTCGATCGTATCCCACGTGATGGCAACGCGGCGGGTGCCATCATTGTCTACGACATGGCCTACGAGCGCACAAAAGGTCTATACACATTTGGTGTGCCCACACTGTACAACTCGCCAACCCTAATCTTGTCTCGAGAAGATGGCGCTAAAGTGATTGAAGATGCCAAGCAGGGTAAATCGGCGACACTAAGGCTTGAGGCTACGGTAAAAACCTCAGAAGCTTTTCAGTACATCGCTTATTTGCCCGGTGCTAATTACGGTACGCCAGAAGATGAGCAAATCATTCTGGTCAATCACACAGACGGACCGTCGATTACGCAAGATAACGGCGCGTTAGGGCTGCTTGGCATTGTGAAATATTTTTCCAATATTCCTCAAAGTGAACGACCACGAACGTTGACTGTGTTTCTGGATTGCCGGCACTACATGCCCGGTATGGAGGACGCGCATGCAGCACCGGATTGGTTCACACGTTTCCCTGAAAAGAAGAGCAACATTGTCGGAATGATCCAGACCGAGCACCTGGGTGAAATGGATTACCGAGAAGTCGACGGGCGTGTCGAGCCTACGGGTCATGCGGAACAGTCCTATTTATGGACTCGCAATAACGAACAACTCATAACAGCGGCGAAAACTGCGGTGAGTAAATACGGCTGGTCGCGCGCACAGTTGTCCGTCCCTGAGCGCCCCGGAAAGCGCGGTTCGCTTCAACAGGTGTGGTGGGGAGTAGGCGCTATTGGTCAGGCTGATACCGGTTACTACAACTGCGATGTCTGGCATTGCTTGGATCTGCCGGGTTTTGGCCTAGGCGGGTTTTTAGGCTACTACTGGACGTCAGATTCAGGGATCGATCGGTGGAATGAGCAGTTGTTTGTGAGTCAGACCTCAACCATGACCGAGCTTACCGGTGTTTTAATGACAGCGGATTTGAGCCAAATACAGTCCAGAGGTACCGAAGACTCGTTTCTTGACAAAACGAATCGTGAGCAGCAGTTCGGTGGGAATTAAGCTCAAACTGAATGGCTTCAGTTGGCCTCGCAGCACCCCGAATATCTACGAAGACCACCGGATACAAAAAAGCCCCATCCAATAGATGAGGCTTTTTTGTATATGGCGCGCCCGGTACGATTCGAACGTACGACCGCCTGATTCGTAGTCAGGTACTCTATCCAGCTGAGCTACGGGCGCGAAGGGGCGTATAATACTTCAGAGCTTTTCTTTTTCAAGTCCACTCCGCCAGCACTTTTGATGAGTTCAGCTGACGCGGCGGCCGTGCCGCCCGTGGCAAGTACGTCATCGACTATCAGAACCCTGGGTGAAACCATCCCTTCAAAGCTGTCGGCGTGCATTTCCAGGGTGTCATTTCCGTATTCCAGTGAGTACGTATGACTCAGAGTTGCCGCCGGTAGCTTACCTGGCTTGCGAATAAGTGCGAGGCCAACCCCGAAGTGGCTCGCTAGGGGCGCCGCAAAGATGAACCCCCGTGCCTCCGGCGCTGCGATGACATCAAACATCAGGTCTTCAATCGCTAGAGCGAGAAGACTAAGCGCTGCATCCATCGCGTGATGATCTGAGAGAAGCGGGGTGATGTCTTTGAAAAGGATGCCGGGCGTCGGAAAGTCAGGGACGTCCCGTACCTTTGATCTCAGGAGTGTCAGCGATGGGTCATCAGCTGTCATGTGACCGTCGATCGAATTTGAAACTGAGGTAGGCGGTAGCGTTCGCTGGTAAGTACAGCTTCGAGCGATGCGATTGCCTGGTCGGCATCGCTGAACGTGTTGTAGAGCGGTGAAAAGCCAAATCGGACGATATTGGGTTCTCTAAAGTCGACGATGATGCCATCTGCAATCAATGCCTGGCTCACAGGAAACGCACTCTCAAGCGCAAGACTGACCTGAGAACCACGCTGCGCATCATCGATAGGTGTGACCAGCGCGGCGTGCGATTGCAGTACCGAGCTTTGCTCCCAGAGAGCTATGAAATGTCCCGTGATCGCGAGGCTTCGAGCTCTGACGTCCTGCATTGTGAGTCCCTCAAATACCGACAGAGAGGCATTGACAGCGCTGAGCGCAAGAACGCTTTGGGTGCCCGTCAGGAATCTTTTGATACCCGGCGCCGCCTCGTACTTGGCTTCAAAATCGAATAGACGCGCATGGCCCATCCAGCCCGGAAGGGGGTTCTGGACTTCCTGATGACGCCCAGCGATGTAGAGGAAGCCTGGCGCGCCCGGCCCACCGTTCAGAAACTTATAGGTACAGCCAACGGCAAAGTCGACCTGACTCGCCTCCAGATTCATATCAATGGCCCCCGCACTGTGCGCTAAATCCCAAATTACCAAGCACCCAACGGACTGCGCCATGGCAGTAATGGCGTCCATATCTCTTAGAGCGCCAGATTTATAGTCAACGTGGGACAGCAGTAGCGCGGCAGATTCAGAGAGAGTCTCAGGTGTCAGCGCAGCAATATCGACAGCTTGTGTCCGGCAGCGATCAGCGCCAAGGAGTTGCGATAAACCGTCAGCGATGTAGCTATCGGTGGGAAACTGGCCATCCTCCAAAGTGATCAGGCTTCGACCTTCGTTCAGTTCTAGACAGGCGGTCAGCGCCTTGAATAAATTGATCGATAAACTATCGCAGCAAACGACGGTACCCGATGCGGCGCCAATGATGGGAGCAATTTGATCGCCGATACTGAGCGGCAGATCTATCCACGCTTTAGTATTCCAGCCACTGACAATTTCGTCAGCCCACTCCCTTGAGATCACTTCTTGTAGCCGCGTTACTGTGTGGCGAGGTAGGGCTCCAAGCGAATTGCCGTCCAGATAGACCTTGCCGTCTGGCAGCTGGAAACGCGAACGTAATTTTTCAAAATCGCCGGCACTCATGAGCTCAGTGACCTTTCTCCTTGATTGCTTCGAGCGCGTTCGTAACAGCGCTAAATGCCTCGGTTTTGGGATGTATGACATCAAAATGCCCGGCACCTTTAACCGTGATTATCTGCCCACTGTCGAAAGCCGCTACCTGATTTGCTCCGACGATGGGGTCTTCTTTGCCAATCACGACAGACACGGGAACATTGATAGCGTGCAGAGTCACTGAAGCATCTCGATAGGAATCATCCGGAGAATAAGTCTCGTCACCCATAAAAGGGGCAACCATCGACTGACAACTCCCTGACTCTGCGCCATAAGACACAAGGTCAGTGATGGGCGCTAAGCCCACCACACCGTCAATCGCCACACTCGTCTGGGCAGCGCGCAAGGCCAGGTGCCCACCGGCAGAATGGCCTACGAGGATGGGTTGCTGTCCTGTTTTATCGGTTACGAACTCAACCGCCGCGATGATGTCTTCTAAGCTGCCGGGCCAACCGCCACTTTCATCACCCACTCGCCGATACTCAGGCACCCAAACATCGTAGCCCATGGTTGAAAGCGCCTCGGCCATAGGCAAAGCGTGATTCCGGTCGTAGGCGTTGGACCAACAGCCGCCGTGGATCAGGGTGACAACACCTCGCGATGAGTCTGATCCTCTGATATTGACGACCGTATTCTGTGGTGAGCTTCCATAAGCCAGTGTCTGAGCGACTTCTTTGACAGGGAGCTGCAGTACGTCGCCAAAGCTGACTGGTTCTGAAATAGCCTGTACCGGCAATGACACAACGAAGAGAGCGAGGACTCTCAAGAAAACGTTTACCGTCAAGACTCTAATACGATGGCGACGAAGATGCATACGCCATGATAGACGAGGATCAAACCTGACGAGAAGTCAGGGCGCCAGCTTTATTTGCGTTTGAAGAAGTTCGATGCCCAGGACAACGCACCATAGGCAATTGCCAGCAACAACACGGCGCCGGCCTCGTACATCAACTCACTTGGCTCTGAATCTTTGCTAAGTAGAATCAGTCGTGTAATGCCTGTAATTGCAATCAACACGGGTAAGGTAACGGGCACACTGTGGGTCGAGTAGTAGGCGAAGGCCATGCCAAGCACCTCGAGGTAGATAAAGAGTAACAGCAGATCAGCAAGATTAATATCGCGGTTGACCAGTAAGGCGCCTAATTCGAACCCAACCGCGACGATCGCTAATGCACCAATCAGTAGAAGCAGTCCTCGTTCGGCAAAGGCAAAAAGCCCCAATACCACGTCGTCAAACCGATCAATGAATTTTGACTCTTGCGTGTTGCCTTCTTTATTTTCGTGCTGTTCCATGGCGTGTTGCCCAAAACCCGCTGCTTCAAAAGGTTTTACGGACCAAAATTCAGGTCCGTTCAGTCTTTTTGGGCGTTTTTTATAGCCTGTTAGACAATCAAATCTTTGGTATCTTCCATTGGGTAGATAGATCCTTAGACAACTGTTTTGTGAGGTACTCCATCGTGACCCCGACCCTATCGCTTTGTGAACGACTTGATAGCCGTAGGACGAATCAGCCTGCGCGGCTGGCCTATATCATTGACGGCGTCATGCGCGACAATAAAAGTAGTATTGATCACGTTTTTCGTATCGCTAACGGACTCATTGCAGCCGGCATTGGTAAAGGTGATCGCGTAGCCGTCCTATCGCGCAACAGCGTCGAGTGTGCAGAGGTGATGACAGGTATCTTGTGCTCGGGTGCGAGCATGGTGCCTGTCCCAAACACGGCGACACCAGAGGCGCAGAGAAATATGCTGCTCGACAGCGCGGTAAAGGGCCTGTTTGTCTCAGATCAATACCGCAATGCAGCGCTTGAGCACTTCATGGACATCTCCTCGATCAGGGCGGATCTAAGATTTGCGTTGGAGACGGCTTGCGAGCAATTTCATGATCATACGGCGTGGGCCAATACCTTTGATGCTAGCTCACCGAATGTCCACATGGCGCTCGACGAGGAATACGATATTCTCTACAGCTCCGGGACGACCGGCATCCCCAAGGGCATCATTCACAGCCATCTCGCGCGCAATCTTCTCATTTCTGGCACTGAAAAGATGGAGTTTGAGGGTGGTGTCGTTCTTACGAGTACGCCCCTATACTCAAACACCACAATCACGACCTGGTGGCCCTCGGTGTGGGTGGGTGCAACACAGGTCATCATGCGCAAGTTCAACGCGGAGCGCGCAAACGAGTTGATTCGCGACTACGCGATCACCCATGCCATGCTCGTGCCTGTGCAGTACCAACGCATGTGGGCTTCGCCCAATCATTCACCGGATAACTGGAAAAGTGTGAAGTGGCTGTTCTCTACCAGTGCACCACTATCAGCCGTCATGAAAGAGAAGATTCTGGCGGATACGAGTGCACAGTTACTGGAGTTCTACGGTTTAACCGAGGGCGGTGTCGCTACAACCTTAATAGCGCGGAAAGCCGCAGAGCTAGGTAAGTTGGGTTCGGTAGGTCAGGTACAGCCTGGGAACGAATTGAAAATTCTGGGCGAAAACGGTGAATTACTGGGACCCAACGAGTCGGGCGAAATTGTTGGGCGCGCGGGCATCATGAGTGATGGCTATCTCAATCGTGAGGAGGCCACCAAGGCGATGCACTGGTTCGATGAGCAGGGTAGGCTTTTCTATCGATCAGGCGATGTGGGTTACCTCGACGAGGATGGCTGGTTGTTTTTGAGTGACAGAATCAAGGACATGATTCTGTCGGGGGGTCAGAATATTTACGCCACCGACCTGGAGCAGGCCCTGAACGCCATGCCGGATGTGGTTGAGTCAGCGGTAGTGGCTAAACCTTCGGAGGACTGGGGTGAAACCCCATGGGCGTTCGTAGTCAGGCGCGCTGACAGTGAGCGCGCCGAGGAAGACATCAGGCTCGATGCGAACAAACGGCTGAGCGCCATTCAGGCCATTGCCGGCGTCACCTTTATGGATGAGCTGCCTCGAAGCGACATCGGAAAGATCCTAAAACGGCAGCTTCGAGACGCCTTTTAGCCCGAGTTTACTCTCGAGCGGTTACGGCTCGGACATCATGTAGTCCAAAGTCATTGAGGTCAGTGCCTCGACACCCACCGGGAGCGCCCGTTCGTCTGCATAGAAGCGAGGCGAGTGGTTGGGATAGATCAAGGTCGGATCGTCAGGTGCGACCCCCAAGAACAAGAAGAGGCCCGGTACTTCATTGGCGAAGAAGGAGAAATCCTCGGCTGTTGTGGTTTGCGAGGCTTCGATGAAGCGATCACCCGCGACGCGCTCCAGCGTGGGCGACATTTGTTGAAAGAGATTGGGATCATTGCGAGTGACGCCATACCCCTGATCAATCACAACATCGGCTGTTGCGCCTGCAGCTTCAGCAATATTGGTGGCTGTGCGCCTAATCCGCTTGTGAATATCGATACGGGTTTCAGCATCAAAGGTCCTGATGGTGCCCTCAAGTTCTACTGATTCGGGGATGATGTTGTTGCGTACACCGCCCTTAACCCGTCCGATGGTAACGATGGAGGGCGTTAATGTGGCATCTAGTTGTCGTGAGACGATGGTTTGAAGTCCCAGGACGACTTGGCTGGCCGTCACAATGGGGTCGACGCCCGCCCAGGGCACAGCGCCGTGTGTCTGTTTGCCTTTGATGGTGATTTGATGGCGATCTGATGAAGCCATGAGTCCGCCAGGGCGTGTTGCAATGGTGCCGACCGGAAATGGAAACACGTGTAGCCCGAACACGACATCGGGCCGCGGATTCTCAAACGCGCCTTCAATGAGCATGAGCTCCGCGCCGCCAACTGACCCGTCCGGCGTGCCTTCTTCTGCCGGTTGGAATATGAATTTAACTGTCCCAGGTAAATCATCGCCCATACCAGCGAGGACCTCGGCTACGCCCATCAAAATAGCCACGTGATTGTCATGGCCGCAGGCGTGCATGACCCCGACTTCGCGACCCTGGTAGACACCTCGTGCTTTTGATGCAAACGGGAGGTCAACTAATTCGGTGACAGGCAGTCCATCCATATCGGCGCGCAAAGCAACGACTGGGCCGTCGCCTCCGCGCAGTGTCCCAACCACACCGGTGTGAGCCACCTCAGTCTCAACCTCCATACCCAGAGATCGTAAGTGATCGGCGACAATTTTTGCCGTCCGAAATTCCTGATTACTGAGTTCGGGGTGTTGGTGAAAATCGCGTCGCCATTCGACAACCTTTGGCATTACGGCATCGATTTTTGCGGTCACGTCTGCCGCTAGCGAGTGCATGGGCAGTAATACCGCACAGCCAGTAGCAACAAGCAGGGATTTAAGAGATTTCATAAAAGCGTGTCCTATCGTATTCCTACAGGGGAGTGAGCGAGGCTTTAATCATGTCGTGATCGTGTCAGCAAATCCATGGTGCCCGTGAGATTCTACTGGGCACCTTTGGCCGCAAGCCCTGAGAGGCGTTCAGCGTGCGCCTCCTTGTTTTCACGAACTTTGCCGATGAAAAAGAGACCCAGTAACCAGAGCGCCGTCGATGCAATGACCGTGTAGATGCCCACCGTGTCGAGTGTCGCTTGTGATACGAGGCCAGGCTTGGCGTCTTCAGGCCACGCCGCAAAGCTCAGAATGAGGCCTGCAGAAAACGCACCAGCCCCTGCCATGCACTTTTCAGCAAACGAACGCGCCGCCAATAGCGTTCCCTCCATGCGCTTGTTGGTGGCGGTCTCCACTTCCTCCACCGTGTCAAAGACCATCGAGCCCACCGCCGTTCCAGCCACAATGATGCAAGCGACAGCAGCAAAGTGACAGGCGAGAACACAGGCCAATATCAAAGGTGAGTCATTGGAGGGCAGCAGATCTAGAACGCGCAGCAGAATTAACGCATTTTCTAGCACCATGGAAGCCGCGAAAAAGCCAATAGCCGTATTTCGTTTGCCAAATAGGCCGCTGCACATGGGCGCGAGTTTTAGACCGAGCACCGGAGCAAGAAACAGACTCAAGCCAATGGTGAGAATGTCCGAAGGCTCCAGTTCCCAGTAATAGCTGTAGTAGAAGAGCGTTAGGTTGGTAAATAGCCCCGAGGCAGCTTTGCAAACGATGTAAGCAATGAACAGTATGCGGTAGTTACGGCTGACATTCAGTGTGAGCCATATGTCTTTCAGTACCGTCTTTACCTGCTTGCTTTTGCTCTCCTTCTCAACTTCATCTGGTATGTGGAGATGTGGGATGTGTTTATGCGTCCCCACGCCTGTTACCAGTATGGCAGTGGCCATGACAATACTGCAGCCAATGCCATAAACCACCCAGGTCTCTGGCACATAGCGAGCGTCTTGCGTACCGTTGGCGCTGCTGTAGACGACAAAGACCCAAAGCAGATTCCACATGGTGAGCCCGCCCCACCAGCCAAACCAGGCCCTGAACGCGATCAGAGAGCTGCGCTCAACATAGTCCTGAGTCAATTCAGGACCCAGCGCCGTGCTGGGTATTTCGTAAAGGGTAATGGTGGTTCGTATACCAATACCCATTACCAGCAGGTACCAGAAAAGCACTTGATCGGAGGCGGCAGTGGGAGGGTCCCAAATCAGAAAGAACGTCAGCGATACGGGGATGATGGATCCGTAGATAAACGGGTGTCTGCGGCCCCAGCGCGACTTGGTGTTATCGGAAATATAGCCAATCAGTGGATCGGAGATGGCATCGAAGATCAGCATGATCAGGATGGCCAGACCGGCAAGATCAGGGGCAAGACCGAAGACTTGAACGTAAACAAATAGCAGGAAATAGGCGAACGCGTTGTCTTTAATCCCGTAGGCAATCGAACCGAATCCGTATAGGAATTTCGTACTAAACGGGAGCGCAGTGCCGCTGTCTGTCATAAGCCTGTTCTTTTGTTATTAGCTTTTGCCGAGACTACTCAGTATCTAGCGAGCGTGCAAAGGAAAGTGACAAGAACAAGCTGGGCAAAAAAAACCGGGGCAGTGCCCCGGTTTTGGTGATCACCCTGCCCAGAGCTACACCGTTACTGCATTACCACGGAAGATCTTCGACAGATAACGACTATCAGATGGCGTTGGCGCGGGTACGGAGCACTGAAGCACCGCATGCACCAAACGCGTCATTTCTTCTGCTAGTTCCTGATCGTTTGACGGCTCTTCGGTATGCGCCCGTCGCGTCAACTGAACCTGGTTAATGGCTGGGACCGTCGGTAAACGCTCTCCCTCAACACCCAATGTCACTGTGAAAGCGTGTAGCGAGTTCTTCACAAACAAGGCCAAAGCAAATTCTTCACGTGTCGATGCAAGCGACGTGTCAGGCGTAATCAAAACGATCTGACAATTCGGCACCAATGCAGATGTGCGTGCCACACGGAAGTGATGCGTGAGCTGATCATGCACCAGCTTTCTGAACTCATCGTCGCTAAGAACGCGATCCCAGGGCTCGTTTGCGTTAGCTGCAAGCGCATTTAGGGGTAAACGCTCAAACGGACTGCTAACCACAACATCGTAGCCGCCCTCATTGCGGAGAATGTCATCCAAACTGGATTCGAGCTCATCGCCAATGGCTCGGCACTCGACATTAATCCCATTGGGGTTGTCGACGCTGTGCTTCATGGCATTCGCGGCGTCTTCAGTCTTCGTGAGTACCCAGAGCTTCTCAACGTTTTGAGCCAAGAAACCATTAGCAATATTGGCAAGCTCGTTTTTCATCGAATCGCCAATCAGGACGATGCGCTTACCCTGCAGTTTCGCAATCTCGCTCTCGTTAGGGGGCAACAGCAATTCACCCTCTGTAACCGAGCGATCGAACTTCAGGCCGCCGGAGGGGTGGAAGGTCTCGCCACTGACGATGTCGTCCGCAAGATGGAATACTGTTGACAGTCCCACCTGCTCATCGGTTGGCATCTTATGCAGGTGAAGACGGTTCAAAATACCCGTTTCAATCTGCTCCGCCTGCTTTGACGTCTCGGCGAATTCAAAGAAGGGCGCCGGCGCATCAACGAAAGTTCCAAGGAACTGCTCGCGCTGCTCATCGCTCAGAATGCCCGCGCGAACAAGCCGCGTCATCAGTTTCTCTGCGATGCCCGTATGCATGAGGTAGTTGGATGAGTTTCCAAGGCCACCCGAGTCACGGATCTTCAGTACGAGACGCGCGATTGGCTTTGGCAGTGCATCGATATCAATACCGTCCACTGCGTTACTTGCAAGCGTCATTACATCATCTGCACTGAAACCACTCGACATGCCGGCCAGAATGGCCTTATGAACCTCATTTAACCGCTTGTTCTCAAGGACCAGCAGTCCGCGACGGTCAAATAACCCGGGCGCCTCGGCAGAGCCGCGCAAGCGAGCACCGTCAACGGGACCGGGAGCCAGCGCGTTAATCTGAATCTCCGGTCCGAGGTGCCGCGACAGAATTTCTGCCAGCACCCGCTGACCCGCCTTTGACACGGCATAATCTGCTCGGTTGGGGTAGGCCACAGCCACGTATTTTTCGCCACCAAAGTAGCTCGATACGTTCAAGATGGAACCTCTACCACCCGCCTTCATTGCTGGGCTGAATTTACGTATCAACGAGTAGTTTGAAATGAGGTTGGCTTCCATGGTGCGATCCCAATCGGCACGCGTCATATCAACAACCATCTCTTCAGCGCCTGAAATACCGGCGTTGTTGATCAGGAAGTCGACATGGCCAAGCTCCGCGACCGCGTGGGCGTGAAGTCGATCGAGTGCATCGGGATCACCGACATCGATGCCGCCCAAGATGGTGACGCGGCTTTCGGGTCTTGGATAACCAATATTGCGCAGCTCGTCGACAATCTCATCTCGAGCTTCCGCGAGCTTGCCTTCGCTTCGTGCGCTCAGAAGTACGCGCGCACCTGCAATCGCAAGGAAACGACCCAGTTGCAGACCAATGCCTAGGCTGCCTCCGGTGATGACCGCGGTGCGACCTTTGTGTAATCCCGGTAGTACACGCGAGATAGAGGACGGCATTGAGCTCTTACCCGTCGAACGCTTGATACTGCGGGGTAACCACAGATTAATCGAATCCATTTTACGGACGCGGTTGGTCAGCGTTGCTGCCCAATCGGCGGCGAAGGTTAATGCCTCTTCGTCCTCGGTGTCGTAGCGCACCATCTGGTTGGGCTGAACAGCCCATGTGAGATCGCCGGCGTTTGCCAGTGTCTCGTCCTCGTGACGCCAGCCACGAATCAGTGCTTCGACTGAGGCGCGGATGATTTCGTTCATTAGATTACCGTGACGATCAGATGGGTTTGTGACGTAGACAATCGCGGGTGGCTCGCCGTCTGCAAACAGGCGATCCATGTTTCGAGCGAAGCTCGATGCGAAGGCCACAGGTGCTACCACCTCGTCACGGACAAAGTTCGCTACATCCTCATCATTCGCAGTACACAAGGAATAACCGTACTCACCGTTAGGCTTTTGCGGCAGCAGAATCACCCCGTCTAACCGACCGAAATGATCCGACATCAACTGCATTGAGCGATCTACCGACTCCCTGCGAAGGGGGTCTAGGTGTGATAGCTGAACGTCATCAAGGTTTCGAGCCTGTAGTAATGAGCGGGCGTGACCGACCGTATTCAGATTTCGGAAGGCCAGCATGACACGGGCGCCACTTTGGATCTGGCGTTCCGCAAAGGTGACTGCCTCTTGGTAGTCATCGCCACCCAGAATGAGCACAACCTGACCCGAGAGATCCTCGAGTCGCTTATCGGGCCACGATACAAGCTGAGATCGACTTTGCGCAGGTACTTGCATACCGTTAGTGACTTCAATGTGGTGTCCTGAGAGCGCAGATGACTCATCAGACGCAAGCCAGACAATGCCGGATGCAACGTCGGTGGGTGTCGGGTACTTGTACTCCAGTCCACCGTCCGATGTTCGGGTCGTAATCATCAGGTCGCGGAACTCTTTACCCGTGCTACCTGGCTCGACGCCCTGAAGTTCATCCATTCGCGCAAATACGCTTTCAATGCGCTCTGACTCGATGGGGCCAGGGAAGAGAGTATTGACTCGAATGCCTTGCTTCTCGCCCAGCTCGAGCGCTAAGCCTTTGCCCAGTGCATTCAGCCCCGACTTCGGTACCACGTAAGGAATACGGCCGTAGTAATGCGTTCTTGAGAAGATGGTCGATACGTTGATGATGCTGCCACCCGCCGACATATGCGGAGCCGCAGCACGCGCCATATTCCAAGGCGCACCCAAAAGATTCATCGCCGAATCGAACATTGTTTGGTCGGAATCAGCTGCGCGTTGCTCTGCCTCGGTAAACGGGATGTCGCGAAGCGTGAACTTAGGACCTGCAGCACCGGCGTTATTGACCAACACATCGATCGGACCGAAGGCGGCAACTGTTTTTGCCACAATCTGTCGGCAGACCTCAGGATCCGCGCAATCACCTGTCGCGCTGACCATGAAGGTTTCCTCGAATCCTTCATCGACTAAGTCGCCCATGAAGTCATCAAGTTTGCCCTGATCACGACCTGTCAGCATGACCCGCGCGCCCTCGCGCAGTAATTGCCGAGTGATATAGCTACCAATGGAGCCGGCGGCACCGGTCAGGATGATGCATTTGTTGTCGAGTCGACGCCCAGCGATGGACTGCGTCAGCAGATCCTGGGGAATATCGCTCATATCATTCATCGGAGTGCTCCTGCTGATCCTGTTTCTACTTTCGTAAGTGTCTCGCCACGCTCCATTGCGTCGCGGATAGCCCAAGCGCGGTACAACTCGTCCCGTGACTTGAGGTTGGTTCGTGGTAACGCGTGCATGGCAACGTAATTAGCGCCTGCATGCCGGTTTTCCCACATAGCTTGGTGTGCCTCTGGTACGTCTTCCATGGGGATGATTGTCGGAGGGAGAATATTGATGTGTCCCGCGGCAATACGTTCCTGCATCTCCGCAAACTCGCGTGATGTATTGAGGTGCGTACCGCGAATCTCTGCGGTTGGCATCAAGATTCGACGCTGGCGCATCCATACTTGAGGTGCATAGAAACTGAAGCGTGAGCCCTTGAGGTCCTCCGAGTAGACGATCTTGCCAACATTGGGTTTAACCAGTGATGTGGCAAGTGAAAGTCCGTCGCGTCCTGCGCGCTCAAAAACGACGTCCGGAAGTCCGCGCTTGTCGAGCGTGTTGCGCAACAAGGGAGCGATCGCAGAGCCAATAGGCTTGAGTGTTCGGTCCGAGAAGGCCCGCACAGATTCCTTGAATGCCGCTGATTCCGTGAAAGGATTCGGCATCTGCTGGAAGGGTCCGGGTGGATCGAAGTCATCGCCGAGGCGACGTTCGATTTCCTCGATACTGACCACACCTTTCATCTGTGCGCCAAAGCCAAGGGAGGAAACAAACTCTCGCTGAGAGACCGTATCAACGAGAACAGCTACCTGCGCACCGCGCTGACAACCGACCTCGATGGCTTCGATAGCAACTGGGTCGACGATTCCGTCCTCGGCACCAGGGCCGTACACGACGAGCAATGACTGACCCGCTCGCAATCCGGCTTTTGAGAATTGCGCAGCTGGAGTAGAAGCCCCAGCTTTACCCATAAAGGTGAAGCGATAACCGGACGACGCACCGTAGAAGGTAAGTACGCCGTCTTCACCGAGTAGCTGGAATGATCGTGGGAAGGCGGTTTCGCCGGCGTGAGAAACCGAGTAGTCGATTTGACCGCCAACTTTCTTCTCAGCCTCGGCGACGAACGCCTCACCGGCTGCTTCCCATGCGGCCCACTCGCTTGGGTCATCAGGAACGGCAGTGAAGATATCAGCCCATCGATCGTCTTTTCGGTTGATGGCATGGCCGCCAACCGCCTCGACACGCTCGCCACGGCTGTCACTAGAGACCATACCCAACGCGGCACAACTCGAGGAAAGTGCGCTTCGCAGGCAGTCATAGCCGGTACCCGTTGAAGCACCCTCGACAAACAGGCGCTTTCCTGGCTCGATAGCAAGTGTGTTGTAAAGCGCACGATGAATTGTACCCATGGTCAGGCCGTAAGAACCGGCTTCTTCAATGCTCAAGCCAGGCAGTTTCGCGTGTAACTGCGGTCCTTGGACCGTCAGGAACTGAGCATGACTACCGTCGTTTCGCTCGTATCCCTGGATGCGGAAATCCGCCGCCATAGGATCCAAGCCCTGATCAGGCGCCATTAATTCGCTCTGACCCGAGTAGATACTCACAATATCACCCACGGACAGACGGCCTTCATGGACAAGGTCCTGACCCAACTGCGCCACCATGCCGACACCACCTGAACCAGTGACCTGTACATCAGCATCACGCGCATCGAAAGGAGAGACAGGGATACCTGTGATTGCCCAGATATCATTGAAGTTCATCTCAGACGCGAGAATGTAGACTAGCGCCTCGTTAGGACCCGGTGTGGGAGTAGGGAAGACCAGCTCTTTTTCCGCAACCACAGGATCACCGTGTAGCGGCCTCCCGTCCTCGTGTGATCGCATCACGCCATAACCAAGTTGGTACTCGGGTATGGGAGTGATGCCAGGGAAGAAGCTAGCGCCCATGGGAAGCAACTTGCTATCTTCGATGAGCGCTGCACGCTCCTCTGCCGAGGCGTCAGGTTGCACAGCCTTGGGTTTGGGTGGCAGCGGTGCACTGCGCTTTTCCAGGAATGCTGAGATGCCATTGGGGCCGCATTCAGGATCACAGACACCTTGTGCAAATAACTCGGCCTCACGGCGCAGACCCGCTGCCTGGCCATCGCGGGCACCGGTAAGCATCGCATCAATGATGAAGTCCACTGGCTTGTTACGGCCACTCGCGCGAATCTGTTTGAGCGCTAAAGCAACACCCGGGTGATTCAACAGTGATTCGTCAATCCCGACGGACTGCTCTCGCTGGTCTTTCAGTTTTTTACGCCGTGCCATAGACATTTTCAGCGCGTCGCCACCGGCAAAATGGTCCCGTAGGGCAGCCATGGCTGCTTCGACAGTGGAGAGGCCTTCCGTGGTCACAATGTCGTCGATGAGGCCAATCTTAAGTGCGGTATCGGCATCAATCGTACGGCCATCGAGCATCATGCGCAGGGCCTGAGCTGCACCATCCACACCGTGGGCGTCATAGAGCTTACGCGTCAGACGCTGTGTACCACCGTAACCGGGGAGGAGGTTCAGGTTGATCTCTGGTTGGCCGAATTCGGCGTGCTTGGCTGCAATGACGTGCGAACAGGCAAGTACCAATTCGTTACCGCCACCTAGCGCGGGTCCGTTAACGGCCGCAATAATCGGGATATCGAGGTTCTCGAGTGTTGAGAAGGCTGTCTGAGCCGCATTTGGCAGTGTTTGAGCAGACTCTAAGTCACCTTTCTCGCCAATCTTGAGTAACTCTTTTACGTCCGCGCCCGCAACGAAGGTATTCCGCGCACCTGTCACAACCATGGCGGATAGATCGTCCTGGTGAGCGAGCTGTGTCAGTGCCGTGTGAAGCTCGTCGAGCGTTCGCTCACTCAATGCGTTTACGGGAGGACTGCTAATCACAACCAAGGCCACCAAGTGACCCGGTGCGACCTCATGAGTTTCGACACGCAGATAACGCCATGTCTGAACGACGCGTCTTGCCTCAGTCAATCGGCCGAAGTCCTTCCACTGGGCGACGGCTGTCCGGATCTCCTCAACGGATTCAGGATTTTTGAGCGTGGAGATATCGCCGAGTGGTTGATCAAGCAGGATGGAGCGAAGCGTTCGGCGCATGTATTTACCGGAGCGTGTCTCCGGAAACGCTGATACAACTAAGAAGTCGGACGGCACGGCGGTAGCGCCTTTTTCCGATCGGACCAGAGATTGCAGTCGCGCTAAATCGTCATCGGAGAGCTTTCGACCTGCAGCTGCCACCAAAAATGCGACCGGCGTCTCGCCTTTTTCATCGTGCGGTGCACCCACGACCACAACGTTACCCACAGGGGAGTCTTCGCGCAGGGTCTTGTCGCGCAAGATGGCGCCTTCGATTTCTTCGGTGCCGATTCGGTGGCCTGATACGTTGATCACGTCATCAGAGCGACCGTGCAGGGTAAATGCGCCATCATCGTGCTGACGCGCATAGTCTCCCTGAGTGTAGGTCAGCTCACCGTCCCAGCGGTTGAAGTAGACCTCACTGAAACGGTCGATATCCCCGCGCCAGCTATCTTCAAACAGGTTGTCTGCGTCGCCCCAGAGCGTTCGTGCCAGGTAAGGATAGGGCTGCGTGATGACCAGCTCACCTTTCTCGCCCGATTCCGCAGTGCGCCACACCGTTACGGTGCCGTCATCCGCGGTAGTTTCGGCTACGCGAACTTCAGCTTGAACCCAGGGGAGAGGCCATGTCTTAGCATCAGCTGCGAGGGGCTTGTAGCCGCCCCAGGGGCAACTAAATACGATGCCGCCGTGCTCGGTCGCCCAGTACGAGTTGATGTAGTGCTTGCAGATGTTGTCCATTGCAAATTGCTGAACAGCTGGCGACACCGGCTCTGCACAGAAGGTGCCCGCGCGCAGCGAGGACATGTCAAAGTCGGCCATTTCCCGAGCACTTGCAGGGTCTGTCATGACCGCTTTGAGGAATGTTGAACCCGCTTTGAAGAGGGTGACCTTGTAGCGTTCGATAATCGACGAGAAACGACCGGCATGAGGGAAGAGAGGAGAGCCCTCGGCAATAACGGTCGTCATACCTTGTACCAGGGGAGCCGCAATCAAATAACTCTGGCCGGTAATCCAGCCTGGATCACCAATGACGTAGAGCGTGTCATCTTCGGTGGCGTTGAAGACTGTGCGCATGGTGTGGCTAACGCCACTCAGCCAGCTTCCATGCGTGTGGACAACACCCTTGGGTTTGCCCGTTGATCCGGACGTGTAAATGATGAATAGGGGGAAGTTCGAGTCAACGCTCTCAACAGGCAGGACTGCATTGAGCTTGGCCCACAACGCGGCTGGCTCCTCTGAGCTGAGGGTCTCGAAATCTTTAACTCCAAGGTGTTTTGCAATCGTGGCTTTTGCAGAGGCAACGAGGTCGTTCGACCAGCTGTCTCGCGCATGTTCCACCACTTCCTGACCTGTATATTCGACGACAATCACGTTCTCTACGTTGTGTTTGGCGTCCGCGAGTTGTCGGGCCACTGCCGTACGTAACTCCGCTGTCAGCTCTGGTGCAATCGCGTTCTGGCTCGCCAGTGAGGCGCCGAGTTCGCGCATGACATCGGACCTTTCAAGGGTTATTTCGCCAGCCAGCGCGCTGTTAACGTCGCTGTACAGCGTGTCCGCCAAATCACCGAGGTCATACGTTGCCAATACCGCTTTTAACGTAGCGAGGGCTGTCTCCCTCGGGATGTAGTTATCGAGGGCTGGGTCAGCGTAGGTTCCCTTGTAACCGACCACTTCGGCGTTTCGATAGCCGCCGTCAGCGGTGATGACGAGCTTTGCCCCGGCATCGTGAATGCGGTCTGACAGAGTTTTTGCCGAGAAACCGCCGAAGACCGGTGTATAGACCACGCCCATCCGCTGCGCTGCCAGCATGTAAAAAATCTGTTCAGGGATGTTGGGTAGGTTAAAGGCAATTCGATCGCCCTTGTTCAAGCCCAAGTCTCGCAGTACCTGCATGCGCGCAATGATTTCTTCAAAGACCTTGCGATAGCTGAAATGCTGCTCGGTAACCGGACCGCCTCGCCCGTTGTTTTTTGAGGGATCCCATCGGTCACCCTCAAAAATGATGGCTGTCTTGTCAGCTCTACCCAATAGCAGATGACGATCGACAAGGTTGAAACAGGCATTTGTTTGACCACCGGTAAACCACTTGTAGTAGGGCGCAGCCGACTCGTCTAAAACGGACTGCCAAGGCGTCCAGCAGTCAGCCTCTATGCCAGTGGCTTCACCACGGGAGCTCCAGCCTACCCAGTCGTTTCCGTCCTCGCGGGCAAGCCACGCGCCGCAGGACGGATACTGCCAATGGATCTCGCGTGCTGCGACGTCGGCATGAAATTCATCCGCCGTGCCTGTGATGTGATTTCTAAGCGCATCCTCAGTTGACTGAGATGCAAGTACGCCCCAGGTACGGTCATCGCTCATGGTGTTCTCCCTCTCGAAAAATCGCCTGCGGAGGGGGCTGGATAAAATGGCGCAAATACGGTTGTCCTTATGTCCGCACTCGCAATCTCCACCAAGCTCCGGCGCACCGGTTCTCCCCACCGCTTGATTACGCTGAACATACGGTCGACGAGATGGCGCAGATCACCGAATTTGGTAATTTGTCACAGGGGGAATAGCAGGTATTTACTCAGCTAATAGTCAGCGCTTTTGCAAACGTTGCCTCATCCACATTGCCGCCGGAAACGATCACGACAAGATCATCAGATGAGGGCAGATTGTCTGCGAATAAAGCCGCCGCTAGTGCAACCGCACCACCGGGCTCGATGACCAATTTTAGTGCATCGAAAGCGTAGCGCATGGCGCGAAGTGTTTGATCGTCGCTGACAGCAAATCCTCCACCTGCCAGTGCTTTAAGGATTGGGAATGTAATTTCACCCGGTGTCGGGGTCAACATGGCGTCGCAGATGGAGCCTTGCTCGGTTTCGTTTGCAACCCGCTCTCCCAGAGACAATGAGCGAGCAGTGTCATCGAATCCCTCGGGCTCAGCCGTGTACAGGGTGATTCCGGGATTCGTCGCTGCCATGGCGGTCGCTATGCCTGCACTCAAACCCCCACCCCCGCAGCAGCATAGGATGGCAGAGACTGAGAGTTTCCGCTCCGCCATTTGTTCGGAGAGCTCCAGACCTACGGTGCCCTGACCGGCGATGACCGCGGGATCATCGTAGGGTTTCACGAGCGTTAAACCGTGTCTTCGCGCCAGGTCTGCTCCGATGTCCTCGCGACTTTCGACGCCTCGCTCATAGTGAACGACGTCTGCGCCGTAAGCACGTGTATTGGCGACTTTGTTAGCGGGTGCGTCATGAGGCATGACGATTGTGGCGCGGGTCTTAAACAGCTTTGCGGCGAGCGCGATTCCTTGAGCATGGTTGCCCGACGAGTATGCGATGACACCTCGATCCAGCGCTTCACTCGACAGCGCACTGATGGCGCTACAGGCGCCACGGAACTTAAAGCTGCCGGTGACTTGCAAGGGTTCCGCTTTTAGCCAAAGACGCCGACCGGCAATCGCATCGAGCCGAGGCGAGTTCAACAATGGTGTTCGGGTAATGAGGTGCGCGATACGCTGATGGGCGCGCTCAATGTCTGTAAAATTTACTGTCACAACAGCACCTCAAATTGATCCAGCCACCATGATATTTCGAAATAACATTAATACACAGGGTGGGGCGCGCGCAGTGTTGGAATTTGTACAACACGATGGGGGGCGAGAAGGAGCTGGTTTTCGTGGCCGCGCGGACTGCGTTGTCCGTGCGATCTGCTTGATTACCGGTGAGTCCTATAACAACGTTCGAGAAGACTTGTCCTATCTGCAGAAAAAGATGACAGGCGGTCTCTATCCCTCGATTGCGGATGGTGTGATGACCCCGGTTCATTACCTCTACCTCACGGGCAAAGGTTGGGAGCTCACGCTCACCAAAAACGCCTACCTTCCCGACATACCTAGGGATGGTCACTTCATAGCGGTCATACCCCGGCATGTGATGGCAATTCGACATGGCACGGTGTGGGATGCCTGGGACTCTCGCTTCAGCCGTAGAACAAAGAGCGGCTACCCTAGATTGTTAGGCTACTACTCTCCACCAGCCGCGTAGCGACACAGCCAAAACCTGATCAGGCATCGATCCATCGGATGATGTAATCCTCAAGGTTTTCCTCTGGCACCTCGGTTTCCGATATGACCCGGCCACGAATGCGGTTGGGGTCCTTGAATACTGTTGAGACATGTCCACTAATTAGCGGGTGCCATTCGAGCAAAGGTTTTGATTCTGCACGAAGGCGGTAGGCGCAACTCGATGGTAGCCACTTCATTTCGGTTGGGGTCATTTTGCTGACGTCCATGCAATCCGGCACTCTGGAAAATCGGTGAACGTAGTCTGAGCAACCGCCGGACTTCATATCGAGAAGTCGACAAGCGACTCGCGTGTAGAATACCTCATCAGTTTCGTCATCCTGCAACTTGTGCAGGCAACATTTACCGCACCCATCACATAATAATTCCCACTCCTCAGCATTCAACTGCTCGAGCGGGGTTGTATTCCAGTAAGCGGCGGTGCGATTCATGTTTTAGCTTTCTTTGGAAAGGTGGGCCAGTGAGCCCGCGTTCTTTTCCCAGCTGCGACCGTCGAACGGCTTGTCGTAAATCACTTCTACGGTGTCCAAGTTCAGACAGCGCGCATTAACGCTGACACCGTCTGGGTTCGATCGCGGGACATAGAAGGATTTAATGCCACAGTGCTTGCAAAAGTAATGCTTCGCTTGGTGGCTACCAAAGGTGTATAGCGAGAGCGAATCTTCACCCTTGATCAGATTGAATCGACTCTCGGGGACCAAGAGGTGCTGATAGTGATTTATGTCGCAAATAGAGCAGTTACAAGTATGTGTATCCAGAATTTTGGGGGCTTCCACCGTCCATTGAACGCTACCGCAATGGCAGCCCCCGGAGTGCGTCACACGCTCCGCTGTCTTTGCTGCTTGTGTCTTCTCCGTTCGCATTCGGATCTGCTCGATGAGTCCAGAGGTATCCCATCGGCCGCCCCCGTTGCTCTGAACATTGGCGTAATGGTTATCAACCATTTTGGCAAGGGGGAGATGTAGCCCAAGCTGCTGAGCTACATCGAGAGCAAAACCTAAGTCCTTGCGCATCCAGTCAATGGCAAACCCGAAGTCATATTTGCGTTGAGCCATGGTCTCGGCTCGGTTATTCATTTGCCACGACTGAGCGGCACCGGCCTGAATGGCTCGCGTTACTTCATCGATATCCAGACCTGCACATTCTGCAAAGTGAAACGCCTCGGATAGACCGCCCAGTACTCCAGCAATGCAAAGCTGATTTACCATCTTGGTGACTTGGCCACTGCCCACATCGCCCATTCGCTGTGCGTGTTTCGCGTAAGCTGATATCACGGGTTCCATCACCTTAAAGGCTGAAGCCTCACCGCCCGCCATGACAGTCAGCACGCCATTTTCTGCCCCCGCTTGCCCACCGGACACGGGGGCGTCAATAAACGCGATACCCAGGTCATTGCAGGCGGCGTGCAACTCTTCCGCCAGCGCTTTGGATGTGGTGGTGTGGTCCACCAGCAGGGTGCCAGCTGTCATGGTGGACAAAACACCTTCAGCTTCGACCGTAACCGACCTTACATCGCTATCATTGCCAACGCAGAGGAACACAATTTGGGCATCTACAGCCGCTTCGGCAGGGGTGGGTGCAGAAAGGCCGTCATACTCGTCCGCCCAGGCAAAAGCCTTGGTCTCGGTGCGGTTATAGACGCAGACGTCTAAGCCGCTCCGCTTAAGATGGCCTGCCATTGGGTAGCCCATGGCGCCCAGTCCGATAAATGCGACCTTGCTAATGCTCGACATGTGAGGTGTCCTACTGCAATTATTTTGACGTGATTACTAGCGAAAAGAGTTCACCATGAAAAACAAGTTAACGCGATGGTTGGCCACGATATCGACCACACTTTTTACCGGCATGACCTTTACGGGAATGGTTTTTACGGGAATGGTCATGGCACAGGAGTTAGGTCCGGGGGCTAGGCCCGTAGGAGCGGACTGGTCACGAAGCCCCGTCATGTCTGTCAATGGCATGGCCGCTACCGCACAGCCCCTGGCATCTAACATTGCGATTGATGTACTTCAGGCCGGCGGTTCGGCGGTGGACGCAGCGGTAGCGGCGAACGCGGCCTTGGGGCTGATGGAGCCGACTGGCAACGGTATCGGTGGCGATCTGTTCGCGATTGTGTGGGATCCGAAAACCAAGCAGCTGTATGGCTATAACGGGTCTGGGCGCGCGCCAATGGGTCGCTCTCTCGCTGAGCTCAGAGGGGCCATCGCGGCGATGAAAGACCAAGGCAAAATTCCCGAGGATTATGTGGGTATCCCATCCCACGGCTCGCTGTCGGTTACCGTACCGGGCGCTGTGGATGGGTGGTTTGCACTGCATGCACGATGGGGTCGTCTGCCAATGAGCGACGTATTGGCAGCGCCGATCGATTACGCGCGCAACGGTTTTCCACTCAGTCCAGTAATCGCGGCGGGATTTGAAGGTAACCGGAAACGGTTTCAATCGGTGGCTGCCATGATTGAAGAGCAGGCAAACGCGACAAAAACCTACTTTCCCGGCGACGTGGCACCCAAGGCGGGTGATATTTTCAGAAATCCGGATTTGGCGCGAACTTTCACGGCACTCGCAACCGAGGGTCGCAGCGCCTTTTACGAGGGATCAGTGGCACAAGCAATGGCTGATTACTTCAAAGCGATTGGCGCTGACCTGACACTCGATGACCTGAAAGCTCACAGAGGCGAATGGGTAGAGCCTCGTGGTGTTGATTATCACGGTTATACCCTTTACGAGTTGCCACCCAACGGCCAGGGTTTCGCCGCGTTGATGATGCTAAACATTCTCAAGCAAATCGATTTACGCGAGTTCGAGCGGGGATCCGCCGATATTTTCCATTACATGGTCGAAGCAAAGCGCCTTGCTTTTGAGAGTATGGCGGGCACATTCGCCGACCCCGACTTTGCCGAGATGCCGATCGACGAGCTTCTCAGCGAGGACTACGCAAAGTTGCAGTTCGCTCGCATTCGGCCGGATACCGTCATCGAGCCCGACTATCTCGCCGTTCCACTTGAAGGCGAGGGTGATACTACTTACCTCACTGTTGTGGACGGTGACGGCATGATGGTCTCTCTCATTCAGTCCAACTACCGCGGCATGGGTAGTGGGCTGGTTCCCACGGGTCTCGGCTTCATGTTGCAGGACCGTGGGGAGCTATTTTCACTGGAGGACGGCCACCCCAACATCTACGCGCCGGGTAAACGGCCGTTTCACACTATCATTCCCGCGTTTCTGATGAAGGGTGATCAACCGTTTATGAGTTATGGCCTGATGGGCGGCGGTATGCAGCCTCAAGGTCATGTTCAGGTCCTGGTTAACATCGCCGACTTTGGCATGAATCTTCAGGAAGCGGGCGATGCAGCGCGTTTCTTGCACGATGGAGGATCAAGCCCTGACGAAGGGGTGGCTACGGACTATGGAACCTTATTTGTCGAGCCAGGCGTCCCAAGTGAAACGGTCGACGCACTGCGTGTGCGGGGGCATAAGGTCAAAGTTGACGACACAGCAGGCAAGTTTGGCGGTTATCAAGCCATTAGCCGCGACCCTAAAACGGGTGTGCTGACAGGTGCTACCGAAATGCGAAAGGACGGCACGGTTGTCGGTTACTAACCAGAAATCCCTTGCTGTTATTGTCGGTGGTGGTGCGATCGCGAGGGCGCTCGCCGAGAAGTTAGCGGCCGATCCCAAGCTGTCTGTTTATGTAATCAGCCGCTCTGAGTTGGTTGAGTCCGATGTAACGACCTTGGAAACAGACTACAGCAACGCATCGCTAGCGCATATTGCCGCCGAGATTGAAGCGACAGGACTGTCTTTGTCACGCCTCGTCGTGACCAACGGCCTGCTCTCTAACGAATTGATCAGTCCGGAGAGGAAGGTGAGCGACCTGAGCGAGGAGGCCTTTGGCGCAATTATGTCGGTTAATGCACTGCTTCCCATGCGCTCGCTCGCTGCCTTTTGGCCGTTGATCCGCACATCTGAGGCTCCGCGAATTGCCGTGCTGTCAGCACGCGTCGGAAGTCTAGGGGATAACGAGCTTGGAGGCTGGTACAGCTATCGTGCAAGCAAGGCGGCACTCAATATGATGATGAAATGTGCCGCTATCGAGGTCCGAAGAGTAAATAAACAGGCAAAGCTGGTTGCTTATCACCCTGGGACCGTGGATTCGCCATTGTCGAAGCCTTTTCAGCGCTCGGTACCTGAGGGGAAGTTGTTCACTCCAGCATTTTCAGCGGCACAACTCATTGATATTCTCGATCGCTCGGAGCCAGATGGGGAACTCGCCTACCTTGACTGGGCCGGGGAAAAGATTCCCTGGTAATACCTGTCTGCGGACATCGAGGCGAGAGGGGTGGGACCCTAGCCTAGGAACTCTGCTCTTGAAGCGGGGTCCGACTTAAAAACGCCGCCCAATGATGTGGTCCGTGTAGTGGAGTTGCCATCCTTCACACCGCGGGCCTTAACGCAATAGTGAACTGCGGTCATGGTTACAGCGACGTCCTCGGTACCGAGTAACGTCTGAAGTGCCACCAGAACTTGCTGTGTCAGCCGCTCCTGAACTTGTGGTCGTTGCGCGAAAAATCCCACTAGGCGATTGATTTTCGACAAGCCAATGACTTTTTCCTTTGGGATATAAGCGACTTTGGCGAAGCCATCGATGGTGACGAAGTGGTGTTCGCAGGTACTGGTCAGATCAATCTGATCGACACACACCATCTCTTCCACATTCATCTTGTTGTCAATGACCGTAATTTTTGGGAACTGACTGTAGTCGAGGCCGGAAAAAATCTCGTCAACATACATTTTGGCGATGCGATGCGGCGTTTCTTCCAAACTGTCGTCCCTGAGGTCAAGTCCCAGGGTTTCCATTACAGTCGTAAAGGCGTCGCGAATGCGATCGTAGCGCTGATCCCGCGAAAGGTGGTTGGCCACCATGGGTGTTTCAAGGCCGCGATCAAGCAATGCACCGCGTACAGCCATCGCCTCGTCGGAAATCGCGCTCGGAAGTGAGGTAGTTTTTGCGGTACTTTGAACTTGATGCATCGTCCGCTGTCCTTATTTACGGTGTAGACTTGGTACGGAAGTGTTTTGGTCGCGGATGTCATCGTTAAACAGCGATGGTCAAAATCTCCGCATTTGTAGATGTTTTGCATAGGTAAGAGGGTATGTTGAACCGTTTTTCTTTTTTGTTTGCGCTGGTTTTCTTCGTTTCAAGTTCAGCTTGGGCAGATAAAAACGAAGTGGCTATTGAGGCGTTTCGCGAGGCAGGTGCAGGTTCTTATATTGATGCGTCCTACGGATACGCCGTGTTTCCCAGTATTGGAAAAATCGGCTTGCTGGTGGGCGGCGCTCAAGGTAAGGGAATGGTCTACCAGGAAGGCAAGCCTATAGGAAAGGCAACCATGACGCAGGTAAGCCTTGGCTTCCAGTTTGGTGGTCAGGTTTACAAGCAAATCATCTTTTTTGAAGATGCGCGATCGATGCGTGAGTTCACCTCGGGTAATTTTGAATTCAGCGGGCAGGCTGCAGCCATCGCTCTGAATTCGGGCGCCAGTGCTGAGCTTAGTACGGGTGGTGGTGGTCGCACGTCGGTGACTGCCGCAAACGGCGACATAACCGAGGTAGATGGCTCAGGCTTCTACAAGGGTATGGCCGTTTTCACCCTGTCTCAGGGAGGCTTTATGGTCGAAGTATCACTGGGTGGGCAGAAGTTCAGTTACGAACCGCTCTGAGGCTAGACGGCGACTTCCTCAAACGTAACATCGACAGCCGCCAATCGTTCAACCAAAAAGTCACCTAACCCGGAGGCGGGCGTCCAAATCCCGCCTTCCACGCCCAAGTCATCAAAAGCGAGACTCAGCCCTGCTTGCGCAAGCATTCTTGACGTCGCTCCGTAGCCCGGATCACGTTTACCCTTCACTAGAATCCTGACGTCCTTGGAGGCATCTTCTGGGTGGTGGGCTTGGACGAAGAATTCAAAAAATCCGTTCTCGCGCTCACTTAAAGAAGGGCCTTCGCCCGGTTGAGGAAGACGCTTGGCGATTAAACGGCGAAATGGACCGATAGCGAGGGCCATCATACCCAGTATGCTGCCGCCAGCGAGCAACAGCGCGGCACGACGGCTGGGCACGAGCATGGCCTCGTTGTAAGAAAAATCAGCGCCATAAATTAGGCTTGCCAAAGCGTTTGAGCGGCGAACCACTTTTGAATTAATGGCCGCCATGACGAAAGGTCCGGTCCAGCTTTGAAAGCTGTCGTCCCACTGAGCGCCCCGTTGATCAGGCCCATCTTGCCCTGGCTCAAGCTCTGCGGGGTACAGTGCATAGGGGTCGTTCAGTGCTTTCCGGGCAACTGGATCGCTGATGCCTTGCTCCATCGCAAGCAGCATGCTCGCGACAGTTCCGCCGCTAACAGCGCCTTTGGACTGACCCATTCGGCCGCTTACGGAGCTGGCGTAGAGACCGTGTTTCTCCATCATGGTTTTCTGAGCGACGAATACGCCCAGGTCCGACGGGATACTGTCAAAGCCGCAGCAGTGAATCATTCGAGCGCCTGACTCCTCCGCAGCATCGCTGACACGCTCAAAGACCGAGGCCATCCATTGCGGCTCACCGGTTAAATCACAGTAGTGCGTACCCTCGGCAGCACAGGCCTCGAGCAATGTTGTGCCGTATCGCGCATAGGGACCCACGGTGCTGATAATGACCCGGCTTTGGGCGGCAAGACGCGTCATGTCCTCTCTGCTGTCGCTGTCGGCAACGAGGGTAGGGAGGTCGGGTGCAGCCAGCCGCCGCTTGACCGCATCGAGTTTGTTTTGTGATCTGCCTGCGATAGCCCACTTAATGTCGCCATGTGTCTCATGGAAATACTGCGCTACCAAAGCGCCGGTAAAACCGGTGGCGCCGTAGACAACGATATCGAATTCTCTTCGTGTTTCTGAATCCATGTTCCGCCCCCAAAAGGCTGCTGCTAGTTCTTTGCCGTATTCTAGCAGTGTGATGAAAAATGCACCTTGAAAATCGCGTCTGTTGTCGCCTATGTGGTATTCTCTCGGGCCTGCTAGTACCACTATACGGGGGTTTTAGATGGCGGGAATGTCAGCGTTGACGCCTGCAAAATTGAGTGTTGCGTCGGCCGTGAAACGCATGACGGGTCCAGCGGTAGTCATAGCAATTACCGCGATTATCGTCACTAGCTTGTACCGCAACAAGCCGGAACCCGAAGTTGGTGAAGCGGCGATTAATCGAATTGGCGTCTATGTTGAGCGCGCCACTCGAACAGGTGCGCGAGCCGAGGTCACTGTCTACGGCGAAGTCAGACCTCGTGTCCAAATCGATGTGATCAGTGAGGTGTCCGGACGAGTTACCCGCGTATCTCCCCGGTTTATCGAAGGTGGCAGCATTGGTGCAGGTGGTGCGCTGTTGACCATCGAAGACCGAGATTATGTTCTCGCTGTCTCTGAGGCACGAGCTCGCTTAGCGGCCCGTCGTCTTGAGCTCGAGCAGGCGCTTGCCGATGCTGACGTTGCTAAAAAGCAGCTCGCAGGGGAGGCTAATCCCTCTGATTTGGCGCTCAAGAAACCTCAAATAGCGCAGGCCCGTGCCGGTTTACAGGCTGCTGAGCTCTCGCTTGCGCGTGCTGAATCTGATCTGTCACGAACACAAATTTCGCTTCCGTTTGACGCACGCATCACTGAAACCATGGTAGATGAGGGTCAATACGTTGGGGCAGGTAGAACGGTGGCTTCGGTCTTTTCGACGGATGTTGCAGAAGTGCGCCTACCCTTGACGGATGCTGATATTGCAGCACTTGGGGTCCCTATTGGTTACGAGGCGGACGAGGGCGCGGGTTTACGGGTTCAACTGTCGACTGACATCGCGGGTGCCACTCGAGAGTGGACTGGCCGTCTGGTGCGTCTCGACGCGTCGATTGATCCCCGAACGCGCTCCACCTTCGGTACGGTTGAAGTGGCCAACCCGTTCGACGTTGCTGATGGCGATATGCCCATGGCCCCCGGACTGTTCGTTGCAGCCGACATCGAGGGGCGGACACTTGCTGATGTGCTTGCGATTCCCGCCGCGGGCTTACGTGCGGGTGGGCGGGTATTTATTATGAACGATGACGACCTGCTCGAGGTTCGAAGCGTCATCGTGGCACATGCGACGGCAAGCGTTGCTTACCTGAGCAGTGGCGTTGAGGAAGGCGATCGCATCATCGTCTCGCCCATACGCAATCCCGTAGCCGGTATGGCTCTATCGGCGATTGAGGAGACAGCCGAGCCCGTTCAGTTGAGCGCGGGGTAAGTCATGGGAGGGTTAATCTCATGGTGGGTTCGTAACGCAGTTGCTGCCAACCTGCTGATGGTCTTCATCATTGTGTCTGGCCTGATCGCCTGGACAACGATCGAGAAAGAAGTACAACCCATCGTCAAGCTTCCCCTCGTACAGGTGTCGTTGACGTGGCCGGGCGCATCGCCAAAAGAGATTGAGCAACAGGTTGTGCAGCGGGTTGAGGCCGCCGTCAAGAATATTGATAACCTGCGTCGCTATAACTCGGATTCCCGCGAAGGCTTCGGCAGTGTTCGTTTGGAAGCGCAGCCGCGCGCCGATCTCACTCAATTCAAAGAAGATGTTCGCGATGCACTAGATGGTATTACGTCATTCCCGCGCGATCTCGAGCCGCCTCGCATTAGAACCATCGAATGGACGGAGACCATCCATTACCTGACGATTCGCGGCGATGTAGGTGAGCGAGCGCTTGGGCGGTTGGCCGAAGAGCTAAGAGACGAATTGATCTCGCTGAGTCACGTGAGCGATGTCGAGATAGGCGGCACTCGAGAAGAAGAGGTCACCATAGAGGTGTCAGAGGAGGCACTGCAACGCTATCAACTCAGCTTTTCTGAATTGGCGACGGCCATACGAGCTTCATCAATCAACCTGTCGTCAGGTGAGCTTCGAACAGCAACAGGCAATATCCAGCTTCGTGCTGAAAATCTAGCTGATACGCAAACGGATTTTGAAAGCATTATCGTGCGCGAACTGCCATCGGGCGCTCAGCTGCGACTGGGCGATGTTGCTCGCGTCATTGACGGCTTCGAAGACTTTGAAGTAAGTGCCTCTGCCGATGGTGTACCGGCCGTGATGCTGCAAATTGAGCCTTCAGATCGCCTGTTTATTACCAAGACATCCGAGCAGGTCAACGCCTGGATTGACGCCAAGCAGGCGGATTTACCGCAAGGTGTGGAGTTGTTTAGTCTCGCTGATATGGCCGACGCCTACGACTCGCGCATGTCACTAATCTTCGATGCGGCATGGATGGGCTTGGTGCTTGTTTTACTGATACTGTTGTTGACGCTCAGGTTTACAGTTGCGCTCTGGGTCACCGTGGGTATTGCCATCTCATTTGTCGGTGCCTTCATTTTTCTTCCCGTCGTCGATGTCTCGATCAACTTCTTGTCGACCTTCGCGTTCTTGCTGGTGCTGGGCATTGTCGTTGACGATGCCATTGTCGTCGGTGAGAGCATCCACCACCACAGAGAGGATCTCGGGCTTGAGGCTCAAGAAGCCGCTATTGTCGGTGCGTCAGCCGTTGCCAGACCGGTCATCTTCGCTGTGTTGACGACTGTGGTTGCATTTGCCCCCTGGGCATTTTTATCGGGCCCTCAAAGTGAGTTCTTGCGTCATCTGTCTGCTGTTATTGCTTTCGCATTGGCATTCTCCTTAATTGAGGCGTTTTGTATTTTGCCTGCGCATTTGCGCCATTTGCCTGCGCGTAACGATGAGACGCGTGGTTTTGCCCTTCAGCGCCGTATCGCCGATGGCATCATGATCTTTGCTGAGAAAACGTATGCGCCGCTGTTAACTAAAGCGCTAGAGCTGCGGTATACGCTTAGCGCCATATTCCTTGCTGGTTTTGTCGTTGCTTTGACGCTCGCCAGCACTGGCTGGGTGAGATTTTATTTCTTCCCACAACTCGAGAGTGAGACCTTGGTCGTCAACGTTGGGTTGCCAACGGGTGTTCCCTTCTCACGCACCGAGGCCGTAATGAACCAGCTAAACCGGACCAGTGATGGCTTAAAAGCCCAATACCCGGTGATTGGCGCGTTCACCTTTGCCTACGACAATCAACTCGAGCAGTACGTGCAGTTGCCGCCACCTGGCAAGAGCAATATCAGTATGCGTGAGGTCGCAGAGACCTATCTCGAAACCATGGGCGATATTCCCGATGCGGAAAATATCAACGTGCAGTACACAGCTAATCAGGGCGAGGCCGTGCTTACGTTTGTGTTCGCGCATTCGAACGAGGAGCGACTCAAGCAGGCCGCGGCTGAACTGAGAAACTACCTAATAACGTTTGAGGATGTCTTTTTTGTTCGCGATAACCAACGTGGCGAGATCGATGAGCTTAATATCCGCCTGAAACCGGGCGCACAAACGTTGGGGGTTACGCTCTCCGACGTGTCGCGTCAGGTTCGCCAATCCTATTATGGTGAAGAGGTTCAACGCCTGCCGCGCCAGTACGGTGATGTGCGCGTCATGTTGCGTTACCCGCAGGATGCGCGCGAGACCTTAACGTCGCTTCGCGACCTCAATGTGCGAACCAATGACGGGCGTCTCATCCCCTTGGCAACCGTGGCTGACATCGAGGTGCGTAAGGCTTCACAGCGGATTGTTCGCAGGGACGGCCAACGCATCTTTGAGGTGTTCGCTCGGGTAAATGTGGACTCGATGGGTGACATCAACGACATGGTTCAGGATGAGTTCATTCCTGAGCTTCAGCAGCGTTATCCCGCATTGCAAGTCATCAAAGGCGGGTGGGAAGAGCAGCAAGCTGAATTTATGACGGAAGTCACCCGTCTTTTCACCATTGCCATGTTGACCATCTACGCGCTGTTGGCGGTCGCTTTCAGGTCATACACCTTGCCGGCGATCATCATGTCAGCGATTCCTTTCGCATACATGGGTGCTATTTTTGGTCACCAGCTGATTGGCATTCCCCTCGATATGTTCTCGTTCTTCGGTATGGGAGCGGCCGCGGGGGTCGTCGTGAATGATAATTTGGTCCTGATTGATTACATCTTGAAGCGCGAGGAGAAGGGTGACGATCGCTTCACGGCTATTATCAACGCGGCGAAAAATCGTTTCAGACCGATTCTGCTAACCACGCTCACGACCTTTGTTGGACTCATGCCGATAATTGCAGAGACGTCTCAGGCGGCCGCGTTCCTTAAGCCGTCAGTCATCTCGCTGGCGTTCGGTGTGTTCTTCGCCTTCTTCGTCAGTTTGTTCTTGGTGCCCGCGCTTTACCTGATTGGCGATGACTGGCGAAAGACGAGAGCATGGTTAGCGCGATTTTTCCCGAGATTCTCCAAGGAAGAAGCAGCGTAAGCGCAGTCATCTGCGCCTACGCATAACCCTCGCCTACACGCCCTCGGCAAAAAGTCTGATCGTTTAGCGAACGTCCTTCATGAGACGCCTAACCAGAGGCGATACCAGTAATACAGCGATACCCACGCCAACGCCGTACATAAGGAGCTCAGTAAACAACGCGTTGAATCCGCTGTTGTCGAGTCTCCCGTCTTCACCGCCAATACTTGAGAAGAAAATGGCGAGTTCCGACGCTAAATAAGAACCGTAAGCGCTGGCTAAGAACCATGCGCCCATCATCACGCCGACGTAGCGGGCAATGGACAGCTTTGTGACGGCAGAGAGTCCAATGGGGCTTAAACAGAGCTCGGCTGACGTGTGAAGGAAATATGCCAGCACAAGCCACCAGGCTGACACCAAGCCTGCCGAGTCTGGATTGTTGAGCCCGATAAGCAGTGCACCAAATCCAAGACCCACTTGAACAATGCCTAGGCCAAACTTTGCAGGTGTCGAGGGTTCAATATTATTCGACAGCAGAGCCGGCCACATCAGCGCAAAGATAGGCGACAGTAGAATAATGAATATGGCATTGGCGGAACCGAATTGCGCTGCGGTCAATTCCATACCAAACAGCGTCAGGTCCGTTGCTCTGTCGGCAAACAAGGTCATTGATCCGCCCGATTGCTCAAACATCGACCAGAACACAGTGCTGATGACGATGAGAAAGAAGAGGGCGCTCATTTTTCCGCGCTCTTCTGAGTCGCACTGTGTCGCAAGTAGCCAGACGAGCCACGCTAAGAAAAGTGCGGCTACGGCTGGCAACATAAACCCAACGCCATTGGGTTGTTGCAATACGATCCAGATGACAAAAACGGATAAGACGCTGTATACGCTGATCGTGTTCTCTATATTGAGTAGACCAAGCGATGCACTAGCAGGTTGCTTTAAAACGGCGGGATCCGCCGGGTCGCCGTGACCTTCTAACCAGTCCTGGCCAAGCGAAAAAACAATTAAGCCAATGAGCATGCCAATGCCGGCAGCGCCAAACCCGTAGGCCCAGCCATAGGCACTGGCTAACCAACCACAAAGCAGAGACGCGCTGGCTGCGCCGATATTGATGCCCATGTAGAAAATGGTGAAGCCGCCATCTCGACGCGGGTCACTCTCACTGTAAAGTCGACCGACCACGGTGGAAATGTTGGGTTTTAGTAAGCCAACACCCACCACAATCAGCGCCAGCGCAAAGTAGAATACGGTAATGGCCTGATCGTCCCTGACGACCTCTCCCGCGATACTTTGCGTGGCCGGTATGCCCTCAAACGCCATGGCGCAATGACCTAAAACCAGCAGGATTCCACCCAACTTGACCGCTTTTGTTTGACCAAGGTAACGGTCCGACACAATGCCGCCCAGCAAAGGCATGGCGTAAACAAGCGCTGCGTAAGCTCCGAGTATCCGGAGTGCTTCACCGTCACTGAACAGGTGATGTTGAACTAGGAAAAGCACGAGAAGGTACTTCATGCCATAGAACGAAAACCGCTCCCACATCTCAGTGGCGAAGCAAACGAATAAACCGCGTGGGTGTCCGAACCACTCAGGTCCTGCCGGCATTGCCTGTGTCGTCATGGTATTCCTTATTGTTGTTAACTAACGGTTGAACGGACTCTGTTTCAGGCTGCTGCTGATACGGCCCGCTCCTGTGTGGCTCCCCGTAGCGCACACATCATGTCATCAGGATCGCGGATTCGCTTAACTTGTGCAAATAGTGCGGCGGCCTGGGGGTAGCTATATTGAAGATAGACCAGCCATTGTTTCAATGGATTGACCGAATACTTGCGGTCGTAGCGCGCCCCATTGGCTTCAAAGAACTGGATGAGTAGTTCTGTAATTTCCGGCCAGCTCATGGGGTTAATGGGAACGCTCTCCGCATGAGCCTTAATGGCGCGACCAAGGTCAGGTCGACAGAGCGCGCCTCTCGCCAACATGAATGCGTCGCAGCCACTTTGCTCGCGACAGCGCTCGAGATCACTGGGCGTCCAGATCTCACCGTTCGCGATAATGGGAATACCTCGGTGGTTAGAGATAGTGCTTAGCTGCGACCAATGCGCAGGGGGGCGATAGGCCTGTACTTTTGTTCTCGCATGGACCGTCAACTCATTAATACCACTCTTAATCGCATAGTCGGCGATATCAGCGAACCGGGAGTCGTCATCAAATCCCAGTCTCACCTTTGCGGTAACGGGCGTGTCTACGGGTGTTGCGTCTCTTACGGCTTTGCAAATATTAAAAATGAGCTCTGGGGTTTTCAACAAGGTTGCACCGCCCCGAGATTTATTAACTGTTCTCGCGGGACAGCCAAAGTTGAGGTCGATGCCAGGCGCGCCCAGCTTGGCAACTATTTTAGCGTTTGCGGCCATCAAAGCAGGATCTGACCCGAGCAACTGAACGTAAACCGGAGTATCGGAGGCTGTTCTCCCCTCATTTTTGAGTTCGGGACAGAGCCGATGGAAGACTTTTGGAGGGAGCACCGTACTAGAAACGCGAACAAACTCGGTGACACAACGCTCGTAGCCACCGATTCCTGTCAGCATCTCGCGCATGATCGATTCCATCACTCCTTCCATCGGAGCGAGTAGTAGTCGTGGCGTTTGGTCTGACGATTTGTTCATAACATCTTTGAAAGTAGGGTAACTCGTAGCGTAAATCTTACAGATGACGCGATCGTTCTACGTTTGTAGACTGTCGGTTTGGTCGCAATATTAGCCGTTTGTTACAGGGCAAGTCACAATGAATCCCAATTATCTTGATTTCGAGCAGCCTATCGCAGAGCTTGAGATGAAAATCGAGGAACTAAAATCAGTCGTTGATGAATCCGAGATTAATATCAGCGATGAGATAGATCGTCTCAAGTCAAAGAGTCACAAGCTTACACAATCGATTTATTCCGATTTGAGTCCCTGGGATATTGTACGCGTTGCTCGTCACCCGCTGCGGCCTTATTCGCTCGATTACATTCCGTTGGTGTTCGATGACTTTGATGAGCTGCATGGCGACCGGCATTTTGGCGACGACAAGGCCATTGTCGGTGGTATCGCACGCCTAAACGATCGCCCTGTTATGGTCATTGGTCAGGAGAAGGGTAGAGCGGTGAAAGATAAGGTATACCGAAACTTTGGTATGCCTAAACCCGAGGGTTATCGCAAAGCATTGCGCCTGATGGAGATGGCCGAGCGGTTTAAAATGCCTGTGGTGACGCTGATTGATACCCCCGGAGCCTACCCGGGCATTGACTCGGAAGAGCGCGGTATCTCTGAGGCGATTGCTCAAAATCTTGCCGTTATGTCGCGTCTGAGAGCCCCTATTGTATGTGTGGTGATCGGTGAGGGATCGTCCGGTGGTGCCCTGGGTATTGGCGTGGGAGATCACTTGGCGATGCTTCAGTACTCAACCTACTTCGTTATTTCGCCCGAGGGTTGCGCAAATATCATTTGGAAGAGCAGTGAATTCGCGCCCCAAGCAGCCGAGGCGATGGGTGTGACGTCATCGACACTCGAGGAGCTCGGCATTGTCGACACGACCATCCCAGAACCTTTGGGCGGTGCACACCGTGATGTCGAAGAGATGGCGCGGCGCATCCGAGACCATGTGTCGGGTCAGCTAGACCGTTTATGTGCCACTGACATGGATGGCTTGGTTGAGTCTCGGTATGAGCGATTGATGGCCTACGGCAGCGCATGATTGCGTCATGGCGCTGCTTCCGGCACTGATTGCGCAACTCGACTTACTGCAAACCGCCAGCAGAATCTTTGTTGGCTTTTCAGGTGGAGCCGACAGTCACAGCCTGCTCCACGCGTTGGTTGAACTCTCCCGGCGAGAGGCCTTGCCTCCCATTATTGCGCTACATATCAATCATGGACTTCATGAAGACGCCAATGACTGGGCTGCGCATTGCGCAGCTGTGGCTTCTGATTTCGGCGTTGAATTTCATGAGCGGGTTGTATCTATAGGTGCGGGAGCATCCCCTGAGGCGCAAGCGCGGGATGCTAGATACAGCGTATTTGAATCTTTCCTAGCTGCCGGAGATGTCCTTTTGCTGGGTCATCACCTCGATGATCAGGTTGAGACCGCACTATTCCGCCTGATTCGGGGAGCAGGGCCCTCGGGGCTAGCTGGGATACCGGAAATGCGACCATTGGGCAGGGGCTTGCTCATGAGACCGTTGCTGGGAATAACCCGAGACCAGATTGAGAACTATGCAGGCTCCCACGAGCTCGCGCATTTGAATGATGGGAGCAACGACGACACGCGCTACGATCGTAATTTCCTGCGACACGAGGTCTTGCCGCTCATCGAGTCTCGATGGCCGGGTTATCGCTCCGGGTTTGCCCGTTCCGCGACACTTAGCCGTGAGCTCGCCGCATCGGTCCATTTCGACCACCTAACCGAGTACACCCGGTATGGCGGACCCTATTTGCCCATGGGTGTTCACGATGCCAAAACCTTGCATCGCGCGCTGCACGGATGGTTAAAAGAACTCAGTGCCTCGCTGCCTGACTTTGTGGCATTAGAGGAGTTCGCTCGTCAGTGCATGCATGCGCAGGGAGACAAGCTGCCTGAATTGAGAGTGGGGGGCTATGTTTTGCAGCGATGGCGTCAGGGTATTCATCTGTATCCTGTAGACGTTGATCGTGACTTCGATATTTCGTCTCAGGTCGGTGGCTCGCTCGCAGGCAGATGGGGCTCTATTACATGGCAAGTAGCCGATATGGGGTTACCCTCGGGTGTTTCGATCCGGGTCAGATCACCTCGTCACGGAGAGGCTGTGTCGCTTGGGCAGCGGCCCCGGCGCTCCGTAGCGCAATGGCTCCAAGAGGCTGGCGTCCCGCCCTATTTGCGAGGGTGTTATCCGTTAGTACACGTCGGTGATGAGATCATCGCCATTCCTGATGTCGGGCTGGTCTCAGACTGCTCAAATCTGAGCCTCTGTAAAGGAGGGTTAGTACCGGTCTGGACGCCTCCAAAAATAGCTGTTCTAAATTGAGCGAGTGAAGACTCTTTGGTAAGCTGAACGCCCATCGGAGCTATGCTGTCGGCAACCGTTTGTTCGCCGCCCCACAGTTCCTCTTGCTTTGGTGGAGTTCATGACGCGATACGTTTTTGTTACCGGCGGTGTTGTTTCCTCATTAGGAAAAGGAATAGCGGCGGCATCGCTCGCCGCTGTGCTAGAGGCGCGCGGCCTCAAAGTCACACTTCTGAAATTAGACCCCTACATCAACGTTGATCCGGGGACGATGAGTCCGTTCCAGCACGGTGAGGTTTTTGTCACCGATGACGGTGCGGAGACAGATTTGGATCTTGGTCACTACGAGCGTTTCACCCGCGCTACGATGTCTAAGCGCAATAACTTCACCACCGGTCAGGTTTACGACGAGGTTTTGAGAAAAGAGCGCCGTGGCGATTATCTAGGTGGAACTGTTCAGGTCATTCCTCACATCACAGATGAGATCAAACGACGCGTGATTGCGGGTGCTGAGGGAGCCGATGTGGCGGTCGTTGAGGTGGGAGGTACCGTCGGTGATATCGAGAGTCAACCGTTCCTGGAAGCGCTGAGGCAGTTGAAGCTTGAGGCGGGTGCATCGTGTGCATTGCTCAT
>CABYVD010000001.1:0-122634 GCA_902522335.1 Halieaceae bacterium | reverse complement strand
TAGTGTAAAGGCACAAGCGCGCTTGACTGTGAGTCTGACAAGACGAACAGGTACGAAAGTAGGTCTTAGTGATCCGGTGGTTCTGTATGGAAGGGCCATCGCTCAACGGATAAAAGGTACTCCGGGGATAACAGGCTGATACCGCCCAAGAGTTCACATCGACGGCGGTGTTTGGCACCTCGATGTCGGCTCATCACATCCTGGGGCTGAAGCCGGTCCCAAGGGTATGGCTGTTCGCCATTTAAAGTGGTACGCGAGCTGGGTTTAGAACGTCGTGAGACAGTTCGGTCCCTATCTGCCGTGGGCGTTGGAGAATTGAGGGAAGCTGCTCCTAGTACGAGAGGACCGGAGTGGACGAACCTCTGGTGTTCCGGTTGTGTCGCCAGACGCATTGCCGGGTAGCTACGTTCGGACAGGATAACCGCTGAAAGCATCTAAGCGGGAAGCCCCTCCCAAGACTAGTTCTCCCTAACCCCTTGAGGGTTCTTAAGAGCCGTCCAAGACTAGGACGTTGATAGGCTGGATGTGGAAGCGTTGTAAGGCGTTGAGCTAACCAGTACTAATTGCTCGTGCGGCTTGACCATATAATCCAAGTTGTTTGGTGTGCTAAGCACACGTAAGAAGACACTGGGTGTTGTGACAAGTCATTGTGTGTAGCAGGGTTTATCACCTGCGAGAGATTCAGTTTTAATTTACCGACCCTATTTAGATGGCCTTTGTGCTGCTTGCAGAGCATCTGTCATCTAAGCCGATTTGCCTGGCGACAACAGAGCATTGGAACCACCTGACTCCATCCCGAACTCAGAAGTGAAACGATGCATCGCCGATGGTAGTGTGGGGTTTCCCCATGTGAGAGTAGGTCATTGCCAGGCTTCTAAATAAAAAAGGGTCACCCGTGTAGGTGGCCCTTTTTTATTTGGGACGCGTTGCCGTATCTCTGCTCCCATAACGTAGCGAAGAGGAGTATGTGCACCAAAAAGCAGTCGCTTTCGCTCTTAGGCAGAGACCACTGCGCCTGCACCGAAAGCGCGGCAGCAGGTGCGCCGTAGGCGTCACAAAGTGATTGAAAGCAACCCTTTCAACACATTGAGGTCATCGCCAGGCTTCTAAAAAAACCAATGCACAATTGCTTGCACTTTTATAGGTAAACACGGTCTCCTTTGTTTGCCGTATCAATCGCATGATGAAAAAGTTCAAACGTTTCCATCCGCTATTCGTTGAAGGTATGAGTGGCTACGACCCTCGTGATCCCGAGCCAGTCGTTGTGGAAGTGGTGCGTGTATTGCGTGAGCACTGGGAAACTCGCCCACCATCCAAACCCGTGGTCCTGATGATTCAAGGTGATCCGCGTACCGAGAGAGGGATATCCGCCATTACGCCTCGTGTAGCGAAGGCTTTGGGGGTGCAACGCGGGTTGATCGTGCTTGATGAGGAAATCGCAGACTATCACTCCCCTAATGCGGATCGCGAGAATGTAGTTCTTGAGGTACTGTTTTCTGAGGTGATGACCTGGCTAGAGAGCTACCGCCCTGGCACCTTGATACAGGTCGAGACCGCGATTGCTGCACTTGTTCGCGCTAAAAATTTTGATCGCGCGGTCCTTAGTAAACCGCCATTAGCCGAGTACTTTCCGACCTTTGCACTATTGCAAGAGGTTTCGAAAATTGCTCTCTACGCACTCTGCGGTGAGATGACTTTGGTTCACACAAGTGCTGAACTGGTGCCGTCTTCAGTATCGAGTTTTTACACCGTAGGCATAGATTTAGGGCTTATTAATCCAAGCGACATTGCTGCGTTCGAGCAGCAGTAATCTCTCGTCGAGGCGGCGCTCCCCCTGTTACCGATACCTCACACCACCCTTGATCACCACACTCGGCGCCTCGAGCAGCTCGATCTGCTCGATAGGATTGCCTTCGACAGCAACAAAGTCTGCCGAATAGCCTGCTTCAATCTTCCCAACCTCGTAACCAAGACCCATAACCTCTGCCGCAATGGTTGTCGCCGACTGCAACGCTTGCAACGGTGTCATACCAAAGCGCGTCATGCGGGAGAGTTGTTTGGCGTTTTGGCCATGGGGGTAAACACCCGCGTCCGTACCGTAGACAATGGTTGCGCCAGCCTCGACAGCTTTTCGGAAGTTAGAGCGCTGTGTTGCCCCCGTCATGCGTTCCTTTTCGAGCGATTCTTCTAGGATGCCGGCACTGGCACCTTCACCAAGAATGTATTCGGTGACGTAAATATCCATCGAAAGTGCTGCGTCATTTTCGATCGCAAGGCGAATCCCCTCATCATCAATAAAGCTCGCGTGCTCGATGGTGTCAGCACCGGCAATTAGCGCATTGATAATCCCGTCAGCGCCGTGCGCGTGTGAGGCAACTTTGAGACCTCGGCTGTGCGCTTCATCAATAAGGGCGGTGAGTTCTTCAACTGTGTATTGGGGAGCGCCAACCTTGGTGCCTTTAGAGAGAACGCCGCCGGTGGAGCAGGTTTTGATGAGGTCTGCGCCGTATTTGATGTTGCGCCTGACGGCGGTGCGTGCCGCCCACGGGCCATCGGCTACACCTTCACCCGAAATACCATATTCCGCAGGGAGGAGGTTGTTGTCTGAACAATGTCCGCCAGTAATCCCGATGGGTGGGCCGGAGACCAGCATGCGCGGTCCGGGGATATCGCCATCGTTAATCGCATCGCGTAGCGCGACATCACCAAATGAGCCAGCTCCAACGTTTCTAACTGTTGTAAACCCTGCCATGAGTGTTTGCTTTGCGTGCACAACGCCCAAGATCGCGCGCCGCTCGTCGGTAAGTTTGAGACGCTCATAGCCGTGGTAGCCGCCACCGGAGGTGAGGTGCACGTGCATATCGATGAGTCCGGGTAGCAAGGTGTGGCCCTGCAAATCGATGACCTCAATGCCTTTCGGAATATCGCTAGATCGGGCTGGCGAGACAGCATCGATGCGCCCGTCTTTTATAATGACCAGATGATTTTTGATCATGTCGCCATTGGTGACATCAAGGATAGTTGCGCCCTTAATCACCATATTTTGTGCGGTAGCTTGGAATGGAACAAACGCCACAAAGAGCAAAAGCGTTGCCGGTCCTGGGAGCCAAACAAGCCTAAGTAACTGGGAAAACTCAAATCGGAAAAACTGAAACGGGAACACCTGAAAAAGCCGAATAAAGCTAGTCATGCGATATCTCCAGTGGTAGAGCAATGAGTATCAATCACTCTTTTTGGGAAACCAAGGCACAAAGCCCGAAACCTGTGACATGTGCTCAGCATAAGCCGGCCGCCGCTCCACGCTGCGCTTATCGATCATTGGGATGCTAGCGAGCAGGAACATGGTTAGCATGGCTACTGCACCCGGTAGCACCCACCACCAGGCCTCAGGTACTGCCGCGACACCGAAGAGGGCCAGCCCAGCCCAGAAAAGCCACTCGCCGAAGTAATTAGGATGTCGAGAATAGGCCCATAACCCCGTCTTCATAATCTCGCCTTCTTTGCGTTTGTTAATGAACCGATGCAGCTGAATATCAGACACAAGTTCAATCAAAATGGCGATCGCTGTCGCCGGGGCTGCGACATAATCCAGCCAGTTAAGAGGTTTGGCATCCATGGCAACCGCTGCGTAAATGGGCAGACAGGCTACAAAGACAATCACGGTGGGGAACAGATGAATCGCAGAGAAATCGGCGAGCGCATCCCACTTGCCTGTACTCGTTTTGATAGGGCCGTAGCGCCAGTCCTCGTGTTCCAGCCCCGGCCAGAAGGTGGCCCAGTTGGCGGTCAGCCGAATACCCCACAACCAGACTAGTAGCACCACCAGCCAGGCTCGCGTGGTATCCACACTGGACGCAGTGGCCTCAAGCAGCCAGTAGAGCGCAATCAAGGGCGGTATGACGCTCCAGTAGGCGTCATAGAAGCTCGAGTTCTTATACAAACGACTGAAGACAAAGATGGCGATGGTGGCAGCAATATCCGCCCAGAACATATCCCAGATTGGGCTTTCACCTAGTGCCTGTAGTGTTGCCCAGGCAACACCCAAGGTAACAACGTAGGCAAAGGTGACGTGGAGTAGGCCTTTTAACTTCATGGTATCTCTCTTGTGTTTTGCCGTGCGCGCACCGGCGCCGGCTATTGTTATTGATCTCGTATCTGCTTTGGTGACTGGTCGGCTAGGTTAAATCTCGTTGCTGCCGCTCTGCCATGCATCACTACTCGATGACCATTGCTTCATTGCCTTTCTGCTAGAACCGAAATGCGTGATCTCCTTACGCCCAGCACGCTACGCAGCCCACTCAACAAACACTATCATGGCTTTTCTCATGTGCACCCGTCTGTCCAGACGACGTAGCTCAAGAAAAATCACCCCAAGCAGACTCGTTTTCTCATTGAGATTAGCCAGAGCCCTCACTTGCCAATTGAGGCAGAGTGAGTAAGCTCAGGCCTTAAAAGACACCATTCTTTGAGGTGCGTCGCATGACAGCACAGCAGCCACCGAAAAGTGCGAGAGCGCCATTGGGCGAGTTTCCCATCAGCGACAAGTGCTTAGGAGCTACTCCACAGTTTGAGGATGCACCTGCGTGGATCTATAACCACGACAACCCCTATCTTCACGGCGTGTATGCGCCAACTAACCGCGAGCTGGACCAGGACAAGCTTGAGGTGATCGGCGAGTTACCCAGCGATCTGCGTGGTACATATTACCGCAATGGTGCGAACCCCGTATTCGAGCCAAAGAATCGTTATCACCCTTTTGATGGCGATGGTATGGTGCATGCGCTTCATATTAGCGATGACGGTGCGCGCTACGTGAATCGATGGATTGATACCCCAGCTTTCAGCGACGAAGCCACAGCAGGAGAGTCGGTCTCTCCGGGTATTATGGGCCCGTTTGATTACAGCGTGTCTGAGTTCGGAATCAAGGACACGTCGAACACCGATATTTTTGCGCTCAACGGCGACTTGGTGAGCCTTTGGTATAATGCGGGAAACCCGATTGCACTCGACCCAATGACGTTGGAGACTCGCAAAGCCTTCCTTCTTGATGGTCGTGATAAGCCGAAGATGTCGGCGCACTCCAAAGTCGATTGGAATACCGGTGAGCTCTTGTACTTCGATTACAACGACGCACCTCCGTACATGACCTATGGCGTCGCCAACGCCAAGGGAGAAGTGATTCACGAGGTGCCGATCGACCTACCCGGTGCGCGTTTACCGCACGATATCGGATATACCCAGAGCTACACCGTGTTGCACGACCTGCCGTTCTTCCATGACCTCGATGTCTTGAAGAATCACAAGCTACGCGTCCTGACTTTCCACAGAGACACCCCAACACGGTTTGGTCTTATTCCGCGATTCGGTGAAAGCAAGTCGATTCGTTGGTTCGATTGTGAGCCCTGTTACATCCTCCACGTCTCGAACTGTTGGGAAGAGGGCGATTGGGTTGTCATGGACGGTTGCCGATCGGTGAATCCTATGCCCAAAGCGTATGGGGATGAGGGTGAGTTATCGCACATGTTGGCCTACATGCGCCTTGAGGCGAATAACTACCGCTGGCGGTTTAATTTGGTTACCGGTGAGGTGCGAGAAGGTGACATCGATGATCTCAATACCGAGTTCAACAAAACGAATCCGCTTTACGGTGGTCAGAAGAGTCGTTACGCCTACCACCAATACATTCCCACACACGATGAAGGCGGCTACACCCTACGATTTACGGGTCTTGTGAAGTACGACAACGATACTGGTAAAAACTGGCGCTTTGACTATGGCCCGGGCGTTTTAGGAAGTGAGGCAGTCTACGCACCTAAAGTAGGGGCCACTCGCTACGATGCAGAGGACGACGGCTATGTCGTCAACTTCGTCCACGACACCGAGGACTGGCGTTCGTGGTTCTGTGTCTACGATGCCAAAGACATCGAGCGCGGGCCTATCGCAAAAGTTAGGCTGCCTGGCCGGGTGCCTTCAGGATTCCATGCGACGTGGGTGCCTCAAGTAGCGCGCGGTTGAAGTAGAGCATCTGTGTTCAAGACTTAATAACGACAATAAGAGGATTCAGGGGTGGAACACGATCTTCAGGTAAGGATTCTTAAAGAACTTCTACAGCAGCTCGATACGGGTAAAAACGTTGATGCGGGTGTTCAGTATAAAATGAGCACAGAGGTCTATACCTGCTCTGAGATAGCTGCACGAGAGCGAGAAGCACTGTTTTTAGAACACCCTCAGCTCATAGGGTTGTCGGGTGACCTTCCAGAACCCAACACTTGGTTCACGATTGATGATTTCGGCGTTCCTGTATTGGCGACCCGGAACCAAACCGGTGAATTCAAAGCATTCGTGAATGCCTGCAGACATCGCGGTGCACGCTTGACTAAAGAGGCGCGTGGAAAGGGGAGTCGGTTCATCTGTCCTTTTCATGCGTGGACCTACTCTACCTCTGGTGAATTGCTTGGCATCCCGCAGCAAGATCATTTTGGCCCGCTGAACGACGCCTGCGAAGGATTAATCAGTCTTCCCGCCAGCGAGCACAAAGGCATGCTTTGGATTCATCCAAAGCCGAACAGTGAACTTGACATAGCGGCGCAGTTGGGACAGCTTGATGACGAGATTACATCTCATGATTTTGCGCGATACGTGTATAGCGGTGAGACAGTCCTAGAGATGAATCTGAACTGGAAGTTAGCGAACGATACCTTTGGTGAGACGTACCATTTCCAGAAGCTGCATCGAGACACGCTGGGGCAAATTTTCTACGGAGATAATCTCTCCTACGAGACCTTTGGTCGTAACCATCGTTTTGTTTTTGCCAATAAAGGCATTGATGTACTGCGCGCTCTACCCGAGTCAGATTGGAAACTCGATGAGGCGGCGAATCTTCTCTATTTCCTCTTTCCAAACATTCAGCTCAATATCGGTGGCAGCAATATTGCGATGATCAAGATGTATCCGCATCCCAGCGATCCAGGCAAGTCACTGACACGAATTTCTTTCTATTTCACGCCCGAGATGATAGCCATGGCCGCGGCGGCCAAGGAGAGTGCAGGTATACAAGTGGTTGATGCAGATAACGTCTATGAAGAGCAGGAAAGGGAAGGCGAGGTTGCCTTTACGCTTGAGGCAATCACTGAGGTCTTTTCCAGCACCATTGCCGATCAGGACTATCTGATGGGCGAGCAACAGCAAGCAGCGGCCGAGAGCGGTTTGCTACCTCATGTGTGGTTCGGTCGGAATGAGCCTGCGCTGCACCACTACCACAATACCTTTCGTGTGGCTTTGGGGATGCCGTTGTTAGAACCGGTTTTAGCAGAGGCAAAGGACTGAATAGCTCAGCCCTTCGCCAGCTTCACAGTTCGTCATTTGGGCGCTGAATCGGGTTGGTACTGGTAGTACCCGGCCACCGGAATCATAAGATGCGCATAGGGCGTTCCGGGGAACATGACATAGGGTGCGCCCGTCGTGAAATCCGTGGGATAGTTTGTCAATGTAGCTGGATCTCTAGGCATGAGCATGAGGTGGGGGCCTGATTCAATCCATTGCCCTGGCACGGCATCGGCTTCATTCAGTACACCCGCCTTGGTGTTGTCTTCCCCCATATCACCATGGAGCATCCACATGAACGTATCGCGCTCCATCTCGGGCGCTTTGCCCGCCATGTAACCCATCATCCATTTCATGCCCTCGCCATCGTGACAGGCTGGCATAGCCTCATGTGCCGAACTCCAACCTGTCGCAGGCACAGGCCTTGGGTTGGCAGACTGACAAATCCAGCCATTGGTTCCTTGGCGAAGCACCGAGCCGTCAGATCCTATGACTGTCGCGAAATCCCCTAAAAAATCGGGTGCGGCTGAACTGTAGGCTTTGATTTGCCACGCAGCAGAGTTGTGGTCTGCTTTTTCACCTTCTTCATGGTGTCCCGCGATGGCGACTGAAGCGCTGCACGCGATAGTGAGCGTCAGAACTGCTTTATTAATCATATTGTCGAGCTCCTTGGTTTTGGATGAGTAGCTTTCATCGGTGACAAAGCTGCTAACCAAAGCCTAGTACAAACGACTCATAATGAGCGTATCCAGTCTTCCTTTGTCTGACTCCAGACACAAAGCCGCACGTCACTCATCGAGCCCGGAAGATTGACGTACTCTCCGGGCTTAGAACCCAACCGCGCTGCGAGTTTCTGTGACATGACGTTCTCGTCGGCGATGAGGTGGGTCACGCTGTCCCAACCCAGCTCATCAAACGCGTAATCGAGAAAGGCGGCAGCTGCCTCTAAGGCATAGCCTTTGCCCCAATAGGCTTTCCTCAGTCCCCAACCCACCTCGCGCGTGGGCCCGTGAAGCGGGTGCCATGGCCTAATGCGTCCAATCCATTCACCGGACGCCTTCTCCACGACGCCAAACATGGCCGCGTCGGTTAATGACCAAAGCCCAATCCATTGCGCTAGCGTTCGCCATGCGTCCGACTCCTGCTGGTGTCCTCCCAGGTGGCGCATCGTGTCCTCGCACATCAGAAACTCAGGTACGAAGGGCCAATCTTCAGTCTGAGTTGGGCGAAGGATCAGTCGGTCAGTCTCGAGTTGAATCGAAGAAGCATCTGTCACGTACAGCTTTTGCAATTACGTATTGAGTGAAGCCAAAGAAGGCGTCGAGAGTCTGTCACCACAAGTACAGATCAGCAACGCGTGTTTTGCATCAAAGGTCGTAAAGGTGTCATCTTTTGCAGTCATAGTGCGTGCCGATACAGAAATTTAGATAAGCCACATACCGATAATGTTTTTTCAAAGGCAACTCAAGCAAACTGGAGCCGTGATCACCATGGGGATGGCCGGTTTTCTTGGTGCCTGCGGCGGAGGTGGGGGTGGTTCAAGCTCTGTACCTGAGGTGGCTAATCGCGCACCGGTATTTGATCAGGCAAGCTACGAGCTCACCATTCAGGAAAACACGGGCACGATCGTCAGCGGGATTTCGTTTTCGGATCCAGATGGTGACCCCACAACGCTCTCGATCAGCGGTACAGACAGCGGAGCCTTCTCTGTGACCAGTGGGGGAAGCCTTGCGTTCATTGCGCCACCCGACTTTGAAGCGCCGGCCGACAGCGACGAGAACAATCAGTACGACATTGACTTGGTAGCTTCTGATGGACAACTTACAACGTCAGTGCCAGTCGCCATCATTGTGACTAACGATCCAAGCGATGACGGAGTCAGTGAGAGTAGCTTGTTCGGATGGAGTGTTCAGGTGGGACAGGTTTCAACTCCGGATTACGATCGTCCCAGCACTTGGGACGACGAGGATGGGGACTGCATTTCGGATCGTCATGAGGTGCTGATGGCACAACACTTGGATGGTGATGGTGCCTATCCCTTGGTGATGTCAGCCACTGGTTGCTTTGTAGAGACCGGACGATGGCTCGATCCTTACGACGATATCTACTACTACTCGGCATCCAACGTGCAGATTGATCACATTGTAGCGCTCTACGAGTCGTGGGTGTCGGGGCTCGGCAACCTTAGCACATCACTTCAGCGCCGTTATGCGAATACGGGGAGCCTAACTGAGGGTGTTCTGCCTGAAACAAGCCATAATTTCCTCACTGTGGGTGCCTCATCAAATGGTGAGAAGGGGAGTAGCGATCCAACGGAATGGATGCCCCGCAATGAGGCCTACCATTGCACGTATCTGAAAAAGTGGGTGCTGACAAAATCTCAAAACGAATTGCTCTTCGATCTAGCTGAATTCAATTTCATCCAAGCGCGTGAGTCCCATTGCGATGATGAGCCTCTGCCAGATCTCCCGGCCAACCCATAGCTTAGTGATGCTGCTCTTTATGGGGTGCCCGCTCGCCGTTGAGCTGCTCGCCGACATTAAAACCCGATTTAAAAAACAGTCATTAAGCGCTTAAAAAAACGACACTATAAAAATGACAGTAAAAAGGGGCTTACGGCCCCTTAGGAATAGATGTCGAGAGTTGAATCTATTTACTGAGCCGCATCCCACGCTGCTTGAATCGCAGGAATGGCTTGCCCGATGAAGAAACCGGGCGGCGCGCCGGAGTCAGCTGCATCGCCATACTCATCAATGGCCATGTAGCCACCGATGCCACGATTCACATCAATGAAACTGACGGCACCGAATGCACCGGGATCGGTGAAGACACCGGGGTTGTCCGATCGAATCCACCACCCCATGCCGTAGGGTGTGGCGTTAGTGGCAACCACACCGCCTCGGTCCACCTGCATACTGGCGATGGCGTCTTCGCTCAAGACCTGCGTATCGCCGCAAAAGCCGCCATTTAAGTGTACCTGCAGCAGCTTGGCGTAATCAGCCATGTTGGTGATCGCGCCACCCTCAATATTGGGGTTGGCGGTACCTGCGAGACTGTCGACAGAGCCGGTGAATGAGGTGGGTGATTCCCAGGGATTACCAAAGGTAAAGACCTCCAGGTCACAGGGCGTACCCAGATACTGATCGACCAATTGATTCCAGGTTGCGTTCGCCACGGTGCTTGCGGTTACACCGGCAATTTGCCACTGGCTACCGCCATAGTCATAAGCGCTGCCGGCTGCCTGTGAAGTGGGGAGTTCGTTCTGCACCAGTGTCTGGCCGCAGGCTTCGAACTCGAAGATCGATAGGGCGCTGAACTGACAAAGATGGTTGAAATCTTCCATGGTTGGGCCCGTCGGTGAGCCATACGCGGGTAGCAGACGCAGTCCGGGAATGCCCGATGTGTTACTCACCATTTGCTCTACCGTTCGGTCCGCATAGGGCCCGTCGTAAGGGAGATAGGTGCTTACCGGTTCGCTGATAGAAAACTCAACGTTGGTGTCCTCTTGTAATGCCATTAGCGTCATTACTGCTGGCACCTTACTGGTCGACGCCAACAGCACAATGGTGTCTTCCGTGTGATCACCAAAAACTTCTTGATGGATAATGCCGTCATCGTCTACCAACACGTAGCTGATGCCATCAAAATCCGCTCTGCCATCAACGAAGGCCTGGAATGACGCATCGACATCTGAAAAGTCGGGACCCGATGGCGCAGGCGGTGGTTCAACAACTGCGGGCGGTGCTAGTGTGCTTCCTCCACCGCCCCCGCCGCCACAAGCGGCCAATACCAAAAAGGCGCCTACGAAAGCCCCGCGGATCCCTACTGAAACCCTGTACTTGAACTTTTTCGGCATCACACCTTTCCTTTTTATTCTGCGAGCATATTCATAACGTAACTGCGCAGAATTTGAAAGCCACTACTTGAGGCTTTATATATTAGGAGTCCATGACGAATTGCGAGGCCGCTTGCACATGAAACGATCGTTCACAGTTCTGGTTGCTCTGCTGGCTACTTGTAATTCGATTTATGTCATGGCTGAAGAGACCGATACACCCGTTAATCAGGAGTACGCACCACTGGAGAAAAAGGCGCCCATCTACCCCTACGTCACGCAGTTCAATGGCATCGAAGGCTATTGCATTGTCCAGTACACGGTCACCGAGCTTGGCACGGTAAAGGATGCTTTCCCCGAAACATGTAGACCCATCGGTTTGTTCGAGGGGGTTAGCGTCGAGTCTGCAAAAAAGTTTATTTATCAGCCGCGTATTGTTGATGGCATTCCAAGGAGTGTTTCCGGTGTCCAGAACAAATTTACCTTCGACTTGACTGGCGGTGGGAAGCGGATGGATGTGGGTGATGACCCAATCAAGTTCTCGTTTCTCAAACCGAATGAACAGCGGAGTATCGATAAGCGCCTGAAAAAAGCTGACTGGGAGGGCCTTAAGAAATACGCGTTGGGTCGAAAGTCGAGTAACTACCGCATGCTGTTTTTCGCCGGATATGCCGAATTGATGATGGGTAATTCCGATGCAGCGTACGAATTCATCGAGCAGTTTATTTTTCATAAGGAAGAGGAGGTGCCGTTCGAATACGTGACCTTCAGCGCCTTAAAAACGCTCGTTGCTCATTATTATCAGAGCCAGCAATACGAGAACCTCATTGCTCTCGATGGGCATGTTGATATTTGGTGGTTTCGGTTAATCGAACCCAGAGAGGTTAATCGTATGGCATTGATGATTGCGGATGCCTATGGCATTACTGGTAAGGTGGAGTCCTCGAATAAACGCTTCAAGCAAATAGTCGATCGTGCTCCTTCCGCAGCGGAAACTGCTGATCCGTTTGTAGGAATGGCGCGAACAGCATTGGGGCTATAAATCTCAATCGTGGGGTCTCACAGCCTCACTTTTATCACATCTTCGTGGTACCAATATCACACCTATGTATTGGCAGTCGCTATGCCTCCCGCTACTCTTAGCTCACAACTAACAACAATAGAGACCAAGGCATGAACTTCGAGTTTTCTGAAGAACAGCAAATGCTGCGGGATCAGGCGCGTAGCTACCTGACCCAGCATTGTCCCACCACACTCGTTCGTCGCGTGTTGAACAACCGCGAAACTCACGATGCAGACCTCTACAAAGGCATTGCTGAAATGGGCTGGACGGCAACTACGATCCCTGAAGAGTACGGCGGCCTCGGCATGTCGCACCTTGAGCTGGTGGTAATCGCAGAGGAGCTAGGCCGTGCCTGTGCGCCTGTGCCTTTCAGCTCAACCGTGTATCTCGCCGCCGAGGCGATCATGGCGCTGGGAACGGAAGCACAGAAGCAGGCTTGGTTACCCAAGTTGGCTGATGGATCAGCCATTGGGTGTTTCGCACTTGGCGAGGCCGGTGGTGCGGTGACACCAGATCAGATCAATACATCGATAGCCGATGGCGTGATTACCGGCACCAAGGTGCCTGTGGCTGATGGTGGCATTGCAGACCTGGCCATTGTGGTCTGCAAGTCTGATGGCGACGACGGTGCAACCCTTGCGCTGGTTGACCTGAGTCAGGACGCGGTCGCGAAAGACAATGTGCAGATGATTGATTTCAGTCGTGGCCACTCGGAGCTGACATTCAACGGTGCATGCGCGGAGGTTTTGGGTGAAGAGGGCACTGGCTGGGCAGCGGTAGAGTCACTCATGAACAGTGCCGCCATTTTGTTTGCCTGGGAGCAAATTGGTTTGGCGGAAAAGGCCCTCGAGCAGGCACGCGAGTATGCGCTGGGTCGTTTCGCCTTTGGTCGCTCGATTGCCTCGTACCAGGCGATAAAGCACAAGTTGGCTAAAATGTACGTCAAGAACACGCTGGCGCGCAGTAATGCTTACTACGGTGCATGGGCACTCAATGCAGGCGCGAGCGATCTGGCAGTTGCCGCTGCAACGTCGCGTGTTGCGGCGATTCAGGCATCGCTCTTTGCGGCTGAGGAAAATATTCAGACGCACGGTGGCATGGGCTTTACTTGGGAGTTTGACTGCCAGTTCTATTACCGCCGCGCAAAGCTATTGAGCCTTGCGGTTGGTAGTGAAAAACAGTGGCAAGGACGTCTGGTCGACGGCCTCGCGGCGTCAGCATAACGAAACGGAGAATAAAAGAGGTTAATCATGGATTTTAACGATACCCCCGAACAGGCAGCGTTTCGTAAATCGGCAGCCGATTGGCTCGCCGCGAACGTACCGACAAAAGAAGAGACTGAGGGTCTCAATCGCTTGCAAATAGCGAAGCTTTGGCAGAAGCGAAAGTACGATGCGGGCTGGGCCTGTATTGGCTGGGATCCCGCCTACGGTGGCCGCGGCGCGTCAGCAATTGAGCAGGTCATTTGGAAGCAGGAAGAGGCGAAGTACGATGTACCCGCCGGCTTCTTTGTCATTGGTCAGGGCATGATGGCACCAACGCTGATGGCTTATGCTCAACCACAATACCTTGAGCGCTATCTGCCGAAGCTCGCCAGTGGTGAAGAAATCTGGTGTCAGCTGTTCTCGGAGCCCGCAGGTGGTTCTGACCTCGCAGCGCTTCGCACGAAGGCTGAAAAAGACGGTGATGAGTGGGTTATCAATGGCCAAAAAATCTGGACCTCAGGTGCTCACTATTCTGACTACGGCTGTGTCGTTGTGCGCACCGACCCGACCGTGCCAAAGCACAAGGGTCTCAGCTATTTCTTCATCGACATGAAGTCACCCGGTATCGAGATCAAGCCAATTAAGCAGCTCACCGGTGAGTCTGACTTTAACGAGGTGTACTTCACTGATGTCCGCGTTCCCGATTCGCAGCGTCTTGGTGAAGTGGGTCAAGGTTGGCAAGTGTCACTGACTACGCTCATGAATGAGCGCGCAGCGATTGGCGCGGGTAGCAGTGGTGTGAACGTGAACTTGGCCATCCAGCTCGCCAAAGAGGTGATGATCGATGGCAAGCCTGCGATTGAAGACAGTGCAGTGAAAGCGCGTCTTGCCAACTTCTATGTGGAAGAGGCGGGACTCAAGTTCACTAGCTACCGAACATTGTCAGCGCTGTCGCGCGGCGATATCCCGGGACCCGAAAACTCGATTGGTAAGTTAGTGGGTGCGCCTAAGATGCAGCAACTGGCGTCGTTCTGTATGGACTTGCTCGAGACGTCCGGCGCCATTTGGGATACCAGTCGCTCTAAGTTGGCCGATAACATCATTGGTTCCTACATGGGCGCACCGGGCCTTCGCATCGCCGGCGGTACCGATGAGATCATGACCAATATCATTGCCGAACGCGTGCTTGGGTTACCTCAGGAGCCGCGAATGGATAAAGGTATTCCGTTCACGGATGTGCCTACGGGTTAATGTCAGTATGTAGTTGAGAAAAAGGGCGCAGCGACGCCCTTTTTTTTGGTCGCCATGTTGATGTTTGCCCGCATAAGCATGGTCGACGGGGTCTGAGCCACGGTCGCCGGGAAGACCTTTATTGAACTTCCGTGTAGGGTGGAGGGATGACTAAAACAATAAACATCGCATCAGCTCACCCCGATGTCATTCGCTACGTAAAGCTTCTGTTCCTCATAATGGCGGGCGGAGCGATCTATCCGCTTTTGTACCTGCGTCAAAACTTTGAGCTGACCTTGCTCTCGACCTTCGGGATGACCCTCTCCGAGCTCAATGTGGCCTCCAGTATTCTCGGTACATCGTTTTTCATCAGTTACATCCCGAGTGGTTGGCTAGCCGATCGCTTCTCTCCCAGAGCGCTGCTGACGTTCTCTGTGGGGATGACTGGGATTATTGGTCTCTGGTACGCAACCTTGCCAACTGCCTCTTGGGTGACGCTTATCTTTGGTTTGTGGGGAGTCACCACGGGACTGACGTTTTGGGCGGCGTTAATCAAAGGCTGCACATTGCTCGCGCCCGAGCATCTGCAGGCACGCTACTTCGGTCTGCTGGAAGGCGGGCGTGGCTTGTTCGAGGCACTGCTCGCCACCATCGCGGTCGCTTGGTTTGCCTATGCCGTCGGGTCTCTGGGCTCGGCTGACGAGGCCGCCATGTTGCAAGTCATTCACTTCTACAGCATCGTGTGTCTCGTTATCGCTGCCTTCTTGTGGTATGTCTTGAAAGAAGACAACCCTGATGAAGCGACGGATACCACCGAGGCCAATAGGGGTTCGGAAACGTTCAGAGAGACACTAAGCGATGTTTGGAGTCTTTTGACCAACGTTCGTGTGTGGTTGGTCGCACTGTGTATCCTCGTTGGTTATCAGGTGTTTTGGTCGACGTATTCTTATTCACGGTTTTTTCAAACCCAATTTGGTCTCGATGCCGTGGCTGTTGCAGCCCTGACAACTGTGCGACTGTGGATGCGCCCTGTCGGTGCCGTGCTTGTGGGCTTCATAGGGGATCGTTTCCACCCGGTGCGCTCATTAGGCATTGCCATTGCACTGGCGGGGGTCTCACTGCTGGGTTTATTGGTATTACCCGCAGATTCTCCATACACCCTGCTTTATTTCGCGGTGGCTACCTCGTCGATTGTGATCTATGGGGTTCGCGGCATTTATTGGGCCTCATTCAACACCACACGCATTGAGCCCCGACGAGCAGGTCTCGCTATTGGGATGGTGTCGATGATTGGATACACCCCCGAGATTTATATGCCTATTTTGAATACGTACTTGATTGATATGTATGGGGACAGCGTTGGCTACCAGCTCTACTTTGGCGGCGTGGCGTTAACAGCCTTTTTTGGCACCGCCAGTGCGTTTTACCTGCTACACCTGAGCCGCAACGACGAAAATGACAGATCCCAGATTCGCGACAAAAACTAGACAAATGCGGTAGCTAGGTTAATCTCGACTAGGCTGGAAGAGTTGTAATAAAAGAAATAAAAATAAGTTAAGACTGGGGGAAGCATGCAACCTGGCGAAAAGACCAGGGCGCCGCTGCGAACACGGGAGTCAGATCAGGTCCACGCGCCAGCACATTTGAGGCTGACCGTGGTTTTTCACCCTGATCTAACCCGCATCGGTGCATCTATGAAGCTGGGGGTAGTCGACGCCTCGGGAGTCATGCGTCTTGACGCCTCAGTTATAGGTCGAAATGCGCCCCTTTTCAGAGACGATACAGCCCTTACTGAGCAGCATTTGAGCCGTCGTGCGCTGATACATAGTCACCACTCGAAAATCTCGCGGGCAGCCATTGCCCAGCGACTGAAGCAACTGGGAGCGAGCAAGTGAGCTGGCTGACTCGCTTTAAGGGCCCTTGGGCGACATTGGCTTCGTTGAGGCGTATGGCCTTTATGGAACACCTGGGTCTTGGTGGACAAGGAGATATCTGGCTAGCCCGGGATCGTCTATTGAGTCGTTTGGTCACCGTCAAAAAAGTGGACACTGCGGATGCGGCCTCGCAGGGGAAGTTGCGAAGCCTTCAGGCACGCGGTGATGTTGCTCATCCTGCCATTCCCACCGTGTTCGCAGTCATACCTGATGGGCGTAAAACCTGGCTTGTGGGCGAGTTCGTCAAGGGTCTACCACTGTCGGAACTGGTCGATGAGCTCAGCCCAGAGAGTGTTTACCTAATCGCCCGAGATTTGTTGAGCGCGTTAGGCTGTCTCGAGCGACTGGGCTTGGTGCACGGTGATTTATCGCCAAACAACGTGGTTGTCGACGTTAACGGTCAGGTGCGACTGCTGGATTTTGAATCCTGCAGTCGGGTGGGCCAGCCATTGTCGGACAGCGCAACAATTGGTTTCTCAGCACCCGAGCGGTATTCCCGTAGGGTGAGCCTGCCCACCATCGACACCTGGTCTGTGGGTGCACTCATTATTTGGCTCATTACTCAGGCCGCGCCGTCGGTGCTCTATGATGATACGAGAAAGCCCGTGTCAGTAGAGGTCAATGAGGGTCGCAACCGCGCCGATATGCTATCGGACTTGCTCAATTTGGCGGTCGCTGCGAGCCGTATCGATCCCGATCTTCGCCCCTCTGCCACGGATCTTCAGCACAAACTCAGGCTCAGCTACCGTTGGCTGGAGCCACTGAGTCGCACGAATTTGGCCACCGTTGTTCAGACTCGGACGCCGCGCGAGCCGTTGCCTAAAACGGTATTCGATTTCCCTGAGTGGCGGAGTGAGCGACAGTCTTGGTCATCACTGAAATGGTCACTACCCATAGCGGCTTTGGCGATATTAAGCTTGGCGGCGTATCAGCCAGTTCACAGTTATTCCTTAAGCGTCGATACATCGGGTATCTCGCCGGTAACGGCACTACCGACGAGCTTTGATGGTCGCTGGGTTCGAGGGGCGTTCAGCAGTTCATTACCCACTGCCTGGACTCACACACAGGCTGCCAATTCTGAAGCGATTTCGATAGCCATTAATTGCGATCGGGGTGTGTGCGAGCTGCTTCTCGAGCACCACCCTGATGAATCGCTCTGTTTGCATCACTCGGCGGTCATTAATACCGATGACGAGCGCGTCTGGCGGGCGGCGTTTACTGATTTGGCTCGAGCGCTCTCAATTGAGTAGCAAGGTCGGTTAAGGCCGGAAGCTCTCGTTTCGTCTGTTTCATTAACCAACCCACAATGGCGTCCGCTTCTGTGCGCCGACCAGCCATCACATCATTGAGCATTGATGAGCGATTTTCAGCGGTGTCGGTCATGACCTCGTGAACCCTCCGCCCAAGCTCTATAGAGAGTGCCCGGTATCCCAAGTCATCGAGCACTGAAGACACCTCACCGATGACGGTGGTTACCTGGTCCCTGTGAATCTCAGAGAGAAGTTCACCGTTTTTTACACGGTGAACGGCAGTCAGTGGGTTGATGCAGCAGTTGATAGCGACTTTCTCTACCAATCGCTCGGTCATATCTACGCGCCACGAGAGGTGAGGCACACCCAGTTGCCAGCAGCCAAGCCATGGCGGTGCGGGTCGCTCAGTATCGGTCCCGATAATGGTCCTTCCAGTGCCGGCGGGTACCCAAGTGTCACCCGACCGGTGGCACCCTGCGGTTGTAGAAGCAAGAAATAGCTGGATTTCGGGTATTAAGGGTTTTAAATCATCGACATGCTGCATGCCGTTCATCATGGCAACAACAACCGTGCGCTTTGTGAGGCGATGCTGAATACGCGTTATGGCGTCATGGGCGCCCCAGCTCTTGGTGGTTATCAGCAGGTATTCAATCTCAGCGGTGTCATCCACCGACTCGCATTCGAACAGATGAGCCGCAGAGTCCGATTTAGTGGCCAGTGTAAGCTGTCGATGGGACTCTGTGGTATCTCGGCTGAGCAATCGGACGTCTGCGCCGCCCGCCTTGAGGCGATGTGCAAAGAGACCACCAATACTCCCGACGCCGAGAATGTGCCAGCGATCACTCATGTTACGTAATGCTCTTCAAAGACGGCTCGAAGTGATAAGGCGGTGTCGTGATCTTCCGTTGCCAGCGCCCACAGGTAGTTGATCAGCGGCACTACCCGGCAAGCCGTGGACCATAGGTTCTTGTCGAATTTGTCTTCTAACACACGTATGGCGAATTCTTGTCTCTCATTGTGCTTCATACCTTCACTGGCGGAAGCAACATCGTAATGAGGGCTTCCCATCGCCGCATATTCCCAGTCAATCGCCAAAAGCCGGTCTCCGAGCCACCCTACGTTGTGTGGCGACAAGTCATTGTGGCAAAAAACGGGTGATTCGCTGTCCAGTTGCGACAAATCCTTTTTGATGGGTTGTCGGTCTGTTTCCGACGCAATGTGCGATGATGTCTCACTCGCAGCCGCGCGGTACATGGCCGCAACCTCAGTCAGTCTGAGTCGTAACCCTCTGGGCCGGAAATAATGAATCTGTTTACACAGTTCTGCATGCGCCTCAGTGGAGACATCACTAAATGACAGGCGATCCGTAATTACAACGTCACCATCGTCAGAGTGGTAATACACTGTAGGTGCCAGACCTTCATTTGCGACCAGTTTCCAAAGTTCTATTTCCTGAAGCGAGGGGTTCACGCTTAACTCATGCGATTTGTATGTGAACCGAAGCACCTGTCGCCGCATAGGGAGTAACTCATAGACACGATTTGCCGAGCCTTCACCGAGTAACTTTCCGAGCGTAGGGCGATCGTTGCTATCTCCAAACGTCCAGAGGCGCGACTGATCGAGAACGGCCTTTATCGACGGGTCATGATCGGTGTGGACTGCCATATCAGGTTTGCTGAGGTAAGGATCGACGCCAAGTGAAGTAGCCGACCACAGAGAGAGCGGCGTAAAGACCGAAGAGTCCAGATGTGAGGTCTAAGCCGCGATCCATGAAGAGCCACACCGATACGGAGTTTATAACGATCCAGTAGAGCCAGTTTTCCAGAATTTTTTGTGTAACCATCCAAGTGCAGACAATCGCTGCCACCGTGGTCGTTGAGTCTACGTAAGGCCTTGCTGCGTCAGTGAAGTGTGATAGCAGAAATCCGGTGCCTGCAGCAGCGATTGCTATTCCGGAGATGGCGATAAAGTGAAACTGCAAAGGGCGCGTTGTCACCGCGAGTGCTTCGTCGCTGTCATCTCTGCCCCAGAAGATCCAGCCCACTATTGCCATGGCGATATAGACCAGCTGAAGGCCCGCCTCCATATAGAGCTTCACCTCGGTAAAGATCGCGATGTAAATGGCGGCGCTGATAATCGCAGCCACCCAGCACAAACGACTCTGCCGCATAGCCAGCGCGATGTATGCGAGCGCCAGACCCACCGCTGTCGTTTCTAGGGGGTTCATTGGGCGGCAGGTGGCTCTACGTCAGTATAATGCTCGGGTATGAATTTTGCGACAAGTACCTGTCGTCCAAATGCCTCGTAGCTGTTCTCGAGCGCCTGTCTGACCGAATCGAAAACATCGGCACTTTCACCGCTGATCTGTGTGCTCATCGAGTTGGTTGCCACGCCGCACCGGTTAGAGGCAATGATGTGCTCGATGAAGGCCCAAACGGGCGCTTCAACATTGCCAGCTAGTGGGTACAAACTCAGCTCAGCCGTAACTTTCATTGATTACTCCCCGAAGCGATAACTGATTGTCGTACCTACTGTACGCGGCTCACCGAACTGATAGTAGGGTTCCAGTGCGTACTCTTTTCGCGGGTCATTGCCGAAGGTCCCAAAACCGCGCGTCACCGTCAGCTCGTCGGTAAGATTGCGTCCCCAGATATTTAGAAACCAGTCGCCGTTTTCCCAGAGGATGTTGGCGTTCAGCATATCCGCTTGTGGCGACTGCACATCGTGTCGATCCGACAGATAAAAAGTGTCTCGGCCAGTGGCCTCGAGACTTGCCGATAGTTTGGCTGATAGTCGCCACGTAGCGTTTGCTCGATATTGCCAAGCAGGCGCCTGCGGCTGATCGCGACCGGATAGGCGGGTACCGTCTACATTGATGTACTCATCGAATTCGGCTTCAAGCCGGCCGATCGCGAGATTCAAGGTCAGACGCTCTGATGGCAGCCAGTCGACCGCAAACTCGAGGCCCCGATTGGTGCCGGTCGCAGCGTTGTCAGTAAAGTCGGTAAACGAGGTGCTACCGTCAGCGCGAGGAATAACCAGTGACCCTTTGACCTGTTGGTCGTCACGGTCCATGGAGAATACTGCGAGTCCAGCACGTAGGCGACCATCGGTGCTACGCAGGCGCCAACCCAGCTCACGATTTAAGACGATTTCTTCATTGAAGCGAGTCCTACTAGCGTAAGGAGTCACATCAATCTCGCTCGCAAGCGCGAGGAGAGTGGAGGACAGCGATGCATTCACGCCGCCAGCTCTAACACCCCTGGCAAGTGTGGCGTAAAACGACTGCTGGGTACTCATCTGCCATTCAAGCGAGGCATTACCCGTCCAGTATTGGTCTGAGAACTTCTCTGAGACCTCAGCCGAGTCGCGGTAGTGGACCTCTCGCCGCTCGATGCGTCCACCTATAGTGGCCGTGATGGTTGCGCCGACAGGAGTGGAAAACTGCCCGAAGGCTGCCCAGGTTTCCGTGTTATTGCTGCTATCAAATGGACTGGCTAGGTAGGTGTAATCTCGACCCAGCGCTTCACTGTCCTCGCGCCCGTATAGGCCCAGCACCCAGTCTGGGTCAACAGCCTCAGACGGGCTCAAACGCCATTCGACTGTGGTGCGTTCGATATCTCGCTTGTAGGCGTCAAAGGAGCTGTACTCCCAAAATGGACGAATACCGACAAAGCTCCAGTCCTCGTCGTAACTGTAAATGGAATCAGCATCGACGCTGCTGACTTGGAGCTGCGAATCGATGACTTCACCACTCTTTCTCCACCGGAGGAAAGCCGAGGTCAGCTCCAAGCTGTCCTCGCCGGGCTCGTCACTCAGCGTTTGCCGAGTGTTATCCAAGGAGAAAGCGTCGTATCCGTTATCAATGTCGAGGCGTGTTACGCCCACATCAATGATGTCGGTCCCGTAGTAGTGGCGCATGGAGAATTGGCTTGTACGCTCGTCACGATGATTCGTGTTGCTAACACCAAGGAAAGTATTGTCGATCCAGCCATCCGATTCGTAGTGTTGATGAGCTAAACGCACTGACAACGTGTCTGTGAGCCCTGTGTTGGCAATAACGTTAGCGCGCCCTCCGCCATAGCTCTCAATGCCAACGCCCACCAAGGCTTCTGTTTTATTAGTGGGGGCGGTTGTGGTCACGTTGATGAGTCCGGCAAGTGCACCCGCACCCATGAGGGACCCCTGAGGTCCTCGCAATACGTCAATCTGCGCGGTATCGAAGGTGGTGAGTGCGGCTCCCAAGCCACTGATATCGACACCGTCCCGCAATATTACGACCGACGGATTGATGGGTTCGATAAATTGGGACCGTTCGCCAATGCCCCGAATCTGAAAAAAGCGCTGACGTGATGCACCAGCGCTGGCGGAGACATTGGGGATTGCCGTTAGTAGATCTGCAAAGTGGATCGCCGCTCTGAGTGTCTGCTCGGCGTTACCTAGACTGCTCGTGCTGACTCGGTTCCCATCAGAGGCCATGAGAGCGGCCGTAATAACCACTTCCTCAAGTGCGGATTCTTGTGCCTGAGTCAGGTTCGATGCGGTGAGAATGACCAATGCTGTGGCGAATTTGTGTTTGAACGATGAGGTCGATTTCAATGTGACAATTCCTTTGTCTGCGACAGAATTTTTTCGGCTGGTAAAAACGGAGGAATCATCGGAGGAAGCGAGCGATGCGCGCTCGAAAGTCCTGTTCCTACGCCGGTACTAGCCGGTTCAGGTTCAACGGGTTTGCTCTTTGAGCATCTCAGGCGTCGCCACCCCGCAGGATCTCAAAATTGTATCAGACCGACGTCCAAAGTAGTGTCAAATCATCGGAAATTGTGAACACTAGGAGCGGCCAAGGCGGGTGTGCAAAAGCAAGGCAGAGAGCTAGTTCACGTTCAAGGTTGACTTTTAAGCGATGGTAATCATTTTTTCGTCACCTTTTTGAACCCGACCTCGGCTACACTAGAGCCACAACAAAATCGGCACACCGCATGAACAATCCAGCCACGTTGCTAACTCGACTCGACATAGACGCGCGATTTCGCGGGGTCTATCGCTGGGTAGCGGATGAGCGGCGGTTACCCATGCTTCAGAGAAGCTTAATCGTGATTTTGGCCGTGTGGGCGGTGAACAGTATGGCGAATACCGTGTGGGCGCTTATACCGAGCGCGCCGGTAGAAGTCTCAAAATCGGTGGTCATCAATCCGCCACTATCCACTGCAAACGCGTCGGGTGGCGTTGAGGCGATCGATGTGTCCTCGATTCTGGGAATGAGTGTCTTCGGTGCCGTTGAGCCTTCTGAGGTTCAGGAGTTCGCACCTGTGGCTACCGCAGTGAACCCACGTGAGGGAATAGAAAGCGGCGCCAGAGAAACAAGTCTCGCGCTCACCTTGACCGGTATCGTCGCCTCGACGGCAGATGGGTTGGGTAGTGCCATGATCGAAGCGCGAAAGAAGCAGGAACTCTATTCGGTTGGTGATGACCTGCCGGCCAACGGCAAGGTGACCCTGGCCAAAATACTGCCAAAGCAGGTCGTGATTGATAACAACGGCACTTACGAGCTGATTACCTTGTTTGACGATATCGGTATCGTCGGCATCGTCCCGTCGACCGCGCCAGCCGCTAGGTCTGAATCATCTGAGGGCGCGCCATCATCAATGACTGCGGCATCGGCGACTCAAGCAGAGCGACAGCGCCTTGCCGCCAATTACCGCGAGCAGCTCTACAGCGACCCTCAATCCCTGACCGGTCTTGTATCGATAAGCGCCGTTCAGTCGGATGGCGGACTTAAGGGGTATCGGGTGGCGCCGGGAAGAGACGCGGCACAATTTACAGCGCTTGGCTTTCAAGCCGGTGATATCGTCACAGCGGTGAACGGTTACGCGCTCAGCGATCCCACAAACACGGTACGCTTGTATCAGTTGATGCGAGATGCCACTGACGCCACCTTTGAAGTCGAACGGGACGGATCACCTGTATCGATTAGCGTGAGTCTGAGCAGTCTTCAGTAGGAGTAACAAATAACATGCACGCCATGCTTACCAATGCAAAAGGCTTTTTCATCACACTCGTGTTGAGCCTGCTGCTGTTGTTTGCCAAACCTGTGTTCAGCCAAGAGTTCACCGTAAACCTTAAAGACACCGATATTCAGGAATTCATTGAGTTTGTAGCCGATGTAACCGGCACCACAATCGTGATAGACCCTGCCGTGAAGGGTAAAGTCAAAGTTGTATCGAGTAAGCCGGTGTCGCGCGAGGAGCTTTACGATCTCTTCCTTTCCATTTTGGATGTTCACGGCTACACAGCGGTGCGCAGTGGTGAAGTCGTCCGCGTGATTCCGAATAAGAACGCGCGTTCGGCGCCAGTGGATGTCATTTCAGGCACTTCCGTCATTAATGACGAGTACGTCACCCAGGTCATCCGGTTAGATAACGTGTCTGCAGCAAAGCTGATTCCCGTTTTACGACCCTTGGTACCGCAGCAAGCCCACATGGCGGCTTATGCACCGAGTAATGCAATCATCATTTCAGATATTCGAGCCAACATTGATCGGATTGCAAAAATTATCGATCGCATGGATCAGTCGGCCGTCAAAAAAACCGAAGTTGTGAAGTTACGCTATGGCGTGGCTACCGATGTGGTGGAGATGCTCAAAACCCTAGAGAAATCCAGAGCCGGTGAGGGCGCCGACGCCAATGATGAAGCGAGTCTCGTCGCCGATAAGCGGACGAACAGCGTGATTGTCACCGCTGATGAAGTGAGTATTGAGCGCATCAAGGGCCTTGTCGATTATCTGGATATTCCCCTAGAGCAGAGCGGAAACGTGAGAGTGATGTATTTGGAGTACGCGGATGCAACAGAAGTCGCGGAGGTCCTAACGCGGGTGATGCAGAACCTTGCGCGACTCGATGACGAGAGCTCGGGTCGAACACGCGCTGCCAATGCGGCCAAATCAACCATCGAGGCGGACGAGGGCACAAACAGCCTCATTATTACTGCCGATACCGATGAGATGGCGGCACTTGAGGCGGTCATTGCTAGGCTCGATATCCGTCGTGCGCAAGTATTGGTGGAAGCCATCATTGTTGAGATAGACGTGACCGAGGGCAGAGAGCTGGGGCTGCAGTGGTTGTTCGCCAACGATTCTGGGCTCTACGGCAGCAATATTAGTCCGGCGCGGCAGGGCAGCAACGCTGCCATTGCCCAAGCCATTCTGCCCGAGGATGCCGCTTCAACAGAAATTGGTGTTCGCGATCTAGCGGGTGCGTTGTCACAGGTTCCGGGCACGACCTTCGGATGGGGTGTGGTCGATCAAAACCTCACGATGACCGCAATCCTTAACACGCTGGAGAAGCAGGGTAACACCAATATTTTGTCCACACCCAGTCTCTTGACCCTGGATAACGAGGAGGCCTTCATTACGGTGGGCCAGCAGGTGCCTTTTGTCACGGGTAGTTACACCAATACGGGCGCAGCCAATGGGGTAGCAAATCCATTTCAGACGATTCAACGTGAGAATGTCGGTGTGACCCTGCAAGTCACCCCGCAGATTAACGAGGGCGACTCGGTGGTAATGGATATCGTTCAGGAGGTCTCGAGTATCTCTCAACAGGCACTGTCTGCCTCAGATGTGATTACCAACGAGCGTAAAATTGAAACCAAAGTGTTATCAAAAGATGGTGACATCGTCGTCTTGGGCGGCCTCGTGAAGGACGATATTCAAGATTCGCAGCAGGGGGTGCCTCTCCTTTCCGGTATTCCGGTCTTAGGTCGACTTTTCCGAAATGACGTGGTCTCGGTCACCAAGTCGAACCTTCTGGTATTTATTCGCTCGACCATCATCCGTGACGATGATGATCTTGCGGGAGCGACCGCAGAAAAGTATCGCTATATCCGCGATCAGCAGCGACAGCGCCGGGATCAGGGGCTGATGTTCCTCGATGACAATCTGATCCCTGTGTTGCCGACGTGGGAAGACCGGGTGCGTTCACTGCCAGAGGTGCCCGAGGAGCAAATCGACCGGTGAACACTGCGGCCGACAATATCGACGTGACCGACGCGCTTGAAACGGCCGTTTCGGAAGAAACCGCCGCCGATACACGTAGCGGTATTTTGCCGTTCGGGTTTTCTCAGACCAAGCAAGTGGTTCTTGAATCGAGTGAAGACGGCTTAATACTGAGTTATGTCGGGCGGCTTGATACAGAGACATTACTCGAAGTGCAACGTACCGCTGGCGCTAACTTTACGCTTGAGCAGGTCGATGAAGCCACCTTCCAAGCGCGCCTGAGTGGCGCCTATCAGCGTAACCAAAATCAAGCGGCGCAGATGGCTGAGGATTTGTCTTCTGACGTTGATCTCGCCCAGCTCGTCGACGAGATACCTGATTTGGGCGACCTTATGGATGCCGAGGACGATGCGCCGATCATTCGATTGATTAACGCTATTTTGTCGCAGGCCGTGAAAGAGCAGGCGTCTGATATTCATATTGAAACCTTCGAAGATCGACTCTCCGTGCGCTACCGCATCGACGGTGTACTCGCCGAGGTACTGTCGCCCAAGCGCATGTTGGCGCCGCTCTTGGTATCGCGACTCAAGGTGATGGCTAAGTTAGACATCGCTGAGAAGCGCATCCCGCAGGACGGCCGTATTTCAGTGCGTATTGCCGGGCATGCCATTGATATTCGTATGTCGACTATCCCATCAGCACACGGTGAGCGCGTGGTCCTGCGTTTGCTGGACAAGCAGGCGGGACAATTGGATCTAGTTCAGTTGAAGATGAATGCGCAGGTCGGCGATGGCTACCGCGCTGCATTGGCTAGACCGCATGGCATCATTTTGGTCACGGGCCCCACTGGCTCTGGTAAGACCACCACGCTGTATGCAGGGCTGTCCAGCATCAATCAGAGTTCCCGCAATATCCTGACGATTGAAGACCCTGTGGAGTACATGCTTCCCGGTATAGGCCAAACTCAGGTTAATCACAAAGTTGATATGACCTTTGCGCGCGGTTTACGCGCAATACTGCGGCAGGACCCCGATGTGGTTATGGTCGGGGAGATCCGTGACTTGGAGACGGCTGAAATTGCCGTCCAAGCGTCGCTGACGGGACACCTGGTGCTGTCGACGCTACACACGAATACCGCGATTGGTGCCGTAACGCGTTTACAGGATATGGGGGTTGAACCTTTTCTCTTGTCATCTAGCTTGGTCGCCGTCATGGCGCAGCGACTGGTGCGACTGTTGTGCACCGATTGCCGAGAGCTGTCTGATGCCACGCCCACTGAGAGAGAAATGTTAGGTGTCGAAGGTGACGAGCAGGTTCAGATTTATCACGCCAAGGGCTGCGCCAAATGCAACATGACGGGGTATCGCGGTCGGACCGGCATCTACGAATTGATCGAAGTCGATGAAGAGCTGAGGACGGCGATCCATGAAGGTGAGGGTGAGCAGGCCATGTTGGCGGTGGCCCGCAAGCAGTATCCCGGCATTCAGGCTGATGGGCGTCGCAGAATATTGGCCGGTGAGACAACGCTTGAAGAGGTTCTGCGCGTTACGTCGGTGACTTAACGTGGCCGCCTTTAAGTACAAAGCACTCGATACCTCAGGAAAGGTTGTCAAAGGTGTCCTTGAAGGGGACTCAGAACGTCAAATTCGCGCGCAACTCCGAACCAAGAGCCTGCGCCCTATTGAGGTAGCCTCTGCAGGCCGTCGTGCGGCCAATAGCGCCAGTACTGAGAGTGGTGTTCGTCGTGGCTTGTTTGCACCGCGTCTCAGCGCCAGTGAGTTAGCTCTGATTACCCGACAATTGGCAACGCTCGTTGCCTCGGCGCTACCTCTAGATGAGTGCCTTCAAGCTGCCGCAGAACAGACGCGTAAAGCGTCGACCAAAGCACTGTTACTCCAGGTCCGCTCGAAAGTGGCAGAGGGTCACACCTTGGCACACGCGATGGCGCAATTTCCCCAAACCTTTGGTGATATGTATCGGGCCATGGTGAACGCGGGTGAGCAGGCAGGCCAGTTGGGACCGGTTCTGGAGCAGTTGGCTGATTACACAGAAAATAGACAGCACACGGCGCAGAAGCTTCAAATGGCCCTGATTTACCCGTTTGTCCTCATTGGGGTAGCGATCGCAGTGGTGACGGCGCTCATGGTCTTTGTCGTACCCGAGATGGTGGGCATCTTTGCCCAGACCAAAACCGATTTACCACCCTTGACTGTGGCACTCATTGCAACCAGTGATTTTCTGACCAACCACGGATGGATTTTGGGTCTTGCGATTGTGGCGCTGGTCGTCATTATCCGTCGTTTGTTGAAGAACCCGATTTACAAAAAAATGTCCGACGCCAGTCTGCTACGGATTCCCGGTATTCGGCGTGTGCTCATTGGGATGGACACGGCGCGATTCTCATCGACTTTGAGTATTTTGATGGCGTCTGGCGTGCCGCTGCTTGACGCGTTACGCATCGCTGGGGCTGTAATGAACAACCTTGTATTACGTGCCGCCAGCAAAGAGGTTGCAGCCAAGGTACAGGAGGGCTCCAGCTTGAATCGTGCGCTGTCACAGGAAGCGTTTTTTCCCCCCATGATGGTGCATATGGTGGCATCGGGCGAAACCAGCGGTGAGCTGGAAACCATGCTCGAGCGCTCGGCGTCGAACCAGGAGCGTGAGCTGGAAGCAACCCTGGGCGCGGTTATGGGATTATTCGAGCCCATCATGGTGGTTGTCATGGGTGGGCTGGTACTGACAATAGTCATGGCGATTCTTTTGCCAATATTCGATTTGAACACGATGGTGAGGTAGAGCAGTGAAAAAGCAGAGCGGATTTAGTTTGATCGAGATTCTTGTGGTGCTGCTGATCATGGGTTTGTTGATCAGTGTTGTTGCACCGACCGTCTTGAACAGTGCAGACGATGCACGCATTCAAAAGGTACAGGCTGACTTTAAATCGATTGAAACGGCGTTGAAGATTTACCGCCTTGATAATTACGTTTACCCGACGACGGAGCAGGGTTTGGTGGCTCTGGTTGAGGCGTCAACGCTGGAGCCTGAGCCCCGAAACTTCAAAAAAGGGGGCTACCTGCCCGAGGTACCCATGGATCCGTGGGGTCGGGAGTATCTCTATCTGTCTCCCGGTGAGTATGGGGAAGTCGATATTTATTCCTTGGGTGCGGATGGGCTGCCGGGCGGCGAGGATCAGAGTGCTGATATCGGAAACTGGGGAGAGGACGACAACTCTTAATTCGCAATGGGTGACGGGTGCACATCGATGCGTCGACATCATAGGGGTTTCAGCCTCATCGAGATGCTGGCTGTGGTGTTCGTCGTTGTCCTTCTCACTTCGCTGGTCAGTCTGAATGTCGGTTCAGGCAGTGCAGACATCAACCGAGAAAATCAGGTTCGTGATGTGGCAGCTATGCTGAGCTATACCCTGACGGAGGCAGAGCTCAGCGGTACCGACCACGGGCTCTTGATCCATCGGCTCGAAGACTTTGATGATGGCTCTTACGGTGGGCTCTGGTTAAGACGTTACGATCAAGGCTGGGCGGAACCCCTGTCGCTCAATACGGCGTTCGAAGACTTGGTATTTGAACTGGGAGTCGAATTAGAGCTCCGCCTTGAAGAGCAGCCCCCGGTCGACTTTGACGTGCTGGAAGAGGATGCCAATCCACCGCCACAGATTATTTTGTTTGCCGGTGGGGAGGTCACTCCCGGCGAACTTGATTGGATAGATGAGCGGTCTGGTGACCTGCTCTACACCCTGCGATGGGATCTTTTTGGGCGCATGACCTTCATGCCTAAAGGTTTAGAGCCGGACGATGTCTTCGAAGATTAGAGACAACACACAGCGGGGATTCACGCTGATTGAAGTCATGGTTGCCTTGACGGTGGTGGCCGTGACTTTACCCGCGCTGCTCTTCCTGCTATCGCAACAAATTGACGGAACCGCCTACCTGCGAGATCGCTCTGTTGCGCAATGGGTGGCCGCGGATCGTGTGGCTGAAGTTCGGTTGGCCGTTGCGAAGCAACGCAGTGCCAGACCGGGAGTTATTGCTGGTGAGTCTGAGCGAGCAGGGCGGACCTGGTATTGGCAAAGTGAAATTCAAGAAACGGCGGTGCCTGGTTTCATGCGATTAACGGTGACCGTGACCGGCGAAGATACCGATGATGATTCGGTGCTGTTCACGCTCGATGCGTTCTTAAATGCGGAGGTGGTGGATGCGCCGAGCTGAGCATCGCCCTACGCAAGCAGGTTTTACGCTGGTTGAGGTACTGATTGCGATGGCGATCACTGCATTCGTGTCAGTGCTGTCCTATCAAACCTTGTCGACCGCACTGGTAGGTATTGAGTCAGCGCGCGCCGAGTCTGAGCGTCTCCATGAGATTAACCGGGCGTTCACCGTGCTTTCGCGAGACATTCGCCAACTGACTAATCGACCGATCCGTGACGAATTTGGGCAGGTAGCGTCGGCTGTGTCCGGTGGTGAGTTGGCGCGAGATCCTCTGCGCCTAACCCGCTCGGGTTGGCACAACAGTACAGGAGCGCCCCGGAGCACCTTGCAGCGCGTGGCCTATCGCCTAGAGGAAGACAGGCTGTTGAGATTGAGTTACCCGGTGCTCGACCGTACTACCGCGATCGAGCCGACTGAAACAGTTCTAATTGAGGGTGTTGAGCTTTTTGAATTGCGATTTTTACCGTCAATTGATGCGGTTGAAGTAGATCGAAACCAGGTTATTGATCGCCGCTTTTGGCAGGAGAACTGGGTGGCGGATGTTGGCTTTACCGACAAACTCATCGACCCCCCTGCAGCCATTGAAGTACGCGTGACCCTGAGCGATTGGGGCGAATTGGAGCGACTGTATGTCATGCCGTCATTCCGATAAGCAGCAAGGAGCAGCCCTCGTTATTGCGCTACTCGTTTTTGCCCTAGCGGCAGCCCTGATGGTGGGTGTGCAGCGCGACTTTAATCTTCAGTTGCAGCGCAGCACCAATACCTTCTTCGCAGAGCAGGGTTGGTCGTTTCTACTCGGTGCCGAGACGCTCGCTGAATTGGCGCTGAGATTTGATGTCGATGAGGACGCAAAGAGTGATACTCCGGTGGATTCTTTGCAGGAGTTGTGGGCGCAGCCTCAGGCACCGTATCCACTTGATGGAATCGGCTTTTTAAGCGGTGATGTCTATGATCTGCAAGGCCGTTTTAACATCAACAGTCTCGTTGATCAGTCCAATAATCAGGGCAGAGACCCCAACACACCTCTCGGTGAAGCGCCTGTACAACCCGTCGGTGAGACCGGGGGAACGCGGCGCTTTAACGCCGAGCAACGCGTCTTATTGCGACTATTGCTTGGGATTGAGGAAGCAGAGTTGAGTCGCAGTGAAGCAACGCGCCTCGTTGAGCGAATTACCGACTTTGTTGACCCTGATCGCAACCCACGCATTGAGGGCGCTGAGGATGAGCGCTATCTCTCTTCGGCGTTTCCTTATCGTGCTCCCAATCGGCCACTGGCCAGCGTGAGTGAGCTCAGGGCCGTCGATGAGATCACGCCAGAGCTATACCGTCTGATCGCCCCGTTCTTAACCGTTTGGCCTGCAGAGGGCAGCAAGGTAAATCTTCTGACTGCACCGCCCGAAGTCCTGGCCGCGCTCAATGAGGACGATGCTCTGGAGCCTTTATCGGCTCAACAGGTCGCACGCATTATCGAACTCCGCAACGATGGCATGCTGAATGATGTCGATACCTTCATTGAGGATGTCATATTATCCGATGGCGCAACCGACGAGTTGCGCGATCTGGTCGATATCAAGTCATCGTGGTTTTTACTCGATGCTCGTGTCGAGATTGCTGATAGAGAACGCCGCCTGTACAGTGTCATGCATCGCCAAGGCCGCGCTATTTCGGTTGTACATCGAACCGAGGGGGAGCTCTAGTGAGCGGTCACTGCGCCGAGAACACTTTTCTTGGGTAGACGTTTCGAGTGAGTACGTGAATGCCGCTACTTTTACAGCGGCACTAATCATAGCGGTGCAGAAAGAGAGAGGTTCACTAACTGACATGCGTGTCGAAAACCCGAGTCTAGTGGTTTGGAAAGACGGAGCGCCGGTTCTATGGCGCGCCGGTGCAACTGCCTGCGAGTTAGTCACAGAAGACACTGTTTTTCCAGAAGGTGTGATTGTAGGTCTGCCCAGTGACGATGTTCGATCGACGTTGCTCAACGTGAGTCCAGAGGAGCGCAAGCATCTCGCGAAGTCACTTCCATTCATGATGGAAGAGCAGGTCGCCGAGGACGTCGAGGAACTACACTTCGTATCCAGTGCCCTCGATGAGGAGTGCTATCTCGTGGCATTCACGCGGCGCGACAGTATGACGGCCTGGATTGAGCAGCTGGCTTCGAACGACGGGCTTAAAGTATTTGCACCTGAGGCGCTCTGCTTACCACTTGAGGGCGACGAGTGTTGTGCCGTCGTTGATGGTGATGAGGTGGTTTTACGCTGGGGTGACGCGCATGGCGCTCGCGTCGATTTGTCGCTGTTTCCCATGATTTTGGATTCGTTGGCGGAGACGCCGTCCAGCCTCGTTATCTACGGTACCGATCGGGAAAAATTGGTAGGTCAATTAACCGATAAGCAGGCTGCGCTCGTTGATTGGCGTCAGGGTGGCTGGGGTGCAGTTCTGTTGCTGACAAAGTCAGTGCCTCAGGCAAATCTGCGTCAGGGCAGTTTTGCGCCGCCGTTGCCGTTGGCGAAATGGTGGGGCGTCTGGAAGACCGTTGCGATTGCGGCTTCAGTAGCGCTTAGTTTGCAGTTTGTATCCGACATCAGTCAGTTTCAGAAGCTAAAAGCCCAAAATCTTGAGCTGCGGTCGGCGATTCAGGATTCTTATCGAAAGGCGAATCCTCGAGGCGCGGTGGTCGATGTTGAGAAGCAGCTGGATCGTCAGATCGCAGAGTTTACGGGTGAAGAGGGTGTTGCAGCTTTTACGCCCAGGTTGGTTGATGTTGTAACGGCAACGATGGCTGAGAACGGTCGTGTTACGTCTATCAATTACACAGCAGGCCAGTTGAGACTGAACCTCACGGCCCAAGATTTTGCCTCAGTCGAGCAGATCCGGCAGGCGTTGGAGCGAGCAGGACTCAAAGCCACTCTGGAAACCTCGAGCGCTCGTGGTGACGAGGTGCGGGCACGTTTGCGGGTCGAGGTGGCATAATGAAAGAGTGGTTTGCTAACCAAAGCCCTCGAGATCAGGTCGCCTTACTGCTACTCGTAGGATTTCTTACGGTCTTCGGACTTTTCCAGTTTGCGCTGGTGCCGGCGAGTGAAGCGCGGGGCCAAATGGCGCTCAATAATCAGGCGGTGAGTGCTCAGCTGAGCCGAGTTGAGACAAAAGTCAGCCGGTTACTGAGTCTTCGTGCAACCGGTAGCAGCAATCAAAGTCAAAACCTGTCATCCACCTTAAGCGCCGCTGCGCAAAATGCCGGTCTTACCGTAAAACGACTTCAGCCGAACAGTCGCGGCGAGGTACAAGTACGGTTTGAGGGTGTTGATTTTGATGCACTGCTTCAGTGGTTACAGACGGTAGAGGGCAACGAAGGTCTCCGAATTGTCGATGCCTCGGTGAGCGATGCGGGTCGATCGGGGGGCGTCAACGCGACACTCCGTGTGCGAGGTCAGTAAGTGTGACTTACCGTCATACATCCGCGCTGGCAGCGGCGCTCATCATCATCTTACTCATTACCCGTGTGCCGGCTTCTCTGATGGTCTTCGCGCTCCCACCAGCGGTTAAGGCTACCGGGTTCAGTGGCACTGTCTGGGACGGCGCGGTCGCGCACGTTGAAATTCCACTGCAAGCACGGCCTTTTGCTGTGGGGCGAATTACATGGACGCTTAACCCGATCGGTTTGCTATGGGGAGATCTGATTCGCTTAAAGAGCGATTGGGGAAACCAGCGAGTCGATGTGGCAGCGAGACCAGCATTTAATGGATCGGTGCAGGTCAACGAGGCTGAGCTTCGCATCGATCTAGGTTGGCTGCGTGAGCTTCTTCCCTTGTATGTGGGCGGTCAACTCAAGGCTGATATTGAGTCTCTCAGTATTACAGCTGAGGGCTCCCCGACCTCGGCCAACGGCAGTCTAGTGTGGGAAAATGCGGCCTGGCGCGCGATCGGTGGCGACGTATCGCTGGGGTCGTATGCGGTTGATATCACGACAACGGATGCAGGCATCCGAGCGAGCATCCTCACATTGAAGGGAGCGCTTCAGGTCGATGGTTCAGTCACCATTGCGGGCGACAACTACCGTGTCATGGCTAATCTATCGGGACCGGCTGCACGCAATGAGGCTTTTCAGCAAGCGATTGCCTTGCTGGCAGTGCCTACCAGCAGTGGCTACCGAATCGAGTTAAGCGGTACACTCTGATCAGACGGGCTCTGGGGCCTGCTGATACAACAATAACGAAGTGAGATGCCTATGAAGTTTTGGCAGATGCTTGTTGTCTTCGTCACACTGGGAGGTGCTATGCCGACAACAGCTCAAGACACGCCTGCAGTCATGGACGGCTTTCCGCCTAGCACCGAGTCGCAGGTCACCAAGAAAAATCATCGGGATTGGCCCTACAGTCAGTGGGCGTTTCAAAATTTTGGTGCCCCGAATAATACGGTCATGGTTCCAAGGGGTGGCGAGATTCATCACCTCCCACGAGAAGAATCGCGCCTCGACCAATTCACCGTTGATGGTGCATCGCTAGGCGATGTCTTTGCCGCCAATGCTGCGGATGCCCTAGTAGTCATTCATGGCGACACCTTAGTACACGAGTCGTACTGGAACGGGATGGACGCGCACCGCCAGCATATCTGGTATTCCATGACCAAGTCGCTGGTTAGCAGTATCGCGGGGATTCTGGTGGAGAGCGGTCAGCTGGATCTGACAAAAAGCCCGTCCGAGTACGTGCCAGAGCTTAAGGGAAGTGCTTTCGATCGCGTGACAGTGCAGAACGTGATGGACCATGCCAGTGGTCTGGCATTTGAGGAGAACTATGTCGATCCGAATAGCGATTTTTTCCTCTATTACGCGCCGGCCTTAAACCTTGGTTATTTGCCCGGCGCAGCAGACCTTCAGCCCGGACAAACAGAAATTTACGGTGTCTACGATTTTCTAACGCACTTTGTGCAGCCCGATCCCGAGACACCTCCGGGAATGCGTTTTGACTATAACTCTGCGAATGCCGATGTCCTGGGTTGGATGGTGTCTCGGCTGATGGATAAGTCCCTAAACGACATCATTCGAGATGAGGTCTGGCAGAAGATTGGCGCAGAACACGATGCTTTTATCGCGGTTGATCGCGCTTACATTCCGGTCGCTACGGGTGGATTCAATGCAACAGCCCGCGATGCTGCTCGCTACGGCATGATGATCCGTGACAAGGGGGTCTTCAGAGGTGAGCGAGTACTGCCTGCTGACTGGCTCGAGCACATGGTCGATGTGAAGGACAGCGATCGTAATGCGATGAACCTCAACCCCAATTATTCGCAGGCGGACTGGATTGCTTATCAGGACATGTGGTGGATTTTGGATGAGATAACCGAAGAGTTCTGTGCGGTCGGCATTCACGGTCAGGTTATCTACATAAACCGAAGCACCGATACCGTCATGGTTTGGTTCTCAAGTCAGCGCGATGCAGCATCGACACTCGCACCCGAATTTCCCGTCAAACTCAATGCGGCGCGCGCCGCAGCAAACTACCTAGCGGAGCAATAAGCAATGGCAGCAGGTACACCCGTATGGTCTAGTCGTTTTGCCTTCATCATGGCTTCGGTCGGTTTCGCCGTTGGCTTAGGTAATATCTGGCGATTCCCCTATGTCACCGGTGAGAACGGAGGTGGCGCCTTTGTCATTGTCTACTTGCTCTGCGTTTTCGCTATTGGTGTCCCGTGTGTCATGGCGGAATTGCTGGTGGGCCGACGCGGCCAATCAAGTCCATCAAAGTCAATGGCCGCCGTTGCCGAGGAAAGTGGGCACAGCCGCGCCTGGGGCGGCGTTGGTGGTCTTGGCGTTTTCACTGCGTACACGATCTCCATCACCTACGCGGTTGTTGTCGGCTGGGTGCTTTGGTACGTCATTCAGGCGGCAATGACCGGCTTCGCGGGTGTGGATGCGGCGTCTTCATCACAGGATTTTGATGCGCTCCTGGCTGACGGATCCACCATGCTGATCATGACCGTGGTTGGTAACCTGATCGTCGGCGGAATCATCTATGCTGGTGTTTCTGGGGGTATCGAGCGCGCCGTCACGGTCATGATGCCCTTGCTGTTTGCGCTCCTGGTGGGCCTCAGTATCTACAACATGTTCGTCGGCGGTTTTGGCGAGACATTGAGTTGGCTGTTCACACCGGACTTCAGCAAGATCGACGGTCCGACATTGTTGGCTGCTGTGGGGCAGGCGTTCTTCTCCATTGGTGTCGGCATGGGTGGTATGATGACCTACGGATCTTACCTGCCCGCCAACTTCTCTATTACGCGGGGCGCGATGATGATTGTGCTCGCTGACACTGTGGTGGCCTTACTTGCCGGTTTCGTCGTCTTCCCCATGGTCTTTAATTATGGCCTTGATATCGCCGGTGGCGCTGGCCTTATCTTCCAGACACTCCCAGTCGCTTTTGCGCAGATGCCCGGCGGGCATGTATTTGCGGTGCTCTTCTTTGTCATGCTGTCTGTTGCTGGCGTGACGTCGATGGTGGGACTGCTGGAGTCGGTGACCAGCTGGACTGATCAGCGCACGACCTTGGGACGCGAGATGAGTGCTGTTGCGGTTGTTGGCTCAGTCACCTTCTGCAGCATTGCGTCTGTCCTCTCCTACAATGTATGGCAGGACGTCACGCTGTTTGGCATGAACTTTAATGCGGCATCTGAAGGATTATATGACAAGATTACGTTACCGCTGGGGGGCTTACTGATAGCGCTCTTTGTGGGTTGGTTTATGAAGCGTGAACTGAGTTTCTCGGAGCTTGCAACGGGAGAGCAGGTCTTCTCAATCTGGCACCTCCTGCTCCGCTTTTTGGTCGTACCCGCCATTGCCATTATTCTGATTACAGGACTGATTTAAGACATGCTCGGAACCGTTACCGATTGGCTTTGGTCATATGTGTTAATCGCAGCATTACTGCTAGTGGGGCTTCGCCTCACATGGGACGCGCGCTTTGTGCAGTTGCGACTGTTCAAAGAGATGTTTCGCGGCTTGTCCGGCGGTTTCTCTGGGACCGAAAAGGGACTATCGAGCTTTCAGGCCCTAGTGGTCAGTGTCGCTGGACGTGTTGGTGGCGGCAATATTGCCGGTGTTGCGGTAGCAATCACCCTAGGCGGACCAGGCGCTCTGTTCTGGATGTGGTTGATTGCGCTGATTGGCATGGCCACCAGTTTGTTCGAGTGCGCGCTGGCCCAGCTTTACAAGCAAAGCGATGGATCCGAAACCTACCTGGGTGGTCCTGCCTACTTTATGCGGTTTGGACTGGGCTGGAGCGTCATGCCGGTGATCTATTCGGCGTTGCTACTCGTGACCATTGGCTTTGGGTTTAATGCGGTTCAAACCTATTCGGTCACCAACTCCATCGAGTCAGCCTTCGCCATACCAACCTGGCAGAGTGGTCTTGTTCTGACGGCGGTAATGGCAGCCATTTTGTTCGGCGGTATCCGTCGACTTGCCGCGGTATCCCAGGTCATCGTTCCTATCATGGTTTTAGGCTACTTTGTGCTCGCTATTGGCATCTTGATCGCCAACATTACCGAAGTACCTGCTGCGCTTGGCGTTATCTTCAAGTCTGCCTTTGGTCTCGAGCAGGTTGTCGGAGGCGGCGTTGCCGCTGCCATTATGCAGGGTGCGCGACGAGGTCTTTTCTCCAACGAGGCAGGGCTAGGTACGGTACCTAATGTCGCCGCGACGGCCGATGTGACGCATCCGGTTCAGCAGGGACTGGCGCAAAGCCTAAGCGTCTTTATAGATACCATCATTCTATGTACCTGTACCGCACTTATCATTTTGCTCTCTTCGGCTTACCAGCCAGACGCAGTTAATCCTCAAGGTGTTGTTCTGACCCAGCTTGCGGTTGCTGAGCAGCTGGGCGGTTGGGGTGAGTCACTCGTCAGTATTTTCCTTGTGCTCTTTGCTACGACGACCATCGCCTACAATTGTTATCTTGGTGAAAACAGCATTGCTTATTTTGCCAATCGGCCCTCATGGGCGATTCCGACCTTTCGCATTTCAGTGCTTACGATGATTGCCTGGGCCTCGGTTCAAGACTTGGGCACGGTATTCAGCTTCTCAGATCTTACGATGGCACTTTTGGCAATTACCAACCTGTTTGCCCTTTGGTACCTAGCGCCGATTGGTATGAAGTTGCTGAAAGATTTCGAGGCGCAGCTTAGAGGGGGTTGTACACCTGAGTTCAAGCGCGAGACTTTGCCTGAGGAGAAGATTGACGAGGGAAGCTGGTCCTAATTCCTCAAAAGGGAGGGGTGTTCGATACATCCTGTCCGTGAGGCAGCTCCATCGCTTGACAGGCAAACCTGATATGAGCATCTATAACCGGCCAAAGCACATCGTCATTACAGGGCCAACGGCCGGTATTGGACGGGCAAGTGCGTTGAGTTTGGCGCGGGACGGTGCTGACCTCACTTTTCTCTGCAGAAATCTCGAAAAGGGTGAAGCCCTAGCCAGTGAGATCGTTGCAGCGGGCGGGATAAAACCGACCGTCATCGAGATGGAGATGGCTAGCCTTGACAGCGTTCGTGCCGCCGCAGAGTCAGTGCGGCAGTTGGCGAAGCCCATTGATGTGCTGTTGAGTAACGCAGGGGTGATCAACTCTCACCGACGAGTCACAGTCGATGGATTTGAAGAGACACTGGCAGTCAATCACTTCGCGCCATTTCTACTGACGGGCTTACTATTGCCCGCTGTGCGTGAGGCAGCCCCGGGGGCTCGTATCGTTAATGTGGCCTCGGGTGCGCATCACTTTGTCAGAGGTATGCAATTTGACGACATTCAGTCTGAGCATAACTACAAAACCTTTGATGTGTATGGTCGCTCTAAGCTGGCGAATATTTTGTTCACACGATCATTAGCAAAACGCCTGGAAGGGACGGGTGTGACGGTTAACTGCTTGCACCCTGGTGCCGTTGCCACCGATATTGGAAAGCAGCATGGGGAGTGGGTGGCCAAGGTCTTGCACTTACTACTCAAGCCGTTTTTCAGGAGCCCGCTAAAGGGCGCAGCAACTTCGCTGTACCTGTGCTCAAGCGATGACGTCGCAGAGATATCAGGAGCCTACTTCAACAACTGTAAGGTCGAGCGACCCAAGCCTTGGGCAGAGGACGATGCCGCGGCTGAGAAGCTATGGAACTACAGTGAGGAAAGCGTCGGCTTCGCTTATCCGGTGAGCTCTTCGTGAGAACTGGGTGAGCGTGCAAACCCTTCGTATGGCGAACCTATGACATTCAAAATCCAATGAGCAGTGAAATAGTTGCGGGTCCTCAGACCCGCAACTGATCATTGATTTAAAGAGCTGAGTACACCACTTCAGAGTTCATGGTGAAGCCGTGCTTTAGCTTTCTCATGCCTGAGAACTCGGCCATGATCGGTGCGCCCCAAGAGCTATTGGTTTGATCAAGAAATGCACCAACCCTCTCACCACTTGGCCCGTGAACGACAATCATCATATTTCCAGCTTCAGGCCCTGTTTGGTAGGAGTAGCCCGTAAAGCTGATATCACTAAAGCCATTGGCTGCGGCCGCCGCTTGCATGCGCTGAAGCCCTGACATGTAAGCTGCCGGCTGGTCGGTCTCTACGACTACGTTCCAGTTGGCAAATGTGTCTCCTCGCTTGTAGCTGCCCTCGCTTGGCATCACCACCGCGTAAACATCGCTACGATTGACTACCCGGTCGACAGGCAGCTTTTTAAGCTCGCCCCTCACGGTTTTGTTATAGCTGTTGGCACCCATCGCCGAGGCATGGCTATCAAACAAATGCCAGTAGTAGAGCTCGCCTGGCTTGTAGCAGCCGCCGGATGCGAGACATATACCACCAACACCGGCGCCCACAGACTTTGCAATTGCCTCTCCGGAGGACTTTGTCCACTCTGCGTAAGCCATAGGGTCGCCAGTATTGACTGTCAGAACAGTCATAGCGGGCGTTGCTAGAGCCGCGGCGGAAAACAATGTACTCAAACCGGCAATTGGAATTACTCTCTTTTTCATTGTGCTTCTACCAAACAGATAGCGAGGCAAAATTGCGCTCACACTAGGCATAGGAGCTGGCGGTCAAAAAACCAAAAATAAACGAGACGGGCCTCGTGTATACCCGTGTTGTTAACCAAAACGTGTCTTGAGTCTCTGTTACTGACTCTCGGTTAACTCCACATCGAAGCTCAATGTTTTACCGGCACGCATCGTCGTTATCGTGACGGTATCGCCGACGCGATGCTTTTCCATGGCGGACAGAAAATCTTCGTTACTGCGAACTTCCTGCCCGTCCACGCTGGTGATGATATCGCCCAACATGATGTCGTTGCGCCCAACTCGACTTGCACCAATCATCCCAGCTCCATCGGCGGGGAAGCCACGGTAAGTGCGAACGATGGGAACTCCCTCGATTTTGTTGCGACGAATCCACTGGTCTGAAGCGCGCTCAATACCCAAAATTGGTCGGAGTATTTTTCCGTAGGCGATGAGCTGAGGAACCACTTCTCGAACGGTATTTACCGGAATGGCAAAGCCAATACCTGCGCTGGCGCCGCTCGGCGAATAAATAGCGGTGTTCACGCCAATCAGTTGACCTAGCGAGTTCAGCAAAGGGCCTCCCGAGTTTCCGGGATTAATGGCCGCATCGGTTTGTATGACGCCTCTGATCTGACGACCGCTAGGAGACTGAATTTCTCTACCTAAGGCGCTAACAACACCTACCGTTAAGGTAGTGTCGAGGCCAAACGGATTGCCAATAGCGAGTACCTTCCGACCCACGGAGAGCTCGGACGAGTCGCCGAGTGGCAACTCCACAAGCCCCGCAGGTGGGTCGATAAGTCTGAGCACAGCAAGATCGCGCTCAGGTGCCAAGCCTACAACCTTTGCTTCGAACTCGCGCTGGTCGCTCAAGGTCACGGTCAAGCGGTTGGCCCTCGCGACAACATGGTAGTTGGTGACAATCAAGCCGATGTCATCCCAGACGAAACCTGAGCCTGCGCCCTGAGGAATTTCCATGACATTCAAACTGAATATTTGGCGTCGCAGCGCCGTTGACGTGACATAGACAACAGAAGGGCTCGCGTTACTGAAGACTTCAGTCGTATTGGCTTCGTCGTCAGTGGCAAAGCTCAGATAGTCGACTTCGTTCGCTGCCTTAGACGGTAGGGCGAAAACCAACTGACTGAACAGAAAAGCGAGGCCTGCAAAGGTCCTCGCTTTGACCTGCTTGATCATCGGTTTTGAAGAGCCTCGATACGTTTGTCCAAAGGCGGGTGCGAAGAAAGGAGCTGACCGAATTTTGATCCACCAGGTCGTATACCAAAGGCAGTCAATTCCCCCGGTAGATCGGAAGGCGTGTTCATTTCGCTTTGAAGCCGGCGCAGTGCAGCGGTCATGTGAGCCTTACCAGCGAGGTCAGCACCAGCGGCATCGGCACGGTATTCACGATAACGCGAGAACCACATGACGATCATGCTCGCGAGAATGCTGAGCAGAATCTCGGCAACGATGGTGCCGATCCAATAACCAAGACCCAGTCCGCGCTCATTTTTGAATACGACTCGGTCTACTGTGTGGCCGATCACTCGTGCGAAGAACATGACAAATGTATTCACGACACCCTGAATCAAACTCAGGGTAATCATATCGCCGTTGGCTACGTGTCCAATTTCATGCGCCATGACTGCCCTAATTTCTTCGGGTTTGAAGCGCCGTAGCATGCCGCTACTCACTGCAACGAGTGCATTGTTTCGATTCCAGCCGGTTGCAAAGGCATTTGGCGTATCGGATGGAAAGATACCCACCTCAGGCATGCCAATACCGGCGTTTTCCGCCAGCTGTCGGACGGTTTGAACCAGCCATTCTTCGTCGCGGTTTGAGGGGGTCTCAATGATGCGTGTGCCTGTGCTTCGCTTTGCCATCCATTTTGAGATGAAGAGCGAAAGCAGCGATCCGCCCATACCAAATAAGGCACAGAATACGAGGAGGGCATTGAAATTGAGCCCCACACCGTTAGCCTCAAGTAAACTGTCAAAGCCTAATAGACGCCAGACAGTGCCAACCACAATAACAACTGCGAGGTTGGTTAGCAGAAAAAGCAGAATACGCATTCATTATCTCCGAAGAACAAGTCCTTATGAGTCATACGTGGAGACGTTAGACCGGGTTTTCAACCTCGGGTTCCACAATTTCATTATCCGCCTCGTCAAACCCAGGTAATGGCACTTGGCTCACTTCAAGTTTTGGCAATTTCCCGTCCTTGAGCTGCACTTCAAGAATCTCAGCTCGCAGTCCGAAGTCCTTCGAGCTTAGTTCGAATACCGAATTGCTTGCCTCATCGCGGTGCTTGTATTGGGCAACACGGGCGCGGTCTGACCCATCGACCCACTCTTTACTGCGTCCCCAGTAGTGCCCATCTTGATTTTTGAGGATGAAGTTTCGCTCCATAATCGGCGGTTCCTTATTCAATGCTCGGCGGTTAGTTGTTCAGCAGAATGTCTTTGGCTTGATTGATCTTCGCAGCGAGAAAGTCATTACCGCCACGATCGGGGTGAAGTTTTTGGATGAGACTTCGGTGTGCCGCGATAATTTCTTCTTCCGTTGCACCCTCGGTTAGACCCAATGTCGCTAAGGCTTCTGATCTCGAGCTGTCAGCGTCTGCCTCACGTTGTGCCTCGCTTCGCTCTTCTTCCGCCTCATTAGCCTGCTGCGTTCGCTGATCAATATAGGCCTGCAGCAACTCTGCAGACTCCTCGTCTGCTGTTTGATAATGCTCAAGCAAGCCGTCGAGTTCATTCATCGAGAGTTCAGATAGCAACCAACCTTTGTGCGGCCCCTCGATGATCTCACCCTCGATTAGGCCACTGGCATGATCCAGAGTGGCTGAAAGGTGATCGGTTTGAATGGCCGACTGACCTTGTTGCGCAGTTTGTTGCTGGCGCAGCTTATTGAGGAACGGCAGGACACGTATGACCCAGGGGAGCACTTGTCGCAAAAACACAAACGCACCCGTGATCGCAGCGCCCAGCCAATGCATCCGACCTGTGGCGGTAAGAAAAATGACCGTGACCACCGCCAAACCAATAAAAAATTTGATGTAGCCCGATCGCTGCTTATGCGGCGGCAAGCTTCGGATGCGCCACAGGTAGGAGATGGCGATAGCGGCAAGAGCAATGGCAATGACGACTCGAATCACGATGATGTCCTTTTAAACCGACGTTATGCTCGTTGAGCAACCGAGCGAGCCTACTGACCAACTGTGCTACGAGGATAGCTTGTTGAGCAGTAGTTTATCACTTTCGCGGCGCGAACCGTGCAGTGCTTTACGCCCCCCTAAGACAAATCGCACAGCTGATTTCAACAATTCTCGTAAGCGATCGCCACTCGCGTCATCGAGTTGCACATGGGCACCGCCCGACAGCGCCGCCATGGAAGCAAAGCAGCGCGATGCCGCCGCATCGCTTCCTTCCTGAAATAGCAGCAGGGGCCGTCTCGCGAGTCGGCACTGAACAGCCAGTGCGTTAAGGGTGTCCACATTCTCCTCGCAGGCATCGCCAATGTAGACGATGGCTTTTATCGAGCTACTTCCTTCAAATTCTCCCAAGGCGTGCCGTAGGACACGCTCTATCTGCGTAGCCCCACCTTGACAATAAACCGCGTTCAGCGCGTCGAGAAGCGGACTTGGCTTGGTCATCCAAGGTGTCGCCTCGAATTCCATCAGGCCGCGAAAGTAACAGAGCTGCAGTGCGAAGGTTGCATCCTCGGTTGCCGCATCGAACAGAGCCTGATGCATCGTGCGTGCGACGTGCCAGGTTGGTTGTCTTGAAGCGGTCGCATCGAGAGCAAAAATGAGGCGATTCTGCGCATCGGCCACACGCTTTAGCGCGCGAGCCTTACTGACGAAGGCAGACACACTTCGGGGTCGATTTGCTATTTCCTTGGTAATACTGAAGCCCTCTACCTGTTGTCGGGTATTAGGCTGATAGTAGCCGACTAGCGCTCGTTAAGAAGCCCCTGAGCCTCGAGCTCTTTCAGGTAGTGCTGACGCGTTTGCAGTTCCACAATGGCTGATTGTACGTCGATCTCGCTTTTGAGCCGAGGCTCTGCCACCGCAATCGCAAGCAGTTTTCGGCTCGAGAGGTTGCTTGCCGGCGTTTTGGTTGATCTGTTGGGTATGGATACTGCAATTGGCATTTTAAACTCTCCCTCGGCCTACCATCTGTCTCGGCCGATGCACTTTTTTGTCTATATTAGAAAGTTTAGACCCGTTTTATGACAAAAGTTCAGCGTTATACTACGCCTTGATGAATTTTTTGTTTCTGGGGTTTCATCATGGACATCATGGATATTAGACGAAAGCATGCATTACCTTCGGCAGAGGAGGCCCTTCCTGGGCGCGAGTTTGCGATGCCGGTTACCCATAATCACACCGTGCTTGGGACACCGTTGATGGGGCCATTTTCTGAACACCTGGAAACCGCGCAGTTTGGTTTTGGGTGTTTTTGGGGTGCTGAACGCGTCCTGTGGAAGGTCCCTGGCGTTTACACCACAGCGGTTGGGTACGCTGCGGGTCACACCCCTAACCCCACCTACCAAGAAGTATGTACCGGTCAGACGGGGCACAACGAGGTTGTACTCGTGGTTTTTAACCCCACGCTCGTTAGTTACGCCGATCTGCTTAGGGTATTTTGGGAGAGCCATGACCCGACGCAGGGTATGCGCCAAGGTAATGACTGGGGTACACAATATCGATCCGGCATTTACACGTATTCAGATGCTCAAGCGGAGGCAGCACAAGTGAGTCGGGATGAGTACGACCAACGGCTCAAAGCGGCAGGTTACGGCGGTATCACGACAGAGATTCAAGCAGCAACTGAGTTCTACTACGCCGAGGAGTATCACCAGCAATATTTGTATAAGAACCCGGCGGGTTATTGCGGTATTGGCGGCACTGGCGTGGCATGCGGTATTGGTACGGGTGTCACGGCCTGAGCCAGTAACTGCGAACGCAACGCAAGATGGTCTGGTTGAACCGACCCCGACTCAGTAAATATCTCTCGCGAGCACAGCACAAACGGCCGTATCGACGCTCATGATGCGGTTGCCAAGATGTGCAACCGTCGCACCCAGCGACTGCGCCAATTCAACTTCGTAGTCGATAAAACCACCCTCTGGTCCAACGAGCAGACAGCGCTTTTTCCCGTCTTCGGTTTGCATACGATGCTCACCGCTGGGGTGTGCTATGACAAGGTCGCGCTCGGTTGCGACGCTCGACAACGAGTCTTCCATAAAGGGTTTAAAGCGCCGGTGTTCGATGACGATGGGAAGAATTGTGTCGCCAGCCCGCTCTAAACCGTGAATGAGGGCCGCTTCTACCTTGTTTTTTTGTAGGTAGGGTGACTGCCAGAAGCTTTTCTCGACGCGGTAGGAGTGGATGAGATGAAGCTCATCAACGCCAAACTCGGCCACCGTGCGCAGTATTCGTCTGAGCATCTTTGGGCGCGGTAGGGCCAGCACAAGTCGCGTCGGGTGGCGCGCTGGGGGTACCTCAGTCAACGCTACCTTAAGTTGTACCTTCGTTCGGTCAATGGCGGTGACGGTGCCGATGCCCTTGTGGCCGTTAATCAAACCGACGCGCAGGCTTTGTCCTAACGCGGGTTGAATGACACTGATGATGTGTTGCGCCCGGTAGTCACTCAGACAGACGGATTGATCGCCAGTCCAATCGCTTTCTCGTAACAAGATAATGTTCATGGTTGCCGGTTTACGCGGTCCAGAGGTCGTAATCGTCGGCATCAAGAATACGTCGATTGACGATATCTCCCGGCTTCAGATTTGCAGCATCGGCAACATAGACCACACCATCGATTTCTGGTGCGTCACCTTTTGAGCGACCTACAGCGCCATCTGCCCCAATCTCATCGATCATCACATCGATCGATTGTCCGACTCTCTGCTGCAGGCGTTCAGCACTGATTTCCTGTTGCAGTGTCATGAAGCGATGCCAGCGATCTTCCTTGACCTCCTCAGGTACCGGGTTGTCGAGTTCGTTGGCGGCGGCGCCCTCAACGGCGGAGTATTTGAAGCAGCCCACCCGGTCAAGCTTTGCCTCTTTGATGAAGTCAAGAAGCTCGTTGAACTCGCTTTCCGTTTCACCGGGGAAGCCGACAATGAAGGTTGAGCGCAGCGTGATATCTGGGCAGACCGCTCGCCATGATTGTATTCGATCGAGTGTCTTCTCCGAGGAAGCGGGCCGCTTCATTCGTTTCAATACGCTTGGACTGCCGTGCTGAAGCGGGATGTCGAGGTAGGGCAGGACCTTACCCTCAGCCATTAACGGAATGACCTGATCGACATGCGGGTACGGGTAGACATAATGCATCCGCACCCACGCAGCCAAATTACCAAGTGCGGTGGCGAGGCTTTGCATATTGGTTTTGAGAGGACGGCCATCCCAAAAGTCGGTTTTGTATTTCAAGTCGACCCCATAAGCGCTGGTGTCCTGCGATATCACGAGTAGCTCTTTGACACCTGAACGGACCAATTGCTCGGCTTCGCGCATGACGTCACCAATGGGGCGGCTCACTAGATCGCCACGCAGACTTGGGATGATGCAAAATCGGCAGCGATGATTGCAGCCTTCGGAGATCTTCAAGTAGGCGTAGTGACGCGGGGTTAACTTGACGCCCTGCGCAGGAATGAGATCGATCTTTGGATCAGGCCTGTGTTGGTTGGGTAATACTCGTCGGACTTCTGATAAAACTTCCTCATAGGCCGCGGGACCCGTGATACCGAGTACTTTTGGGTGACGCTCGAGGACTAAGTCTGCCTGTTCACCACCGCCCATGCAGCCCGTCACCAGAACGCGGCCATTCTCTTCAAGTGCTTCACCAATCGCAGCCAGAGACTCCTCTTTAGCACTATCGATGAAGCCACAAGTATTCACAATGACAACGCCTGCGTCCTCATACGAAGGGGATACCTCGTAACCGTCGAATCGCAATTGCGTCAGAATGCGCTCTGAGTCAACGAGTGCTTTTGGGCATCCCAAAGAGACGAAGCCAACTTTTTGCGGGTGGGGCATGACGATCAGTCCGAGAAAAACGCGGTGCTTATTGTCTCACAGCGTGAGGTTTCGTTCGCTACCGAGGGTGCGGACCGGTAATTGTCCACGCAATCGCTTGAGTAAATCCTCGGCCTCATCTTTGTTGAGGAATTCCCCCAAGCTGGTCCTAGTTTCTCTGTTGTGAAGCCACAGCGCCGGTCCTTCCCACTGGTTTTTCGCTGTAATGACATTTAGCGCCGTGTCATCACGCTCCCAAATCCAGGTTTTCTTCGGCAAAAAGTAGCCCTTCTCAATCTTGACGTTACTATCAGAGACAGTAACGACCTGTCGGTATTCAAGATTCCAGTTCACGTAATACAGCGCTGCTGATAATGCGATGAGTTCGGCGCCTGCGAACGGGAGTATTGGCCAGGCTCCAAGAAGCGTGAAACCAATCGCTGCCCCCAGTGACGGAATGGATATGGCAATCAGCACATAGAGGTTGGCGCGCCAGGTCGAGCTTTTATTCGGCTTGACCACAATGACTCTGGCGTCGCTCTCTGTAAATTCGTCAATCACTTCGCTTCCCTACGGTGAGGTGCCCCTTACCTTTATAAATTAAACGGTATAGGGGAAAAGGCTGAAAGCCAATTGCCTGTTGAGGGCGCGCACAACTTTAGTCGTGTCGCATGGAGTAGAAGGCGATCGGAAGCTTCCAACGCTTTGGGATGGGCGTACATATCACAGCCGATAATGGGATGTCCCAGAGACTGCATGTGGATACGCAACTGATGCGAGCGGCCTGTCACGGGTTTTAGTTTGATCAGGCTTCGGTTGTAACCCCGCTTCAATACCTCAAAGTGTGTCAGCGCATGTTTGCCGCGCTCCTCACAGATGATTTGTTTAGGTCGGTTTGGCCAGTCGGTCGCGATAGGTAATTCGATTGAGCCCCTGTCCTCTGCCACCTCTCCCCACACAATCGCCGTGTATTCCTTGTCGATCTGACGTCTCTGGAATTGCCGAGCCAGCTCTGAGAGGCTTTCGCGGCGTTTTGGGACCACCATGAGGCCCGACGTATCGAGATCGAGACGGTGCACTGCTTGCACATCGGGGTATCGGGGTTGCAGCCGTCTAATCAAACTATCGTGATTTAATGGGTGTCTGCCGGGGACACTCAATAAATGATGTGGCTTGTCGACCAGCAGCAGGTCCGTGTCTTCGTAAATAAGGCGGATGGGCGCTTGGCTGTGTGGAACGAGATAGGGTGGTAGCTCGTCTATTGCCTTGGTGGGCTGAGCCGGTTCACTCACTCGGAGACCCTAGCGGCCAGCGCCTCGATGTAGCGTTTGACACTCTCTGCAAATCCAAACCGCAGTGCATCGACAGTCAGTGCATGTCCAATAGACACCTCCAGTAAGTGCGGGATAGCGAATTCCGGGAGGTTCACTAAATTCAGATCGTGTCCCGCATTCACGCCCAGGCCTGCAGTGTGTGCTGCGGTTGCAGACTGAGAGAACCGATCGAGTACCCGTGCGTAATCGCCTGCGGCAAACGCCACGGCATAGGATTCGGTATACAGCTCCACGCGGTCGGCGCCGATTGCTGCCGCCAACGCCATTTCTTCAGGCTCCGGATCCACGAATAAACTGACGCGGCAGCCCCAGTCTTTTAGTTGAGCGATAATGGGCGCCAGTCGATCACCGTCTTTGCGCAGGTCGAAGCCATGATCTGATGTCAGTTGGGCGTTGCCATCAGGCACTAGCGTCGCCTGCGCTGGACGCGTCGCTTCAACCAACGCCATAAAGCCCGGGTAGTCAGAGACTCCCGCTCGATCACTGACCATCGGATCGGCGAAGGGATTGCCCTCAATATTGAATTCGACATCGACGGATTGCGCCAAAGCCAGGCAATCACTGACACGGATATGTCGCTGATCGGGCCGCGGATGCACCGTAATGCCGCCCGCGCCTGCCGCAATAGCAACGGCGGCAAAGTCGACTGGCGACGGGGACGTCGTATCGCGCGAGTTCCGAATCAGAGCGACTTTATTCAGATTAACGCTGAGAACCGTCATGGTGATACGCGCGTCACCCTCAATAATACAATTGGATCCAGTGGTACGTTCTGCAACGGCATCTGGCCTTTATCCGTCGTACCCACAGCGTTACCTGTGGGCGTGGACGCCATGAAATCGACGATGCGCATGCCCGTGATCACCTCACCAAAGACCGTGTACCCCGGTTTGAAAGGTGTCCAGTCGAGTCGAGGGTTGTTGCGCTGATTAATGAAAAACTGGCTACCGGCGGAATCCGGATCGCTGGTCCGCGCCATAGCCAAGGTGCCACGGTCATTGTGCAGTCGGTTTTTAGACTCATTGATGACTTTGCGCTCGGTTTTCTTCTGCTTTAGGTCGACATCAAAGCCGCCGCCTTGAACCATGAAGTTGTCGATAATTCGATGGAAGACCGTGTTTTCGTAGAAGCCTTCATCGACGTGAGCGAGAAAGTTTTCGACTGTTTTTGGGGATTTATCAGCAAAGAGAACAACGGTGATATCACCCTCACTGGTTTCAAGCTTAACGATAGGGTTCTCCGCGAGCGCCGATGAGCTCAGAACAAAGAGGGTCAGGCTCAGAAAGTGCTTTACGAGTGTATTGAGATTTATCACGTCGGTATCCTTTAGCAGTTATCGCCAACCATCATTGCGTCGGCGTTTGACAGTAAGTCGAGGGATGAGCAATGCGATGACAATACCTGCAAGTAAAGACAGCACGCCCTCGAGGCGCTGATTGCTCGATACGCTATCTTCCAAACGGGCATTTTCGAGTTTGAGCAGGTCGTTGCGGGCGCTCGCGTCCTCCAACTTGCCAGTCAACTCTTTGGTCAATTGGTCGAGCTGAATCGCATTGGCCGAGATGCGTTTGATCTCGGCGAGCTCAGCTCGTGTTTCCGTGAGTGCTGTTGCGGTTGAGCTCATATCAGAGTCGCTGGAGGTTAATTGCTCCATTGCCTCATCGAGGCCTTGCTGAAGCGTCGCCACCCGTTCTCGACTGGCTTCGAGTTCCACCTCCAGTGCGTTGAGCTTATTTGCACGAGGGATGTCTGTTTGCAAATACTGCGCCCTCAGATAGCCACGTGTGCCACCTCTGGTTTCTACCTCGGCCCAAACGCCATCCTCAGTAGTCCCGTAGTACATCACCTCGGTACCGGAGGGGAGGCCTTTATTAATGATTCGATAGTCACCACCGGGACCCGTGCGAATCGGGGTAAAAATAAGGTCCGTAACATAACGCGTTTCGCCCGCTGGGGGTGCATCGCTGGCTTCCTGCGCCAGTACGTTTGCCGATATCACTGTCGCCAAGCTACTTAGCAAAGTTAATCCAATAATTCGCATAGGTTGATTGCCCCCAAAAGGCCTTAAAAGGTTTTTGTTGTCTCGTTGTCGTCGGCGCTGTTGGCTTCTTTCAAGTCGTCTTCTAAGAAAGGCCCCATGATAACGCCAAGCATTACCGCCCAAATTATCGTGAACAGTACCGCAGACCAAAGCTTGAACGAGACCCAAGTATCCATTGAGAAGTTGTAAGCCACGTAAAGGTTCACAGCACCGACCATAAAGAAATGACAGGTCGATACCACGGTCACGTGAGTCCACACGTGCTTAGGCATCTCGATCTCTTTTGGCAATAACTCTTGGAAGAAGCATTTGCCTCGGGTCACATGCCAAACGACGTAAATACTGGCTAGCGCCCAGTTAAACACCGTGGGTTTCCAGAAAATAAATACGGGATCTCTCAATAAGACCGTCGCACCACCAAAGACAATGACGGCGCCGGCAACACCCAACAATCGCTTCTCAACCGAACCCCAGACCAGCCTGACGATCAGTACCTGCAGTATCGTCGCCAGGATCAAGGCGATGGTGGCGGTGTAGATGCCATCAAAGGTGTACACCCAGCTGCCAAGGTTTAGCGTCGTACCTGACATTTGGAAGACGATGACAAATATGATCAGTGGTAAGAATTCTAGGAGTTGCTTCATATTGGCTCTGGTACCATAGGACTCTGTATTCATTACGAGCCAATCAGGCTGTAAGTTTAGTAATTGTGATCGTTGACTTCCACACTCATTCGCTCGCATCCGATGGCGCCTTGGCGCCGATCGAGCTGTTGCGGCGTGCCAAGGTGGCTGGCGTTCAACAGTTTGCTCTCACTGACCACGACACCACGGCGGGGTACCTGGCGGTCAGACACACTAGTGAGGCCGAGGAGGTAGGGCTTATTTCGGGAGTTGAATTGTCCTGCCGATGGGCAACCACGACAATACATGTTGTGGGACTGAATTTTGATGCAGACGCACCGAAAATGACGGCAATGGTCGAACAGTTGACGCAGGCCCGTGAGGAGCGAGCCGAGAAGATTGCAACGCGTCTGGCTGGCGTTGGAATAGATGATGCTTTGGAGGGCGCCAAAGCGATTGCAAACGGGAGTCAAATTGGGCGACCGCATTTTGCCACCTGGATGGCGGAGGCCGGTGCTGTGGATTCGGTAGCCGAGGCGTTTGATAAGTATTTGGGTGCTGGGAAAATAGGAGACGTCAAAATGTTCTGGCCACCTTTGAGTGACGTAGTACAAGCGATAACTCGCGCCGGTGGTGTGGCGATTCTCGCTCATCCGCTGAAATATCGACTGACGGGCATGAAGCTTCGCGCGCTGATCAACGATTTCAAAGCAGCGGGTGGGGGCGCAATAGAGGTGTTGAACGGTCGTCAGCCCGAGACTGATTTAAAACGGTTAAGTCAGCTAGCTGAAGGCAACGGATTGATGTGCTCTGTCGGATCCGATTTTCATCGGGATTTCGAGTATGGTCCGAAGCTCGGTATCGATGTCGAACGCTTACCCAATGGCGCTTATGTCTGGGATGCATTGGAGGCTTCTGCATGAGCCAGTTTTTCTCTGTACACCCAGAGACGCCGCAAGGGCGACTAATCAATCAAGCGGTGGAGATTCTCCAGGCTGGTGGCGTTATTACTTACCCAACCGACTCTGCTTACGCCCTTGGCTGTCTGCTCGATAACAAGTCAGGTGCTGAGCGCATCAAGCAGATTCGCAAGTTGGAAGATGACCACAACTTCACACTGGTATGCCAGGACTTATCGGAGCTGTCGCGTTACGCGCGGGTCGATAACGCGGCATACCGGCAAATAAAGCATTCAACGCCCGGGCCTTACACCTTTATTTTTGAGGCCAGCAAAGAAGTGCCGCGTCGTTTGATGAATCCGAAGCGCAAAACCATTGGTTTGCGTGTTCCGGATAACGCAATTACTCAAGCGCTCCTGAGGGAGCTAGGCGAGCCCCTCATGTCTGCGACACTTTTGCTGCCCGGAGATGACTATCCGCTCAGCGATCCGTACGATATACGCACGACGCTCGAGCGCGACGTTGATTTGGTGATTGATGGCGGTTACTGCGGTTTAGATCCAACGTCGGTGATCGATATGAGTGGCGATGAAACACAAGTTCTGAGACAGGGCTTGGGTGATACGACCGACTTTGCTTAGGTCCCAAGATTGACGTGACAGATACGAACGACAACATGACTCAGGACCCGATTGATCCCCAACAAGGCTCCGACATTAGTGCGAGTGAAACTGCGCCTGAGGCTTTGTTGCGCGTCTCCTCGGCCGTTGAGAAGCGCATGGGTCAACCGCAGCAGGGCGAAATGCCGTTTGCCGTGGTTCAAGGAGAGGCGCTTACCGAGTTGCCAAAGGACTTATACATTCCGCCTCGGGCGCTAGAGGTCTTTCTCGAGGCCTTTGAGGGCCCGCTCGATTTACTGCTGTATCTTATTCGGCGCCAAAATCTCGATATTTTGGATATTGATGTCGCCGTAATTACCGAACAGTACATGCAATACGTCGAACTGATGGATGCCCTGCAGTTTGAACTGGCGGCGGAATATCTCCTGATGGCTGCCATGCTCGCCGAGATCAAGTCACGCATGCTCCTGCCGCGCTCCAATGAAGCGGATGATGATGAGGAAGATCCGCGTGCAACCCTAGTGCGTCGGCTGCAGGAATACGAGCGTTTTAAAAAGGCGGCAGAGGACATGGCAACGCTACCGCGTGTTGAGCGCGATACCTGGGTCGGATCGGCTGAGCCTCCGGTCATGGAGCGCACTAAGCCACTGCCGGAGGTGAATCTACAGGATCTGGTTATTGCGTTTTCAGAGGTCCTAAAGCGCGCGGATCTTTACGAGAGCCATCAGATTAAACGTGAATCCTTATCAACGCGTGAGCGCATGGCAGATGTGTTACAGGCTCTCCAAGAGCAGGAGTTTTGTTCCTTTGATTCACTGTTCAAGGTGGAAGAGGGCAGGCTTGGTGTCGTGGTAACTTTCCTGGCCATATTGGAATTAATTAAAGAATCTTTGGTGGATATTGTGCAATCAGATGAGTTTGCACCGATCCACATCAAGGTGAGAAGCGAGTAAAGCGGACCATGGGTGATCACGATTTGGTTGAAATTATCGAAGGCGCGTTGCTCGCAGCTGGAGAGCCTTTGTCCAAGAAGCAGTTGGCACAGCTTTTTGATGAGCTCGATCGACCGTCAACTTCGGATATCACCGCGGCGCTTGCCGAAGTGGCAGAGCGATGCGATGGACGTGGCTTTGAACTGACTGAGGTAGCCAGTGGTTTTCGTTTCCAGGTGCGACAAAACCTGTCGCCATGGATCAGCAAACTGTGGGTAGAGCGTCCAGTTCGTTACTCGCGTGCTTTGCTAGAGACCTTGTCTTTGATTGCTTACCGTCAGCCAATTACACGGGGTGAAATTGAGGACATCCGCGGTGTTGCGGTATCGAGCAATATCATGAAGAGCCTGCTTGAGCGCGAGTGGGTGAAAGTGGTGGGCCACCGCGACGTGCCCGGCAAACCAGCGATGTATGCCACGACGCGAGAGTTTCTGGATTACTTCAATCTAAAGTCACTGGACCAGTTGCCGCCTCTTGCCGACGTGAAAGACCTTGAAACCATGACCAGTGCACTGCCTCTTGAGGAGTTTCATGACTCGCGTGGCGAAGAGAATGAACCTCAAGTCGCTGAATCTCAGGGTATTGCGGTCGATTCTGTGCACGTGGAAGAGGCCGTTGATTCAGAATGAGTAAGTCCGACACACAGACCGAAAAATTGATCGTGGGTGACGTGGCGGTCAAGCCCGATGGCGAGAAACTTCAGAAGGTGCTCGCGCGCATGGGTCTCGGGTCACGGCGAAAACTCGAGGAGAGCATCCAGGCGGGCGACATTACGGTCAACGGTAAGATTGCGAAACTGGGTGATCGGGTTGTCGCGGGCGACAAGATCAAGTTCAAAGGGCGTCCCGTCGCTAATGATCAGCTATTGGACAACAGAATTTTGCTGTACCACAAGCCGGTGGGAGAGGTCTGCTCGCGTAAGGACCCCGAGGGGCGGGCAACGGTCTTCGACGGTTTGCCTCGCTTGAAATCCGGACGTTGGGTGTCGGTGGGGCGTCTCGATTACAACACGTCTGGACTTCTGCTGATGACAACCGATGGTGAGCTGGCCAATGCGCTTATGCACCCTTCGACTCGTGTCGAGCGAGAGTACCTCGTTCGTGTCATGGGTCGCGTTGATGACGCGATGCTGGATCGCTTGAAGTCGGGCGTTGAGTTAGATGACGGTCAGGCACGTTTTACCGATATTCAAGAGGGTGGTAGTGACAGTGAGGGCATCAACCGCTTCTTTTACGTTGTGTTATCGGAGGGACGTAATCGCGAAGTACGTCGCCTTTGGGAGTCGCAGGGGACGACCGTATCTCGGCTCAAGCGTGTTCGCTATGGCGATGTGTTTATTCCGTCGAAACTCAAAAAAGGGCAGTGGATGGAGTTGAAGCAGCGCGATGCTGATGTGGTGTACACCATGGCCCAAATGGAGCCTAAGCCCGTCTATCAACCGTCAAAGAAGTTAGCTGACAAGCGTGAGCGTCAAGCGAAGAAGAGCGGTAAATATATCGCGAAGCGAAATAAGAAAGAGCATAAATCCCAATAACAACGTGCAATGGGTGGGCGCTGCCGTGCGCTGCTCGCAACGCGCTGCTCGTAAATAGGGGCGATTGATCGTTAGCCCACCTCAATCTGTGTCAAACGCTACTCTACACCCGACGCTAATTACCTGAGGCGATTGGGATACGAGAGTCTACTGAGCACTCAACGCTTCCCCGTTGAGCTGCGCGCTTGCATCGCTCATGAGATAAACCCACTCATGGATAATATCTTCTGGTCTGGGGTTGGTTGTCGGCGGTTCAGCGGGATAAGCAGCACGCCGCATGGCGGTATTGACGGCGCCGGGGTTAAGGCTATTAACGCGAATGGTCGAAGTGGCGCCAAGCTCATCAGCTAGGACTTGCATCAAGCCTTCCGTTGCGAACTTCGATACGGCGTAGCTTCCCCAGTACGCGCGTCCGGTTCTACCCACACCTGAGCTGGTGAAAACAATGGATGCTGACGGCGCCTGATCGAGGAGAGGCAGCAAGGTCTGCGTGAGCATGAAGCCTGCGTTTACATTTACCTGCATCACATCGTGCCACGTTGCAGCTCGAGTCTGTGCGATGGATTTTCGATCGCCCAATAAACTGGCGTTGTGCAGCAAACCATCCAATTTGGGCAAGGCCTCGCTAAGCGAGCCTGCCAGCGTAACAAAGTCGTCGTGGGTCGCTTTAGCTAGGTCCACGGGAAGTAGAGCAGGCTCAGGCGCACCCAATGCCACGATTTCGTCATAAAGGGCCTCCATGCGTTCCTCGTTGCGACTAAGGAGCAGCACTTCCGCGCCACAGCCCGCATAGGCAAGACTGGCGGTACGGCCAATACCCTCTGACGCACCGGTGACCAAAATGGTTTTTCCCGATAACTCGGTTTGTATCGGAGACCAATCACTGGGAGCGATGGGCATTACAGTTGATTCCTTATCCACTGGGAGAGCGCTTGTGGAGAATCGACACAGAGGTCGGCTCCCCACTGCTCTGGATTATCGTGATCTTCTATGTAGCCATATTTCACCGCGACGGTGAAGCACCCCGCAGCATTGCCTGACTCGATATCCCGAATATGATCGCCAACGTAGACCATTGTCTCAGGTGTCACATTCAGCTCGGATGCAGCGAGCAGGACCGGTTCTGGGTGAGGCTTGGCGTGTGTGACATCGCAGGGAGTAACCAGTACGCCAGCTGAGGGCTCGAACGGCATCGCATTCATTAGCGGCTCGGCAAAGCGGCGAAATTTGTTTGTCACCACGCCCCATTTCTTACCCGCACTATGAGCCGCTTTTAAAACCGCTACCAACCCGTCGTAGGGTTTGGCAGTTGAGCCCAGTAGTTCCTCGTACCAGTCGAGGTATTGCTGGCGATACGGCTCCCATCGAGGGTCGCCTTCCTCGACACCTGTCGCTTCCGTGACCAGACGCCCCGAACCGTGGGAGATTAATTTCCGCGCATCATCGAAGGGTTTTTCGCCGCTGCCTAGCTCGATGCAAAGCTTTTGATAAGCCGCAATGAGCTCGCTGGCTGTATCGACCAGTGTCCCATCGAGATCGAAAACGAAGGCGTCGAAGACGCGCTGACTCACGCGGGCTTACTCGCTCGAATCATGTAATTCACAGACACGTCACCCTCGACGAGTCGGTAGTGTTTGGTGATTGGGTTGTAGGTTAGCCCAATCATCGCCTCGACGGTTAGCCCAGCAGCGCGCGCCCACCGAGCAAGCTCCGATGGTTTTATGAGCTTGTCGTATTCATGAGTGCCCTTGGGAAGCAAATTGAGCACATACTCCGCTCCCACGATGGCGAACAGCCACGCCTTTGGGTTGCGATTGATGGTTGAAAAGTACAGATCGGCACCGGGCTTAGCCATGTCAGCGCAGGCCTGAATGACTTTTGATGGGTCAGGCACATGCTCAAGCATCTCAAGACAGGTCACCACGTCGTAGGTGGCAGGGCGTTCCTCGGCAATGGTTTCAGCTGTGGTCTGGCGGTACTCAATGTCGAGCTTTGACTCGAGCAAGTGAATTTTTGCAACAGAGAGTGGCGCCTCGCCCATATCAATACCGGTAACGGTTGCACCGCGATGTGCCATAGCCTCGCTTAGTAACCCGCCACCACAGCCCACATCGATCAGCTTCTTACCCCGCACTTCACTGAACTGGTCGATCCAGCTGGCTCGTAGTGGGTTGATGTCGTGTAATGGTTTGAATTCACTATTTTCATCCCACCATCGAGACGCCAGCGCCTCAAATTTTGCGATTTCGTCTGGGTCTACATTGCTGTAAGTCATGATTTAGTCATCTCAATCAGGCGGCTGCCTGCATATACGTCAGGATTGGGCGGAGAGTTTAGCGCGCCAGCCGGCGGCTTTGTGCCTCAATGCATCGCTGTCTAGACTTTGCAATTGTCCGTTTTTCACAGAGTTTTTGCCAGCGATCCAACTGTGAGTGACTTCATTTCCAGAAGCAGCGTAGACAATATTGGACTCAGCCTGGTGGTTGGGTGCCATGTGAACGCCACTCATGTCGATGGCGATAAAATCAGCAGATTTGCCTGCCTCGAGACTGCCTGTGACGTGGTCTAGTCCGAGGGCGCGCGCGCCGTCAAGCGTGGCCATTCGGATAGCCTCACTGGCCGAGAGTGCTGTCGGGTCGCCGCTCTCTAGTTTTGCCATTAAGGCTGCAGCCTGCATTTCTGCAAGGCCATTTAGTCGATTGTTACTGGCCGCACCATCCGTACCCAGCGCGATATTGATACCTGCATCTCGTAGCTTCGAGACAGGGCAGGCGCCTGACGCGAGTTTCATGTTGGAGCGCGGGCAGTGCACGACGTGTGCACCGTGGGCCGCCACTGTCTCGATATCCTGCGACCCGAGTGCTGTCATATGGACACACTGTGTTCGCGGCCCCAAGAAACCGATGCGCGCTAACAAATCGATGGGGCGTTCGCCTGTTGCCTCAACATGCGCTAACACCTCGGTCGCCGTCTCGTGGAGATGGATCTGGATAGCAGCATCAAGCTCGTTCGCCAGCACAGCCGTTCGGGAGAGGAGCGACTCATCGACGGTGTAGGTGGAGTGCGGGCCAAAGCCAATGTCCACGAGATCGTCATTTGTGAAGTAATCCCGCAGCGCCAATCCCTTTTCGAAATACTCCTCGGCGTTTTTTGCCCAGGCGGTCTCAATATTCATGACTGGAAACACCAGTTGTGTTCGCATGCCCGCCGCGCGCAGGCTATGGGCAGCAATGTCAGGGAAGAAATACATGTCGCTGGTCGTTGTGATGCCGCTGAGTAACATTTCCGCTGCCGCAATGTCTGTGCCGTCGCGAACGAATTCGGGAGACACCCAACGGGCTTCCAGTGGCCAGATTTTATCGTTCAACCACGATGCCAGCGACATGTCGTCGGCATAGCCGCGCAGTAATGTCATTCCTGCATGGCCGTGCGCGTTCACAAGGCCGGGCATAAGCACATGACCCGGGAGTTCGACATGATCTATGTCGCTTAAGGCGCGCGCCTGCGCATGCGGCATTAACGCATCGATCAATCCCTGCTTTACAACAATACTGTGAGATTTGAGGACATTTTCAGGTCCAGAGACGGGGATGATTGCGTCTGCGTGAACCGCAAAATTAGCTGATGTCATAAATCGTAAGTTTCCACTCTTATGCCGTGCTAAAAGTAGCCTTAACAGGCTGAATTTGATAGTATTTACACCCTACAAACTGCAGGGTTTTGGCGGCGTGCCCGCCGATAAAAAAAAGATCACCAGATGTCAGATCAGCAGCAAGATTTAGCGCAAGAAGTACTCCCCATTAATATCGAGGACGAGCTCAAACAATCCTACATGGATTATGCGATGAGCGTTATTGTCGGCCGCGCGTTGCCCGACGTCCGAGATGGCTTGAAACCCGTTCACCGCCGAGTCTTGTTTGCTATGAACGAACTGAACAACGACTGGAATAAGGCGTACAAAAAGTCCGCTCGTGTCGTTGGTGATGTGATTGGTAAGTACCACCCACACGGTGATTCTGCGGTTTACGACACCATTGTTCGTATGGCGCAAACATTCTCGCTTCGTTATCCCCTCGTTGACGGCCAGGGTAATTTCGGCTCCATCGATGGTGACTCTGCTGCAGCGATGAGATACACCGAGATCAGGATGACCAAGCTGGCGCACTCACTGCTGGCGGATCTCGAAAAAGAAACCGTTGATTTTGCGGAAAATTATGACGGCACTGAGCACATCCCTGTTGTCTTGCCAACGCGTGTTCCCAACCTTTTAATCAATGGTTCAGCGGGTATTGCTGTCGGTATGGCGACCAATATCCCGCCTCACAACATTCGCGAAGTCGTTGCTGGCTGTTTGGCTCTGCTCGACAACCCTGAAATTAGTGTCGACGAACTCATTCGTTACATTCCTGGACCGGATTTCCCCACCGGGGCCATTATCACGGGCCGAGCAGGAATCATTCAGGCTTATCGCACGGGTCGAGGGCGTATCTACGTTCGAGCGAGAGCCGAAGTGGTCACAGATGATTCTAAGGGCAAGGACACGATCATCATCCACGAGATTCCGTACCAGCTGAACAAGGCGCGATTACTCGAGCGCATTGCCGAGCTGGTCAAAGAGAAGAAGATCGAGGGCATCACCGAGCTTCGCGATGAATCCGACAAAGACGGATTGCGGGTTGTTATCGAGTTGCGCCGAGGTGAAGTTGGCGACGTTGTACTGAATAACTTGTACGCACAGACGCAGTTGCAATCGGTCGTTGGCATCAACATGGTGGCTTTGGTTGAAGGACAGCCCAAAGTGCTCAACCTCAAGGAGATCATTGAGGCGTTTATTCGTCATCGACGCGAGGTTGTAACACGCCGCACACTGTTCCTGCTCCGCAAGGCGCGTGAGCGAGGGCATGTACTTGAAGGCCTAGCCGTAGCGCTTGCAAATATCGATGAAATTATTGAGTTGATCAAAACATCGCCCACCGCGGCGGATGCGCGAGACCGATTGGTGGCTGCTGCCTGGTTGCCGGGCGATGTGAGCGCCATGCTTGAGCGTGCTGGTGATTCTGCCTGTAGGCCTGATGACCTTGAAGGTGAGTATGGCCTGATCGACGGCAAATACCACCTGTCGCCCGCACAGGCACAGGCCATTCTTGAGCTGCGACTCAATCGACTCACGGGCCTTGAGCACGAGAAGTTACTCCAAGAGTACGCTGACAAGGTCGCTGAAATTGCAGACCTTCTGGAGATCCTGGGTGATCCCGATCGATTGAGGTCCGTTATTCGAGGGGAGCTCGAGGAGCTCGTAGAGGACTTTGGTGATGATCGTCTCACTGAAATCACCGATTCCGCGCACGATCTGACTGTTGAAGACTTGATTACCGAAGAGGATCGTGTCGTCACAATCTCTCATCAAGGGTACGCGAAAACACAGTCCCTGACCGACTACCAGGCGCAACGTCGTGGCGGTACGGGTCGAAGTGCAACTGCAGTGAAAGATGAGGACTTCGTCGAGCACTTGTTGATTGCGAGCACTCACGCGACGGTTCTGTGTTTCTCGAACCTCGGCAAGGTGTATTGGCTGAAAGTGTTCCATATCCCGCTGGCCAGTCGAAATTCGCGAGGTCGCCCTATGGTGAACTTGCTGCCGCTCGACGGAGAGGAACGTATCACGTCTATCTTGCCCATCGACGGGTATGACGAGAATCAGTTCATCTTTATGGCGACGGCGAATGGCACCGTGAAGAAAACGGCGGCCACTCAGTTCTCGCGTCAGCGGAGTGTTGGCTTGCGAGCGATTGAGTTGGAAGAAGACGACGTGCTAGTCGGCACAGCCATTACGGACGGTAATAGCGATATCATGCTGTTTTCGACCGAAGGTAAAGCGACGCGCTTCAATGAAGGCCAGGTCAGAGCCATGGGTCGCACCGCGAGAGGTGTCCGGGGTATCAATCTTGCTGTTGGTCACAAACTTATCTCGCTCATTGTGCCAAGAGAGGGTGGTCGTATTCTGACTGTCACAGAAAATGGTTACGGTAAACGGACCGAGAATGCGGAATTTCCAGCTAAAGGTCGCGGTGGCAAAGGTGTCATTGCCATGTCCACATCGGAGCGTAACGGCTCGCTTGTTGGCGCGGTTCAAGTTTGGGACGGCGACGAAATGATGCTGATCTCCAATCAGGGCACAGCCGTTAGAACACGTGTCGATGAAGTGAGTCTCCTGGGCCGTAACACGCAGGGTGTCAGAGTCATACGAACCCGGGACGGTGAAGCGCTGGTGAGCGTGAGCCGAATCGCTGAGGACGATGATGCAGCAGAACCTGCTCAACCCGTCGTAACAGATGAAGACTCGCATAGCGGTAGCAACGAGACAGAAGAGTGACCAGAGCCCATAATTTTTGCGCGGGGCCTGCGGCGCTTCCCGCCGAGGTCCTTCAGCGCGTCCAAACTGAGCTGCTTGATTGGCAGGGCGTCGGCGCGTCCGTCATGGAGTTAAGCCATCGAAGCCCCGAGTTTGTCGGTGTTGCCGAGCGAGCAGAGCAGTCGCTGCGCCGATTGCTCGATATTGGTGAGGACTATGCAGTCTTGTTTCAGCAGGGGGGTGCGTCACAGCAGTTTGCGTCTGTCCCCCTAAACCTATCTCGCGCTGACGATACGGTGGATCAGGTCGTCACAGGTCAGTGGTCGAAGAAAGCGCTGGCTGAGGGCAGACGTCTCGTCAATGTGAATGTCGCCTCGACATCCGAAGATTCCAACTTTTCGACCATACAAGCTGAGTCCGACTGGGAGTTGACCGACGGCGCGGCTTACCTGCATTACTGCCCCAACGAAACGATAGGCGGACTCGAGTTCGATTTCGTTCCACAGACCCCCGCTCCGGTTGTCGCAGATATGTCGTCGACTATCCTGTCGAGACCCATCAACGTGGACCGTTTTGGTGTGATCTATGCGGGCGCTCAAAAGAATATCGGTCCAGCGGGCTTGTGTCTGGTCATCGTGAAGCGAGATTTGCTGGATCGCGCGCGGGCAGATATTCCCGCCATACTGAGCTGGAAAATCGCGGCCGATAATGACTCCATGTACAACACGCCTCCCACCTTTGCGCTCTACCTTTCGGGGCTCGTGTTCGAGTGGATAGAAGCCAAGGGCGGTCTTGCGGCAATGAAGGCACTGAACGAACAAAAGGCGTCAGCGCTTTATGCCACCATTGATAACAGCGGTTTTTATAACAATCCGGTGGAAGTCCGATATCGTTCGTTAATGAACGTGCCTTTTACGTTGGCTGATGCATCACTCGATAAGCGGTTCCTGGAGGAAGCAGAGGCTGAGCAGCTGCTCAACTTGAAGGGGCACCGCTCCGTTGGTGGTATGCGAGCCAGTATCTACAACGCGGTCGGGCAATCGTCCGTTGATGCTTTGTGCGATTTCATGCATCGTTTCGAGACAAAGTACGGATAGAGACGATAGATCATGGCGTCTGATGATCAATTAGCCGAAATTCGAGCAGACATCGATTCCATCGATAAGCAGTTGCTCGCGTTGATTAACGCGCGGGCCGAGTGCGCGCGTCGTGTCGCAGAAATTAAGCTAGCCGCCAGCCAAGATGGAGATGCGCTGTTCTATCGTCCCGAGCGCGAAGCGCAGATTTTACGAGCAATCCAAGAGCGTAATCCGGGACCCTTACCGGCAGATCAGGCAGCGCGCATTTTCCGTGAAATTATGTCGAGCTGCCTGGCCTTGGAGCGCCCCTTAACGGTTGGGTTTTTGGGTCCGGTAGGCACTTATTCTCAGGCCGCTGCCCTAAAACACTTCGGGCAGTCCGCCATTCTTGAACCCCAGCCCACCATCAGAGATGTCTTTCGATTGGCAGAAGATAGGGCCTGCGATATGGCGGTGGTGCCGGTCGAGAACTCAACTGAGGGCATGGTGGGCCAGACCCTCGATTGTTTCCTAGAGTCACCGCTCCAGATTATTGGTGAGGTTGAGCTGCCCGTCGTGCATCATCTGATCGCGGGCGCTTCTCAGGACTTGGCTGACATATCCGTTGTTTGTGGACATGAGCAGGCGCTCGGTCAGTGTCGGGATTGGCTGGATGCCAATCTGCCTGGTGTTCCCCGAGATGTCTGCCGCAGTAACGGCGAGGCTGCACAACGTGCGCAGAGTGAGCCTGGCGTTGCGGCCATTGCTGGTGATCTGGCAGTAGAAACTTACCAGCTCGTGAAGCTGGCTGAGGCCATTCAAGATATTGCGCACAATACAACGCGCTTTTTCGTTATTGGTCGTGAGACTGTGCCCTCGAGTGGTGCTGATAAAACATCCATTCTGATCGCAAGTCGGAACCGCCCGGGCGCACTTCTAAACTTGTTACGCCCCTTCGAGGAGCGTGGCATTAGTTTGACCCGCATTGATTCCCGACCTTCGAAAACTGAAAAGTGGACCTACATGTTCTTCATTGAGTTTGAAGGGCACCTATCTGACGATGTTGTCCGCGGTGTAATGGCAGCACTAGAGGAAAACTCTATTCTGCTCAAGCCATTAGGTTCTTATCCTAAAGCGCCCATCTGATGACACAATTTCAATCTCGGACCGTTGCGTTTATTGGGCTAGGCCTCATATCGGGGTCGCTTGCTCGCGCCTTGAGAGGGAGTTCCTGGAACGGGACGCTGACGGCGTGGGGTCCCAGAGCGGCCAGTTTGCAGCGTGGGCTGGAGCTGGGAGTGATCGATCATTATTCCTTGGACCTGTCTGAGGTTCTCGCAGCGGCCGACATGGTTGTCGTGGGCGCGCCACCTGCCGCGACGGGAGAGATTTTAAAGTCTGTCGTTGATGAGTTGAGCCGGTTGAATCGCACTCCCGTGGTTACCGACCTTGCGAGCATTAAAGGTCACGTGATTGATTCCATGGCCTGTAATTATGCGAATTTTGTTCCGGGTCATCCTATTGCGGGCTCAGAGCACAGCGGCGTCGCGTTTTCTGACGGTGCTTTATTTCGTGGTCGTGAGGTCATTTTGACACCGCTACCGCACACCGCAGCCGATGCGACTGAGCAGGTTAAGGCCATGTGGGATCTCACGGGTGCCTACATTCGACAAATGGGTGTTGAAGAGCACGATGCGCTACTCGCGGTGAGCTCGCACATGCCGCACATCGTCGCCTATGCACTCACTCGAGCTCTGGAGAGAGATGCCTCTGATCCCATGGTACATGGTGGTGGTGCCTTGCGTGATATGACGCGAATTGCAGGATCTGACCCATTGATGTGGACCGATATTTCGGTCACTAACAGGATGGCGCTGTTGAATGCGATCGATGGCTTTCAGGACGAGATGACCTCGCTAAAGGACTCAATTGCATCGGGCGATGCGGCTGCGCTTCGCGACTACTTTGCGATTTGTCGTGCTCATCGGCGCGCACACGACGACATTCTTAACCCCCTTCCTTCGAGTAATTCAGAGGAAACATCATGAAGTTTTTGGTTGAGCCCGGTGGATCGATGACAGGCTCGTTGCGGGTGCCCGGTGATAAGTCAATGTCGCACCGGACCGTCATGTTTGGCGCGTTGGCCGAGGGTACGACCAAAGCGACAGGATTTCTGGAAGGCAAGGATGCGCTCTGCACCGTCCAGGCGTTTAGAGACATGGGTGTCATGATTCGTGGCCCCAAGCAAGGTCGAATTGAAATTGATGGGGTCGGTATGCACGGCCTCAAAGCGCCGGACAATGTCCTCGATATGGGGAATTCAGGGACGAGTATCCGACTGCTGTGTGGTTTATTAGCGCCCCAAGCCTTCGATTCGCTAATGACAGGCGATGTATCCCTGCAAAAGCGCCCGATGGGACGTGTAACAACTCCGCTTGCGCTGATGGGTGCCGTAATCAAGAGCGAGGAGGGCAAGCCACCGCTCGCCATCAAAGGCGGTCAGCGCCTCAAAGGTATTCACTACGAGATGCCAATGGCCAGCGCGCAGGTCAAATCATGCGTATTGCTCGCAGGGATGTACGCAGAGGGACGCACCTCGGTAAGTGAGCCAGCCACGACGCGAGATCATACAGAGCGCATGCTCCGAGGCTTTGGTTACGAAGTGGAGTGCGAGAACGATGTCATTAGCCTGCAGGGTGGTGGCGCGTTGAAAGCAACATCACTCGACATCCCAGCCGATATTTCATCTGCAGCTTTCTTTCTGGTCGCGTCATCGATTGCTGAAGGGTCAGACTTGACCCTCGAGCACGTGGGCATGAACCCAACACGCGCCGGCGTGATTACTATTCTGACGCTCATGGGTGCGGATATTGAAGTGTTTAACGAGCGCGAGGTAGGTGGAGAACCGGTAGCCGATTTGCGTGTTCGATCGGCACCGTTGACCGGCATCGAGATTCCGGAAGATCTTGTACCCCTGGCAATCGATGAGTTCCCCGTACTTTTCATTGCGGCCGCCTGCGCGTCAGGCAAGACAGTTCTCTCGGGTGCAGAGGAGCTTCGCGTTAAAGAGAGTGATCGTATCGCTTCGATGGCAGAGGGTTTGACACGCCTTGGAATTGAAAACGACGTTCGCGAGGACGGCATTGCCATTACCGGCGGGCAAATAACGGGTGGTGAGGTCGATACCTTCCATGACCACCGTATTGCCATGTCTTTTTCCGTCGCAGCGCTTCGCGCATCAGGACCGATTCACGTCAACGATTGTGACCACGTCGCCACCTCGTTTCCCGGTTTCGCTGCGCTTGCTCGCGGTGTCGGCTTGAACATACAAGAAGTGAACTGACCTCTTATGGTTCCGGTGATCTGTATAGACGGCCCAAGCGGCTCAGGCAAAGGAACGCTTGCTCAACGGCTCGCAGGTCATTTGGGCTTCCACTTGCTGGATAGTGGCGCGCTATACCGCATTGTCGGATTTGCTGCCTCGGATCAGGGAATCGCTTGGGATGACGAGTCGTCGGTGACCCAGATTGCTCGCGATTTAGATGTGTCGTTTGTCACCACCGATCTCGGTGTTCGCGTTATTTACCGCGGCAGAGATGTCACGGAACCCGTACGCTCGGTCCGTGGAGGAGAGGGTGCATCTGCTGTTGCAGCCATACCCTCTGTTAGAGAGGCCCTGCTCGCCCGTCAACGCGAGTTGGCAGCGGCGCCGGGTCTGATAGCTGATGGGCGAGACATGGGGACTGTTGTCTTCCCCGACGCGCCCCTGAAGATATTCCTCGAAGCCTCAGCCTTGGCCCGTGCGCAGCGACGACAAAGTCAGTTGCAGCTGCAGGGCGAGGATGTTAGTCTTCCGCGCCTTTTGGAGGCCATCGAGGCTCGCGATAAACGAGATCGAACACGATCGATATCGCCACTTGTCCCAGCGGAGGACGCCGTCATCGTCGACAGTACCGACCTGACTGCAGATGCCGTGTTTGAACGAGTATTGTCTCATGCGGTTGCTAAAGGAATAGTGCACTCGGGCGATTAAAGGCCTTACCCCTCGACTTAGTGCGTTTATAAATCGACCCAGCCGGGTAAGACGGTTGGTGCTGCGATTTTTGCAGCGACAAGACAGGTATGTTCAATGAGCGAATCATTCGCCGAGTTATTCGAAGAGAGTCTAAAGTCCGTTGATATGGAACCCGGTTCAATTGTTACCGGTGTGGTTATTGATATCGACAACGAGTGGGTTACCGTCCACGCAGGTCTAAAATCTGAGGGTGTCATCCCTCTTGATCAATTTACAAACGCTAGTGGTGAGTGCACCTTAAATATTGGTGACGAGGTCCAGGTGGCACTGGAAACTGTCGAGGACGGTTTCGGTGAAACCAAGCTCTCGCGAGAGAAGGCAAAGCGCGCAGAAGCATGGAAGACGCTGGAAGCAGCTCATGTTGCTCAAGAGGTGGTCACTGGTGTTATCAACGGAAAGGTCAAAGGCGGCTTCACGGTCGATGTCGATTCTATCCGTGCCTTCCTGCCTGGTTCATTGATTGACGTACGTCCAATCCGTGAAACCGCGCACCTCGAGGGCAAAGAGCTTGAGTTCAAGGTAATCAAGCTAGATCAGAAGCGAAACAACGTCGTTGTTTCTCGACGTGCGGTCATGGAAGCGGCCAACAGCGCCGAGCGCGACGAACTGCTGCAAAACCTCCAGGAAGGTCAAAGCGTTAAAGGTGTGGTCAAGAACCTCACTGACTACGGCGCATTCGTTGATCTCGGCGGTGTTGACGGTCTGTTACACATCACTGATATGGCATGGAAGCGTATTAAGCATCCGAGCGAAGTTGTTGAAGTCGGCCAGGAAATGGACGTTAAGGTTCTCAAGTTCGACCGAGAGCGTAACCGGGTGTCCCTGGGTCTGAAGCAGTTGGGTGAAGATCCATGGGTTGAGATTACTAATCGTTACCCAGAGGGTAGCCGCGTCAATGCTCGTATCACCAATCTCACGGACTACGGCTGTTTTGCGGAAATCGAGGAGGGTGTCGAAGGTCTGGTACACGTCTCTGAAATGGACTGGACAAACAAGAATGTTCACCCATCGAAGATCGTTCAGCTCGGCGATGAAGTTGAAGTGATGGTTCTTGACATCGATCAGGAGCGTCGTCGTATTTCGCTTGGTATCAAGCAATGTCAGCAAAACCCCTGGGATGCCTTTGCTTCGCAGCACGCGACCGGTGACAAGATCTCTGGATCTATCAAGTCAATCACTGACTTCGGTATCTTCATTGGCCTTGCCGGTAATATTGACGGCCTAGTGCATCTTAGCGATATCAGCTGGAACGAGACCGGTGAAGAAGCGGTTCGTAACTACAAGAAGGGCGATGAGATCGAGACTGTGATCTTGAGCATTGACCCCGAGCGTGAGCGTATCTCGCTGGGTATAAAGCAGCTCGAGGAAGACTCTTTCTCAATTTTCTTGGGTGAAGCCGAGAAGGGCAGCATCGTTACCGGCGAGGTGACTGATGTCGATGTGAAAGGTGCGGTCATCAAACTCAATGAAGAAGTTGATGGTTACATCAAGGTCGCTGATCTCAGTCGGGATCGCGTTGAAGACGCACGCTCAGTCCTTAGTGTCGGTGATAAAATCGACGCCAAGATTGTTGCCGTCGATCGTAAAAGCCGTTCAATCGGACTTTCTATTAAAGCAAAAGACATGGATGACGAGAAAGAAGCGGTTGCCTCGCTCAAGGAGCAAGACAGCGCTGCTTCACCCGGAACCATCGGCGATCTCATCAAGGCGCAAATGGACGGGAAGTAAATCTCAGATTTCTCTCGAAATGTGACAAAAAGCCGGTTGTATCGGCTTTTTTTGATATTTTGGAGGCTGTTAAAAAGCAAAAGAATTTTAATATTCTTTATGTTGAAGACAGCGAGACCAATCAGCTCGTTATGTCGGCCATGATGGAGCGTTTGGGCGTAAATCTTGCGCTAGCCTCGTCGGCTAAAGAGGGTTTTGATGCGCTCAAGGCAAAAGCGTTTGATGTGATCATCACGGATATTCAAAAGCCAGAACATTCTGGGTTAGATCTGCTTCAATGGATTCAAGAGTCGCCCGGCAGTCCAACTAGCTTGCGTATTTTTGCTTGTACAGCTAACGCTGGCAGTGACGCAGTGAAGGAGTTCGAAGCCGCAGGATTTGAAGGGGTTCTCATTAAGCCGCTAGATCTTCAGGTGCTAGATAAATTCTTGGCGTCGCTGTAAGGCCACGCATCTGCTTCTTCATGCTTGAATGGCCGCTGCAATTGAATGGCAATAGATGCTTGTGCGGACGCTATGGTACGTGGACAATGTCGTCAACAGGTGGGGATCATGACGCGAAGCGAACTCATTGAGCTAATGGCATCACAGCAAAATCAGCTGACGACGAAAGACGTCGAGTTAGCTGTGAAGCTGATGATAGATCACATGGCAGAATCGCTCGCTTCAGGAGAACGCATCGAGATTCGCGGCTTTGGTAGCTTCTCACTGCACTATCGAGAACCCCGTAAAGGTCGAAATCCTAAAACCGGTGATGCTGTTGAGCTCGAGGCAAAGCATGTGCCTCACTTTAAGCCCGGCAAAGAATTGAGGGAACGCGTTAATCGTTCAATCAAGGCGGTATTCTAATGCTCCGCTGGCTCCGTGCCGCGTTCACTCTGACGCTATTGTGCCTCTCTGTCTTCCTAGGCGCCCTCTTTGCAACGCAGAATACTATGTCCGTGCCGTTGACTCTGGGCCCATGGGCGCTCGGTGAGCAGCCGGTGGCCGTTTGGCTCCTCTCGTTCCTAATCGTTGGTGTTTTGCTGGGCAGTCTTATGAGCTCCGCGTTAGTGATTCGGCAGCGAGCGGCGAGTGCCTCACTGAAGCGCGAGAACGCGCGAATGAGTCAGCGGCTTAACAAGGATGTAAAAAGTGGCTGAGCCTAATACGCTGCTATTGGTCTTATTGTTTTTGGCTGTTGCGGCAGGTTGGGTACTCGGTAGAGGTGCCGCAAGCCGTGAAGTGCCAGAAGAGACGGCACCGCCATCACAGTATTATCTCGGACTGAATTTTCTTTTGGATGGCGAGCAGGAGTCAGCGCTTAAAGCATTCAGCGAGGCACTGGCGGTCAACGCGGAGACCTTTGAGACTCACATCACCTTTGGCAGTCTGCTGAGAAAGCGTGGTGAGGTGGATAACGCGATCAAAATTCACCAGTCGCTTCTGTCGAGAAGTCGTCTCCCTGACGTCCAGAAAAACCAAGCGCATTTGGAGCTCGCTAAAGACTTCATAGCTGCGGGTCTTCTGGATCGTGCCGAGCAATTATTGAAAGATCTTCTTGAGTTATCTGAAGAGCACCAATTAGAAGGCAAATCGCTTCTCATCGAGGTATTTGAGGCGAGCCGTGATTGGGATCAGGCGCGCGAGCTAACTGAGTCTCAACTGGGTGAGCTTAAAGAAGATGATCCTCACCAAAGGTCAGCTGCGATCAAGGCTCGTGCAAAGTTAAGTCACTACTGTTGTGAGGCCGCGGAAGATAAGGAGTCCGCAGGTGACCTCGAGGCTGCACGTGAGCTTGCAGAGCGGGCCATGGATTGGACTGAAGAATCGGTCTGGCCCCACACAATCCTCTCGCGTTTGGATCAACAACAAGATCAGCCCAGACGTGCCTATGATCGTCTAGTGACGGCGGCAAAAATGTCATCCGAGCGGCTGCCTGAGTTTGCTGCGCAGCTTATTGCTGTCAGTGAGAGTGTTAACTGTCGCGATGAGGTCACTCCTCTGATCGCCACACTATTGACCCAGCGAGAAGACCCGCAGTTGCGCGTCATCTTGGCCGATGAGCACAGGGTGCGGGGGGAAGACGCCAAAGCCTTGGAGATCCTCAAGCAAGGCTTGCATAAAAAGCCGAGCTCAAGGCTTCTTATGCAAGCACTCACGTTAATAGGCGAAGAGGTGGCAACACCGGAAATCATAGAAGGGGCCCAAAAGCTGGCATCACGTCAGTCCGCATATCTTTGTGGTGTATGCGGTTTTCATGGCCCGAGTTTCTACTGGCAATGTCCTGGCTGTAAGAGCTGGGATACACTCCATCGGCCGGCGCGCTGATCTACCTACTAAGAACAGACTCCAGGGAAAGCGGCGGTTAAAGGACGATTGAGAAAACGATATGTTAAGCCCTCTCATTATTGCGCTTGATTACCCATCGCTCGATGAGGCTCTGGTCTGCGCACGAAAAATGGATCCAACAAAAGTTCGGCTGAAGGTGGGTAAGCAGCTTTTTACCAGCGAAGGTCCCCGAATCTTGGATGCGCTGCACGGGCTGGGCTTCGATGTATTTCTAGATTTGAAGTTTCATGACATTCCAAATACGGTAGCCGGTGCGGTCGGCGCGGCGGCAGATCTCGGTGTCTGGATGGTCAATGTCCATGCCTCGGGTGGCCGTCGCATGATGGAGGCTGCGGCCGCGGCTGTTGCTCAGCGAACTAAAGCGCGCACACAACTTATTGCGGTCACGGTACTTACCAGCATGGAGGAAACGGATTTGCTCGAGCTGGGTATTACCGAGACGCCCGCTGAGCGCGCTGGTCGGCTCGCTGCCTTAGCCCAATCTACTGGCTTAGATGGCGTTGTTTGCTCTGCACAAGAGGCGGCAATGCTATCGAGACAATGCGGGCCTGAGTTCTCCTTGATCACTCCAGGGATTCGCCTACCTGAAGACTCTGCGGGTGATCAGCGACGTGTGGTCACCCCATGGGACGCGATGGCAGACGGCTCGACGTATCTTGTGATGGGTCGATCGATTACTGGAGCCGCCAACCCTACGGCCGTGGTGGATAGCATCATAGGAAAGCTTTCCTAACCGAATTAGATTAATCCGGTGTTTGAAAGCGCGCTGACGAGTTAGTGGGATGGCTCTTCCTCTAGGCTGATATTGAGTCGATAAGACTCATGTCACAGGAGAAGAAACATGCATTCGTTCAGTCGCAGTTCCCTCCGGAGTTTTCCATTCATTGGCCATTTGCTGGCCTCATTCATTATTGCTTATGGGTCGGTAATGGCTGCTTTCGCGTCAGATACGGTCAATATCAATACAGCAAGTATCGAGGTTCTTGCCGAGGAGTTGGTTGGGGTTGGTCCCGAGCTGGCGAAACGAATAGTTGATTTCAGAGAGCGCTACGGCGAGTTCAAGTCGATTGAGGCTCTTGGCGATGTCCGTGGTATTGGTCCGAGTTTGCTTACCAAGAACCAAGAAAAAATCGTCATTGAGTAGGATTTGTCAGCGGGCAGAACGTCCGAAGGCAACTTTGTGTCACTTATCTGCTAGCATTCGCCCCGCTGATTTTGGGGGGCGATTACATGGACTACGACGTATTCAACGGCGATGCTGACGGCATCTGTGCGCTCATTCAGTTGAGGCTTGTTGAGCCGAGACCCGATGCGACACTCGTGACCGGCGTAAAGCGCGATATTCAACTCCTTGGACGCGTTCCGGATGAAGACGTCAATCGTGTGACGGTCCTCGATATTTCCTTTGACAAAAACCGTGGCGATGTTGATCGATTGTTGGTTGCGGGTGCCGATCTGTTTTTTTGTGACCATCACTTTTCCGGGGATATTCCAGACGCGGAAACATTAGATGCGTTGATCAGTCCCGCGCCTGAAGTGTGCACCAGTGCGTTGGTCAATGGTCGTTTGCGCAGTGCCTTTACCGAGTGGGCTGTCGTGGGTTGTTTTGGTGATAACCTCGACACCACAGCCGACACCCTGATTGGTAATTTATCGTCACCCATAGATCGTGATGCGCTGAAACAATTGGGTATCTGCGTAAACTACAATGCCTACGGCTCGCAACCCAACGATCTTCATTTTCACCCGGCTGATCTTTACCGACGTATGCAGCGTCACAGGTCACCCACGGCGCTGTTACAGGATGATCGAGACTTATTCGAGACATTGGTTGCTGCTTACGAGACAGATATGTGTGCGGCCCAGTCGGCACCCAGGGCTGTCGATGACAACGATATCGCGGTGGTGTCACTCCCTGACGAGGCTTGGGCACGGCGAGTAAGTGGCGTGTATGGCAACGATCTGGCTAACCAGTCACCGGACAAGGCACACGCGGTTCTGACAGATATCGACGGTGGTTATTTGGTAAGCGTCAGAGCGCCGCTGAATAATCGGACAGGTGCGGATGCCGTATGTCGTCAATTTGAGACAGGGGGCGGTCGGGCTGCTGCCGCAGGCATTAATCGGCTGCCGCAAGATCAACTCGTTCGCTTTATCGATGCCTTACGGGCGCAATACGCCTGAAGTTCCTCGCCGCTAGGGCTGAGAGAGTTTCGTTTCAATGCGGGATAGCACCTGCATGATCTCGGAGGCGTCCAGTCCGCTCGCGTTGTCAGCCCGCGATGAAGGGCGGTACTGCTCGAAGAGACGCATTAGATGATCAATGACCGATGGATCGAAACCTTGCTTTCTCAGCACCAAAGTTCGGGCGGAATGCTCCAAGGTTCCATAGAACACATCTCGAATTTGCCAGATTGCCGTGTCGGCACTGAACTCTCTCAAATCGATGCCGCGTTGCATGATGGCATCGAAAACCCGCACATACTCCCGGATTTGAGGTAGCTGACGGCCAGGCTCGCCATGGCGCATTCGAGCGCGTGAGGTAATCTCAACGATCTTGAAGTCATCGATCAACGATTGCAGGTGATAACTAGCCAACTCATGTAGCTGTTGGCTAACAGCAGCGCCTTCCGATATGGCTGCAATTGCACCCTTGGTCAACTCTCGCCAAAAACGATCCACGACGGCCTCGAGAAGCTCGTGTTTATTTTTGTAGTAAAGGTAGACCGTACCTTCAGCGACGTCTGCACGTCGCGCAATCTCAGCCATGCGTGCACCATCGACACCCGATTCACCGAAGACAGCGGTGGCTGCGGCCAAAATGGCTTCTTCTCGTGCTTCCAGTCGTTGTCGTTGCGTATCTGCCATGTTGTGTCTAGTACCTCAGGCTCATCCAATGCGATTTAACGAGGTTATGGCTTGAAGCCATTTTTTGTTGCGCCTATAGTCATGAGTATGCCTCATTATAAATGAGTCGTAATCATTTTTATGCCAGTCATGTTGATGAAAAGGGCGCTACGGTGAATAACAAAACAATCAAGATAGGTGGGGCTACTGGTTTCTGGGGTGAGACTGACATGGCTATGTCCCAGTTCTTCGCTGAAGGCGATCTCGACTACATTATCTTTGATTATCTCGCAGAGATAACCATGTCGATTTTGGCCAGGGCGCGTGCCTCCGACCCAACCCTCGGTTATGCCACTGATTTCGTATCAGCGATGGTCAAACCGAACTTGCAGCGGATTGCCGACTCGGGAGTAAAGTTGATCAGCAACGCCGGCGGTGTTAATCCGGAGGCCTGCGGTGATGCATTGCGAGACGTTATTGCCGCCGCAGGCCTCGACCTAAAAGTGGTGGTTGTGACAGGTGATGATGTACTCGGTCAACTTGATGCCATCAGAGCCTCAGGTGGTGCCGAGATGTTCTCGGGTGAGGCATTTCCTCCAATAGACAAGGTGGCCAGCGCCAACGCCTACATTGGCGCCTTTCCTATCGCAGCAGCACTTGCCGCTGGCGCCGACATCGTCGTAACGGGTCGATGTGTGGACAGCGCGGTTACACTCGGCGCCTGTATCCACGAGTTTGGTTGGTCGGCTGACGAGCTGGATAAGCTATCAGCTGGTTCTGCCATAGGTCACTTGATCGAATGCGGCCCTCAAGCGACCGGCGGCAACTTTACTGACTGGGAAGCGGTGGCGGATACGCTTCACAATGTGGGCTACCCCATTGCCGAGGTCTCGCCTGACGGGTCCTGTGATATCTACAAGCCTCAAGACACGGGTGGCGCCGTTAATCGTGGCACTGTGGCAGAGCAGCTTCTCTATGAGATCGGTGATCCTGCGGCCTACATATTGCCTGATGTTGTCTGTGACTTTAGGCAAATTAAGCTCGAGCAAGTCGCTGACAACCGTGTGCGTGTCTCGGGTGCCCGTGGACGCGGTGTTCCCTCAACCTACAAGACGAGCTTGACTTGGGCAGACGGCTGGCGCGCAGGTACAACCTTCTGGTGCATTGGTCGCCGTGCCGCGGACAAAGCTCGCATTTTTGCGGAAGAGGCACTCATGCGGACGCGCAAGAAGATTCGCGCCATAGGCGGACAGGACTTCGATGACGTTGCCATCGACGTTATTGGCGAGGAGAGCTTCTGGGGTTCACATGCATCTGCGGGCAGTAGTCGTGAAGTGGCTTTGAAAGTGGCATGTCGCCATCAGGATGCCCGCGCTGTAGGCCTGCTGCTTCGAGAACTATCGGGCGTGGCACTCGGAGCGCCCGCGGGAATGGCGTTTTTTGCAGGTGCGCGTGCCAAACCATCGCCCGTCATTCGCCTTTTCTCTGTTTTGATCGACAAGTCGACGCTGGATTTGAAGCTCGTTGATGAGTCTGGGGCACAAACGTTTCAACCGCCAACCACGAACGATGAGATTGCGGCATTTGAAGAGCCCGCAATTCCCGAGGCAGATCCGTGGGTAGGGGCGCTTATCGAAGTACCGCTTGAGGACCTGGCCTGGGGACGCTCTGGCGATAAGGGCGATAAGGCCAACATAGGCATTATTGCGCGTGAGCCTGAGTACCTGCCCTGGATTGCCGCCAAACTGACGGCAGATTATGTCGGCGATCGTTTTGCGCACTTTATGACTTCGCCAGACATTGACCGTTACTACATGCCCGGTTTGCCGGCCTTAAATTTTCTACTTCACAACGCATTAGGTGGTGGCGGCATAGCGAGTCTGAGAAATGATCCTCAGGCAAAAGCGTATGCCCAAGTCCTGCTTGACACCCCAATTGCGATTCCACAACAACTTTTGGAGGCCTGATATGGCAGTGCTTTCGTCGACTGTTCAGCCCGCAAGCGACAGTTTCAAGGAAAACAGATCTAGCATGTTCGAGCTAATCGATCACTGGCGATCACTTGAACAACGCACCATCGATGCATCGAATAAGCGCCTGAAAACCTTTAGGTCAAGGGGGCAATTGTCGCCTCGCGAGCGCTTGGAGCGGCTATTGGATCCCGGCATGCCATTCCTGCAGATGCATTCCATGGCCAACTACTGCGTTGAGAACCCGGATCGTGAAACAAGTGTCCCCGGCGCTTCGGTCATTGTGGGGGTTGGGTTTGTTGAGGGCGTGCGATGCATGATCTGGGTCGATGACTCGGGTATATCGGCGGGCGCCGCGACCGAATCGACTGGGTTCGTATCGACGTCCATTCTGGAGATGTGCATGCGTCAGAAACTTCCCGTCATCCACTTAGTGGAGTCTGCTGGTGCCAACTTGCTGAAGTACAAGGTGGAGCTGTGGTCGCGCTTCGGCAACGTGTTTCGCGATCTGGCGAGATTGTCCGCAGCTGGCATTCCTACCATGGTCGTGCTGCATGGCGGTTCAACAGCGGGTGGAGCCTACATGCCTGGCATGTCCGACTACGTTATTGGTGTAAAGGAAAACGGCATGGCCGCGTTGGGTGGCGCTGCCCTTGTAAAGGCCGCGACGGGTGAAGAAGCGGATGATCGCGAGTTAGGTGGCACCGAAATGCACTCGAGCGTCTCGGGTGTTGTCGAATACCTGGTTGAGGATGACGCGCACGGCATTCTCAAAGCGCGTGAGGTCATGAAGAGCATCGACTGGAACAAGCGAGTTACCACGGTGGTCCGACGACCTTATGAGCCCCCGCGTTTCTCAGTCGAGGAACTCGCGGGTGCTATCCCGGTCGATCCAAAAGTGCCGTACGACTTCCGCGAAGTGCTGGCGCGGATTGTCGATGATTCCTCGGTCGAAGAGTTCAAGTCACGCTACGGTGTCTCGACCGTCTGCGGCTATGCATCCATCACGGGCATCAGTTTTGGCTTCATTGGTAACAACGGCCCCATTGATCCCAATGGTGCCACGAAGGCGGCGCAGTTTATTCAGCTCTGTGATGCTGCAGATATGCCCATCCTGTTTTTCAACAACACCACCGGATACATGGTGGGCACAGAGTACGAGCAAGCGGGCATGATTAAGCACGGCTCGAAGATGATTCAAGCAGTGTCTAATGCCCGCGTCCCTAAGATTTCGCTCTACATCGGTGCCAGTTTTGGCGCCGGTAACTACGGCATGTGCGGCTGGTCCTATCAGCCGGATTTCCTGTTTGCCTGGCCCAATGCCCGCACAGGTGTCATGGCAGGGCAGAGCGCTGCGGACACCATGTCGGAGGTGGCGCGTGTCGGCGCTGCGAGAAAAGGTCAGGAGGTGCCTGAGGAGATGCTCGAGCAACAAGCGGCGGCCATCAGAGCCCACTTTGACGCGCAAGAAGACGCCTTCTATACCTCAGGCCGCGTGCTCGATCACGGCATCATTGATCCGCGCGATACGCGAAAAGTCTTGGCTTTCTGCCTGGAAACCGTACTGGAGGCTCGTCTGCGAGAAACACGACCGAATGCGTTCGGCGTAGCGAGGATGTAATCATGACAACACTACCTGAAACTAAGACACTGGCCCTAGATCTAGAACGAGGCTGGCTGACGGTTTGGTTCAATCAGCCCGAACGTCGTAACCCGTTGACAGATGAAGCCGTAGAGGATTTGGCAGCGGTCATCGATACCATCAAGGACCAGCGCGATATTCGCGGCATGACGATTCGTGGTAAAGGCGGCTTCTTCTGTGCGGGCGGCGACTTAAAGGGTTTTAATGCCATGGCCAGTGGTGCGACCGAGGAATCGATGCGAATGAGCCGTCGCATCGGACACGTCCTTGCAGAGCTCAATGCACTGCCTCAGGTCACCGTTGCCGTGATTGAAGGTGCGGCGATGGCTGGTGGTTTGGGCGTTGCCTGTTGTTGCGATGTCACTATCGGCATGAGCGATGCGAAGTTTGGTTTCTCAGAGACGCGCATCGGAATCACTCCGGCGCAAATTGCGCGCTACGTGTTGCAGAAGTGCGGGTATTCAACCGGTCGTCGCTTGATGGTGACGGCTGCTCGTTTTAAGGGTGATGAGGCAGGCCGACTTGGGGTTCTTGACTTTGTGGCAGAGGACGCTGACGCCTTAGCGGGCCTTGAGACTAAGGTGAAACGCGATGTGCTGGAGTGTGCTCCCGGCGCCGTGGCTGCCTGTAAAGCGCTGATTATTGGTATGCCTGCGACGCCCGATAGCGAAAAGGTGGAGTTTGCCGCCATGAACTTCAGCGGTTGCCTTCAAGGTGAAGAGGGGAAGGAAGGCGTTGCCTCCTTTGTCGAAAAACGCAAACCCAACTGGCACACGGAGATTTAACTATGAAGGCACTAACGACTTTATTAGTGGCCAATCGCGGTGAAATTGCCGTTCGGGTGATGCGTACGGCCAAGGCTATGGGTCTGAAAACGGTGGCTGTTTACTCTGAAGCGGATTCCAATGCACAGCACGTAAGGGAAGCTGATCAGTCGGTCTGCATTGGTCCCGCACCCGTGGCAGATTCTTATCTGCAGTTGGATGCCATTCTGGATGCAGCGGAGCGCACGGGTGCTGACTGCATCCATCCCGGTTACGGTTTTCTCTCTGAAAACCAAGCCTTTGCCTCGGCTTGCGAAGCCAAAGGTATTGAATTTATCGGCCCGCCCAATGCCGCCATCGAAGTCATGGGAGACAAAGCCAGAGCAAAGCGCGCCATGATCGACGCCGGTGTTCCCTGCGTCCCCGGGTATCAGGGCGACGACCAGAGGGTGAGCACCCTTGTGGCCGAGGCTGAAAAAATTGGACTGCCGGTCATGGTTAAAGCGGCGGCTGGCGGTGGTGGCCGTGGCATGCGACTTGTCCACGAGGTGAGCGAACTCGAAACCGCCATCGATATGGCGCAATCCGAAGCCAAGAACGCGTTCGGTTCGAGCGAGCTGATTATTGAAAAGGCGGTCATGCGACCGCGGCACGTCGAAATTCAGGTGTTTGCTGACAAAGCGGGTAATACGGTCTACATAGGCGAGCGAGATTGCTCTATCCAGCGACGGCATCAGAAGGTGGTGGAGGAAGCTCCGTGCCCGGTGATGACGCCTGAACTGCGTGAGGCAATGGGTAAGTCGGCCGTCGAGGCCGCAAAGGCCGTGAATTATGTCGGCGCAGGCACGGTCGAATTCTTGCTGGACGAAGCGGGAGAATTTTATTTCCTTGAAATGAACACGCGGCTTCAGGTTGAACACCCCGTAACCGAGATGGTGACAGGATATGATCTTGTGGAGTGGCAGATTCGGGTTGCGCGAGGTGAAGACCTGCCCGCGGAGCAGGAAGACATTGAACTATTTGGACACGCCATTGAGGTTCGTTTGTACGCGGAAGATCCGGCGTCAGGATTTTTGCCCAGTACCGGTGCTATTAAGCTATTTACGCAGCCGCAGGGTCCCGGTATCAGAGTGGATGCTGGCGTGGAGACGGGTGATGAAGTCACCCCGTTTTACGACGCGATGGTGGCTAAATTGATTACCTACGGTGAGACGCGAGAGGACGCACGTCTGAAAATGAGAAGTGCGCTACGCGGCACGGCTTTATTTGGTCCGGAAAACAATCGAGACTTTTTGATTGACGTGATGGACCGAGATGAGTTCATTTCTGGCGCGGCAACCACAGCGTTTATTGCCGATAACTACGGCGATGCGTTCACACCAGCTGAGATAAGTAGCGCTGATCTGGCGAGCGCAGGTGCGATACAGCATGTCTTGGCCATGGAAACCCATCACAGCCAATCGGCTTCGGTAAACGAGGAGCTGCTCGACTGGGTTTCAATGGGTCGTGTGACAGACACGAAGTCATACGACGTGGGCGAGGACGCTCGCGAGGTGCTCGTCGTGCCGCTTAATGTGGGTGAATACGAGGTGTCTGTGGGCGCTGAAAGTCATCACCTGGTGGTGACAGATATTGATGACAACGCAATGACGTTGGAGGTCGACGGACTCTCCAAACGCTATCACTACCATCCGGAGGCTCCCGCGACGCTTTATCTCGCTTCCGACTCTCTTTCAATGATACTCGCCGACAATACGCGCATCCCGCCCGAGGCAGAGGAGGCGGCCGGTGGCGGTACGATTACGGCGCCGATGCACGGGCAGCTGTTATCAATCGATGTGGCTGCGGGTGATGCGGTCACAAAAGGCCAGCGCATTGCGGTTCTCGAGGCCATGAAAATGCAACATGAGCTCATTGCAACCGGTGACGGTGCTGTCGTCGATGTGATGGCGATGCCCGGTAAGCAGATAGGTGCAGGTGATCTCATCATGATGTTGGAGCTAGAGGAATGAAGCCGTCATTAACAGAGACGTTCGATATTGAGTTTCCGCTATTCGCGTTTAGTCATTGTCGCGACGTAGTTGCCGCCGTCTCGCGTAACGGCGGTTTCGGAGTGCTGGGAGCGGTGGAACTAACGCCTGAAGAGTTGCGTGTCGAGCTTGACTGGATTGCCGCCCATACCAATGGACGACCGTTTGGTCTCGACCTCATCGTGCCTAATGCAGCAATTGGTAAAGACGAATCCATTAGTGACACTGATCTGGTGAATATGGTCCCGGATGGCCACATCGAGTTCGCAGATTCCATTCTCGAGTCACAAGGTATAGACACATCGGAACGCGCTGCGGATCGAAATTACGATCTGACCTTCACGCATAACATCCAAGGCCAAAAGACGGATGCCATGCTCGAAGTGGCTGCTGAGTATTCGGTCGCGCTGCTGGTGAATGCACTCGGTGTGCCACCACCCAACATGTTCGAGTTTGCCCGCGCACATGGTATTAAAGTGGGTGCGCTCGTGGGTACGGTGAATCATGCACTCAATCAGGCGAGAGCGGGCGTTGATGTCCTAATTGCCGCAGGCGGTGAGGCTGGAGGACACTGCGGTGCCGTCAGTACCATGGTTCTGGTCCCCGAGGTTTGCAGGGCTTTGAAACAACATAATCTTTCTGTGCCGGTGCTTGCGGCGGGCGGTATTGCCACCGGTGAGCAAATGGCGGCGGCCATGACGATGGGCGCAGAGGGTGCATGGTGTGGGAGCGTTTGGCTTACTACCGTTGAGGCCGAGACCACACCTACCGTGAAGCGCAAGATGATAGCGGCCACAGCCAGCGATACGGTGAGAGCAAAATCACGAACGGGTAAGCCGTCACGACAGTTGCGGTCAGCATGGACCGATGCATGGGAAGGTACAGGTGCTCCTGAACCGTTGCCCATGCCACTTCAGTCATTGGTTTCTGAGCCCGCCTTGCGAAAGGTCGACAAATTAGCCGAGGGTGGGCATGGTGGTGCCGAAGCGCTGGCGACGTATTGGGTTGGACAGGCGGTCGGCCTGATGAACGCCGAGCAGTCTGTTGCTGATGTCATGCTGGGTTTCAAGACCGACTTCATCGAGGCTCACGGCCGGATATCCGCATTTATTGAGGGAGTAGACGATGCAGCAAGCGAGTGATTTTCGAGAGGAAAGTTTGACGCTTAAGTCCTTAATTGCCGATCTGGATGATTCGGCCTTTGAGCAAACGACACAGTTCAAGTCCTGGACGATTAACGACGTGTTCCGCCATCTCCATTTCTGGAATAAGGCTGTCATGGTCGCGACCGAGGGCGATGAGGCTTTCGCTGTATTTTTTGAAGATGTTGGCGCGCACATGATGAAAGGCGGTTCGCTGCCTGAATACGAAAAAGCGTATTTGGACGGTCTCAGCGGTGGGGCGCTGCGTGAGGCGTGGGCATCAATGGTTGACGAGACGGCAGATGCTTATGCCGCGCTCGATCCCAGTTCAAGAGTGCCTTGGGCAGGCCCCAGCATGAGCGCGCGATCGGCGATATCGGCACGCCAAATGGAGACCTGGGCGCATGGGCAGGAGGTCTTCGACGTGCTGGGTGCAGATCGTGAGGAGCACGATCGTATTCGCAACATTGTCGTCTTGGGGATTAATACCTTTGGCTGGACATTCAAGGTGAGAGGCGAAACGCCGCCTGATCCTATGCCATTCGTGAGCTTGGTCTCTCCAAGCGGCGAAGTATGGACCTATGGTGAGTCACAGCAGAGCAACTTTATTCAAGGGGATGCGGTCGAATTTGCTCGGGTGGTGACTCAAACGAGAAATATTGGTGACACCAGTCTCCATGTGGTTGGTGATCCGGCGAGTGACTGGATGTCTAAGGCACAGTGTTTTGCTGGCGGTGCTAATCCACCACCGGAAAAAGGTTCTCGCTTTAAAGCTAGCTAATTGCATTTGACGACTGTTGTCATTCAGTCCGCCCCCGAGAGTCGACCCCAGTGGGTAACGGATTGTTTGCTGGGCGTTGAGGCCTGGTCGAAAGACCACGCGTTTACTTACCAATTTTTTGATGACAGCTTCTTCGATGTACTTCCCGATTGGTATCGGCGGAAGTTATCGGTACGAGGGCCCATACTCGCCGATTTAGCGCGCCTGCTTCATATGAAAGCTGCCGTGGAAGCTGGCGCTGATCATGTCATCTGGTGTGATGCTGACACGTTGATCACCGATGAGAGTTGGCAGCCATCGACAACTACGCATTCACGTTTTGGTGAAGAGCACTGGTTGCAACGAGACAAGTCGGGCCGCTTAGAAATTCGTCATCAGCCTCACAATGCTTTCATGATTTTTTTGCAGGCATCGCCAGTACTCAACTTTTTAATCCATACCATCGAGTCGATGATCGCACGCGTCGATCCAGAGCACATTGCACCTCAAATGGTGGGCCCTAAGTTGCTCAAAGCGCTCCATAATCTCGCTCACTTTGATTTAGAGTCTGAGGCAGGCGCCATGAGTCCACTGTTGCTGAAAGCGATACGCCAGAGCGACACAGAGGTCATCGAGTTTTTCCTTGAGCGGAGTGGTCAAGTACCCAAGTGCCTGAACTTATGTGCCAGTCTGATCGATGAGACTGACCTCGATATTCAGAGCATCCGCCAACAGATTGCCGCATTGCTGTGAGGTAGTGTCTTGGAGTAGGGCATGTCTTACAGCTACTGATCTGGCATAGTTAAGGCAAATAACAATAACGTCCAACAACGATAAAAAGAGAAAGCCAATGACAGACCACACCGTCAACGTGAGCATTGACGACGATATTGCGTCGATCATTCTTGACCGAGCTGAGGTTAGAAACGCGCTCAATCGCGACACCATGGTGCAACTCAGGGATGCGGCACTGGCGGTTTCGGATAAAGATCAGGTGCGTGCCGTCATCATCCGAGCCGAGGGAACCGACTTTTCCGTTGGTGCAGATTTGAAAGAGGTTTCTGTCATGGAGCCGGGCGGCTCGCTATTAAGAGCTCGGCGCGATGCTGAGCTTGGACAGAAGCTACTGACGGCTATTCGCGAGATTCACCAGCCGACGATTTGCGCTGTGCACGGCATTGCCACAGGCGGCGGTGCATGTATTGCGGCTGCCTGTGATTTTAGGATTGCAGCAACGAACGCACGTTTGGGGTTGGGCGAGGTTAAGGTGGGTATGAATCTGATGTGGAATGCCGTGCCCTTGTTCGTCGAATTGGTGGGTTTGTCCCGTGCGAAACAACTAATTATGTCTGGAGACCTCTACGCCGCAGATCGACTGGAGAGCTGGGGCTTGATCGATGACATCTGTGCTGGCGATGACCTACAGGCCGTGGCACAGGGGTGGGCTCGACATTACGCCGATCTCCCGCCAGTGGCGGTGCAAATGATTAAGCGAAGCGTGAATCAATACGCCTTGGCATTGAGTGAGTCCATTATGCATATGGATCAGGATCAGTGGATTCTGGCTGCTCGCAGTGAGGACTTCAAAGAGTGTATTTCAGCATTTGTTGAGAAGCGCTCTGCAAGGACCACAGGCCATTAATCGGCGTTATGAGAGTACAGGAGTAAAGCGTGAGTAATGATCTCGTCAAGGGCTATTGCGATCCTCGATTTCAAGCTGTTCGCGACCAATTTGCCCAAGCGCTTGCCAGTGGATTCGATACGGGTGCTTCTGTTGCAGTGGAGTATCAGGGCGAAATGGTGGTCAATCTTTGGGGTGGCTATAAAAATAGAGAAAAAACAGATCCCTGGTCTAACAACACGCTTATCAATGTATTTTCGACCACTAAAGCCATCACGGCTACCTGCTTCTTGCAGCTGGTTGAGCGAGGCAAGGTCGATCTCGACGCGTTAGTTGGCGACTATTGGCCGGAATACGCCTGCAACGGCAAAGAAAAAACCCGAGTCAGTGATTTTTTATGTCACCGAGCAGCCATGCACGGATTTCAAGGGGGAGTACCCCAATTCGATTATCGCGAGTGGGATAAGTGGACTGGGGCGCTCGCGCAACAGCAACCCTTCAGAGCGCCCGGTACCACCCAGGGTTATCACGCATTGACCTATGGCTGGTTGGTTGGCGAATTGATTCGGCGTGTCGATGGTCGCAGCGTAGGACAGTATTTTCGCGAGGAAATAGCCGAACCCTTCGGTCTCGACTTCAAAATTGGCCTTGCAGATGCCGATATCGAGCGTTGTGGCGATATTCTTGTCGATCCGCAGCCGACGCCATGGGCCCTGATGGCCATTGCTATCGCGCCCGACTTTGTTCTGCCCAAGTTACTTCGTTCGTTAAAGTCCTTTTTGAGAATGGGCGATCTCAGAGTGGCTTTCGCCTCGAGGGCCGCGCAGCCCGGTGAGATGAATTCGCGAGAGTGGCGTGAGGCCGAGATACCTTCAGCCAATGGACATGGCACAGCCGAGTCCCTCGCCAAACTCTTCGGTATTTTGAGCACGGGTGGTGAGAGAGACGGTCAGCGGATTATCAGTTCGGAAACATTAAAACTAGGACTGACGCCGCTGTCGGAAGGTCCCGACACCGTCCTTTTAGGCGCCCCTATTCGCTTTGGTGTTGGCTACGATCTTGGACTCGGTATAACAACCATTCGGGAGACACCGCACCCCAGTCGCATTTTCGGTCATTGTGGTGTAGGCGGTACGGTCGCTTTTGGCGACCCAGAAATGGGCCTTGGCTTCGGCTTCCTGTGCAACCGAATGCACAAACTAAGAGATCTTTACCAGACTTCTAATCGACTAACACGAACTGTTTTGGATATTGTCAGTTAGGGCACTTTAGACGCTAACTCACGTCGCGAAAATTGGGTTTGCGTTTTTCAATGAAGGCGCGAATACCCTCACTGACATGTGGAAAATCGAACAGCATCCGCTGGGTATCTTTTTCGTACTCGAGTTGCTCGCTTAAGGTGTTGGAGAGAGCACGATCGTGTGCCTTCACCACCGCTTTGAGGCCTGAGGTAGGTCCATCGGCTAATCTTCCCGCAAGGGTTAAGGCCGTCGGCAGTAAATCTTCATCGGCCACACAGTCCCAGATGAGTCCCCAGGCTTTCGCATCTGAGGCGGATAAATTATCGCCTAACAACGCTAGGCCGTTGGCACGTGCACGACCAACGAGATTGGGTAGGAACCACGAGGCACCCATGTCGGGAATGATCCCTAGATTGGGCCCGAAGACAAGTTTGAACTTGGCAGTCTCTGCGGCGATTGCAATGTCTCCGGCGAGGGCAAGGCCGACGCCGCCACCTGCAGCAACACCATTAATGGCGGTCACAACAGGTTTTGTTGATTGAGCGACGGCTTTGACCAGAGGATTAAAGCCTCGCTCCATATTCGCAGCGGTGGCTTCGCCCGCGGAGACGCCCTTTACGGCCGGCCAGCTTCGCGCATTAAGGTCGGCACCTGCGCAAAAGGCTCGGCCGGCACCGGTGATCACAACGGCCCTCACCGCGCTATCGGTTTTTGCCTCATGCATTGCATCGACCAGGCCGAGGGTCAGCGATTCATCCAGAGAGTTGAGAACCTCAGGTCGGTTCAGCGTGATCGTAAGTACGCCATTGTCGGCAAGATGGGTAAGAACAGATGCGGTCATACAAAGCCTCGATTTTTGTTGTTTTAGTGAGACTACCTTACGGCTAGTGGGGAAGGGATGCTAGTGACCCGGCAAACACAGTGCGTCTAGATTAAACGGGCAAGGTGAGCCCTAGTTAGAGGGCAAACGAAACAGGTCTTCCACAGAGCATCCTAGGGTGTCTGCAATCTTTAAGGCGAGCACGGTTGACGGAACATACATGCCGTTTTCAATGGCATTGATGCTTTTACGCGAGACCCCAGCGAATTTACTCAGCTCGGCCTGCGTTAGTCCTGCCCGTCGTCGCATCGCCTCAAGATTATTGAGAAGTTTTGGATGGTGTTTTCCCATTGTGAAGATATCGCGGTGCTTACCTACGATGGCTCGCAGTCTGACATATGAGATTTCGGATGATCACTAAACAGTTGTAAGAACAGTGACTTGACGTGAATTAACGCTTTTCAAACTCTTCAACCGCTTGATTGAGCTCGTTACTCGTAGGCGGGTATCGGTAGCCGGCAATTACGATCCCTAGTCCAATTAGACCAACGAGCATGCCGACTCCCTCGAAAAATCCTCCCATTGCGAATGCTCCAAACGCATAGATACCGATGCCAACGAAAAGAGTGATAACTCCACCGCGTCGATAGTCTGTTGGTTCGCTTTTCTTTTCATCGAGCATCGATAGCAGTTCATCGAGCCTATCTGGGTCGTCGATGGTTTTCGAAATTTCCAGAATGGTCGCCCGTCGTTCTTTACCCTCGATGTACTGCCAAAAAAAAGCGGCCAAGGGAATGACGAGGCCGATCATCATGCCAAAAATGGGAATTATCTCGCTCATTGGATAAGTCTCGCTTAATGGGAATGTAACGTAAACTTATCATATGGAGAGGAGAAGTAAAGGTTACATATTGACGGTAACTGTGAGGGTGCGTTTCTCGCGATAAACTATCTTGAAGGGATAGTGCCTGGTTTGCAGGTGTCCGTTCGGGCTATTAAAAGGAGACCAGACGTCGACGAGTCGGATGAAGAGTCATGGCCTTTCTGTTGTAGGTACTTGTCGGTCTTAAGCGCTCTTGATGATTTGCTCACGTGGCAGAGTCATCTTCAAACACTGCATGCCGCTAGGAGTGCCTCTGGACCAAAAAATTGGGCGCAAAAAAAAGGCAGCTTCACGCTGCCTTCTTGAATTTGGCTCCGGCTGCTGGGCTCGAACCAGCGACCCAATGATTAACAGTCATTTGCTCTACCAACTGAGCTAAGCCGGAATAGTCTCCAAAGAGGACGCGGACTATACACGTCCGGATTTTCTTGCGTCAAGAAGAACAGAAGATACGAGTCCTAAACATAATTCCGTTAAGCTATCTGGCTAAGAAATTAGGACGTATTAAGGCCGTGGCAAAGCAATTCGAACTTCACTCCAGTTATAAACCTGCCGGTGATCAGCCGGGAGCGATCGATCAGCTGGTCAATGGTATCGGCGCCGGTTTGGCCTCACAGATTTTGCTGGGCGTAACCGGCAGCGGTAAGACATTTACCATGGCAAATGTCATCCAGAAGCTTCAGCGTCCGACGATTGTGATGGCCCACAATAAGACACTGGCGGCACAGCTTTATGGTGAGTTTAAGGAGTTCTTTCCCAAGAACGCCGTTGAATATTTTGTCTCTTACTACGATTACTACCAGCCAGAGGCCTACGTACCGTCGTCCGATACCTACATCGAGAAAGATGCTCAGATAAATGACCACATTGAGCAGATGCGCTTATCGGCGACCAAGGCCTTGCTCGAACGGCCAGACTGTTTAGTTGTCTCCACGGTTTCCTCGATTTATGGTCTCGGCGATCCTGAGTCCTACTTCAAGATGGTGATGCACCTCTCGCGCGGTGAAATCATCAACCAGCGAGGCATTTTGCGTCAGCTGGCAGAGTTGCAATACACCCGAAACGATCTCGATTTTAAACGTGGTACATACCGTGTTCGTGGCGATGTCATCGACATCTTTCCAGCAGACTCCGATGAGTTAGCGATCCGCGTCGAGCTGTTTGACGAGGAAATTGAAAATATTTGCAGCTTTGATCCGCTTACCGGTGCTGTCGCTGAGAAATTGCCGCGCATTACGATTTTTCCCAAGACACATTACGTAGCGTCGCGTGACACGATGTTGGGTGCCGTGGATCTCATTGAAGAAGAGCTCGAGATACGGGTGAAACAGCTGAAAGAATCCGAAAAGCTGCTGGAGGCACAGCGGTTGGCACAAAGAACCCGCTACGACATCGAAATGATACGGGAGTTGGGGTACTGCCAAGGTATTGAGAACTACTCGCGGTATCTGTCGGGTAGGGCGCCGGGTGAGCCACCTCCAACGTTATTCGAATACCTACCGGACAACGCTTTACTGGTGGTTGACGAGTCGCACGTGACCGTTCCGCAAATAGGGGCGATGTACAAGGGTGATCGTTCACGAAAGGAGACGCTGGTGGAGTATGGCTTCCGGCTCCCGTCAGCGCTTGATAATCGGCCCATGAAGTTTGAGGAGTGGGAGCTAATGTCTCCGCAGGCAATCTACGTCTCAGCCACGCCTGGCCCCTATGAAAATGATCATGCAGGAGCGACGGTAGAGCAGGTGGTCCGCCCCACAGGATTGGTCGACCCTGTTGTGGAGGTTAGACCTGCGCGCACTCAGGTCGATGATTTACTCGCAGAAATTCGTGAGACAACGACAAAAGGCGATCGGGTCTTGGTGACAACGCTGACCAAGCGTATGTCTGAAGACTTAACCGAATACCTCAATGAGCACGATGTGCGGGTCCGCTACTTGCACTCTGATATCGATACCGTTGAGCGAGTTGAGATCATCCGAGATTTGCGACTAGGGCATTTCGACGTTCTTGTCGGCATCAATCTCTTGAGAGAGGGTTTGGATATGCCTGAAGTGTCGCTGGTTACGATACTGGATGCGGACAAAGAAGGGTTTTTGCGAAGCGATCGTTCATTGATTCAGACCATTGGCCGAGCAGCCCGAAATCTGAATGGGCGTGCCATTTTGTATGCCGATGCAATGACCGGTTCTATGGAGCGCGCTATTACTGAAACTCAGCGACGCCGAGACAAGCAGCTCGCGTTCAATGAAGCGAATGGCGTTGTTCCTAAAGGAATTGAAAAATCAGTACGCGATATTCTCGAGGGTGCGCGACGTATGCCAACCAAGGCTCGCGGTGCGCGTGATACGAAAGTCACAAATGACCGAATTTCATTTGCTCAGGATGTGATGAGCATGACTCCGGCGGCGTTGTCGCGTAAGTTGGCGGAACTAGAAAACACCATGGCTGAGCACGCGAAAAACTTGGAGTTCGAAGAAGCGGCGGCTGTCCGCGATCAAATAGCGGAGCTCAAGCAAATCGCATTCGTTAGGGCTTAGTATGACGCCCTAGTGCAATCAATAGCAGACTGATGAGACAGCCAATGGATGCTACCGCAACAACGGTATTTCCCCAGTTTGGATCTGCGTCGGGCACGGGTGTGATGAATGCAGCTGCTCCCATGGTCAAGAAAGTTGCGAGTACTAGCAACAGTTTAAGCGTGGCTGTTTCAATCAATTTTAGTACTCCATCTGATTATGGTCTCAGAGGGTAACGTGTCTCGGGCTGGTGTAATAGTTAGCCCGTGCGAATTGGTAACATTCATGTTCGAAACTATTCAAGAAAATATTGGCTTCACCATGCGCCATAGATTTTTGTTATAATGCACCCCGCAAGGCGTGCTGCGCGCTGCGCCTACTACTTCAGAAAATACAGACTCATGAGAGGTTTAGATAATGGACTTGTCTGACAAGTTTGCACGTGGACAAACCATGTTTTTTAGGTTTTTTGCGGATGCATTCTTCGCCAAGCGATATGGGCATCGAGCAGTAGTTCTCGAGACCGTTGCAGGTGTCCCGGGTATGGTCGCAGGTATGTGGATACATCTCAAAAGTCTTCGTCAGATGAAAACTGGGTACGGACCTGTTATCCGAGAGCTATTAGCAGAAGCTGAAAACGAGCGAATGCATCTTATGTTTTTCATTGAGATTGCAAAGCCAAATTGGCTCGAGCGTGCTTTGATTCTGAGCGCACAAGCAATTTTCTGGAACTACTACTTCATATTTTATGTCTTCTTTCCCAAGACGGCGCACAAGATGGTGCATTACTTTGAGGAGGAGGCGGTAAGCAGCTACACCAATTATTTAGAGTTAATTGAGAGTGGTCAGATCGAAGATGTGCCCGCGCCGCAACTAGCAATCGAGTACTACAACCTCCCGCCCGAGGCCAAATTGAGCGATATGATCCAGCGTGTAAGGGCTGACGAGCAGCATCATGCCGACGTTAATCTCCGCATGGCAGGTGGACGAACGAGGGAAGAGCCAAGCGTCTCAACAGATGCAAGCCAAGCAACGAGCGCCCCAAATACTCCCGGGGCTCGAGCTTAAAAAATGGATTCACCGCGTTAACATAGATAGTCGTTTAGGTATTAGATACCATTGACTGAAGCGCGCCTCATCAGCATTTAGGCGGTCTTCAAATTCACACGCAGTGCAACGTAGGTACTGCCACTGATTAAGGAATATTTATGCCGGTTATTACCCTTCCAGACGGTTCCTCTCGTAAATTCGACAATGCAATCACGGTTTACGATGTCGCGGCAGACATTGGTGCGGGGCTTGCGAAAGCTACCTTGGCGGGCGTCGTGGACGGTCGTGAAGTCGATGCTAGCTATTCCATCGAGAGTGACGCCGAGCTTCGAATTATCACCAGTCGCGATGATCAGGCCCTCGAGATTTTGCGGCACTCGACCGCACACTTACTGGCACAAGCAGTGCAACAGCTATTTCCCGGTACTCAAGTCACCATTGGACCGACTGTGGAAGACGGTTTCTATTACGACTTCGCATCTGACCATAACTTCTCGCTCGAAGATTTAGAAAAAATTGAGGAGAAAATGCAGGCGTTAGTGGCCGATGATCTCCCGGTATCGCGTCTTGTCTACTCGCGCGAGCAAGCCGTTGAAATGTTTCGAGACATGGGTGAGCACTACAAGGTTGAAATCATCGAGGAATTGCCTGAAGGCGAGGAAATCTCGGTCTATCAGCAGGGCGACTGGATGGACTTGTGTCGTGGACCTCATGTACCGAGCACAGGCAAGTTAGGTGCCTTTAAGTTAACCAAAGTAGCGGGGGCCTACTGGCGGGGCGATGCCACCAATCAGCAGTTACAGCGTATTTACGGTACGGCTTGGTCTTCACCTAAAGAGCTCAAGGCATATCTGAATCGTATCGCTGAGGCAGAAAAGCGCGATCACCGAAAGATTGGCCGAAAATTGGGCTTGTTCCATTTTGCAGATGACGCACCCGGTTCAGTTTTTTGGCATCCCAAGGGTTGGACCCTGTTTCGCGAGCTATTGGAGTACATGCGCGGCCGACAGGACGCCGCAGGCTACGTTGAGGTGAATACACCAGATGTGATGGATCGCAGCCTGTGGGAGACATCGGGACACTGGTTTAACTACCGAGAGAACATGTTCTCAACTCAAACCGAGGACGAGCGCATTTTTGCGTTAAAGCCAATGAACTGCCCGGGTTCTGTTTCGATGTTTGCGCAGGGTTTGAAGAGTTATCGGGATCTGCCGCTGCGCATGGCTGAGTTCGGAAAAGTCCATCGGTATGAGCCATCAGGCGCCTTGCATGGGCTGATGCGTGTGCGTCATTTCACTCAGGACGATGCGCACATCTACTGCACTGAGGCGCAGATGGAGCAGGAGTGCATCGATGTCGTTGCGCTCGTTCTGAATATTTACAAGGACTTTGGCTTTGAAGATGTTGTCATCAAGCTGTCGACGCGACCTGAAAATCGTATTGGCTCGGATGAGGTCTGGGACAAGCTTGAGGGTGCACTGAGTAATGCACTAGATGTGATGGGTTTGGATTACGTACTCTTTCCTGGAGAAGGCGCATTTTACGGACCTAAGCTGGAGTTTGTTCTGCGCGATGCCATCGGGCGTGACTGGCAATGCGGTACCTTGCAGGTCGATATGAACTTACCGGATCGTTTTGATATCACCTACGTTGATGAGGACGGTAACCGGGATAAGCGTCCTGTGATGTTACATCGAGCGCTGTTTGGTTCATTGGAGCGCTTTATCGGGATTCTCATCGAGCACTTCGAGGGTAATTTCCCTGTATGGCTAGCACCCCAGCAAGCGGTGGTCGTCAACATTACCGACAAGCAGAGCAATTATGCCGAAGATGTGGTCAGCACGTTAAAGGCGCAAGGTTTACGTGTCGCTACCGATCTCAGGAATGAGAAAGTAGGCTTTAAGATTCGCGAAGCCGAGCTCTCTAAACTGCCCTATGTCTTGGTTGTGGGCGAGAAGGAGCGCGAGGCGGGCACGGTCGCGGTTCGAGGTCGTCACGGTGTTGACCTGGGTGTGATGTCGGTTGCCGACTTCGGCGCACATTTGCAGACTGAAATTGCTCATAAATCAGTGGTTAACAAGACCGCTTGATTGGCATAAATACAAGGCATTAGCACCACCTAGTGCCTTGTTATCCCGCGCTGTTCACTATAAAATCGCCGCCTTATTTTGGGTGGTGAGTGCGTCTTTTACTGATTTCTTAAGCCGCGAAGCCGATACCCGTGTGTGGAGAGAGTCAGTATCAAGAACGATAGCAAGAGCAAAAGAGCTCTGACGAATGAGCAGATCGAGGCACCGATGGTGCGATTGATCGACGCCGATGGCAGCCAAGTCGGTATTGTCTCGAATGCGGAGGCAATGGAAAAAGCCGACGCGGCGGGCATGGATCTAGTGATGATGGCAGACGGTGAAACACCTGTTTGCAAGATTATGGATTACGGCAAGCACGTCTTTGAAGCGAAGAAGCAAAAAGCGGCTCAGAAGAAAAAGGCAAAGCGCACACAAATTAAAGAAATGAAGTTTCGCCCGGGAACGGACGAAGGCGACTACCAGGTCAAACTTCGTAGTTTGGTCCGGTTTTTAGAAAACGGTGATAAAGCCAAGGTCACGTTGCGATACCGCGGTCGTGAGATGGCTCACCAAGAGCTCGGTATGGAAATTCTCAAGCGAGTTGAGAGTGATCTTAGCGAGTTGGGTGCTGTTGAACAGTTTCCAAAAATGGAAGGTCGTCAGCTGACGATGGTGATAGCGCCCAAGAAACGAGGATAGTGGCCCGTGAATGCCCTATTGCTCGGTTGATGAAACGCTCTGACAGGAAACTGGGAAGAGCCTTAAGCAGGAGTATCTAAGATGCCAAAAGCCAAAATTCACAGTGGTGCCGCTAAGCGGTTTAAGAAGACGGCCAGTGGTTATAAGCGCAAGAGCGCTTATAAGAGCCACATCCTGACGAAAATGACGACTAAGCGTAAGCGTCAGCTCCGAGGCACATCAATGATTCATAAGTCTGACGTGGTACTTGTGGATCGTATGTTGCGCGCCAAGTAATCGTTAAGTTCTTTAGGAGATAAGACATGCCTCGTGTAAAACGTGGTGTCACGGCTCACCGTCGACACAAGAAAATTCTCAAGCAAGCAAAGGGTTACTACGGCGCGCGTTCACGTGTGTTCCGAGTGGCTAAGCAGGCTGTCACCAAAGCGGGACAGTACGCCTATCGTGACCGCCGTCAGCGCAAGCGTCAGTTCCGCGCGCTCTGGATTACGCGTATTAACGCGCAGTCACGAGCAAACGGTATGACCTACAGCAAGTTTATCAACGGTCTCAAGCGAGCTGAGATTACTCTCGATCGTCGCGTCCTTGCTGATCTTGCTGTCCACGATAAGCCAGCATTTGCTGCAGTGGTGGAGCGTGCTAAAGCTGCACTCGCAGCTTAATTGCAGTTTTCGGGCTACCGACTGCACTAATGCAGAGCGATAATCAGAAGGAGGCTACGGCCTCCTTTTTTGAATGAGTGGAGCGTGAGTAACAAATGCAGTCATTGGAAAACATCAAGGCAGAGGCCGTCGTCGCCATAGAGGCAGCGTCGGATATCGCGGCCCTTGAAGAGTTGCGAGTAAGCTACCTCGGTAAAAAAGGCGCGCTCACGGGTTTATTAAAGAATCTGGGCCAGCTTTCAGCAGAAGAACGACCCAAGGCTGGTGCGGAAATTAACGCCGTTAAACAGCAGCTCAATGAGCAAGTCAACGCGCGCAAAGCCTCTTTACAGGGCGCTGCACTTGCCGCGCAGCTGGCCGAAGAGGCAATCGATGTCACCTTGCCAGGAAGACGCGCTGAGACGGGCTCGCTGCATCCAATTACGCGCACCATTCAGCGCATGGAAACCTTCTTTTCTTCAATGGGGTTTGAGGTTGTCGAGGGACCCGAAATTGAGGATGACTACCACAATTTTGAAGCGCTCAATATTCCCGCGCATCATCCGGCTCGCGCAATGCACGATACGTTTTACGTCGACGACACGCATGTGCTTCGCACGCATACTTCAGGTGTTCAGGTGCGTACGATGGAGGCTCAGCAGCCGCCCATACGTGTGATTTGTCCAGGCCGGGTCTATCGCTGTGACTCTGACCTGACCCACTCGCCGATGTTTCATCAGGTGGAGGGGTTATTAATTGATGAGACTTCCAACTTTGGGCATCTAAAGGGTCTGCTGGAAGACTTCTTGCAGGCGTTCTTCGAGCGCGACGACTTATTGGTGCGATTACGTCCTTCGTATTTTCCGTTCACTGAGCCCTCGGCTGAGGTCGATATTCAGTGCGTTAAATGTTCAGGTGCGGGCTGCCGAGTGTGCAGTCACACAGGATGGATTGAAGTTTTGGGTTGCGGGATGGTTAACCCCAAGGTGCTCGAGATGAGTGGTATAGACCCGGATAAATACCGAGGCTTTGCCTTTGGTATGGGAGTAGAGCGCTTATCAATGCTGCGCTATGGCATTGGTGATTTACGTCTGAATTTCGACAACGACTTGCGCTTCCTTGCGCAATTTATGTGAGTTAGCACGATGATTATTTCGGAACAGTGGCTGCGTACCTGGGTCAGTCCTCAAGTGACGACAGACGCTTTGAGTCACAAGCTGACCATGATTGGCCTAGAGGTCGACAGTATCGCAGGCGCGGCTGACGCGTTCTCGGGCGTTGTCGTTGCGCAAATCATTGCGGCTGAGCAACATCCTGATGCCGACAAGCTGCAGGTCTGTACAGTCAACGCTGGCGACGAGACCGTGCAGATTGTTTGCGGTGCACCGAATGCCCGTGCAGGCCTGGTAGCACCACTCGCCAAGGTGGGGGCAGTGCTGCCCGGCAACTTCAAGATCAAGAAAGTCAAACTCCGCGGCGTGGAGTCTCAAGGCATGCTCTGCGCGGGCGCTGAGCTGACTATTTCTGAAGATAACGATGGCCTTATGGAGCTTCCCGCTGACGCGCCCATTGGTGCCGATATTCGGGAATATCTGTCTCTTGACGAGCAGGTCATTGAGCTGGGACTCACACCGAATCGAGCCGACTGCCTCAGCATTCGTGGTGTTGCTCGCGACGTGGCGGTTGCTTTTGATGAAGACCTAAATGAGCCTTCGATACCGCCTGTCGAAAGTACGATTGCCGACACCTTCCCAGTCGCTATCGAGACCACGGCGAAATGCCCAAGATATCTCGGTCGTGTCATCAAAAACGTTGACCTATCGCGTCCCACACCTGACTACATGCGTGAGCGTCTAGAGCGGGCTGGATTGCGATCGATTGACGCGGCAGTCGACGTCACTAACTACGTTTTGTTGGAATTGGGCCAGCCTCTGCACGCATTTGACCTTGATCGGCTAACTGGTGGGATCGTTGTCCGCGAGTGTGAGCGAGGGGAGGTGTTAAGACTCCTCGATGGTACTGAGCAGACGCTGCAGCCTGGGACCCTGGTAATTGCTGATCACGCTAAACCGCTGGCACTTGCGGGTATCATGGGTGGTGCGGACAGTGGTGTGAGTGAGACCACGACCAACCTATTCCTCGAGAGCGCCTTCTTCACGCCAGAACTGATGGCGGGCAGAGCGCGGTCGTATGGATTGCACACGGATGCGTCTCATCGTTATGAGCGCGGTGTCGATTTTCAGCTGCAACGCGACGCTATGGAGCGCGTAACACAGTTATTTATTGACGCCGCGGGTGGTGAAGCAGGCCCCGTGACAGAAGTGGTCTCCGATGCCGATCTGCCGGTGAACGAAGCTGTTCTTTTGAGAGAAGCGCAAATTGAAAAGCTGCTCGGCATTAGCGTGGACCGTGTGGAGGTAGAGCGCATCCTGGAAGGCCTTGGCTTCTGGGTTGTTGGGCACGAGCAAGGTTGGTTGTGTACTGCCCCAAGTTGGCGCTTCGATATGGGTCTTGAAGTGGACCTCATTGAGGAGCTCGCCCGCATCATTGGTTTCGATGCCATCCCAGCGCAACCCATTACAGCGAGCCTTATTCCGGTTGGAGTTCCCGAGACACGCCGTGCGCTGCGTATGGTGAAGAATGACCTTGTTGCACGGGGGTACTTCGAAGCTGTGACTTTTAGCTTTGTTGCGCCTGAGGTGCAGACTTTCTTCGATCCGGAGCTTTCTCCTATCCCTTTGAAGAATCCGATATCAGCGGATCTAGCGGTCATGCGTACCAGCCTCATTCCCAGCTTGTTGAAAGCGATTTCGCACAATGCCAGTCGACAGCAGAGCCGTGTTCGGTTGTTTGAGACGGGCCTGAAATTTATTCCGGGTGAAGGCGATGCAGAGCAGATCCCAATGCTGGCGCTCGCGGTCTCGGGCTTGCGAGATACTGAGGGCTGGTCAACGGAGAAGGCGGCGGCTGACTTTTTTGATGTGAAGGGAACCGTCGAGGGCTTACTTGCGAATCTGGGTGATCGACTGACCTTTGAGGCGTCCGTTTTCCCGGGGCTTCACGACGGGCAAAGTGCGGCGATCTCAGTAGACGGTAAGCCCGTTGGACGTATCGGTGCAGTGCACCCAAGCGTGCGCAAAGCCATGGGTATTCCCGCGAACACGGTCGTTGCCGAGGTACTTCAATCGGTGGTGACTGGGGTTGCCATGCCTGCATACGACGATATTTCCAAATATCCCGAGACCCGTAGAGACCTCGCATTAGTGGCTGACAAGGGAATTACCTCGGCCGAGGTGCTCTCGACTATTCGCGCCGCAGCTGGGCCCTTGCTCACCAAGTTAGATCTTTTTGACGTCTACGAGGGGACCGGCCTGGCACAAGGGAAGAAAAGTCTGGCCATCGGTTTGACATTCCAAGATCAAAGTCGCACTCTCGATGAGTCCGAAGTATCAAGCGCCATAGACCAAGTGCTTGATTCATTGAGAGAAAAACTGGGTATCGAATTGCGAAGCTAATAACAACATGTCCGCATTAACGAAATCAGAGATGGCCGATAAGCTCTTTGAGGAGTTGGGTCTCAACAAGCGCGAAGCGAAAGAGCTGGTGGAGCAGTTCTTTGAAGAGATTCGCATCTGCCTCGAAAATAACGAACAGGTGAAACTCTCGGGCTTCGGCAACTTTGACCTTCGCGATAAAGGCTCGCGTCCCGGTCGAAATCCTAAGACGGGTGAAGAGATCCCTATTTCTGCTCGACGTGTGGTTACCTTCAAGCCCGGACAAAAGCTCAAAGCCCGGGTAGAGAAGATGCAAAACGATGCTTGAGCCCACGCACAACAACGAGCTACCACCTATCCCGGGAAAACGTTATTTCACGATTGGTGAAGTCAGCACCTTGTGTGCCGTAAAGCCGCATGTGCTGCGCTATTGGGAAGCCGAGTTTCCCCAGCTCAAGCCGGTCAAACGTCGTGGTAACCGACGTTATTACCAACGGGGTGATGTCGAGCTAGTTCGAGCCATCCGCGGCCTGCTCTACGAAGAGGGTTACACCATCGGTGGTGCGCGCCAGCGTCTGACCAGTGAAGATGGCCCCAATCCGGTGGCGGTCATGTCAGCTGTGAGCGATAGCCTTAAAGATTTACAAGCGGCAAAGTCCCTGCTTCACTTCGACGACTAAGATTCCCTAACGCTGCGAATACCCTTATACTTCGCGGCCTTCGGGGCGTAGCGCAGTCTGGTAGCGCACCACACTGGGGGTGTGGTGGTCGCAGGTTCAAATCCTGCCGTCCCGACCATCTTTTTACCTTATCCGAGCTATTTATAGCGATTTTCCTTCAACTACATGGGCGCTATGTACTGACCTAACGAAACCCGTATGGCAATCAATTGGGAACCAAGCGAATTCGATAAAGCGTTTTTGGTATCAGGTACGCTTTTAGTAGCCTCAGCATCGGGTCATAGCACGCTGGGATATCCAAAGCCCGTTTCTGTATCAGCAGATAATCAAAGAGATGCTAAAGCAAAAGTTCGAGCTATGCTGTTGGCGAGGGAAGGGCTATCTGAAGAGAATGTCATAGAAGACAAGCTCGAGGTATCTGTCTAAATAAGTGACCAAAAACCCCGTGAGGTCTGTGACTTATTGCAAGCGATTAGAACTGTTTGACATGCTCCATGATGCGGCCTATTCGGCTTGCCCAGGCTTCTTGCCATTCAGATCGCCAATCGGCCCCTAAGTCATTGTCCAAAACGTCGCGCATACTTTGGAACAAACTTTCGTACATGGCTGTGGTCGCAGAGTAGGCCTTAATGTGGTTTTCCAGCTCCCAAGTTAAATAACCACCTGGCTCCAAGTGCTCATCGGAGAGAAAGAGTTCGAGCATTGATGCAAACATACGCCCCCGCATGTATTCATCCGAGGACTCCATCAACGCCGCAGCCTCAGGATTAAGCTCGAAAAAGCGCTTATAGACTCGATGTGCCATATCACCATGGCGCTCGGCATAAAGCTCTAGCGAATCTGAAATAAGGGCGATCTCGTCCACGATGTCCGTCATCAAGGGCTAGTACCGAGGTGTCTTACTGGGTTCTCGTTGACGCGCCTTTTGGCGCGCAGTGTCCACGTGCATCGCTATGGTGATGCGAGGGCAGTTGCATCGGCATAAACGCGCCATAGTTTGCTTAGGCTAATCCAGTTTTCCGATGATATCTCCGAACAGCTCTTCGTCACTTGGGAGCGTCTTTGCTTGTGCGAGCGGCTTTGAGACCCACGTAATGTTCACCAGATGTTTCCAGTTAATGTTCTCATTGGTGGAGTTGCCGCCCCAGCTGCCACAACCGAGCGAAAAGGTTTGGCGCATGCCATTCCACAGATTGCCACTGTTGGAAGGCGCCTGAGGCTGGTTCACCATGACGCGAGAGGTTTTGGTGCCACTCGCGAGGGTGATGATGTTCTCATCGCTATTGGAGTAGATGCCACAAGAGTGACCCATGCCCTGGTATTCCTGAATGGCGTTCGTGAGCGCAACTGCCTCGTGAATATCGGCGACTTTATAAAACGCCATCACGGCCGAGAGTTTTTCCCCAGAAAAGGGATGGTCCGGTCCCACACCTTCATACGGCACAATAATAAATTTCCGGTCTTCTGGAATGGAGAATCCCGACATTTCAGCGAGCACCTGCGGCTGTTTGACGACGGCTGCCGTATTTAGCGCACCTTCGTGCCAGAGAACGGCTGCAATCTCGTCAGCCTCTGCGGGTGATGCGACATAACCCCCTTCGGCGATCAGGTTGCGGAGTAGCTCGTCATAGACGCTCTCAAGGACAATGACGGAGTTGTCGGCGGAGCAGGATGCTGCCAGGTCCAGCGTCTTAGAGATGCGTATTTTTTCTGCCGTGTCTAAAAGGTCAGCTGTGTCATCAACCGTGATAACTGCATTCCCAGCGCCCACGCCCAACGCAGGCGTGCCACTTGAATACGCCGCCTTCACCATGTCCGGTCCACCCGTGGCGAGGATGAAGTCACATTGCTTCATTAGCTCCTCGGTTTTGCCGAGTGACGGCTGCGCCATGGTTTGCACAAGATCGGCAGGAGCCCCCATCTTTTCGAGAGCACCGCGCATTTTTTCGACAATCGTCATATTGATGAACTTAGCGCGTGGGTGTGGCGCAATGACAATAGCGTTCCGACCCTTAACAGCATTAATGCTTTTAATCACTGGCGTTGCCTCGGGATTCGTCGAGGGCGATAGAGCGCCAATCACGCCAACTGGCTTACAAATTTTGACGATATTGCGCTCGAGGTCCTCCTCGATCACACCGACCGATTTATCGGGGAGGATATCCATGAGCGCCGCTCGGGTTTTCACTGATATTTTTGCGAATTTCCCGTTGTAGTCCCCGAGCTGAGTTTCATCGAGGGTTTGTTGCGCGAGTTCCTCAGCCACACCTGGTTGTGCGCAGGACCAAACCATTGCTCTGATGAGTTCATCGACTTGTTTTTGCGTGTAGTCAGCTATCGCCGCTTGAGCAACGCGTGCGCGTTCAATCAGCGCTGCAACTTCAGCTATTTCCTCAGGCAGTACGATCGTTTCTGGTGTGCCCATGATGTTCCCCTCACGTTCTTATGTTGCGAATCATACGTCCTAAAACGATGGCGTGCGATGGTCATAGTATGGACTTAGCCCTGCAGGCTGTCTCTAAACTTAATGAGTAAGGTGGTGCCTAAAACGACGAGCGAATCGGCACAACAATCCCTAAGTGAGTTATTGCAGCGCGAGTTTGCGCTTCAACGAGTGCATCTGAGGTTTTATGGCCCACATTGGTCTCGTTTTGGGTGCGCTTCGTTATTTTTTGTTAGCTTAGTGTACTGGCATTTTGAGAGAGACTAGGGGTTTATCGATGCGATACGCGCTGCTGTTAATAAGCTTGTTGGTGACGATGCCGGCCTACGCAGACGATACGTCGTCTATAGATAGCATCGTCAACGCCTACTACGAGGTCGTGTCAGGACCTAAAGGGTTTATCTACGATGCGGACAGAGATACCAAGATTCATTCTGACGGCGCCTTGATCACTAAGGTATTTCCAGATGGGAGGTTTCAGAGACATGATCTGAGCACTGAGCAGGCCATGATTTCAGTGCCCTACGACCAAGCTTTCTTTGAATATGAAGTTGATAGACGTATCGAGCGGTACGGGAATATTGCGCATGTGTGGAGTGAATTTGAGATGCGAACCTCTCCTAAGGCAGAGCCATACAGTGGTGGATTCAACAGCATTTCCCTCTACTTTAAAGATGATCGATGGTGGATCTCATCCTGGTCGACGCAATATAAAGATCCGTCTCTCAATCCTTCAAAAGCGCCTGCTGCGGAGAAACTGACAGATCTCAACACAGAGCAGTTCGCTGATGTTGTGAAAAGCATTGTGCAAGACACGCTTCAAGCCTGTGAGGTGCAGGGGGGCATGCAGGGCCGTGCAAAAATGAACCTCGCCGTCGTGGGCGAGGTTAACGCTAAGCTGGTGTGTGCAGAGGAGTGACCTGCCAACAGCAACTTCTGGTGCCTTTTGAAAGTAGCCGATTGATCGACTCTGGCGTTCAATCCATCGCTATCCGTTTGTCCCTAACTTGCGTATCGTTCATATCAATTCTGATGGACGGAACAATCGCTTATGGCAACGCCACTCCCCAATCATCCGCAACTGCGCGGTAATTACGGGCCTATCAATTTTGAAGCGTCTTATGACGATATTGTCATCGAGGGTACCGTACCCTCTGATTTATCAGGATCGCTGTATCGGATAGGTCCAAACCCCAAATTTGTCGAGGGGACTTACCACTGGTTTTTTGGTGCTGGCATGGTTCACGCGTTTCACGTGGACCAAGGGAAAGTAGGTTATGTGAATCGCTGGGTAAGGACGCCAAAGTTTGAAAGAGAAATCGAGCTAGGGCGGGGCCTCAGTCTCGACATCAATATCAATTCGGAAACGGGTCAAATCGAGAGCAACCGCCGTAATGGCGTCGCTAATACGCACATTTTGGCGCACGGCGATCAGTTGGTGGCGCTTGAAGAGGGAAGTCATCCGTTCAGTGTGGACCCACAGACGTTGGTGTCAGAAGGCTACGGTCAATACGCCGATGGCATCAAAGGCGCCATGACAGCGCACCCGAAAATCGATCCAGAAACGGGCGAGCTTCATGGTTTCGGCTACATGACCGATCATTTTGGCAGTCATACCATGACCTACCACGTCATCGATCGAAACGGCCGGATGCTCCGGTCGGATGTTTTCGACGCCCCCTACTCGGCGATGGTTCACGATTTCATGATTACTCGTGACTATGTGATTTTCCCTTTGTTCCCTTTGACATGCGACTTGGATCGCGTTGCCCAGTTTGGTTTTCCTTTTGCCTTCGATCGAAGTGCTGGCGCGTACATAGGTGTGCTGAAACGTGGCGCTCCCGCGTCAAGCATTCGCTGGTTGGAAGCACCTGTCTGCTATGTCTTCCATTACCTGAATGCGTGGAACGAGGGTTCAAAAGTCACCTTCGATTCAGTCGATTTTCCTGTCGCCCCGAACTTCCCCAATGCGGATGGCAGTATTCCCGCGCACGCGGACGCACAGGGCAAGTTGACGCGCTGGACGCTAGATGTCGACACCGGCGCGATAGATCGCCAACAGACGTTGGATCTGGCTTCTGAATTTCCGCGCATTGACGATCGATTTGCTGCCTCTCGCCATCGCCACGGCTACATTGCAGCCGCTTCACAACGGGCAAAGGGTGACGGTGGCTTATTCCACGAGATTACCCATATAGATTGTGATACGGGTCATGTTAGCTCTTGGGACGCTGGGTTTGGAAACGGTGTTTCTGAACCTGTCTTTGTGGAGAAAAATGCTAGCTCAAAAGAAGGCGAAGGGTGGTTACTGGCGACTGTTTATGACAGCAAGGCCAGCACGTCTTCCATGGTGATTCTCGACGCCCAAGCGGTCAGCGATGGGCCCGTGGCCGTGGCCAAGCTGGATCATCGAATCCCCTTCGGCTTCCACGGGAGCTGGCGCAATAACTGAAGTTAGTGAGCATCCCAGTGCTGGGCCGGTGGATGAAATTTGATTGATGTCACGTCTCTTCGATTACCGGTCGCATCTGCGCCGGCGGTGTACTTATTTACGCGATGTCGTCGTTCAGTGAAGCGCTAGTTCCTCGCTTTTTAAGCGATACAAAAAACGGCCTTTTTTTGTCTTGATTTTGTCCAGATATCGGTTTCCTATAGCGCGAAATAGGTGCTCGTAGTCTCTGAGGAAAGCCATGCGGGATACCATTCGATGAACGCCGAGGCGCTCGGTAACCTTCAGGTCACTTGGCCTGACGGTGAATGTATAAACCTTCCCACGTTGTGGTTACGTGACGTCTGTCCTTGCGAAGAGTGTCGGATTGCGCAGACGCAGTAAAAGCGATTCAACCTTGCCTCCCTAGATAGCGTCTCTATTGAAACCCTGACTATCAGTGACGACCAGCTGTGCGTCACCTGGGCCGGTGGCCATAAGAGTGAATACCGTAGAGCCTTCTTGTCAGGGGATCACGCACGTGCAACGCCACGATGGGAGCCTTGGAGCGGTGATTATTCGCCCGCTTACGTCGATTTCGCGTCGTTTCAAGCAAACGATATCTGTGCCGAGACCGCTATCAAGGAGTTTCTGAAATCGGGTGTTCTCATTCTTGAAAACGCACCGACCAAAGAGGCAACACTGGAGTTATTGGCGAAGCGACTTGGTCCTATCTGGGAAGTAATGTTCGAGCTCATCCATAATGTAAAAGTTAACCCCAAAGGCTACAACGTCGCCCATACGAATTTGGGCCTGCCGCCGCATAACGATTTTGCGAGTTATTCCTGGCCACCCAGTGTTCAGGCACTTCATATGCTTGCGAACGAGGCGAGTGGTGGGCGGTCGACCATTTTTGATGGTTGGGGGCTGTTGGAAGAATTCCGCTTTGATGAGCCTGAGGCGTTTGACGTCTTATGTCGGGTGGGAGTGCCCTTCAGAGAATTTGATGAGAGTAATGAGACCTACGCCTGCGAGCCGATTATTCGGCTCAACGCAAAAGGTGAGCTCGTTATCTTCCGCTATTCGAATCAGCTAATGCAGGTGATGAATCCCTCAGATCTAGATAGAGCCGCGTTTTATGATGCCTATTACAAACTGAGTCGCCGCTTGTTTGATACCGACAAAGTCCGGCGCTTCCGATTAGAGGGTGCGCAGATATTGATTGTCGCGAGCCATCGCATTCTTCACGGGCGTGAAGCAATCGACGACGCTGGGTACCGACATTTACAAGATGCTTACTTCGAGCACGATAATGTCCGCAACATGCTTACTGTACTAGCGAGGTCGCATGATTGAAGTTTCATTTACACAAATGAAAGACGGCACCCAAGCCGATTATGAGTTTTTGGAGCAGTTGGAAGACGACCACATTAGGAGCTTGCTAGATCGCATCATGAAAGCTTTGGTGGGACTGTCCGACGGACTCGCTGGGTACAAAATCGATCGTCTGCAACACTCGCTTCAAACCGCGACTCGTGCTGAGGATGGGGGTGCCAGTATTGATTGGATTGTGGCTGCCTTGGTTCATGATATTGGTGATGAGCTGGCGCCGCTCAGTCACTCGGAATTTGCTGCTGCGCTTCTCAAGCCCTTTGTCAGTGAAGAGATTGTCTGGGTGATACAGAAACACGACTTATTTCAGGCCTACTACTACGCCCATCACGTAGGGGGTGATCGTCACGCGAGAGATAAGTACAAAGATCATCCGTTCTACGATCAATGCGTGCACTTTTGCGAAGCATGGGATCAAGCATCCTTCGAACCCAATTACCCGACGCGATCGCTCGATTACTTCGAGCCCCTGGTGAGAGAAGTTTTCTCGAGACGAGCACACTGAACTGATGCTTATTTGAGCAGTTTGATTTGAAGAGCTTGGCTTGGTTGCTCCGCAGGCGGCGCGACAGCACAATAGCGTCTCATTGAGGGGCGTATTCAACATGATCAGCTTCGCGCAAGCGCAAGATAATTTGCATCAGCTGTGTCGGACATGGCTGGTGACACATCCAGATGTGAGCGAGCCATTAGCACTCAGTGAGTCGCTTGGACGCTATCTCACCGAGGATGTCATTGCTGCTCTAGAACTGCCTAGATCAGATGTTTCCGCAATGGACGGTTACGCTATTTGCACTCAGGACCTCGAGGGTGCCTTAGCGTCTCAAGTGTTTACTCTCAAGGGAGAGTCACGGGCGGGAGAACCCTATGGTGGCGATCCGCTAGCGCCTGGGGAGTGTGTCCGAATTTTCACAGGAGCGGTGGTTCCTGAATCAGCTGACACGGTAGTTATCCAGGAAAACGTCAAGCGTGATAATACGTCTGTACGAATGCTGCATGGAACATCGTTTGGCGCAAACATTCGTCGTCGTGGTGAAGAGATTGTGGCTGAATCTGTCATCGCAACTGCCGGGCAATTGATTACCCCAAACTTGATCCCGCTGTTTGCCAGTCAGGGCATAGCAGAGGTAAACGTTCGAGGAAAATTGCGCGTTGCATTTTTTGCTACGGGCGATGAGTTAAAAGCGGCGGGAGATAGCCTTAGGGAGGGTGACATCTATGAAAGCAATTTGGCCTCTATTGCCGCTGTGCTGAGGCATTACCCTATTGATCTCATCAACTTGGGTGTGGTCGAGGATACCCCCGAGGCGATTAAGGCCTGCTTAGCCGAAGCCAGCAATGATGCCCACGTGGTTATTAGTAGCGGTGGTGTCTCCGTTGGCGACTATGACTATGTGCGGCAGTGTGTTGATGCCATGGGTGTGGTGTCCGACTACAAAGTGGCTATGAAGCCGGGAAAACCTGTGTGTTTTGGACATATTGATGGTGCAGACAATGAGAAGGCGTTGTTCTTCGGGCTGCCCGGAAATGCCGTATCCTCGTTCGTCGTCCTAACCGAGCTATATCTCCCAGTGCTGAGGTATCTACTCAATCGCGAGCGGGTTATCCCGAACACGCAGCTTGAAGCCATACTCGAGACGGATCTTTCACGTCGAGGTGGGCGGCTCGAATTCCAACGCGGTGTGTTGATTCAGGATGAGGGTACTACCGGGCGCCCCTCGTTGCGGGTTTCTGCCTTGGGGAGTCAAGATTCGCACCGCGTGCTTGGGCTGGCCCGGGCAAACTGCACTCTCAAGATAGCGGCCGACGTTGAGCACATTAGCGCCGGCTCCAAGGTCACGGTCTCTGTTTTTCCCTGGACCGACTTACAGTGAATGATGCATCGAATGTTGTTATTGCGGCGGCAATTTTGGCAGGTGGTGACAGCCACCGCATGGGGGAAGATAAAGCCGCTCTTGGCGATAACGGCGCATCGCTGATCGAACGGCAGGTAAAGGATCTGCGTGATCTTTCTGAGGCCCTGCCCATTCTCATTTGTTCGGGGTCTCGACGCTACGAAGCGCTCAATATCTATGACGTTCGACATGTACCGGATTCGCTAAATTCTGCCGGTCCGTTGGCGGGCGTGGCCAAGGCGCTCGAGACAGCGGTAGCCGCAGGTCTCGAACAGGGCTATGTGTTGGTACTTCCCACTGATTCGCTCATTCCGCCATCACATATTTACGACCGCCTGGCGGGTGCTATATCAGCTGCCAGCGAGGTTGTCCTATTGAAGGGCGAACGTTTACATCCTTTGCACGGCCTATTCTCGGTATCACTAACCTCCAGCATGAATGATTATGTCGAATCGGGGGGGCGATCGGTCATGGGGTTCCTCGACGACCGTTCTTGGGCCGCCGTGACTGTGCCCGTGGGCTGGGAACCCTGCTTGAATTTCAATACGCCCGAGGAATATGAGCGCGCGCTAGCAGCGTTCGCAAAAATGACATCTGTTTAGTGCACTTTAGAGGATAAAGCGCTCAAGCAAGCACAGTTCGTTGTGGGCGCTTATGGTGATAACGTCTGTCTAATGATGTGAGCTGTAGGTGATTAATGATGAACCGTCGACATTTTTTATCAGCATTTGGGACCGCTGCGCTGGCGAGCTCGGCCCTACCTGCATGGAGTCAGTACCTCATACCTGAAGGGCAGGTTCGACTGGTCTTTAATGAAAATCCCTATGGACCCAGTCCTAAGGCCATCGCTGAGGTTCAAAAGATTCTGCCCCTGAGCGCTTACTATCCTGACTCGCCCTATGACTATCCGATTCGAGATGATCTGTTTGATGCTATAGCCGCCGACAATGAGCTGACTCATGACAATCTCTTCGTGTCGTCTGGCTCGAATGAGGGGCTTCAGGCGGCACTGATGGCCTATGGGCGCACGGGGTCTGTTCTGACGCCGGCGCTGACATACGATGCACACTTGGGCTACGCCGAGGCCCTTGGTGTGACCGTATCAAGGGTGCCATTGCGATCTGATTTGCAAGTCGATTTGGATGCAATGGAGGCAATGGTTGATGAGTCCGTTGCCGTTGTTTACCTCGCTAATCCGAATAATCCTACAGGCCTTCCAATTGATGTAGAGCGTCTCCGAGCTTTCTGTCGGTCCGTAGGTCCCAAGGCGCTGGTGATTGTCGATGAGGCCTACAACGAACTCACAGACGACCCTGAGCGCGATACCGTTGTTGATCTCGTGCGTGAGGGAGAGAATGTTTTGGTGACCCGAACGTTCTCGAAAATATTCGGTATGGCGGGCATGCGAGTGGGTTACGGCATGGCCAGACCTGACATTATTGAGAACACGTTTAAGCACATCATGGCGTGGCCTAACGGGGTGGGACTCACAGCGGCCTATCACAGCTACATCGATCAAGATTTTATTAAGTTCTCCCGAGACAAGGTCCGCGAGGGTCGAGCCATGGTGCAAAAGACACTCGCTGATGTCGGTCTGACGCCTGTGCCTTCACAAACTAACTTTGTGTTTGTGGACGCGGGTCGCGATGCGATGACTATCCGCCGTGCGATGGCGGAAGAGGGGGTGTTGATTAATGCCGGGTACGAGGGCTGTCCCCACTACCTGCGTATTAGCATGGGCAAACTTGAAGACCTCAAAATATTCGATCGTGTGTTCAAGCGCGTTATGGCGCGTGCCTGAATACGCCAAGCTATTAGGTTAATTCGAGTTCTTGGCCCGCTTTTGAGTAGGCTGCGCAACTGCTATTGCTCGTGAACGATTCTACCGTTGACGACGGTCACCGCGACAGAGGTCGCGTTGATGGTCTCGGCGGGTATGTTAAACAGATCTTTCTCGAGCAAAACTAAATCAGCGAGCTTGCCTTCGGTAATTGATCCCAGCGACTCCAGTTCACCTATCTGGATAGCGGTGTTGCGAGTCATGGCAATAATGGCTTCAGCCAAAGAAACCGACTGATCGGGATTTCGGGGGGGCATATCGGGTTCACCGGGCAAGCGCCGCGTAACGGCTGCCTCAATCAATTCCAACGGCTTATACGTCGACAGGTAGGCAGAGGCAGGCCAATCGGCTCCGAAGCTTTGGTTGGCGCCGGCGTTCATGATCGAACGAACGGGATAGGCGTTTTCCACTTTATCCATGCCAACAAACGAGCCGATATTGAAATAGGAGGGATCGCGCGCCGCCCACTGAATTGATGTTTGAGCGGTCACATTCAGTGCTTTAAATCGCGGAATATCGTCAGGGTGTACAAAGTCCATGTGAGCGATGGTGGCGCGAACTGATTCATTACCCGTTGTAGTTCTGGCGCTCTCAATAGCATCGAGGGACATGCGCACTGCAGCACCGCCGATGGCGTGAATGTGAATGGGTATGTCCCGACTGAAGTAGGTGGTCACGTTTGCTGTGAGATTCGCCTTCGAAATCATCGGTTGCCCAAAATCCTCATTCGTGGAGTCAACATAGGGTGTCAGTAAAAAGGCTGTGTGACCCTCTGGAACACCGTCCGCGGCAAGTTTAATAGCCTCGGGTCGAACCATTTCACTACTGAAGTTTTGCTCGAATTTTTTGAACCGATTTGCAATTAGATCGGCTGAGTCAGTTTCGCGAACAGAACCAAATATCCTGAGGCTAAGTTCTCCCGATTCGCTGATTGAATGCCAAATCTCATACGCCTCTTGCTCGCTCGGTGCTGCGGCCCACGCATCATAAACGCCAGTAAGGCCCGCCGCGGCAGCGCGTGGTAACCATCTTACGAATCGCTCCTGATAGGCTGACTTGTCGCCCGGAATAAAGGTCGCTGTAATGTGTGCTCCAGCCTTTTCTCGGCCTGTACCGAGCGGTTCATTGGTCAGCGGGTCGCGCTCAAAAAAGCTCACGCCCGGATGCGGATCGGGGTAGCTAGCGTCGACACCGCCCTCGCGCAATGCACGTGATGAAAACCACCGAGAATGGCCATCAACTGAGCCAAGTATCACAATGCGATCACCGAAAATCTCGTCCAGCTGTCGTGCCGTAGGGCCTGTCTTGGGGAAAAGGTGGTTCTGCCAGCCCCGGGCATAGACGGGGCCCGTGCCAGGATTGGAGTCTCGAATTGCTTCCAGTGCTACCTGTAATTTCTCACGAGTGTCGGCGAGACTAAGATTGACCCCAACATCAGAGAAGGATCCCATAAAGACGTGGGTGTGTGAATCCATAAGTCCCGATATGAGGAGTCCATCGCCAATATCGATTTTTCGGGTATTGGGGCCGATGAATGACTCAATGCCGACTTCGTCTCCGACATAAACGATACGTTCCCCGCGCACTGCAACGGCCGAGGCATTAGGTTGTTCTGGGTCCGATGTAAATACGGTACCACCTGCAAAGATAAGATCGGCTGCCTCGACTGAGGGCTCGCTGCTACAGCCCCCTAGGATGGTTGTAGCGATAAGGGTCAAAGTAACGAGCATGATGCGCATAGTCATCGTTTCCTTTTAGCTCTTCTTATTGAGTTATTTCTTGTCATTAGGCCCAGTCGGTGTAGGCCAGCAATTTTACTTTCTCGATGGTACCTCAATTATTCGGTGCAGGATGACCACTATGGTGACTCGTTACTTATCGATAACGATGTCGAAATATGTCTCAGGGTAGGGCTCATCAACCAGCGTAAAGTGCCACCACTCCGCGTAGTAAGGTCTAAACCTAGAGGCGGTCATTATCTCGCGGAGTAGGAACCGGTTATGGCGGGCTCTCGGATCGATCTCATCACTCTCCGTGTGAGACATCGGATCAAAAAAGTCCCACGGCGTGCCCATATCAAGGGGTTGTCCCGTCGCACTATCCACCAGTGTTAAATCAACCGTGCTCGCACGCGAATGCCCCGATTTACTGGCAATGTATCCCAGCTTTATCAGCGAGGAACGCTCTAGGCTGGGGTAATAAGCGATTTTCGTTGGTTCGGGAGCAGTATCAGAGACCCAATCGACGAAATCGTCCACGGCGCGCTGGGGTCGATAGCAGTCATACATTAACAGGCTCAGACCGCGGCTCTGGGCTCGCTCTTGAGCGCGACTAAGTGCCACTGAGGCTGCCTCGCTCAATAGACAGAGAGGGGCCTCGTAACCTGCAACCGGTCGACCAACAAAGTTGTTGCTACCTGCATATCGGATGTCCGTCAGTAAGCTCGGCGTCCTCACCTGTGCGTTTACAAGAAGGCTCGGGTTACCGTGCGCGATGATGGGCGTGAAGGTGAGGAGTAATGCTATGAGTAACTGGCGCACGATGAATCTGACTTGTTCGTTGATTGGTCCGTCTAGCTTGCCGCGAGAGAGTAGCTCTGCCAAGCTCAATGACGGTTATTGGGAAATGCACGCCATGGATCGACGATCACTCCTTCAATTGAGTCTAGCGAGCACCCTGATAGGGATCGCGCCCAGCTTTGCGTTCGCAGACGCGGTGACACGACCGACGCGTCTGCATCCTGGCGATACCATTGGGCTCGTTGCGCCAGCGTCTGTCACCTACGAGTCCTTACAGCTTCAGATAGCGCTAGAGGCCCTGGAGGCAATGGGTCTGAAGGCGAAAGTCGGTCCGCATGTTATGGACCGGTATGGCTATCTCGCCGGTAAGGACGAAGATCGTGCTTTGGATATCAATGCGGCGTTCGCAGATCCTGAGATCGATGCCGTATTCGCCTTACGTGGTGGTTGGGGAGCGAGCCGGCTACTGCCGTTTTTGGACTTTGACCTCATAGCGAAGAATCCGAAGATCTTCCTGGGATACAGCGATATCACCAGTTTACTCAACGCCATCTACGCTAAAGCGGGTGTCGTTACGTTTCACGGTCCAAATGTCATGTCGCGCTGGAATGAGTTCACCTATCAGGGAATGCGTGAGGTGCTGTTTGATGCGAGGGCATCGACCTACAGTAATCCTGAAGTCATTGAAAATGACCTTGTGGCCCGAAAACACCGCACTCAGACCATCAACGGGGGGCAGGCTACAGGGCACCTGATTGGCGGCAATCTCACTTTGATGAGTGCCCTGGTTGGAACGCCGTATTTCCCGAATGCCAGCGGTGCCATACTGTTTCTCGAGGACGTTGGAGAGGCGATTTACCGTGTCGATCGCATGATGACCCAGCTCAAACTAAGCGGTGTGCTAGGTCAAGTTTCCGGCATTGTGTTTGGGCACTTTACAGACGTAACACCCAATCCTGGCCTTGGTAATTTCGCCTTAATGGACATTCTCAACCAGCACTGTGAACCCCTCGGCGTGCCTTGCTATTTTGGCGCCATGATTGGGCACGTAGAGCAGCAGAGCACGGTGCCTGTCGGCGCAGTTGCTGAGATGGATGCCGGTGCGGGTGTACTGAGACTCCAGGAGCCGGCGGTTCGATAATGATTTTTCGGGCGGCGCTTTCGGGATGCCGTAATAACCTCAAGTAGCCTTAGGAGGGGAGTATGAAAGGAGATCTTAACGAGATGACAAAGCCCAGAATTCCCACCGTACCGCGAGACCAGCTACCCAACTTCGAACCCATGTTTCAGCTGCTCGAGGGGAGCATGGGTTATGTTCCCAATAATTTCCTTTCGATGGCTCATTGGCCTGAGTTACTGACGGCTTTTGGCGGCATCGGTGCGACCATACTGCAAACCGGAGATGTTGACCGGGGGTTGAAGCAACTAGTGGCTATGGTCGCGAGTGCGGCGAATGGTTGTCATTATTGCCAGGCACACACTTCACACTCTGCACATAACTTGGGGGTGCCTCAGGAAAAAGTCGAGGCTGTTTTCGAGTTTGAATCGTCATCGCTTTTTAGCGACGCAGAGCGCGCCGCCCTCCGACTAGCATGGCACGCTGCGCTTCAACCCAATGCGTCGAGTGATAGCGATTTTGCTGCATTGAAGGCGCATTATTCTGATCGCGATATTGTGGAAATAGTCAGCGTCATTGCGCTGTTTGGATTTCTTAACCGATGGAGTGACACGATGGGCTCAGAGCTAGAGCCCTTGCCGCAAGCCTTTGCGGAGTCTATCGATCTCGGTGCCCGTAAGCTTGGAAGCTGACCGGTCATCTAAGCCCAAGAATAGCGGCACTCCCGCTGATAGGACGATGAGAAGCTGATACAGTGCGCCGCGATGTGTAGATAAAGTGGTTTAAAACGTTATGCAACATCCCGGTTTTGCCCAACTAGTCGGCTTCGAGGTATTTCCAGAGAGCGATGGCACTGGAAAAGGACAGTTAACGATTTCTGAACCTCATAAGAATCCCAACGGCGTGGTTCACGGCGGAGCTTTGTTTACATTGGTAGACACGGTCATGGCTGCGACATTGACTCACTGTTTAAGTGAAGGTGCGATTTGCGCCACACTTCAGATATCGATGAATTTTCTGAGGCCTGTTGTCGGTGGCGTGGTCGAATGCGAAGCCCGAGTGGTGAACAAAGGTAGGCGCTTCGCTAATGTTCGCGGGGAGCTCTATGTCGAGGAGAAGCTTGTGGGGACTGCCGATGGCAACTTTGCCATCATGCAAGCCCCCTAACTCATTTACGCAATAGCCGTCGCGTAATCACGCCTGCGCTACTACCAGAATTCCGGGATGGAGCGCGACAACGCGAACGCGGTCGCCACTGTCGAGTGATTTGTCGCCTTCCTCACGCGCTAGCTCCACGCGCCACGAGACGCCCGAAAATTGATGAGTGGAGTGGATCTCGCGATCTAAGAGGCTCGATAGCGCAAACTCATAACCGACAAAGTCCGAACTATGACCAGAGCGAGGAGGTTCAGCCGCCTGATATTGCTTGAGCGGTTTCCAAAGCAATACGCCCAAGATAAATGACAGCACACCCATCACGGCGAACCCAGTTAACCAATCGCTCGGCACCACCCCAAGGTAAATGAGTAGGGCGGTGATGAGCGATCCGAGCCCGGCGAGGAAGAGCACGATAGTACTCATGCCCAGTACGACCAGCTCTATAACGAGCGCAAGCGCGCCTATCGCAAACCAGAAGCTCGCCGGGTTTTCGCCGAAGTATTCAAGCAGTGTCATTGGTCTTTCCTTGCACCTCGTTTAGTCGATTGACGATGGTCATCGCTTCAGCCACCATATTGGATGCATTTGTCTGCGTATCGCTTAGCAGTACGACAGAGGAGTCACGTGCGATGGCCTGCTTGGCTGTGATTGCCTGCTCTGCCAAGTCCAGTTGCACGGCCTTTTGACCGTCTTCTGTGTTCGCGGCCGCACCGACTTTGTTGAGGGCCTCAGCTTTCGCTTCTGCGACCGCAATGATCGCGTTCGCTTCGCCCTCAGCCTTCAAAATCTGCTCCGCTTTTTCAGCCTCAGCTGCGAGTACTCGGGCCTGCTTTTCACCTTCGGCTACGTTGATTGATGATTGGCGTTCACCTTCCGACTCGAGGATGGCCGCGCGTTTTTCTCGCTCAGCCTTCATTTGCCGTTCCATGGCATCGAGTACAGTGCGTGGTGGTTCAATATCTTTAATTTCGTAACGGAGGACCATGACACCCCAGGGGCCTGCTGCCTCGTTAATTTGTGAGACGATGTTGTTGTTCAGCGCCTCACGCTCTTCGAAGGTTTTATCGAGCTCGATTTTACCGATCTCACTTCGCATGGTGGTCTGCGCGAGCTGAGTAACGGCGTAAACGTAGTCGTCAACACCATAAGACGCTTTGTAGGGATCGAGTACCTTCAAATACAGAACGCCATCGACAATCAATGAGATGTTGTCTCGCGTAATCGCAGCCTGAGATGGGACGTCAACCGCCTGTTCTTTCAGGGTTCTGTTGTAAGCGACCCGATCAAAGAATGGATTAAGGAAATTAAGTCCGGCTTCCAGAGTGCGGGTGTACTTACCAAAACGTTCAACGACAAAGGCGCGGTTTTGCGGAACAAACTTGACTGCCTTGGTTAGAACGACAATCAGCAAGATCGCAATCGCGACAGAACTTACCAAACCGAAAGATAGAAACTGCATGCTTACCCCCTCTTAATTTAGTGTCTCCTAAATAAACTGGGGTCACTGCCCCCATATTCAAGTGTAGGAGCTGATTTCAGGGAGGCAAAGGTTTTTTCTTAGGGCTATTCCATCGATCGGAACATGAGTGCGAGACGTTTCCCGCGACTCAGATTTTCGAGAAAGTCTTTAGCGTTGTCTTCGCGCGATAAGAAGTCCGAGTAACCCTGCAAAGCCTCAATGTCGACGCCGTCGAGGTTAAGAAAGCCCATCTGCCAGTCAGGAAACTCACGCTCATCAACTTCACCTTCAAATAAGACGTCGATAGCCGTGTGTCGCTTATCTTTTTCGATGCTGTCGAAGGTCTGTCGGACAACATCCTCTGCGCCCTCAAGTACTTGGTAAAACGATCGATCCCGGTGGAGTAAAAGCCCGGTAATGTCGCGAGATGTATTGATCCGACGAGCTTCGGTGAGGAGCTTCACCATACCAGCTGAGCCCAAATCTCCGGTCTCGGTGCTGACATAACCCAGATGAAAGAGGTGGTCACTGTTGGTTTTAGACATGCGTATGGATCTCTTTACTGCGCCTATGGTCCCCCAACTTGATTGAACTGCCAAGGTAAAATAAAGTTGACAGCTGAAATATCCAAATAGTTGGACTTTGGCTCTTTTTTTTACTATTCAAAGTCTATACGGGGGAAATATGGCAGAAGATTCAACTGCAGTTGGTATGAATAACAGCACTAAACAAGCGCTAGAAAGCCGCGCCTTAGCACCGCGGTTCTACACGACCGATTGCGAAGAGATTGGACGCTACGACATTGATCCGGTTCGCGAGGAATGGGACGTCATGATGGCGGCTTTTGAGTTGGATACTAATCGGGAGCATTTCAAGCAGAATTATGAATTTGATCCTGAGACACTGGAGGCAGATCCTGAATTAAAAGCTGAGTTTCTCGATCTGCTGGTCAGCTCAATTACGGCCGAGTACTCGGGTTGTGTCTTATATCAGGAAATCGAGAGTAAAGTAGGGGATCCTGAGATTGCAAAACTCTTCCGCTATATGGCTCGTGACGAGTCGCGGCATGCGGGCTTCATAAATCGTGCACTGAATAAATTGGGCGTGGCCGTCGACCTGAGTGTTCTTAAGCGCGATAAGGAATACACGTACTTTCGGCCGAAGTTCATTTTTTATGCGACCTACCTGTCTGAAAAGATTGGGTATGCGCGCTACATCACCATTTACCGCCATCTTGAGCGTCACCCAGAGCGCCGTTTTCATCCCATCTTTAAGTGGTTCCTAGAGTGGTGTAACGACGAGTTTGCGCATGGTGAGGCTTTTGCCCTGCTGATGCGCGCCAACCCGAAGTTGCTCACTGGATACAACAAGTTGTTCATTCGGATGTTCCTCGTATTGGTCTATACGACCATGTACGTGCGTGACCATTCACGTCCAAAGTTGTACGAGGCATTTGGTATGGATGTAACCGAGTTCGATCACACCGTTTTTGACATCACAACAGAGATTTCAAAGCAGGTGTTTCCGATGACACTGAACACGCGGGACCCTAAATTTCAGCGTGGTCTCGAGCGTTTGTTGGATTTGAATATTCGCCTAGATGGACTTGAAGGCGCCAGAGGTGTTGGGGCTATGCTTAAGCGTCTGACATTGCAGGTGGGCATTGGTACGACTATTCTGCGTTTATTCCTGCTTCCAACAATCCCGAACCAAATGCCAAAGCAGGTGGCGATGCAACCAGCTTGGTAGGTCTAATTTGCGTGCGGGTGCTTTAGTGCCCGCGCCAATACCGTCTGAATTCAAAGAGGTGACAGAGCCCCGCTGTTGTAAGGCAGCTTAGCAGGGCTGCTGACGGTGCGTCCCAGATAGCTAGCTGAATACCGCACATGAGGAATAAGCCGGCCAACAGGTTCGGTAGAAAAGCACTGATTGACGCGCTGGTCGCCGTGGTGTGATGCCGGCGATAAAGCGCCACTATTTCAATGGCGATTAATAAGACTATGACCGCAATCAGGGCGCCTGATTGAAGAAGAGCTGTCATGGTAACGATCGGGCGGCTGTTTTCGACAGACCCAAGAGTTGCGCCACGTCTTTGATGAATACGCGCAGGTGCTCTTTTTTCTTCTTCTTGACCAGCTTTTTCTGTGTGTAGGCCTGCCACGTAAGTGTTTGGACGTCCTCGTCTTTACACATCTCAACGAACTGCTCGCGTCGCTTGTCGCTGTGATACCAAAAATATTGCAGTAGACCCAAGGCGAAGAAGGTACGGCCATGCAGCTTCATAAAGCGTTTTCGCGGTGCTCTTAAAGCAGAGGCTTTTCCGGTCACCAGGAACTCCTTGATGGCGTCAGCACTGAGGCGTCCACACAGCATGGCGTAGTAAATGCCTTCACCTGATGCAGGAGCCACGACACCGGCGGCATCACCGGAAACCAACAATGCTTTGCCGTCATCCCATCGCTTCATGGGTTTCATGGGGATCGGGGCACCTTCTTTCCGAATGGTTTCTGCCGTATCGAGGCCCGAGATGGCTCGCAGTTCGTTGACAGACTTTTTTGCAGAGAAGTTTTTATGCGCGCTACCCACACCAATACTGGCCGATTTTCCATGTGGGAAAACCCAAGCGTAGAAATCGGGTGATAAGCCTCCCTGGTACCAAACTTCACAGCGCTCGGGGTTGTAGTCCGCGGTTGCCGCTTCGGGTGCTTCGACAATTTCGTGGTAGGCCAGTACCCACGGAACGTCAGCATGTTTTGGAATGCCTTGCCTTGCAACTTGTGAGCGAGCACCGTCAGCGCCCAGTACACAGCGCGCAGTGGCGGTTCTCCTCTCGGTTTCGTGGTCTTTGGAGACGTAGGTCACTCGAAGCGTGGTTTTATCGATGTACTCGACCTTCTTGAACGCGGCGAGCTCTAGTTCAGCACCAGCACGCTGAGCTCTCAGTCGCAGCCAAGGGTCAAACTCGTCTCTGTCCACCATGCCTACAAAGGTTCCCTCGATGGGCATGTCAACTTTCTGAACCTTGGGTGAAATCATTCGCGCTGACTGGATTTCTGCTTTTAAGAGCGATCGAGGGATGTCGAACTCACCCAAAATACAGGGAGGAATCGCGCCACCACAGGGCTTAATTCTAAAAGCCCGTTCTAACAGTAGAACTTTGTGGCCAGCGAGCGCAATTTCGTGCGCTGCGGTCGCGCCCGACGGGCCGCCACCCACGACGATCACATCGTAGTCTGTTTCTGTATCGCTCATGGGTTGACTCCCCCGAGTTGATTTTTGAGTGCAAAGGTATTGTCAACGTCCGCGTCTTTCGCTCCCGCGTTCACTTGTTGATCAATGTTAAATATGAGGCTGGCTGCCCATACAAATAAGACTGCTTCTGCGAGGAAGACGAGGCCATAGGACGCCGCTGGATTGCTCAACCAGAGCCCAGTAATATCGACCGCTACCGTACCGAGGAATCCCCCCATTGCGAATGAGATCGCCTGAGCTGCGCCCCACAAGCCCATTCGAAGTCCGTCGCGTTGCTTACGCCCTTGACCTGCCAGCATCATCATTCCGCCGATGGCTGCGACAGCAAAACTGCCGTTAGCAACGCCTAAAACAAAGACATTGAGGTTGATTGGCCAGTTCGTACTTGTCATTCCGCCAAACGCCAGCAAAGTCAGGGAGATGGCGGAGACAAGACATCCACCACGTATCCAGAGGTGCAGGACATGGCGGGTCCGGGATTTAAAGGCATAGGTGGAAACCGCCATTGCGAACATTCCCAGCAACATGCCGGCGTGTTGAATGCCTGCCAGCGCCGTTGTCTCACCAACAGTCCATCCGAAGGTGAGTCCGACAAATGGCTCGAGAATAAGATCCTGCGCGCTGTACGCCAGCATCGATGCGAAGACAAAAATGGTGAATCGGCGGGCATGATCCTCGCCCCACACTTCCTTGATAGCTTCCGTAAATGGGGGTTTCTTCTCTGGCTCAATACCGCTGATCAATGCGGGCTCAGTTGGTTTTTCAATCCCAATGATAGCAGTGAAGGTGATTACGAGGGCTATTGCCGCTGTGCCACAGACCACAGTCAGGAGCCTTGCTTCCGAGAATGGATCTAACAGTTGGCCTGTAATACCACCAGTGACTGCGAAGCCCATGATCATCATGAACCACACCAAAGAGGCGGCGGCAGGCTTTCGTTGATCGCTCACCTGCTTTGACAGCAGAACCAGCAGAGAAGTGCCTGCGGCTCCTGATCCCACTCCGATAAGAAGATAACCCAAGGCGGCAACGACGTGTCCAATCCAACCAAGCTGATTGGCCAAGGTGGCGCCATAAGCTGCGGTCATGCTTCCGATAGCCAGGATGATCATACCGCCAACGATCCATGGGGTGCGTCGACCGCCCGCGTCACTCCCATAGCCAATATAGGGCCGTGCCAGTTGTACTACGTGGTGCAATGTTATCAGGAAGCCTGGGACGGATGCCGCCAGTGCGTACTCCACGACCATAATTCGATTAAGGGTGTTGGTCGGTAAGAAGATGAGGGCGCCGAGACAAGTTTGAATTAGCCCCAATCGAACAATGGCAAGCCATGAGAGAGTTTTTAGCTCAGCCAAAATGACCTCCCATTGCGAGTGCAGAGACCATCATGCCCGCGACGTATTGAGTGACGCCCACACCGTTGTACCACGGAGCAAGTTGACGCGCATTTGTCAGGAATCGAAGCATCGCTAACAGCTGGCCGCCAATCAAAACAGCAACGAGGCCAGCGGCGACAATATGTCCCCAGGTTGCCAGTAACCAGAGGACGCCTAGCTGGGGAGTGATCATGACAAGACATGCGAATTTGGCGGCGCGTTCGGGTCCCATTTGGACCGGCAGCGTTCTAATGCCCACCGCGATATCACCGTCGATGGCTTTAAAGTCATTCAAGGTCATGATGCCATGCGCTCCCAGACTATAAAGCGCCGCAACGACTAAAATAGAAGTGCTGGGGAGCTGACCGCCAATCACAATTGCGGCGCCCGTAATCCAGGCTAATCCCTCGTAGCTCACAGCAACGGAGAGGTTTCCCCACCACCCGTTTTGTTTTAAGCGAAGCGGGGGCGCGCTGTAGGCCCAAGCTAGTAGCAGTCCAACCGCAGTTGCGCCTGCAACCCAAGGGCCGAGCATGAAACTCCAGGCCTGCGCAATGACGCACCACACGAAAGCAAATCGAAGCGCGGCCGCCTCTGAGACACGACCAGAAGGAATCGGTCTGTCCGGTTCGTTCAGGGCATCAACCTCTCGATCGTGCCAATCGTTGATGATTTGGCTCGCTCCGCAGACCAATGGGCCGGTCAGTAATATTCCGGCAAGGAAAAGCCAGGGCGCCTGGAAAGGGGTCATGCCACCCGATACAAGACCACACATGAGTGCCCACATGGGTGGAAACCACGTAATCGGTTTAAGGAGCTGAATGAAATCGGCGATGGACGCGCCCGATGTTGCTCCCGGGTTTACAGCCGTAGAATTGCTCATGCCAACATGGTGTACATGCTGGGACAAACAGTCAATCATTCATGACAATTTAATGGTAATTAAATATTTACAGTGCGTCTCGATCGCCATCGACTTCGGCATCGCCAAGATCAAAGCGACGCAACTTTGTATACAAACTTTGACGGCTAAGACCTAGTAGTTCGGCTGCTGAAGCGCGATTTCCACTGGTCAATTTAAGCGCGGCCTCTATACAGAGCGCTTCTATGACATCGGTCGACTCACGGACTAGTTCTTTTAAAGGTACACGACCTACGCGGCCTGTAATCTGCTCGATAGAGCGGGGCAAATGATCGTCGACCGATTGATCTGGCGTAATCCGCCTGCCAATGTCTCTTACAAAGAGCATGACACGGGTAGAGCCATTTTTACCGACCCTGGCCACCGACAATTCGATATCCACGGAGGATTCGGTTTCGGTCCTTAGAGTGGTCGAATACAAGCGTACTGATCCTTCTTGTTTGGAGTGATCCAGCACAATATTGAGATCGACGGCTGACCTTCCGATCCAGCGATCGGCCCTGCGGCCCTCAACGAGTTCTGGCGATACTATGCCGGCCATTTCCAAGAACGCGTTATTGGCGGTTAAGACTATGCCTTGCTCATCCAGCTCCAAAATGCCATCTGGTGCGTCGCTGAAAAAAGACTGAAACTCTGCACCTGTAAGGTCGCGTTTGCTGTCATCCCTCAGCCGAATCAAGAGGCGTCCCTCGCCCGACTGACGAAGATACGTAATGGCAATGTTTAGCTCTAAACCCGCGTCAGTATTTATCATTCCGTCTACGGTGGTAGTAACTGATCGCGCTTCCCGAGTCAGTTTATCAAGGGTGTTTCTCGCGTCATCACCGAGTCCTAGAGGAAAAGGCTTGCCCACTAGAGTGGAGCCAGCGCCAGCCAGTAATGTGGCTGCTACCGGATTTGCTTCGAGTATGCGGCCACTGGAATCGTCAACCACAATAAATCCTTCAGAAACCATGTCTAGTATTCGGCGGTAGCGTGCTTCAAGTCGTCGTTTAGACCAGTAATCGCGTTCCATGGCGTGTTGAGCGTTCAGCAGCTGGTGTCTCAGACTCGCCTCCGGTAGTAAATCAATGGCCGCTACTTTGACATCGCTAGAATCAGCCTCTGCGCAGAGCCAGCAAAGCAGGGGGACGCTGTTGCCACTGCGCGGTTCGATCGACGTATCGCACCGGATCGCTGCGCCTTTATTGCGTCTTGCCTCGTCTAATCGCGACTCCAACTGAGCCCGCGAATCGTCGCTCACAAGTTCGCTCAGCGGACGGCCAATCAGCTCTTCCGGTTGCAGGCTGCTTGAGGGGCCGTTGACGCTGGCGTCGAGAATAATGCCGTTTTCATTGACGAGGAATTGAAGACTTGCGAGGTGCTGAAGTAAGAGGTCGGAAGAGGGCGCTGATACGGTATTCACTGCGAGTACTACTCCGATACTACAAAACGCGGCTCTGGCGTCATTATTTTCTTAGAAACTCGAATGTTACACAGCACGGAAAGGGTCGTCATCACTATGTTTACACTTCAATGGCAATATCTTTGATACGTCAATTTTTTAGTTCAAGATCACTGTAATATTTAGTTGACACCTATATAGCCGAACACTACCCTGCAAATTAATAAGATGACGCTAAATGTGCGTGTTGCGTACAGAGCGGGGAAAGTGGCGTGAGTGATAAAAAAAATCAAATAACCGGCGTTGGTTTGTACACGCCGGAACAAAAGCTACGCCGAGACCAGACGATGTGGACGCTGGTGCAGGGTGTGCTAGCACCGCTCCAGTTTTTGGTCTTTGCGATCAGTGCGGTCTTCGTTGTTAATTTTTTGTTGAATGGGACAGGGCTGTTTGCTGCCACCGTCTCGGTCGTCATTAAGACCGGCATTCTCTACACCATCATGGTTACCGGCGCGATCTGGGAAAAGGTCGTCTTTGGTCGTTATCTATTTGCACCGGCGTTCTTCTGGGAAGACGTGGTGAGTATGGGTGTTATTGCGCTCCATACGCTTTATCTGGTCTTGCTGTTGGCAGGCTGGGGTTCCCCTCAGGAGCAAATGTGGATCGCCCTTGCAGCTTATGCGGCTTACGTCGTCAACGCCGTGCAGTTTCTCAAGAAATTCCAACTAGCAAGAGCGACGTCGGTAGAGACGACAACGTCATACGCAACCGATGAGATGCCCGCAGGTGTAGGCTCATGACTTCTGTAATCGCAAGTAGCGTGGGCGAGCATCACCCGGGTCCACAGACACAAGAGCGGGGTCAAAGAGCCGTCTTCTGCGGTCTCACATCCATTATTTGGTTACATCGCCGTATTCAGGATGCCTTCTTCCTTGTTGTGGGCTCGCGTACTTGTGCGCACCTCATTCAATCGGCTGCGGGCGTGATGATCTTTGCGGAGCCACGTTTTGCGACCGCCATCTTGGGAGAGCGAGACCTCGCTGGCATGGCGGATTGCCATGAAGAGCTTGATCGCGTTGTGAGCGAATTGATTGCACGTCGCTCGGGTATTAATCGCCTATTCCTTGTCGGCTCCTGTCCGTCCGAGGTGATCAAGCTTGATCTAGAGACGGCTGCGGCCAAGTTACAAGCCAAACATGAGAATCGTGTGCGTATTTCCGCGTTTAGCGGAAGCGGCATTGAAACAACCTTCACCCAAGGTGAAGACCAGTGCCTGAAGAGCACGGTTGCCGAGTTGCCGACACTGGGAGCCTCCGAGGACAACCTCATTGTATTGGGCACGGTTTCGGACATCGTGGAGGATCAGTTCCGGCGGTTATTCGATGACCTAGATATCAAAAATGTCCACTTTTATCCGGGGCGAAAGGCAGGTGATTTACCTGCCGTGGGCAAAGGCACGCGGGTTATCGCGGCGCAACCGTTTGTTGGTGAAACGGCACGCGCATTGATAGAGCGTGGTGCTGAGTTAATTAGCGCACCCTTCCCGTTGGGTGCCGAAGGGAGTAAGGCGTGGTTTGAGGCAGCTTCCGAGGCATACGGTGTCGATTCGGAGCGGACACAGCAAGTGCTTGAAATGCCGTATCAGCGCGCAAAACGTGCAGTGTCGGTGCATCGCTCAAAGCTCGAGGGAAAACGGATTCACTTCCTGCCTGATTCGCAACTTGAAATTCCCATGGCCCGTTTCCTATCAGAGGAGTGCGGCCTGAGTGTCAATGAGATTGGCACCCCCTTTCATGATCAATTAGTGATGCGTGGAGAATTGGCTCGCTTGCCACAGGATGTGCCCATGGTCGAGGGGCAGGATCTAGACCCAGCCTTAGCT